>CAZTIW010000006.1:0-148879 GCA_964613915.1 uncultured Thermoanaerobaculia bacterium
AGCCAGGGGATTCTCTCAGCACTCAGGCATCAACCAAAAACGCGGGGCCGGGGCACCCATCCGGGCCGCAGGGCCCGGGCCGCTCGCGCCCGCCCTCGACCGAGATCCCTCCGTCGGGTAGAGTCGGGCCTGCGGGATGGGCTCTTCGAGCCACGACCGACGACACCGGAAGCGCATGACTTCCACCGCGCGCCATCGAGACGGATGGTCCGGAACACACGCGAGGAACGCCCGATGGATATCAGGATCGAATACTGCTCGGCTTGAAACTACGAGCCCAAGGCCGTCAGTTTGACGGACAAGTTGCTTCGCAAGTTCAAGCAGAAGATCTCGAACTTCTCGCTCGCGCCCTTCGCCGATGGCCGCTTCGAGGTCATCGTGAACGGCAAGACGCTGTTCTCGAAGCTCGAGACCAAGCAGTTCCCGGACGAGGACGCCGTGCTCGCCGAACTCGAGAAGCACGCGTGAGGCCCGCCCCGCGTCGTCCCCGGCACGCGGTGGCGATGCGGGGCTCTCGCGGATGAGCCCGCCGGCGTCCGAGATCCCCCGGCGGCTCATCCGGGCCGAACAGGTCCTCGCCGCGCGCACCCGCCGCGTGAGCATCGTTCTCGAGGGCTCGCAGGATCCCCACAACGTGCACGCCGTCCTGCGCACCGCCGAGGCGCTCGGCGTGCAGGACGTTCACCTGGTCGCCCCGCGTGGCGAGGCGGCGGCCATCTCCGCCGGCGTCACGCAGCGCGCGCACGAGTGGCTCAGCGTCTCGCGACACGCCGGCATCGAGGGCGCGCTCGCGCAGGCTCGCGCCGAGGGCCGCGCGATCTGGGGCACGGCGAACAGCGCCGACGCCGTGTCGCTCACGGGCTTCTCGCCGGACGGGCCCATCGCCGTCATCCTCGGCAACGAGACCGCCGGGCTGTCCGCCGCCGCGGTCGCCGCGTGCGACGGGATGCTCCGCATTGACGTGACGGGCTTCTCCGGGAGTCTCAACCTCTCCGTGTCCGCGGCGCTCGTGCTCTGGGAACTGCGGCGCGCCGCCGTGGCGCGGCCCGGCGGCGGCGGCGACCTGACGCGCGAGCAGCGAGACGAGATCCGCGCGCGCTGGTATCCCGCGCTCCTCTCGCGCCCCGCGGACGACGCGGCGGTGGCCGCATGGCTCGGACGCGCCGAGGAGATTCGCGAGGCCGCGCTCGCCGCGCCGCGGGTGATGCCCGTGGATCGCGAGCGCGCGCCATGAAGCAGGTCGTCACGCGCGTGACGCGAGCCTGGAAGCTCGACGCGAACGTGTTCGAGGAGATCGAGCACGACCACGGCGCGGGGCCGCAGGCGTTCGCGGTCGTGCTGTGCGCCTCCGCCTGCGCTGGCATCGGCAACATGATCGCCGCTCGCGTGCTGGGCCGCGGCGACGTGGGCTGGACGAGCCTGCTCGTTCTCGCGACGGCGTTCGTCGTCTGCTGGCTGTCGTGGTCGTTTCTCACCATGCTCGTCGGGACGCTCCTGTTCGGCGGCGTGGCGGACATGGGCGAGATGCAGCGCGCGCTCGGGCTCGCCGCCGCGCCCGGCATCCTGATGCTGGTGCCGGGCCTGGGCGCGATCGTGGGCGTGCCGCTGTCGGCCGCCGCCATGATCCTCGCCGTGCGCCAGGCGCTGGACTTCACGACGGCCAAGGCTCTCGCGACGGTGGGCATCGCCGGGGGCGTGACGCTCCTGCTCGTGGCCCCCGCCTTCGCGCTCGCGCTGCGAGGCTGAACCGAGGCCGGGCGCGGGACGGCGTGCTGGCGCTCGCGCGCGCTCCGGGCGACAATCCGCGCATGCCGCCCACCCTTCCCGCCGAGCCCGCCGTCACGAGCATCGATCCGTCGCTGGATGTCGAGCGCGAGATCGGGCGCCTCAAGAAGGAGCTGAACGCCGTGCTCCTGGCGCACTACTACCAGGAGCCCGCGATCCAGGATCTGGCCGACTACGTGGGCGACTCCCTCGGTCTCTCGCAGCAGGCAGCGAAGACCGACGCGTCGGTCATCGTCTTCTGCGGCGTTCACTTCATGGCCGAGACCGCCAAGATCCTGAACCCCGGCAAGCTCGTGCTCCTGCCGGATCTCGACGCGGGGTGCTCGCTGGCGGATCGCTGCCAGGCGGACGACTTCGCGAAGTGGCTCGAGCAGTATCCCGGCCACGAGGTCGTCAGCTACATCAACTGCTCCGCCGCCGTGAAGGCTCTCTCGACGATCATCTGCACGTCCAGCAACGCCGTGCGCGTGGTCGAGTCCATCCCGAAGGACCGGCCGATCGTCTTCGCGCCGGACAGGCACCTGGGGCGCTGGGTCATGAAGCAGACCGGACGCGACATGGTGCTCTGGCCGGGCTTCTGCATCGTGCACGAGCAGTTCACGGCACGGCGCATCCACGAGCTGAAGACGCAGCACCCGGACGCCGAGATCATCGCCCATCCGGAGTGCGAGCAGTCCGTGCTCGATCTGGCCGACTTCATCGGCTCCACGACCGGACTCTTGCAGCACGTGGCGAAGAGCCCGCGGCAGCGGTTCATCGTCGCGACCGAGGCGGGGATCCTTCACCAGATGCAGAAGGCGCGGCCGGACGCGACGCTGATCCCGGCGCCGGCGGGCGGGAGCTGCAACTGCTCCATCTGCCCCTACATGAAGCTCAACACGGTGGACAAGCTCTACCTGTGCATGCGAGACCGGCGCCCCTCGGTGGACGTGCCGGAGGACATTCGCGTCCGCGCGCTCGCGCCCGTTCAGCGCATGCTCGCCCTGGGCTGAGCGGCCCTCAGAACGAGAGGCCGGCGGGCGTCACGCGCTGGGCGGCGGCCGCGGGGGCCTCGGCAATCTGCTGGCGCGGAGCGCCGGGCCTGAGGATCACGCCGCCTGCGAGCACGAGGAAGAACACGGCGAAGGCGTAGCGGCGGATCCAGATCAGGGCCTGCATGGCTGGGCTCTCGGAGAGGTTCCCGGGCGGCGTATCGGGGGCGCCGCCCGGGTTCATGAGAACAGGAGATGCTCGTCCCAAGGTGTAAGGCGGAATGTGGTCACCTGGCCACTGGAATGATTCCCATCGGCCGGGCGGGGGGTCGCGCCCGCGCTGAACGGCCCGCTACCCCGTCGTTTCCGCAAGCCAGCAGGGCCGGCTGGCGCGGCAGGCGCGGCGCTCAGTGGGCGAGAAGAGCCTCGAGGAGCTCGTCATCGAGGGCGTCGAGCGCGCCGGCATAGGCCTCGGCGAACTGCTCCCGGGAGTGCCCCAGCACGCGCGAGGCCTGGTCGAGGCTCAGCCCCTCCTGGACGACCAGCACGACCGAGGCGCGCTCGTGGGGAGCGATGCCCTGGAGCACGGACTGCAGGCGGTCGAGCCGCTCGGCCCGGACCTCGATCCGCCTGTCGGCCGGCGCGCGGCGCAGGCGCGGGAGGCGGCGGGGATCCGGCTCGGCCATGCTCGCGCCCAGCAGGCGCAGGAGAGTGGACAGGAGCCAGGCGCGCTCCTGGCCCACGCGCACGGCGCGGCGGGGACGCGTCGCCATGGTCGCGAGATGCCCCATCACGAGATCGGGATCCGTGCCGTCCTCGGCCACGCGATCGATCACGCGGAACAGCGCGAGCATCTGCTCGCCCAGAGCGAGCACGAGCAGCCGGCCGCTCTGCTCTCGCGAGAGCATCGGCCTGCCGGGCACGGCGGAAGGAGACGCCGCTGGCGCCGTCCGCGCGGACCGGCGTGGCGGCGCTTCCGGCGTCGGCGTGGCGATGACTCCCTCGGCTCGAGGCCGGGTGCGGGCACGCGTGCGTGGCTTGGTCATTCGGTGGCGTCCAGCGTCCTCTTCCCTACGATACGACATTCACGGCCGCCGGGCGACCCTGATTTCGGCCCTGACTCGGGCCCGCGTCCCCGTGATGCGCGAGAGGCATCGGAGGTCTCATGCCGGCGCGCTCAGGTGCTCGCGGATGGCGCCTCCGACCCGGTCCACTTCGATGAGGAACGTGTCGTGCCCGTAGGCGGCGTCCAGCTCCACGTGAACGACGTGCGTGCCGGCTCCGGCCAGCAGGCTCGCCAGCTCTCGCTGCTGCCATGACGGGAAGAGGATGTCGGAGACGACTCCGATCACCAGGCTCGGCGCCTGGATGCGCGCGACGCCCGCCTCGTGGCTGGGCATGCCCTCGCCCAGGTCGAACAGGTCCATCGCCTTCGAGACCACGAGGTACGAGTTCGGGTCGTACTGATCGCAGAACTTCTCGCCCTGATGATCGAGGTAGCTCTCGACCTCGAAGTCGGGACCCAGGTGCGGCGTGCCGGCCTCGGCGCGCGCGCGACCGAAGCGCTCCTCCCACTCGGGGCCGGAGCGGTACGTGATGGTGCCGATCTCGCGGGCCAGCTTCATGCCCTCGCGCGGGAAGGACTTGCCGTAGTACCGGCCGCCCGCCCACGCGGGGTCGGCCATCAGCGCGCGGCGCTGCACGTACCGCAGCGCGATGGACTGCGGGTGCGCGCGCGAGCAGGCCGAGATGGACACGACTCGCGCGACGCGCTCCGGGGCGATGGCCGCGACGAGCAGCGACTGCATGCCGCCGAGCGACGCGCCGATGGCCGCGTGCACGCGATCGATGCCGAGATGGTCGAGCAGCAGGATCTGCGCTCGCACCATGTCCTCGACGGCGACCACGGGGAAGTCGGGGCCGTAGGCGACGCCCGTGCGCGGGTTGACGGATGACGGTCCCGTGGTTCCGTAGCAGCCGCCCAGGATGTTCGAGCAGATGACCTGGAAGCGATCCGTGTCGAGCGCGCGACCGGGCCCGATGAACTCCTCCCACCAGCCCGGCTGCGGGTTGTTCGCATGGCTGCGGGCATGCGACGACGCCGACAGCCCCGTGTGCAGGAGCACGGCGTTGTCGCGCGCGGCGTTCAGCTCGCCCCAGGTCTCGTACGCGATGTCGAGCGCGGGCAGCTCGCCACCCCAGCGCAGCGGAAACGCGCGCTCGTGCCGGAACGTGCGGTAGCCCGAAACGATGCGCGCGTACGCGGGTTCTGGCCCCGCCGGCGGTTCATGGCTCGTCATGTGCGGGGGGAGGCTAACCGAAAACCCGCCGGAGCGGCACCCTGCCACGCGAGAGCCCCGCCACGGCCGCAGCCGCGCGCCCGTTCGCCCGGCCGCCGTGCGCGTGCAGCGACGGGGACACCACGTTACGCGCGAGGTTCCTCGGGCGCACCCTCTCGCCATGAAGATCGCCGTTGACTCCCACATCGTCCGCGCCACCGAGGCCGAGCAACATCGTGGCGTCGCCGCGCCATCTGCCGGACGTTCGCACACAGGTCAGCCAGATCCCGTCGTTCGCTGGCCCGATGCTCGCGATGATGGTGCCGAGTCGCCAGGGCGGCCGCTCCACGAGCATCGGGTGCTCCCCCTCGCCGACGACGCACGCGACCGGAAGGCGACGTTCACCTGAAGCGTAGGAACTTCGCCATCTCGACGCGCCCCGGCTGGCATGGACGGTTCGAGGTTGCCATCGGTTCGGCCACGGAAGTCATGGGTCGCCCGGGTCAGACAGGTTTCTTGACAGGAGGACTGGCGATGGGACCCCGATCGACGAACGTCGGCGGCGGAGGGATGTAGAGCTCGGGGACGGTCGCGTCGCTCGGCGAAATGCCGGGAACGCTGGGCCTATCTTCCGAGACGATCCATGCCTCCGAATGAATCGTGACGCTCAGGAGGACTGGCAGGTCATCGCCGGCTCGGAAGAGGCAGGGATCCTCGGGCAGAGAAAGTGGATGGCCATGCTGCCACCCGCGGAGCGTCGGCTCGACGCTGAGCATGCGCGCGGCAACCTCGGAGTCGAACCGGATGAGATGGACCCGCTCACGGTGGCCGAACACTTGCCTCCCGGGCCACCTGGCAGCCCGGAACTTCTGCATCGCGGCCGTGCCGAAGATCCGTCCAACGCTTGCGGTCACCCGGGAGTCGAAGGTGTAGTGACGGCCATTGGCCGTTGCGGAGCGCTCCACGACCAGCAGCCGATCGACACCGTGTCGTTCGAGGCACCACTCGAAGATCGGCCCGAGCTGCGCATCGCGCGGCACATCCCAGACACGCGGGGTATGTCCCTGGACGGACTCGCGTGTCATGGGGAGGCGTCCTCGTTCACGGGCATGGGTTCGAACCTCGTGTCCCATGCGGACTCGATGACATCGGTGAGGCCTATCGGATCCACGGCCGAGATCGCCTTCCAGATTCCTGCCGAGAGCATCTCCATGAGGTTCGCCTCCGGATCCTGCAGTGACCCCGTCGACATCAGCGCGAGGGCGCGAGCGAGCCGCCGCCGAAATCTCCTGCGGCGATTCGGCCTCGCTCCGGCAGTCGCCCTCACCCGGTCCCCGCGAAAACAATCTGCTGCAGCTCGCCCTCGCTGAACACGAGCACGATGTCCTCCGTGCCGACGCACTCGGTGTGCCCGTAGTCCGTGTGGTACTCCCACTCCTCGCCGCTGCCGGCTGGCCTGCGCTCGCCCGGCGCTCCGAGTAACCGCTCGACCTCGGCGGCAGGCTGACCCAGGTGAAGAACCCCGGACGGGCCGAACGCGCGCTCGTTCCGCATCCTCTCCGACACGTGCGCCGCCAGGCCCGCACGCCAAGCCTCGGGCACCGACGCCGCCGTCTGAACGCTCAGCCGCATGACCACTGAATCCGTGCCGGTCTCCGTCACCATGACGAGCGTTCCTGAAGGATCCACGTGCGCCACCGCCGCATCCCCGCTCTGCGCCGGCACTGACAGCCCCTCGCCATGAATCGCCGCGACATCCCGCCCTTCGCTGATGTTGACCACCACCCCCGCGTACGCCATCGGCGAGCAGAACGGACCCTTGGTCACGGCCGGTGCGAGCGGCTCCGGCGCGGCCGCTGGCTGCACCGCCGCCGGCTGGGCCGCCGCCGGCTGCACGCTCCCCTCCTCGCCGCGCGAAGCGCAGGCTGCCACGGCCAGCGTGAGCGCGCAGCTGAGCGCCAAGTGCCGGGCGCGAGTCGTGCGGGCGGCGCGGATAGCCCGCTGGACGCGCGTCGATCCCGAAGGCTTCACGTTGGATGGCATCATGGCGATCTCACGGAGGAGCCCGCACTCTCGGCGTGGCCAGCCTGCGCCCCGCGAGCGCCGAGAGGGATCTCCCAAACGAAGGGCCTGTCACGATGGCGAGCGGGCATCGACTGCTCGATGCCCGACTCGCGGCGAAACTCATCCCAGTCCGCAGGCGTCTGAGGGATGCTCCCGTGGCTGGCTGTCCACTCCTTGATCCTGCGTCCTGCTTCGTCGGTAATGTTGATGCCGCGTGCCCGGGGTAGCGACCACACTGACTCGAGCGCCATCTGCAACTGAATCAGGATGCCGATCCCAGCGATGACCTGCACGACCGCGGCCACGACGAGACCCTTCCCGCGTACGGCGTACCGCCCGGCGACTCCGATCGCCAGCACGGCGACGCATGCCGCGTAGATCGCTGAATCCCTACCCTCATGCCGGAAGGCGCGAAGGCCGGCGCTGGCCGACTCCGTAGCGAGAAGGCCCACCAGCCAGACCGCGGCACCGGCCAGCCCGAGCACTCCCGGCATGGCCAGCAGGGCCGCGCCTGCTCTCGTCCGCGCCGCATCCCCCATGGCCAAGTTCACGTCCTCCGGTCCGCACGGAATGGATGCCGAGCAACGGCCCTCATCGCCCGATCCCACGTCCGCGGTCGCGCTCCCGCGCCTCGGCGTGAACCTGCAGCATCTCGTCGATCAGCGCCTGGGTATCCGGTCCCCAATCCCTGCGGAGCGCCAGCGGTTCCCTGCTCGAGCCGAGCAACCCGGCGAGCAACACGACCGGCATGAGCAGGTCGGCGTCCACATCGCGGGCATGTCGATACGCGAAAAACTTGGCGTCGACCCTCAGGTGCGAGTCTTCGCTCACGTCGCCGAGGACGAGCGAACGCGCCATGACGCGCGGAAGGATGCTGGGCTCTCCCTCTGCAATCTCCCACACCTGGCTGGCGAGCTGGCGTGGGACATCTGCCGTGAGCAACGACGGGACCCAGCCGGCGTCCTGTCCGGCTCGCAGTGCGAGAACCAGGCAGGCTGCGCGCCCCTCGCCTGTCGCCTCGCGATCCGACGCCATGGCGACAAGCTCCGCCAGCAGGGATGGAAGGGCTGGCGAGTCCTCGAGCACGTACTCGATCAAGGTTGCCGTCTCGAGCGGACAGGCGCTGGCCGTGCGGAGCGCGCCAACGAGGCGCTGCGCCTCGGCACGCTCCACGGGCCCACGCGCGGAACGCACACCGGGATCGAGGCCCGCGAGTTCGCGCGTCGTGGCGTCATCGGCACCGTCGCGGCTTCGCCGCAATGCATGCCGCCTTGCCAAGTGCCACAGATCGGGACACGTCACGATGGCTTTCGTTCGGCCCTCATGGCGTGGCGAGCCGCCGTCGGTCGAGGCACCACTCGCATGCCGCGCCGCAGTGAGCAGGACGAGCAGGACCATCGACCGGAACGTCATGCTGCTGTCACTCCCTCGGAGTTCGTCCTCTCGATGAACATGCCGGGCACCGCCTTGGTCCCGAGGCTGCGGGGGGGACCGTGGTGATGGGTCGTGACGACCTCGGGCAGCCAGCCGACCTTCGCGTACGCGCACGACACGCGCACGATGTCGGGCAGGTAACGCACGGACTCGAGACCGAGGGCATCGTACTCCACGCCCCCTGGAGCACGAGTCCGCACGCCTCGTGGGCGAAGCGAAACTCCCCGTGGCGTCACGAGTCGCTCGACTGGCGGATCGCCTCGCGCCACGAGTCCCTTGCCTCGCCGGTGCGGCGCGTGCCCGGCGATCGGTTCGAATCGAGCCGGCGTCAAGGTTTCGCCGCGGCGGGCTGCTCGGTCGCGTTGGTGCGGGCAGCCTCGGCTGCGAGCGCTGCCATGTCTGAGCCCCAGGTCCAGTCCGCAGAGACCCAGTCGGCCGTTGGCGCGAGCAGATCCACGGCCCGCCGTCGAACTGGATCGATGGCGATCTCGGCGAGGTCGCCCACCGTGCGCTGACGCGCAGCACCGCTTCAGTGTCGCCGAATGCGGCGGGACGTTGAGGTGGGAAGCCCCCCCGGGCCCGGGGGAGTGGGTCGAGGCGGGGCGGATTGACGCCCGGGCGGGACGAAGCCCAAGTTCCCGCACGACGCGGAGGCGGCGATGGCGAGACAGGGAGCGCGGGCAGGTCGGGCATGGAGCCGTGCCGGGGCGATCGTGCTGGCGCTGGCGGGGACATGCCTCTGTTCCGTCGCCGCAGCCCAGACCTACACGGTGGCGCGGAGCTTCGATCTCGTCCGAAGGGCGAGCGACAATGCGCCCCTGCAGAACGTCTACTGGGTGTCGCTCATGCTGTTCCCGGACATTCCGGATGGCGCCGACACGTCGAGCCCCTTGCCGAACAAGTGCGTGGGCGATCCCGATGGCCCGCCGGCCGGGGATGGGGTCATCAACTCGGACGACTTGATCTGCGAATGGTGGTCGGCGCGGCAGGATCCCGCGACGGCGGGGACGTTTTCGCTCACGAGGTTGGACGGGCGAACCTGCACGTCCGTGACGCGCGTCGCCACGGTCGCTCTCGGCGGCGTGCGCTTCACGGGGCTGCCGTTTTCCGTCGAGCAGGGGGAGGGCTTCGAGGTTCGGATCAGCGTCCGGGCGGGCTCGCCCCACTCGCCTCGCAATCCCGTGACGCTCTCGGGTCAGCCCACCTCTCCTACCCTGGCCATCCCATCGAGGACGCGCGACTCTGCGGGCCCGCAGCGCCGCTGCTGTTCCTGCTGTCCGTGCCCTACCACGCCCTCTACGCGACCGCCGACGAGATCCTCTGTGGACTCGAGGGAGTGGACTGGGTGGATGCCAATGGAGACGGCATCCCGGACACGTGCACGGGCGGCCTGTGGTCGGGCAGGGCCATCTCCGTGTCCCGCTTCTTCAACGATGAGCAGATCAACGCGGCAGTTGCGCGCATCATTCCAGTACCATTCGGACAGCGACGGCATTCCGGCATGAACTATCGGCTGGTTGAGGGCGATGCCTATCGCGTTCAGATTTCCCCGCACGAGACCACGCGCATCTTCCTGCCTCCCGTGAGATGAGCGGGCCGTGAACGGTGTCCATGAGCAAGCTCGAAGGCCGCACTCGCATCATCGCGGGTCATCCACGATCGCTGGCGTCCTTCTCGTCTCGGGTCTGATGGCCGCATCGTCGGTGCGAGCCCAGACCTACGCGGTGGCGCGGAGCTTCGATCTCGTCCGAAGGGCGAGTGGTTAGGCGCTCCAAACGCCCTCCCCCGCTGCGCATCGTCCCACCGTCGCGCTAACGAGGCGACGGAGCGCCCGTTCCCGGACGCCGTTCGCGGGTGAGATGACGGTCTGCGCCGCCCGGCGGGCGTCGCTATTTGGATTGGGCGGCTGGAGCAACCTCCGGGCGTCGGTTCTTCGGTGGACTTCGATGAGGCCCAGTTCGCCGAGATGAGCGAGGCGCCGCAGCCGACTGCGCCCGCGAGCCTGTCGGGCATCGCCGAGGAGGTGCGGCGCGAGATCTCCTGCGACTACATGGTGGCCATTGACTTCAGCGAGGCCAACCGCAGGGATAGTGCCATCGCCGCGCAGCGCGGCATCGAGGAGCTCTCGGACGCTCACGCGGAGCTCGTCGAGCAGGCGGCGGAGGAGGAGATGATGGCGAGCTATCGCAAGAAGGCTCGCGCGAAGCAGCGGCTGACCGAAGCGCAGCTCGACGCCATCGAAGCCGAAGGGCGCGAGCGCAGCGACTGGGTGCCGGCCATCAACGAGCGCCTGAGGGCGAGGGAGACGGCGCGGTAGGCCCGGCGACCGGAACTTCCATCGGATATCGTTCTCGCTCCTCACGGAGCCTCACGATGGACCTCGGCAGCCTTCTCGGAACGGTCATGAAGGAGTCGCTCGGCCTCCGGCCGAAGCGGCATGACGCGGCGACGCGCTGGATTCTCAAGGGCGTGCGCAAGCGGCCGGGGCTCGCCCTGGGCGCTGCGGTCGGCGCCGCGGGTCTCGCGTACGGGATCTGGGAGCGCTCGCAGCGTCCGACCGGCGCGCCGCAGGGACCTCCTCCGATGCCACAGATGCCGCCCCCCGCCGACCGGACGGCCGCCGTCCCCCCGCCGCTTCCGCCGACGGCGGATCCCCGGCGAGGAGAGCCGGACGGCGCGGCACTGCGCCAGGCACGCGTCGTGCTCGCGGCCGCCCAGGCCGATGGCGCGGTGACGGCCGGCGAGATGCAGCGCGTCATGGAGGCCGCGCGCCAGGCCGGCGCCGGATCCTCCGTGCTCGAGGATCTCGCGGCTCCGCGCGATGTCGAGGCACTCGTCGCGGGCGTCGCCGATCCGACCGAACGTGAGGATCTCTACGCGCTCGCGTTCGCCGTCGTGCGCTGCGACGAGGCGGTGGGCGACGCCGAGCGGCGCTGGCTCGATCGGCTCGCGGCGGCGCTCGGCCTCTCGCCCCGCCAGGTCGCCGCCATCGAGACGGAGGTCGCCACGGCCATCGACGCCCCGGGCTGAGCAGCCACCGCCGCCCGGCGACGCTCCGCGCCTCGACCGAGCGCACTCCCCCCGGACGGGTGCAGCATCCAGCCTCCCGCCTCACCCCCCGAACCCGAACTCTCCCTGCTCCCTCTCCCTCGGCGGCGCTAGCGGCGGACCGCGCGTCGGCAGGCCGATGCAGGCGAGGAACGGCCGGACCGCCTCGGGAACCGTGACGGTTGCGATGATTCGCATCCGCCCCGAACACCGCCAACACCCGCCTCAGCAGGTCAGCCCACGCGATCCGCGTCGAGCGCTGGCTCTCCCCTGCCGGCGATGCCACGCACGGCGCCGTCCCCTCCTTCACGCCCCGCACGATCATCCCTCGCCAGGCCGAGTTCGGCGCCAGCGTCTCGTGATACCGCACCTGATGCCGCCGGGGCGCCGGCACCAGCGCCGCCAGCCTCTCGATGAACTCCAGCGGCTCCATCACCACCGCCGTCGTCCCGTCACGCCACGTGCGGCGCAGCGACACCCGCACGCGACCGTCGGGCATCGGCTGCAACCGATCTGCCGCCAGCGCGGGGCGCAGCAAGTACCGGCGGCCGGGAGGGACACTCCGGGCTCCGCACCCCGCCGTCAACGATACGACTGCGACAGCTCCGGGAAGGGCGTCGCGGTCTGGCAGACGGGCTTCGCGAAAGCCGCCACCACGCCCGTCACCCCCGAGATGTCCACGATCGAGATCAGGCCCAGCGCGTTCTGCGCGGCCTCCATTCCTTCCGCCGCGGCGAGGCGCTGGAGTTGCACGTTGCCCCAGCACTTCTTGATGTAGAGCGCGGTACGAGGCTCGAACCGGTTGTCGATCTCGCGCGCGATGCCCTCGCTCGTCTGCTCGGCGAAGTCCTCGGCGAATGCCGTCTCGAACTGCTGCTCGATGTCGTAAAGGCCGCTCACGACGTCTTTCGTTGTCTTCACGCGATTGAACGCCTTCTCGGCGCGTGCGGCGTAGATGCGGCGCACGACAGTCGCGTCCTTCGGCGCGTTCTCGGGCTTGATGGTCTGGAGTTTCTTCACCAGCGAAACGAGGCGCTTGCCCACGCGCGACCCGCCGGTGAGGGTCTTCGAGGCGACCGTGATGGTCTCCTGACCTGCGTGTGCCGCGCCCGTCGCCGGCGTCGACAGACCGAGCGTCGCGAGGTTCGCCGCGAACGTGACGGTCGAGAGCACCTGATCGGTGATCGTGGTCGCGCAATCGCGCCAGGGAGCCTCCACGCCGAGGATCGGATCGGAGTTCTTCGAACAGCCTGCGCCGCAAGGCTGCCAGCCGTCCGAGCAGTCCTGCCAGCACACGGGCCCGACGAGGTGGAAGCCGGACTGGCACGGCGGGTAGCAGAGGCCCGCGTCCTCCACGAGGCCGGCCTCGCAGATCATCGGAGAGCCGGCTCCTCGTCCGTAGCTCTTCTTCGTGCACGAGACGCCGATGTCCGCACCGAAGTCCGCCGGACAGTCGGGTGAGCACACGCAGCAGCCGACGGCGTGGAAGTTCGCCTGGCACTTCGGGTAGCACAGCCCGCCGTTCATCTCTTCGTCGTCGTGACATCCGATGGTGGCCGCGACGGTCTTGAGATCCCACGGCCAGGTCGGGCCGTTGTCGCACCACGCTGCCGCGCCGATGCCGCGCTGCGAGAAGCCCGCGGGACAGGTCACGTCCGGCACGCGCCCAGCGCCGCGGCCGTACTCGGCCGGCTTCGCGCAGAATGCGCCATCGTCACGATAGCCGGGCGGGCAATCCTGCCAGCACACGGGGCCGACGCCCGTGTAGCCCGGCTCGCAAGGCGGATAGCAGAGCAGGCCATCCTTCTCGCTGCCGGGCGGGCACGTCGAGAGCGGAACTCCCACGCCGTTGCCGTACGACTGCCTCCAGCAGAAGGGGAGCCGCTCGCCGATCGTCTTCACCTCGATCCAGTGCAGCACGGCCGCGAGATCCGAGTCCGGCATGTCCGGAATGTCCTCGTAGATCTCGCGCGGGCCGGAGGGATCAGGGTCGGCCGCCGCTTCCGGCTGCGCTTCCGGCTGCGCCGGCTCGACCGGATGGACGGGCTCGGCGCTCTCGTCGTGCGCAACAGGAGCCGGATCGTCCTGACGTCCCGGGCGATTCGGTCGCGGGGCCTGGCGAGGTCCGGCGAAGGAGGCCGTGATGGGATGCGCCTCGTTGCGAGGACCGCGGAACGTGACCTGTTTCTTCCAGAGATCGAGTTGAACGGCCTGCTCTCCCGACTCCAGGTAGACGCTCCACACGTCGCGACTGAGCTCCCTGAACGCGACGCCGGCGTGACGCCACTCGCCGGACTCCTCCTGGACGAAGACCCGCGGGCGATCGTCGATCGTGAACACGACGCGCGTGACGTTGGCGCCGTTCACCGCTTCTCCGGCCGGCGGCGGCCCACCCTGCGCTGCTCGCGGCGCGATGGTGAGGACGAGCAGCATGCCGGCGAGGCACGAAGTCAACGAGAATGCGCGGCGGCTCAAGACGACCTCGGGAACGCTGCGACCGGCTCAGCCTGGACGAACCGCTGCAAGCCCGCGCGCGTCGCGCATCCTCCCATGAGGAGCGGGGCAAGGCAAGAAGGCGCGACCGCGACGGGCGCCCACGCCGGCCAGGTCCGCCGCGCGGGCGTGACACGCGCAGACTCGACGCGCTCGTCGCGATCGGCGCCGAACGGAAGGGTCACGGCGAGCGATCGACAGCGCCAAGAGAAAGCCGTGGGAGCTCACCGGGGATGGCGCGAACAGGAGTCGCGGCCCACTCACGCGAACGGATCGTCCTCGCGGGGCGGTTTGCGGATTCGGCACTGGATCAAGAGCACGCGATCGGAGGCCGTGTAGTACCGGCCGCGCTTGGCGCCGTGAGCTACCAGGAAGCCCATCTCGACGAGCGCCTCGAGATCGCGGGTGGCGACCTGGTCGGATACCTCGGCGATGGTGCCGTAGGTGGCGTTGCGGACCTTCAGTCCGTACGCGGCGTCTGACAGCGCGTGGAGCGTGCGCTCGGGCAGGCCATGCGCCTTGCGCTGACGGAAGGACATCCAAACGACTTCCCCTCCGGCGCATCGTCTCACGGCGGAGCGTCCTGGCCGACGGAACGCCTCCTCCCCGGTCGCGGGTGGGGCGCGCGATGACGCGCAGCGCCGCCCGGTGGGCGTCGCTGGCGAGGCGAAGCGGGGCGTGGCGACGCCTCCGGCGACGCTCCGGGCCCCGACCGAGCGCACTCCTCCCTGACGGGCGCGGCGTGCCGACTCACTCCCCGAACCCGAACTCTCCCTGATCCCTCTCCCTCGGCGGCGCCAGTGGCGGACCGCGCGTCGGCAGGCCGATGCACGCGAGGATCTTCCGGACCGCCTCGGGATCCGTGACGGTTGCGATGATTCGCATCCGCCCCGAACATCGCAGCTCATGGAGTGCGTCACGGCCACGCTCGCGGGATGCCCGTGAGATAGGGGAGGGAGGGGGGAGACGGGCGTCCGGGACCACCACGATCCATCGCCGAGGCCTTAGCGACGGGTAGGATCGCGCGGAGGGGGAGGGCCTTCGAGTGCCCATGCGCAGTCGACAGGCTTGGTCTCGCAGTGCGGCGACCGGCCCGGGCCACGCGCTGCTGGCGTCGGGGGCTAGACTGCTGCGATGACACGCCTCCTCGTCTCTCTCCTCCTGGCCCTCTCGACGGCGGCCCTCGCCGCCCCTTCCCCGAGCGTGATCGTCGTCCTCGTCCGTCATGCCGAGGCGGAGAGTGGCGGCCCGGATCCCGCGCTTTCCCCCGCGGGCCGGGCGCGCGCGGAGTGCATCGCGAAGCGAGGCGAGCTCGTCGGCGTCACGCACGTCATCACGAGCCCCTACCGTCGCACGACCGAGACGGCGACGATCGTCGCGAGCGCTCGCGGGCTGGAAGCACTGCCGCGCGATCCGATGAAGGCGGACGCGCTCGCCCGGGAGCTGCGCGCGCTTCCCGCGGGAAGCCGCGCGCTCGTCGTTGGCCACTCGAACACGGTGCCGATGCTGGCGTCGGCGCTCGGAGTGACCCTGAGCGGACTCGTCGACGAGGGCGGCCAGAAGGCGATCCCGCGCGCAGAGCATGACCGCATCGCCGTGATCGAGCTCGCGGCCACGCCGAAGCTGACGGAGTCACGCCAGGGTTGCGCGAAGGCGACGACCTCGTCGGCGGACGCGCCCAATACCGATCTGCAACGCCGGCTGGAGCAGTTCGCCGCCGCGGCGCTGGCCAGGGACGCGAAGGGGCTCTACGCCATGCTGCCGCCGGAGGGCCGCACGTGCCTCAGCGAGGCGGAGTTCGTCTCTGACGATGAAGGCGGCCGGTTCACCAGGTTTCGACACGGCAAGCCCCGCGAGCTCAGCGCCAAGGAGCGCTCGGAGATCGAGAGCCAGTGCTCCCCGGGGCCTCTCGCCGTCGAGCGGGCGGTGGTCGTCGACGCGAAGGTGAGGCTCGTGCTTCCGGACGGGAGCGTCCATCCGCTCAAGAAGATCGAGAACCTCTGGGTGCTCATCGACGGCGAGTGGTGGTGGTACAACTGGGACAGTCCAGCACTTCGGTGCCCCTGATCGCGGAGCCGTCCGCCGATGGAGCGGGAGCGCCGAGTCGGGAGGAAGCTCATGAGCCTCGCGATCATCATCGTGTTGCATCGGCACGCGAGTGCCCGTCGTCCTGATCGCCGCCTACTTCGCCGTGCCGCGGCGCGACTGGATTGCGGACGCAGGCGCTCGACGGCGTGCGCGTGACGTTGTCCGCACCGAGCGGCAGCAAGCGCGTTCTCCTCGCGACGATGACCGACGAGTCGGGTCGCTTCACGTTCGGCGGTCTCGACCCGGCCGCGCGCCACGTCGTCAGTCTCGACTCCGAGGACTGGACGATCGGGAGGATGACGGTGCGGCCGAGAGACCGACCGCTTGACGTCGTCGCCAAGCCGCGTTGACGCAGCGGCCGCCCGGCCCGCGCGCCCATCGCCGCGACGTTGCGCGCCGACGCCGCCTGGCATGCGTCGAGCACCGAGAGGGGCTCGCCAGCGTCGTCGGATGCTCCATCCTCCCGCAACAGTCCCCGGCGCATCAGGAGCCGTCTCACGCGCGACGCGATCAGCTCCGTCCGCGCGCGACACTCCTGCGCCGTCGGGGGCGGCAGCGCATGGAAGCGCAGCCGCCCGTCCGCGCCCAGCGCGTGCACGCCGTCGACGACGGCCACGTGGAAGTGCACGTTGAGGTTGAGCGCGCCGCCGAAGCGCTGCACCGCCGTCACCGCGCCGGAGTCCGGGGATGCCAGCCCGTCGCTTCTCTCGCGGGCCATGCTACTGATTTCCTGGAGCGGCGCCGGCGCTTCGGGCCGGACGCCTCGATCGACGACCTCGTGACGAGCCTGCGTTCGGGCGAGATCGACGTGCTCATCGTGCCGGCTCATGCGCCGCCGCTTGAGCTGGCGGTGATCTACTAGGACGCGACCGCGCGAGCTCACGGGCTTCCGTGACCCGTCCGCGGCCCCACACCGGCGGCGCTTGACATCCGCCGTCGGGTGACGGCACCCTCGATGCCAATCCACGAGGAGATGGTTTTCTCCGAGGCAGGCACGGGAGGGGAGCATGAGCGATGCGCCGGCGATCGAGTTCGAGGGGCTGAGCAAGTCCTACGGAGACAAGCGGGCGCTCGTCGATGCGACGCTGACGGTCGGCCGGGGGGAGGTCTTCGGCTATGCCGGCCCCAATGGCGCCGGTAAGTCCACGACGATCAAGATCCTCGCGGGCCTGCTCAAGCCTACTGCGGGCGTGGCGCGCGTGCTCGGTCATGACATCGTGAAGGAACCGCTGGCCGCCAAGGCGCGCATCGGCTACGTCCCCGAGTCCGGAGCCGTGTTCGACCGGTTTTCGGCGCGCGAGTACCTCTCGCTCCTGGCAGAGCTTCACGAGATCGACCGCGACGTGGCGGCGTCTCGCATCGACTCCTGGCTCCAGAGATTTCGCCTGGAAGCCGAGAGCGGCCTCGCCATGACGGGCCTGTCGAAGGGCAATCGCCAGAAGGTCTGCTGGATCGCGGCGCTCCTTCATGAACCGGAGGTCCTGATTCTCGACGAGCCGCTGAACGGCCTGGATGTCGAAACCGTGGCTCTCGTGAAGGGACTCATGGCGAGCATGGCGGCTGAGGGCAAGACGATCTTCTACTCGTCTCACCTGATCGACATCGTCACGCGCGTGTGCACGCGCGTCGCCGTCATTCATGGCGGGCGCATCCTGGCGGCAGGAACGGTCGGCGACGTGTCCGAGCAACTCGGCGGGGGGAGCCTCGAGGATGTGCTGCTATCGCTGTCCTCCCGGCCGGCCGCATCGTGATCCAGGCCGGGCGCGTGAGTGCGACCCAGGCTGCCGCCCTCGTGCGCCTGTTGCTGGGGCAGATGCTTCGAAAGGGCATCTCGCCAGCGACCTCCGCGATGATTCATCCCCTGCGCTCGATCGTCCTGAATCTCGGGGTCGTCGGCGTGTTCTTCTCGTTCAATGCCGGCTCGCAGGACCTCGCGACATACATGCGGTGGTTGTTCGCGGGCGCGCTGGGAATGGTCATCGTCACGCTGGAGCCGGAGACGTCCGAGGCGCGCGCCCGCCTCGTGGACGCTCTGGGGGTGCGGCCTGTTTCGGCGGCGACGTTCTTCATTTCGGGCCTCATCGCACGCACGGTCGTGCTCCTGGTCTCCGTGGCGGCCTTCACCGCCATCCCACTGATCGCGGCGGCCGCGCGCCTGGACCTCTCGGTGGGCGCCGCCGTGGCGGCGGCAGCGCTCCTGGCGCTCATGGCCTTCGCGATGGCGTCGCTCTGGCTCCACGCCTACGCCGCCGCCGTCCAACGCGTGCGACCGGAGACCTTGCGTCGCGCCAATCAAGCCATCGCCGTAGTCATCCTGCTTTCCATCATCGTCGCCTCGTCAGGTCTCGGGAGCTCGCTCGCCGCCAGCGCGCCGCGCGCGGTGGACTTCATGGCCCCTGTCGCCGCCATGATGGCTCACGTCCTCCCCTCCACGTGGTTTGCGGATGCGCTGACCGTGCCCGCGACGTCCGTGGAGTGGGCGCAGCGTGCGGGCCTCGTTCTCGTGCTGTGCCTCGCCTTCATGCCCCTGGTGGGTGATCGCGAGCGACGGGGACGGGCCATCGCGGATGCCCTGGCTCGCGCCCACGAGCGCAGCGCCTTGCGGCCGCAGGTGCTCCGTCGCGGAGCGGCCACGTGGCTCGTGGACCTCGCCAGACCGCTCTTGCATCCGCAGGCCCACGGCATCGCGCGCGCCATCACGCTCCACTCCGAGCGCGACGAGGGCGCTCGCATTCGAAGGATTGCCAACGCCGTGCTCGCGGGAATCGGCGCGATCATCGCCCTGGTCCTGCGCATTCGATCGCTCGGAGAATGGCTCGTCGTCTACACCTGCTTCGTCGCGCTCATCGAGGGCCTCGATGCCGCGCGTCGAAGTCCAGACGGTGCCGCAGCCTGGATCTTCTTCACGGTGCGCGCCAGTCCGAAGCGGATTCTCGCGGGCTCGCGCCTGGCTGCGCTCGTGACCACGACCCTCCTGCCGCTGGCGTGCCTGGCGCTCATCCTCTTCGTGGCGCGCCCGCCCGTGGAGGCCCTGGCTTGCCTGCTGGCCATGGTCGTGCTGCTGCGGGGGAGCGCCGCGCTGTACCTGGCCGCGCGCCCGGCGATGCCGCTGGCGGACAACGGTCCCCAGCTCATGCCCGCGCTGGGGGCGGGCCTGGCCCTCATTTTCTCCGCGGGAGTCACGGTGATGCTGGCAATCGTGGGATCGGTCGTGGGCCTGGGCTGGAGCGGCGCCCTCGTGATCGCGGCCGTCGTGGGATTGACGTGCCTGCTGACTCTCGGGCTCGACCTCGCCGCGGCACGCCGCGTCGCGGCTCTCGAGCACCGTTACTGATCGTCAGATCCCCATGGGTTCCAGGATGCCAGGCAAGTCGTCGCGACGCTTCGTGTAGCCCTCGAACAGGATCGCCGAGGGCAGCGTCTTGAGGTCCAAGCTGAGCGCGGGTGGATGGGCGCTTCAAACACCCTCCCCACCTGCGCATCGCGTCACGATCGCGCTGTCGAGGCGACGCATCACCCATTCCCGGACGGGAGTCGCGGGCCAGATGACGGTCAGCGCGGGCCGGCGGGCTTCGCTGGCGAGGCGAAGCGGGCCGCGAGCGCGCCTCCGGCGACGCTCCGCGCCTCGACCGCGTGCACTCCTGCCTGACGGGCACAGCGTCTCGACGCCCGCTTCCCACCTCACTCCCCGAACCCGAACTCTCCCTGATCCCTCTCCCTCGGCGGCGCCAGTGGCGGACCGCGCGTCGGCAGGCCGATGCACGCGAGGATCTTCCGGACCGCCTCGGGATCCGTGACGGTTGCGATGATTCGCATCCGCCCCGAACACCGCGCACACTCCAGCACGTCCACCGCGACCACCCGTTTCAGCAGGGCAGCCCAGGCGATCCGCGTCGAGCGGGCCTCTCCCCTCCTAGCGATCCGCCGCACGACGGCGGCGCCGACGCCGGTGCCTCCTTCACTCCCGGCACGATGCGCCTTCGCCACGCCGAGTTCGGCGCCAGAGTCCCGTGATACCGCACCTGATGGCGCCCCGGCGCCGGCACCAGCGCCGCCAGCCTCTCGATGAACTCCAGCGGTTCCATCACCACAGCCGTCGTCCCGTCACGCCACGCGCGGCGCAGCGACACCCGCACGCGACCGTCGGGCATCTGCTGCAATCGATCCGTCGCCAGCGCGGGGCGCAGCAAGTACCGGCACAGCCGCTCGAGACGCGCGCGCTCCGTCGGCGATGCAGAGGATGCTCGAGGCGAAGCCGAAGCCGGAGCCCTGAGGCGGGGGCCTCCGTCCCGCACTGCTTCCCTCAGCAGGTGACGACCCGGAGGTCCGCAAGGCAGACCTGCGCCGTTGGTTGAGGAAGGACCGGGAGCTTCAGCGGGACTACAAGAACGTCGTGCGTAGGAAGGGAAAGCTCGAGCGGCGGGAGACGAAGTGAGGGTCATCCTGAGTGCTCCCGCGTCAGCGAGCGCCTCGGGTGACTCCCCAAGGCGGCGGGCTCGGCGTGCCAGAAGGGCTCGCGCGTCCCACGCAAGAGTGGAGCCTTTACAGCCGATACGATTCATGGGAGCCTCGTGCACCTCACGTGGAAGGAGCCTGCATGAAACCGCCCAGGATCCGCCTCGCCGTTGCTGGCACTTGGCTGGGTGTCGTGCTGCTGACGCCAGCGGTGCTTGAGTCTGGTGCCCGAGCGGAGGTGCTCGATCTCGTTGGCGCCATCGAGATGATTGGAGATCCAAATCGCCCCCTGTTTCTCGTCAGTTCGGGGAATGACGTCGAGGTGATCGATCCGGCGTCACCAGCGGCGGTGATTGGCTCCATCGTCGTGCCAGGAGCCCGTGGGCCCATAGCCGTTGATGCAGGGCTCGACATCGCACTCGTAGCCGACAGTTTCGACGTTCACGTGGTTGATCTCTCCACGCGTCAGCTTCTCGGGACCATCGAGCTGACCGCGACCGCGCCGCTGACAGCCGTCGTGGCGGGTCGGCCTGGTCGCGGCTACGCGATCAACGCGGACTCGGTGTTCACGCTTGACACCATCAGTCGCACGCAGCTCAGCGTGGTGGACAATCCAGTCTGGACGCGATCGAGACTGGCGATCTCGAGCTCGAAGAACCGGCTCTACGCCGCATCGATGGAAACTCACCCGAACGACGTGCTCGCGCTCGACGTATCCACGGACGTTCCATGTCTAACTGGCCGGGGACCGGCCGTTCGGCTACGGGACACCTGCGTCGAGCTGGAGGGGGCGCCGGACAACACCATCTGGTACGCCGACATCGCCAGCGAGGTGGCGCTCACGGCCACAGCTTCTCCCGAGAAGGTGCATGAAGCCGGTGTCCGCCGACATGACATCGTCTTCTCTCCAGCAGCCGGCCAAGTACATGCCACGGAGCGGCGGTCCATCGTGACCTTGGATCTCGCGACCCGTTGCGCCTTTCGCATCATTCCCCTCTCGGCTTCGAACGAGGCCGCCGAGCGCGGGCTGGCGGCGACGGCCGACGGCCGCTACGTTGGGACTCTGCTGGGCACGGGCGATCTCGAAGTGTTCGACACGTCCGCCCTGCCGCCGAATGTCGGCTGCTTGCGCGTGCACTGTCGCGACAGCGTCACCGGCGAAGGCGTGGCGCCCGTGTCCTACAGAATCCCGTGGAATGCTGGCGCAACGGCTTCGCGCGCTGACGTGAAGAACGGAGGTCTCCTCGTCTCGCAGCTTCCGGCTGGCCCGGCCACGATCCGCCTCGGTAACGATATCGAACAGGCCATCGCCTTCACTGGAGGCACGGTCATCCCCGGGCTCGTCGTGGACCTGCCTGCGACTCGGCTGGTAGCGCTGCAGGCGGCCGACAACCTGCAGGGTACGATCACGCAGCGCCTGATCCCGGGCGTCACGCAGCACGTGGGGATCATCGGGTCTGGGTTCAGCTCCGATACGACGCTCGTCGGCACGTCCGACGTGACGGTTGATGAGTTCTCGGTGGTCTCCGCGACTCAGGCCCTGGCGACCCTCACTGTTGCGCCGGACATCGCACGCGTTCCGCAGGTGGCACGGCTTCTCTTGCAGCGGCCTGGATTCGACGTGGCTCCGATCTACGGGCGAGCGTCGGACTGCAGCGGCGCAGATCCCGATGCGCCGCCGTTGGAGGTCAAGCTGCTCAAGGTACAGCGGCGCATGGGAGCTCCCACGAGGTTTCGGCTAACCTGGAATGAGGTCGCTCGAGATGATCTTGGCGGTGACGAGCAGGTCGCTTGGTATGAGGTGTCCCGCTCGACAGCTGTCGCAGATGTCACCGGAGCTTGGCAAGCAAGCCCAGTAGCGTTGCTCGACGATGATTTGCTTCCGGACGGTGGCGGAAGCTCCGTCACTTACTTCCGCGTGCGTTGTCGCGACATCTCTGGCCAGCTGGGTGACTGACATCCGCAACCCCGAGGCATCCTGCCGCCACCACGTCCACGTGCTCGCCACGAGGGGTGTGTCCTTCCACGGGCGCTCTCCTTGGGGCCCGAAGCACGACACCGATTGAGGGTTGCTCGCCCCCTGGGGGAGAGGAGACCTTCCGAGCCAACAGCAAGCAGCCATTCGGGGGACCTCCTCCTGCACGTGCTCTGCCTCGGGCTCATGTGCCCGCATCAATCGCGCCGATTCTGGGACCATGGGCACGAGATCGAGTGGGAGTAGGCGGACCGGCGATGGGGCAGCGCGCCTTGACGTGGCGCCGGCCTGGCCCGTGGTGCACCGGACGGTCCTCTTCGCCCCGCGCCTTGCCCCGCCGACGTTCCCCGAAGCCCTCCCGAAGCACATGCAGCGTCCGAGATGGAGGCCCTTCCGTTGCCCGAGGGTCACGATGGTGCGAGGATCGGGCCGGTGACAGGTGGTTTGGCCTTCCTATCCACGCAGACCGTTCGCAGCGCGCTGGGTGAGATCAGGCAGCACCTGCTCGTGCATGGACGCCATCCATGAAGTAGAACAAAGCCTGGATCCCGCAGCCGCCGAACGTGCCCAGGCATGAGTACCTCAAGCCTCGCGGCACGAAGTTCCTGGACGCCTTGCAGGCCTTCACCATGACAGGGCGGCCTGGACCCGAGGACATCAGGAATCTCACGTACAGGCTCGTGACGAAGGAGGACGGCGAGCGGTTGGCCCACTCGGACGCCCCGTGGGCCACGGCCGGACTGCTCGTGCTCCGCACGCCCGCTCGAGATGCCCTGGCGCCGCTGCTGTCTTTCTCCGGAGCGTTCGTGGATCTTCCCGGACATGAGGGAGTGCTTCACGTCTATCACTCGACGATGGCTCTCGACATCGTCGATTGGGGGAAGTCCGTCGCCGACTGGAACGCGGACGGTGTGGTTGTCCTACCGAGGAGTCTCGTGCTGAAGCGGGATCCGCCTGGCGGCATCGCTTGCTTCAGGGACGAGACGATGCCCGAGCTGTTCGTCACGCGGTCCCTTGTCGATCGCTGGGAGTCGGGCGGATGGCAGGGCCTGAGCTTCGCCGACATTGGCGACGTCTGGAACTATCGATGAGGTCGGCTGGGCTCGCCATCCTGGCGGCTTCCGTCCACATGTCGCCGTCGGAAGCACGCGAACCGCCAGCTGGGGCGGTCGCTGCCGATTGCTCGAGGGTGGATAGGCGCTTCAAACGGCCTCCCGTCCCGCGCATCGTCTCACGCTCCCATCTACAAGGCGACGGATCGCCCGATCCCAGACGCGGGTCGCGCGTGAGATGACGATCAGCGTCGTCCCCTCACGCCACGTGCGGCGCAGCGACACCCGCACGCGACGGTCCGGCATCTGCTGCAACCGATCCTCCGCCAGCGCGGGGCGCAGCACATCCCGGCTCACCGCCGGATCGGCCGAGTGGCGCATCTACGGTCGCGTCGCTCGCCCACCCGCCCCGCGCCCGGGCCAGCCGCCGGCCGCCCGGCGTCGGCTGCGCGGATACCGGGGTAACGCCATGGCGCGCGGCTCTCCGCGTGGACGCCGACGCTCTCGCGGCGCTCGACGCCGCCGCGGGCCCTCAACTGAGGTGAGCCTCTTTCGCTAGGCTGCGCGCATGCCGCTCACGACCCGCGCGCTGCTCCTGACCGACGTCGTCGACAGCACGAAGCTGTCGGAGGCCCTCGGCGACGAGCGCATGGCGCAGGCGTGGGTCGCGCACGACCGTGTCGCGCGAGACCTGCTCGTCCCCCACCGCGGGCGCGAGAGCGACGGTCTGGGGCCTCGGCCCGAATGGTGCGTCGCGTTTCTTCACGGGCTGAACGCGGGGGAGTGAGCCGGGGGGCCGCGCTGCGGATCTGCAAGGAGGTGCGCCGATAGCGGCTCAGGCGGACGGGCATCCCCCCAGACGTGCAGGCTCGCGCCGCGCGTGCGGCGGCTGGAAATCATGCACCGCCTCCCGTCCGCTAGCTCACGCCACGGGCCGCCAGCGCATCGCCAGCTTGCGGTGGCTCGCCGCGCAATCGCGCAGGTACAGGTTGATCAGCGTTTGATAGGGGATGCCGACCTCCTCGGCCAGGTCGCGGAAGTACTGAATGGTCTCCTCGTCAAGCCTGATGGTGATCTGCCGCTTGAGGCGAGCGGCGTAGGGGTTGCGAGTGCCCTTGGAGAAGTCGTACTGGCGCTTCATGGTTTCCACCTTCTTGCGTAGGTCGCGCGCTCGTGGCGTGTTGCCTTGCGTGCCGAGATCACGCGGATGACGTCGTCCGCCTCGCGATAGCAATGGCACACGACGAGGACACGGAGCTGGAGGCTGAGGCCCAGGATCACGAATCTGGCCTCGATGTCTGAGCTCTCGGAGTCGGCAAGCAAGACCGCCGCGTCATCCGAAAACACGGAGATCGCCTCGCGAAATGACACTCCGTGCTTGCGAGCGTTCGCCGCTTCCTTCCTGGGATCCCACTCGAATCGCAGCTCGGACACGCCCGAGTATAACTACAATGTAGCTACGTGGCCATGCGGGTAGGGGTGGGCGACTACATGGGCGCGCTGAGGCCCCAGCCTGTCAGGGGCTGGAGACTCCGGAGGAGGCGGCGCCAACGTCCCGGCCCGCGTCGCATCGCTCCTCAGCCTCAGACGGCCTCTGCATGCAGTTTCAGCCCGAGCGCGCGGACGACCTTGAGAATCGTCTGGAAGTCGGGGCTGCGATCACCCGAGAGCGCCTTGTAGAGACTCTCGCGCGACAGTCCGGCATCGCGGGCGACCTGCGACATCCCCTTGGCTCGCGCGATCGTCCCGAGGGCTCTCGCGATCGCCGCCGCATCGCCTTCGGACTCTTCGAGTGTCGCTTCCAGATAGGCTGCCATCTCCTCGGGAGTCGTGAGGTACTCGGCCGGGTCGAAGGGCGTGGTCTTGGTCTTCTTCATGGCGCGCTCCTATAGGTTCCGCGCAAGGCTCAGCGCCGTGCGAATGTCCCGCGCCTGGGAGCTCTTGTCGCCCCCAGCCAGGAGGATGACGACTTCGCCTCCTTGCTTGGTGTAATGGACACGGTAGCCCGGTCCATGGTCTATTCGCATCTCGGAAACACCTTCACCGATGGCGCGCACGTCCCCCGGGTTGCCGCCTGCAAGCCGGTCGATGCGAGCAATCACGCGTGCTCTGGCACGCTCGTCCCGAAGGCTGACGATCCACGCTTCGAAGGTCGGCGTCTTGCAAACCTGCCACACCAAGGGAGTGTAGCCGCTAGGATACATGATGTCGATTGCAGTACATGGGGAGCACCTCGCCGGCTGCTCGCTCGCGCCTGGCCTGCTTCGCCCCGCCAGCGATCCCCCGCACGACCCTGGCGCCGACGCCGCCACTCTCCCGTTCTTCGCCTCCTTCACCCCCGGCACGATCATCCGTCGCCACGCAGCGTTCGGCGCCGCGTGCCGTGATGCCGCACCTGATGGCGTCGCGGCTCCATCACCACCGCCGTCGTCCCGTCACGCCACGTGCGGCGCAGCGACACCCGCACGCGGCCGTCGGGCATCTGCTGCAATCGATCCGCCGTCAGCGCGGGCCGCACCACATCCCGGCTCAGCGCCGGATCGGCCGAGAGGCGCATCTCCGGTGGAGCCGCTCGCCCACCCGCCCCGCACCCGGGCCGGCCGCCGGCCGCCCGGCGTCGGCTGCGCGGATACCGGGGTCGCGCCATGGCGCCCGGCTTTCAGCCTGGACGCCGACGCTCTCGCGGCGCTCGACGCCGCCGCGGGTCCTCAACTGAGGTGAGCTTCTTGCGCTAGGCTGCGCGCATGCCGCTCACGACCCGCGCGCTGCTCCTGACCGACGTCGTCGACAGCACGAAGCTGTCGGAGGCCCTCGGCGACGAGCGCATGGCGCAGGCGTGGGTCGCGCACGACCGTGTCGCGCGAGACCTGCTCGTCCCCCACCGCGGGCGAGAGATCGACAAGACCGACGGCTTCCTCTTGCTGTTCGAGTCGGCCTCGGACGGCGCGAACTATGCGCTCGCCTACCACCGCGCCATCGCCGCCCTCGACCCGCCGATGCAGGCTCGCGCGGGGCTCCACGTCGGTGACGTCATCCTCACGGAGAACTCCCTCGCCGACATCGCCCGCGGCGCGAAACCGCTGGAGGTGGACGGTCTCGCCAAGCCCATCGCAGCGCGGGTGATGTCGCTCGCTCTCCCCGGGCAGACGCTGTTGACGCAGGAGGCGCGCGAAGCGCTGGGGGCAACCCAGCTGCGCGTGGAGTCCCACGGCTACTGGCGCATGAAGGGCGTGAGCCAGCCGGTCGAGTTGTTCGAGATCGGCGACTCGAGCGCGCCCTTCACGCCGCCGCCGGACGGCACCAAGGTGTACCGCGTCGTCCGCGACGGGGACCTGTGGCTGCCCGTCAGGGAGATCGATCACGGACTGCCTCGCGAGCGCGACGCATTCGTCGGGCGCGAGGCCGACCTGCAGGAACTCGCGCACCGGCTCGACGGCGGCGCGGCGCTCGTGAGCGTGCTGGGCATCGGCGGGACGGGCAAGACGCGGTTCGTGACGCATTACGGCTGGACGTGGCTCGGCTCGTGGCCGGGCGGCGCGTGGTTCTGCGATCTCTCCGAAGCGCGCGGCGTGGACAGCATCTGCGTCGCCGTGGCGCGCGCGCTGGACGTGCCGCTCAGCGAGGACGACCCCGCCGCGCAGCTCGGCCACGCGATCGCGGGTCGCGGGAAGTGCCTGATCATCCTCGACAACTTCGAGCAGGTGGCGCGGCATGCGCCCGAAACGCTCGGCAAGTGGCTGGACCGAGCGAGCGAGGCGCAGTTCGTCGTGACGACGCGGGAAGTGCTGGGCCTGCCGGGCGAGGTGTCGCTGGCGCTCGCGCCGCTCCGCGAGAGCGAGGCGCTGACCCTGTTCGTCACCCGGGCAGCCCAGGCCAAGCGCGACTTCGCGCTGACCGACGCGGAACGTCCGGACGTGCAGGCGCTGGTCAAGCTCCTCGACATGCTGCCGCTGGCCATCGAGCTCGCCGCGGCGCGCGTGCGCGTCATGCCTCCCAGGATGCTGCTGCAGCGCATGTCGGAGCGGTTCAGGCTGCTCACGTCGTCGGGCGGGCGGCACACCCGCCAGGCCACGCTCCACGCCACGCTCGACTGGTCGTGGGAGTTGCTGTCCCCCGACGAGCAGCACGGGCTTGCTCAACTGTCGGTGTTCGAGGGCGGGTTCACGCTGGAGGCGGCGGAGGCCGTGCTGTCGCTTCCCGTGGCGTGGCCGGCGGACGTCGTGCAGTCCCTGCTGGACAAGTCGCTGGTGCGGCGCATGAGCGACGAGCGCTTCGACCTGCTGGTGAGCGTGCAGGAGTACGCAGCGGAGAAGCTGCAAGCGCTGGGCGGCCGAGGGGAGGCGGAGGCGCGGCATGGAACCCACCACGCCACGCACGGCACCCAGGAGGCGCTCGACGCGCTGGTCACGCACGGCGGCGTGGCACGGTGGCGGGCGCTCGCCCTCGAACTGGAGAACCTCGTCGCTGCCTGCCGGCGCGCAGCGAGTCGCCTGGACGGGCCGACAGCGGAAGCGACGTTCGCGGCGGCGTGGAGCCTGCTCGGCATGAAGGGACCGTTCCACCTGGCGGTGGAACTCGGAGAACTGGTTCTGGCAATCGACACGCTGGGACCGGCCGAACGGGCCCGCGTGTTGCGCATCATGGCCGACGCGCTGGCCAACGCGGGCCGCAGCGAGGTGGCGCTCGGCCACTGCGAGGAGGCCCTCGCGATCCACCGCGAACTCGGCGACCGCCGTGGCAAGGGGCGCGTCCTGCTCACCCTGGGCGTCCTGTGCTGGAGGCTCGGCCGGCTGGAGGAGGCGATGCGGCACTACCAGGAGGCCCTCGCGATTCAACGCGAGGCGTCCGACCGCCGCGTTGAAGGGCTCGTCCTCGGCAGCATGGGGGTCCTGCACACGGAGCAGGGCCGGATGGACGAGGCGCTGCAGCACTACCAGGAGGCGCTGGCGATCCACCGCGAGGTCGGCGACCGCACCCACGAGGGCCTCGTCCTCGGCAACCTGGGCATCGTGCACTTCCAGCAGGGGCGGATGGAGGAGGCGCTGCGGCACTACGAGGATGCCCTCGCGATCCATCGCGAGGTCAGCAACCGCAAGCTCGAGGGTGTCATGCTCGGCAACCTGGGTGTCCTGAACGAGCACCAGGGCCGGCGTGAGGAGGCGCTGCAGCAATATCAGAGCGCCCTCGCGATCGACCGCGAGGTCGGCAACCGCAGGTCCGAAGCGCTCTCCCTCGGGCGCCTGGGCCTCGTGCATGCGCAGCAGGGCCGGGTCCGCGAGGCGCTGCAACTTGGCCACGAGACGCTCGCGATCGCACGCGAGGTCAGCGACCGCAGGCTCGAGGGCAGCGTCCTCGGCCACCTGGGCGCGATGCACGCTCACCTGGGCCGGCTCGACGAGGCGCGCGAGGCGCTCGTCGCGGGCGAGGCGCTCCTGCGCGCCGTGGGCGACAGCATCTGGCTCGGGCGACTTCTCTGCCAGCGCGGAGAATGCGAGCGGCTCGCGGGTGATCTGGTCGCCGCTCGCGCCAGGCTCGCGGAGGCTGAGTCCCTCGCGCAGGAGGTCAAGGCAGGCGCCGACTCCGAGTTCGCCAGGTGGTGCTCCAAGCTCCGCGCGGCGCTCGGAAAAGCTCCGGACGCCCCGCCGCACTGAGGACCGGGCGGACCTGCGCCAAGCTGCCGTCCCGCGCGTTCGGCGAACCGCGCCCGCTGGAGCTCCGAAGCACTGCCGCGTCGCGTGCGCGCCGCATCCCCGGCCAGCGGCGAAATCATGGCCGCCGCGCGCCAGGTGTCCTCCAGATCGCCGCTGCGCCCGAAGGCCTCGCAGCCGATGCGCGCCTCTCGTTCACGCGTGCAGGCGGATCAGTACAGGAGCATCACCGTGTCGTTCGCCCGTTCCTTGATGACACGCATCGGCCTCGAGACCCACCGGGCTCGGTAGAACAACAAGGGCAAGGCTGCATCCGAGAGCACGCCGGGGGCGTCGGTGAACGGAACGTCCGGCACGATGCCGATGCGATCGAGTTCGAGAGGATGGCTGCCACGAACGATCTCGATCTGGCCCTGAGGAACCTCATCGGGAAGTTCCGGCCAGACCGTGCCGTCGCGCACCCCCCAGTCCACGAGCCCCCCGGCACGCATTCGGGCTCGGAGCCATGGGCGAGGGTCGAGGAGGTCCTGTTGCCCCGGGGATCGTACGAGTAGGCGCCCGTATCGAGCAGGACGTTCGTCCCGCGCATCACGCTGATGCTGCTCGTCCGAGCCCGCATGTCGAACGTCGTCGTCTCCACGACGCCGCTGCCCGATCTGACCCTCGCTGGCGCCCCGTGGGGGGCACAGGCGATGTCGGTGATGTCGTCGCCGAGGAGGGACCGTGTCGCGAGGCCCGTCGGATGCGTCAGCTTCGCGCATGGTCCGGGTCAGGCCCGGGCTCACCGTCGAGGCCGTGCTCGTGGCGTGAGCCGCTCGAGCCTGCGCCAGCCAAGATCCCTGGAGCGCAGTAGAATCACCCCGAGCCGCGCCGACCGACCCCCACTCCACGCTCCGTCCGAAACGATGCACACCACATGAAGCCCCTGTCGCCCGACACGCCACTGGACGTCGAGAGAGTCTGGCTCGACGGCCTGCGCGCGAAGGGGCCCTCATGGAGTTTCTACCGCACGCTCGAACTCAGCAGCGCTTGCTGGCGCGGGGCGATCGCGGCCTTCGAACGGGCTCACCCTGACGCGACGCGCTTCGAGCGCGACATGTGGCTCTTTCGCGAGCGCTACGGCGACGCGCTCGCCGATCTCGTCCGCCCGCTCGTCATGGCCCGCCATGGCAGAGAGTGATCTCGAGCTGTGGCAGGGCCTGGCCCCTGTCCTCGACGCCTTCGATCGACTCGGGGTGGACTGGTACGTGGGCGGATCGGTCGCCAGCAGCACGCTGGGTGTTGCCCGCGCGACGCAGGATGTCGACGTCATTGCCAGCCTGGCAGCGGGGCATGCCGGCCCGCTCGCCTCGATGCTCTCTCCCGACTACTTCGCTGACGAGGCCATGATCGCGTCGGCGATCCGCCGCCGCGCGAGCTTCAACCTCGTCCATCTCGCCACGATGTTGAAGGTGGACGTGTTCGTGCATCGGGATACTCCCTTCGCCCGGAGCGAGATGGAACGCCGCCAGCTCATCGCGCTTCCTGGAGCTGATCGCGCGGTGCACGTGGCGTCCGTCGAGGATCTGATTCTCCAGAAGCTGGCGTGGTATCGCGACGGCGGCGGTGTCTCCGAGCGGCAGTGGCTTGACGTGCAAGGCCTGATGCGGCTGAACGACGCGCAGCTCGATCGCGAGCATCTCGACCGGTGGGCCGGCACGCTGGGCGTGTCTGATCTGCTCGCGCGGGCGTTGAGCGAGGCGGGCCTCGGGAGGGCGTGAGGGCGCTGCGAGCGGAGCGCTCCAAGCTCGCCATGAGACCATGCCCGGTCGAACCCGTGCGCAGCATCTCGCGAACCGCGAGCTGACAGAGGGAGCGGCCGAGTGGCTCGTGCATCCATCTCCCGGACGACCGCACGGTTGTCCAACCGGCCCACCACGCCCGCGCCCATGACGTGTCAAGGCTCGGGGGCGACCGGCCGGGCGCGCTGCCTTCGGGCCGCGACACCCCCACCGATGGAGACCGCCAATCCCGCGCTCCCGGGCTGTCGGTCTACAATCTCCGCATGTCGGCCCCACGGAACGCTGTTGCTCTTGCCCTGATCGCCTGGTGCCTGCTCGCTTCGAGCGCCGCGGCCGATGGCGCTGGCCTGTACGGGCCCGTGCCCCTGCGTCCGAAGGACGCGGAGCTCATGGAGAAGGCCTCCGAGATGGAGGAGCTCTTCGTGCGGCGCGGCCACGTGCTGCCGGCCGACGCGCCCGAGAGCGTGCTCGTCCGGCGCGTCGGCGAGGCCATCGTGAAGAGCATGCGGCTCGACCCGTACATCCGCTTCCGGTTCGCCGTGGTCAACAGCCCGGTGCCGAACGCGTTCGCGCTGCCGGATGGCCAGATCTACGTGCACCAGGGCCTGCTCGCGCTGCTCGAGAACGAAGCGCAGCTCGCCGCGGTCCTCGCGCACGAGGTGATCCACGTCGAGGGCCATCACTCGATCGTCAACGCCCGTCAGGCTCGCGCGAAGGTCGGCGGGATGATCGCGCTGTCGGTCATCCTCGGCGACATCGGGAACCTCATCAACATCGCGTTCGTGGCGGCCATCATCGGCTACGGCCGCGACCTCGAGAAGGAAGCGGACGTGCGCGGTCTCGAGCGGACGCTCGAGGCCGGCTACGATCCGCGCGAGATGCCGCGGGTCTTCGAGTTGCTGGACCAGGATCCCGAGGGCGACCGGCCCGGCGTCAGCGTGGTCTGGAGCAACCACCCCCTCGCCTTGCAGCGCGCCGCGTACACGACCGAGCTTCTCGCCGGCATGGAGACGCGCATCGCCGAGGCCGAGGCCGCGGGCCGCTTCGAGATGGACGAGCGCGCGTTCATTGACCAGACCGCCGCGTCCGTGCGCGACGGCGTCCGCTCGTACATCGCCGTGGACCGGCCACGCACGGCGCTGAGTCTCGCGCGCAGGCTCGTCGAGCAATGGCCCGACGATCCCGCCTCGCACGCCGCCATCGGCGCGAGCTACCACGCGCTGGACGCGCGCACGCCCGAGCCGCGCGAGAGCGAGCTGACCAAGGCCGCCAAGCGATCGAGCCGGCGCGAGCGAGGCGACAAGACGCCCTACGAGCGCTCGCAGCGCCGTCTCGCCCAGGGCGACCGGAGCGTTCTCGAGCAGAACCGCGCGCTCGCGCGCGAGGCGTTCGAGGAAGCGCTGCGACTGCAGCCCACGCATCTGGATGCGCTCGACGGCCTCGCGAAGCTCGAGAAGGACGATGGCCGGCTGCTCGAGGCCGGCAGGCACCATCTGGCCTGGCTCCGAGCGGCGCGACCGGACGAGCCCTCGCGCGCGATCGTACTGCGGCGCCTGCACGAGATCACCGAAGCGCTGGAGCGCCAGCCCGTCGCCGGAGCGCAGCCATGATCGGCCGGGCTCGCGCCGCATCCCCGCGCCTGGCGTTCGCCGCGATCGCGGCCGCCGCACTCGCCGTCGCCTCCCCTGCCCGCGCCGATGGCTGGGAGCATCCGGAGTTCGCCGCGGGCAAGATGCGTCCCGGCCGCATCGCCATCATGCCCGCGCAGTCCGAGATGGTCAGGACGCGCGTGAACGAGGCGCTGCCCTTCGTGAAGGAAACGCGCCTGCTCGAGGACTCGCTCCGAGCCGAGGCTGCCGACCGCCTCCGCGCCATCGGTTACCAGCCGGATCTCGAGACGCTGTCCCCGGGGGCCATCGCCGCGGATCGGGATCTCCAGCAGCTCGTGCGAGAGCTCGAGCAGAAGGTCGGAGCGATCGTGGACGTGGCCGGGGGCAAGCCCCGCGACATCGGGCGCGGGCGGTTCTCCGTGGGCGAAGCGGTGCTGCCGCTCGCGAGTCGCACGGGCGCCGAGGGGTTCCTCTGGCTGCAGTCGATCAGCGTCGTGCCGAGCAAGGGCCAGCGCACGATGGGATCGATCTTCAGCGTGCTGAGCGGCTCGTACGGCGTGCCCACGAACGTCACGCGGCTGATCGCCTATCTCGTGGACGGGAGGACCGGCGATCTCGCGGCCGTTCACGTGGCGCAGGCCGGCGGGCCGGTGCTCAAGGAGCCCGAGCGCGTCGCCGCCAACATCGCGGGCGATCTGTTCCGCCAGTGGCCATCGGCGGGAACGGCGCGACGCGTCAGCGAGAAGCGCCTCGCGGCGGCCCAGAGCGCCGTCACGCCGGAGGTCGCGCTCGCCGGCCAGGAGCTCGACGAGGCGGCGATCATCGCGCGCTTCGAGGAAGCCGCCGCCAGGCACGAGGGACGGCCGACGCCCGGGATCCCCGAGGACGTCGCGTCGCGCACGGAGTTCACGAACGGCGGCGAGGCGATCGCGGCGAAGGGCGCGGCATCGGCCGCTCCGGCCTCGCTGTTCGAGGACGGCGCGACTCCTCCCCCGCCGAGTCGCGCGGCCGCGCCCGCCGCCGTCTCGGGCACCGGCGGCGGACCCGACGCGGTCGCCATGTGGAACGTCGCGCCCGCGCAGCGTCCCGCCGCGCGCCGGCAGGTCGTCCTGCAGATGCTGGACGGAGGGCCGGGCGTCACCGTGCGCAACGCGGCTCCGCCGGACATCCTCGTGTCGGTGGATCTCGGAGCGTGGACGCGGCTCGCGCTCGGAGAGCAGGCCCGCTTCGACGTCGGGCCCGGCAGCCACCGGATTCTGGTGTCGTCCCTCGATGGCGTGGAGCTGACGCGCAGCAACGTGCTCGTCAGCAGCGCGCTCGCGAGCGCGGAGATCTGGCCGCCCTGAGGGGCGCGACCCGCGTCAGCGCCCTCCGTTCATCGCCTCGCCGGTCATCGGCACGAAGCGCACGGCCAGAACCTTCTCGGTGGTCACCCGGTCGCCGTCGCGCGTCAGGACCCACATGTCCTGCACGCCCTCGCCCACGGGAATGACCATGCGCCCGCCGGGAGCGAGCTGATCCACGAGCGGCTGCGGGACGTGGTCCGGCGCCGCCGTCACGAGAATCGCGTCGAAGGGGGCGCGCTCGGGCCAGCCGCGATAGCCGTCGCCGATGCGAACGTCCACGCGATAGCCGAGGGCCTTCAGGTCGCGATCGGCGCGGAGACCGAGTTCCTCGATGATCTCGATGGACGCGAGCCGCGCGGTGGACTCGGACCCCTCCACGAGACCCAGCATCTCCGCCAGCACGGCGGCCTGGTAGCCCGAGCCGGTTCCGACCTCGAGCACGTTGGCGCCGGGACGGATCTTCGCGGCCTCGGTCATGAACGCCACGATGTAGGGCTGGCTGATCGTCTGATCCCGACCGATGGGCAGCGGGTGGTTCTCGTAGGCCTGCTGCGCGAGCTCACCCGGCACGAAGCGATGGCGGGGGACGCGCGAAATCGCCGCGAGCACCGCGGGATCCTTGATGCCTTGCTCGCGGAGTTCCGCCGTCAGCTCGAGGCGCCTGGCTGTCATGTGAGCCTCCGTCGGAGCCTGCGGCCCCGGCCTGGTGTCGGTCCCGGGAGCGGACGGGTCGGGATCCGGTCTCGGGGGGGCGTCATGCCCGGGTCGCGCGTGGCGCACGATGAGCACGAAGGTCGCCGCGAGCGCGATGGCCATCGCGATGCCGAGCGCGGCCTTCACGGCGCCGCGGCCTCGACGGGATCGAAGTGTGGAAACGGCCGGGCGCTCTCGGCGAGTTGATCGAGCGACCGGAACTCGGCGACCTCGCCCATCTCCTTCCACAGCGGGCCGATCACGTCATCGTGATGCGCCTTGCTGGCGTGAGCATTGGAGATCCACTCGAAGATCTCGACGTAGGTGCCGTCCTGCGGCGAGCGCAACAGCAGGGAGGGACGCTCCGTGATCAGCCGCTGCGCGCGCAGCGCCGGAACGTGGCGCGCGATCAGCTCCCGAAGGCGCTCATCGCAGCCAGCCTTCGGCCGGTAGCATGCGAGAACGATGGCCCCCATGCGGACCTCCTCTGCCGGCGATCATGGCATGCGCTGCCGGCGCTTCAGATCCCGCCCTGGCCAGCGGCCTCGATCGCGCCGCCAGCTTCGTTCGTGCCCTTCAGCGTGACGTCGAGATTGCCGGTCACGCCCGCGTCGCACTCGAAGGCGAGCTCCTGCGTCGTGGACGCCCCGGCGGCCACGGGCTTGAGCTGACGGACGGCGGCGCCCGCCACGATCCGGCAGCCGTCGGGCAGCTGGAAGGCGAGCTGGCCGTCGCTGACGCCGCCCGGAGCATCCACGCGCGCGGACGCGCTGCGGCGGCCGGTCGGCTCGGCGGCCCCCACGGTGACCGTGATCTTGACGCCACCGGTCGAGGGCGATCCGGCGGCGTCAGGGCCGCCCGAAGGCTTCGGGCAACCGCCGGCAAGGGAGAGCGCGAGAGCCATGCCCGCGGCGGCCACGAGCGAGCGGGACATCGGCATGCGTGTCGAAATCATGCGAGCATCGTGGCACGAATCAGGTGCCGAGACAACGCCGGGGCGCCCGCGACGGGCCGGCCGGGCGCGGCCCGCGAAGGACGCTGACGCACGCGTGAACGACATGGACGCCAGCCTGCCCAACGGCTCCTGTGGCGACGCCCTTCTCCTGGCGCGGCTGCCCCTCATCGGTCGCACCCTCGCGTTCGACGCTGGCGACACCCGGCGGGTCGCCTCGCGCGACCTGCTGCGCCTGGCGCACCTGTTCGTCAGCCATTGCCACGTCGATCACTTCGTCGGGTTCGATGCGATGGTGCGTCCGCGCGTGTGCCGGCAGGAGACCTTGGGCGTCGCGGGGCCGCCGGGTTTTCTCGATCGCGTGCAGGCGCGCCTGGCCGGGTACACCTGGAACCTCGTGGACGGCAACCACTTCACGCTCGTCGCCCGCGAGATGGGGCTCGACCGCATCCAGGTCGCGCGCTTCGACTCGGGCAACGAGTTCCGTCGCGAGGATCTGCCCGAGGAGCCGGCCGGGCCACTCCCGCTCGAGGATGTCGGGTTGATCGCGCAGGCCGAGGCGCTCGACCATCACGTCATCTCGATGGGCTGGGCCGTGCAGGCGCCGCCCCGGGTCAACGTGCGCGAGGACGTCCTGCTCGCTCGCGGCCTGCCGGATGGCCGCTGGCTCGCCGACCTCAAGCGGCGCGCGATGATGGACGATCGGGCGGCGCCGTTCGAGTTGCCCGATGGCAGCACGCCGTCACTGGGCGAGGCCGCCGCCGCGCTGCTCGAGATCGCTCCCGGAAGCCGCGTGGCGTACGTGACCGACACGATCTGCGATGCCGTCACGCGCCCGCGCATCGTGCGTCTGGCCGCGGGCGCGGACGTGTTCGCCTGCGGCGCGCCGTTCCTGCAGTCAGAGAACGCCGAGCGCGCGCGGCACACGCGGCACCTCACCGCGGCACAGGCGGGCGAGATGGCCGCCGAGGCCGGCGCGAAGCGGCTGCTCATCTTTCACGTGTCGGATCGCCATGGCGAGGACCCCTCCCGTCACGCCGACGAGGCGCGCGAGGCGGCCGGCGGCCGCGTCGAGGTGCTGACCGAGGCGGCCGGCCCAATCATGGACACGTGAGACTGTCTCGGCGCGAGGCGATCAGGTCCACCCGCCAGCGGAGGCGTCGGGCGCCTTGCCGGACGGGCACAGCGCCGTGGCCGGCGGGTCGAACGGCCTGACGATCAAGTCGCACGCGGCGTGCAGCGAGGCGTCGTCCGTTCCCGCCAACAGGGCCTCGGTTTCATCTCGCGGCGTGAACTGCGAGCGCCCCTGCAGCGCGATGTCCTCGAGGGGCGCCACGTCCTCGGGGATGTAGCGGCGCCACCACTCCACGTGGAACTCGAGGAACCAGCGCACGCGCCGCCAGCCGTACTCGTCGCCGCCCCACAGCTCGACGGCGTGCTCGACCCAGCGGCGGTAGATGGCGAGGCGCTCGTCCGGCGTCCGGGAGCGGTCCTCGCCGGCCGCCACGTCCGCCCAGAGCCACGGCTTGACCAGCGCGCCGCGCGCGGCCATGACCGCCGTGCAGCCCGAGCCGGCGAGTCGCTCGCGGGCGTCGCGCGCGTGCAGGATGTCGCCGTTGCCGATCACGGGAATCGAGAGTTCCGACGCGACCTCGGCCACGCGATCCCAGTCGGCGGGGCGGCGGTACCGCTGCTCGCGCGTGCGCCCGTGGATCGTCAGCGCATCCGCCCCGGCGTCCTGCACGAGGCGCGCGATGGCCAGCACGTTCTCCTTCCCCTCCTTGAATCCCGTCCGGATCTTGACGAACACCGGCGCGTCACCGGCCGCCTCGCGCATCGCGATCACGAGGCGCTCGAGCTTGCGCGGCTTCTCCAGGAGCGCGGCCCCCTCGCCGCGACGCACGACGGAGTCAATGGGACAGCCGCAGTTCAGATCCACGAAGTCCGCGCCCGCCTCGAGCGCGATGCGCACGGCCTTCGCGCCGAGCTCGGCCTCGCGCGCCGCGATCTGGACGCCGAAACGCAGCTCGGACGCGTGACGGCGCAGCAGGGCGCGCTCGCGGCGCTCGCCCTTGGCCAGGAGCACCGCGTGCGCCATCTCCGAGACCGTCACGGTCGCGCCCATCTCGACGCACAGGCGCCGGTACGGGAGGTTCCCGCCCCGCGTCAGGGGCGCGAGGACGACCTGACCGCGCAGGCCATCGCGGACGTCGGACCGGCGCCAGCGCGCGCTGGCGGGTTCGGGGGACGGCTGCGTGGCGCGAGCCTCAGTGATCGTGCGCCCCGTCGCCGTGCTCGTGATCGTGGCCGGCCTCGTGCGCGTGCGGAGCTTCGGCCGCCGGAGCGGCGGTGGCCGCGGCTTCGGCCGCCGGGGCTTCCGCCGCCGGAGCGGCGGTGGCCGGAGCGGCGGCGCTGATGCGCTCCACCAGCCCGCAGGCGATGCGCGCGCCGGAGTTGCCGGACGGCTGCGACGTCAGGTCGTCGGCGGACTCGTGAATGATGACGGACCGCCCGATGATGCCGTTCGGGCCGTCGTCGAGCGTGATGTGCCTGGACTGCATCGAGATGATGGCGTTGCCCGAAGCGTCCGCGAGCAGGTTGCCGAAGTCGCCCGCGTGCGCGGCCGTGCCATCGGGCCCGCCGTGGCTCGCGCCGCTCGGGTTGAAGTGAGGGCCGGCGGCGCTCCCGTCGCCCGAGCAATCGCCGACCTCGTGCAGGTGGAAGCCGTGCGAGCCGGGCGTCAGGCCGCTGATCTTGGCCTCGATGATGAGTCCGTTCCCGCTGTCGGCGAACGTGACCTCCCCCGTCACGCCCGATCCGCCGATCGCCGCGACGAGCGCCCGAGCGGCCACGGGCGGGCGCACGGCCTGCGGCGTGGGCTTGGGCGCGACGGCGACGGGAGCCGGCGGAGGCGCGGCCTCCCGGCTGCAACCACCCGTGAACAGGACGAGACCGACGACGACGGCGAAACGGCGCATGACTCTGACTCTCCGGAAAACGCGGAAGGGACAGCCCCCGCGCGCCCCATCCTAGATCACTCCCCACGCCAGGTCCGTCGCGACTTCGGGGCCGGGGTCTCGGCGCGGGGGTGCCAGGGGCGGCTGGCGGGACTACACTCGGGGGGAGAGGTGCCTCATGAAGCTGCCGATCGCCCTGTCCGCATGCCTGCTCCTGGCGGCCGTCTCGGCCTCGGCCGAGCGCCCCGCGGACATGCTCGCCCGCATGCGCGGCGTCCCCTCGACGAATTCGGGCCCTCTGGGCTCCGCGTTCCCGGCCCAGTACGTCGAGGCCTACGCCTTCACGCCGCGACGCCCGGTGCTCGTCGTGCTTCCCCCGGCTGGCGGCTGCAGGCCTCCCGGGCTGGTCACGTCCCTGGGAGGCTTCACGCGAGCCTCGCTCGGCTGCCCCGCCCCGGGTCTCGGCCTGCCGGGCACCACCGTGACCACGGTGACGACGACCACGACGGTCACGACCGTCACTAGCGGCGATGCCGGCGGGATCGTCCTCGCGGCGCCGCCGATCGTTGATCCGCCCGAGCCTGCGATCCCCAGCGTCAAGTTCGTGCCGCCGCGCGAGCTGGCGCCGCCAAGGCCCTGAGTCGCTCGCTGGCCGGCGCGGGCCGGCCTGGACCCCCGGCGAGCAAGGTGGCATCCTTCGCGCCCGTTTCCGCGATGCGCCGACCCCACGCCCTCCTCCTCCTCGCCCTTCTCGCGACGGCCGACGCCGGCATCGCCCAGGGGCTGGCCCCGCTCGAACGCGAGTGGTGCACGGGCTTCATGCCCGCGTCGTGGGGCTTCGCCGTCACGCCGAGCGAGGCCTGCGTCGAGGTTCACGTCCGCGTGAGGAGCCCCGCGGTCCTGCTGACGTCGGCGAAGCCAGGCCCCGGCATGCCCGAGGGCTGGACGGTCGAGAAGATCGAAAGTCGCGAGGCCGTGGCGCGCGGCGCCACCCCCCTCGCGGCGGGCGCCACGCTGGCGACGTTCCTGCTGATCGAGACGAACCGCGGAACGGCGGCGCTCGAGCCGCGCGGGGCGAGCCCGGTCGAGTGGGACATCTGGTTCGTGGACGCCGCGGGCAAGGAGACGGCCTCGGGACGGATGAACGCGTCCTTCCCGCCCGTGCTCCCGCTCGCGGAGGCCGTCAACCGCGGCATCGTGCTGCTGTCCGTCGAGGGCCACGGGCCGACGGGACCGGTCGAGATCACGGTGGACAACCCCACCTGGCAGCCCCTGTGGCTGGACGTCGAGACCGGCAGCACGCTGTCAGCGACGGGACGCGAGTGGGTGATCGGCCCCTGCGCGCCCTTTCGCATGATGCGTCGGCAGAAGACCGGGCGGACGGTGACCGCGTTCCCCTTGCAGCCGTCCGGCGACGGCACGACCCCGCGGCGCCTCGGGCTCGGCAAGCCGCGCGCGAGCGATCCCACCTCGACCAGCCTGCTCGGCCTCGCCGTGGCCGCGGAGCAACTGCAGGATCAGGCGCGCAGCAGCGCCCGGCAGCCAGCGGGCCCGTTCGAACGCGCCAGCCCGTGGGACTTCTGGCCCCTCGCGCTGCGCTGGGCGACGTGGCAGGCCACGTCCCAGCCGGCGCCCGCGGTCCTCGCCGAGCAGGTCGCGGCTCTCCTGGACAAGAACGGCCACGCGGGCGACCCCGTCGCGCTCGCCCTCGATCGGGCGGCCGCGACGGCCGAGGTCGAGACGGCCGCAGCCGCCATCGCCGCGCGCGCCACCGAACTCGCCGCGCACCCCCTCCCGCTCGAGCTCCTCGCCGCACGCGAGCGCTTTCGCTGATTCGAAGGGGCATCGTGAGAAGCGCTCGATGACAGGGCCCCATCCTCATGCACGCGGCAAGGCCGCGTGGCGGGAGGGGGAGACAAGGTCCGGCTTCGCCGGCCGCAGGCGGGGGCACCGGCTGGTGCCCCCTCCCTCACGATTCGCTCGGGAATCGTGAGAAGCGATTCTGCCATCAGGGGCAGAGACGAACGATGAGGTCGCCCGTGGCGCGATCCTTGAAGACGCAGATGGGGGTGTCGCTGCCGCCGTCGGGACTCTGGCAGCGCTCCGAGACCTCGAGGTAGACGACGGGTCCGGCGGCTGACGCCACCGGCACCGTCACGCCGGTGGCGAGGCTCGCCCCGACATCCGCTTGCAGCACGTCGGTGAGGATGTCCAGCGCCGTCTCGCCGCAGGTCGTCGTGTTCGCCGAGGGCGAGTCCACGACCAGCGCCGCGAGCTCGCCGCCCGCGAGCGCCGCGGCACGCGACGTCACCTGCCCGTTGACGAGCAGGTCCTGCGTGACGGGCGGGACGCCATCGCAGTTGATGCACGACTCGGGGCTCGTGACGCGCTCGCGCGGCGCGCCGCACGCCGCCGTGGCGTTGCCGGACGACACGATGTCCACCGCGTTGCTGACGCGCGTGAAGGCGGGGAGTCCTCCGCTCACGGCCACGCTCACCGTGAGGATCACGGAGGTCGCGGGCGCCATCGTCGCCAGCGCGGGCGTGCTGGCCGCATCCCACGTGACGGTCGAGCCCGCCAGCGTTCCGCCCTGGCCGACCACGGCCGTGGCCGCGTCGAACGCCGCCGGCAGGACATCCGTGACCACGACCTGGCGCGCGTCGCACGTCCCGCTGTTGGTCACCGTGATGGTGTAGTCCACCGTCTCGCCGGCATCGAGCCAGCCATTCGCGTTGAGATCGTTCTCGACCACCAGCTTGTCCGAGAGCGACAGGTCAGGCCCGCCGTACGCCGTGGTCGTGGACGCCAGCTTGCGCTGCGGAAGGCCCGCGGCGTCATACGAGAGCACGGCGTCGTTCACGAGATTGCCCGAGCCAGCGCAAGGGACCATCGCCTCGTAGGTGAAGTCCATGACTTCCGCCGGGGCCAGGCTGATGTCGGCCACCGAGACGGTGCTGCCAGCCACGGCCAGCGGCGGCACGGCGACGATGCCCGTCATGCCCGCTGGCAACGTGTCCTGCAGCGACCACAGCGCGACGGTGGTGTCGCCCGTGTTCGTCACGCGCAGCGTGTAGTGCAGCACGGCGCCTCGGTCCTGGCATCCCGTCTCCGCCACGAGCTTGTCGAGCTTGAGCGCGATGTTGGGCCGTGGCGCGACCTCGACGAGCGTGCACGTCGCGTCGTTGGCGATGAAGTTGCGCGGATCGTTCGAGACCAGCGCGGGGAGCTCCGCCGACGACGCCGTCGCCTGGTTGCAGCAGGTGCCTGCCCCCAGCCACTCGACGTCGAAGTCCACGCCGAGGCGGTCGCCGGGCGCGAGCGGACCGGTGGCCGAGACGGTGATCGTCTCGCCCGCCGACGAATCCGTGCCCCCGGCGGCCGGCGTGATGACGACCGTGCCCGGGAGGACGCGGTAGCACGCGTCGCCGGCGTCGGTGATGACGAGGCTGGTGAGCGGAACCGTGCCCGAGCTCGTCAGGGAGAGGTGGAACGTGCCGCGATCGCCGACGCCGAGATAGCCGTCGCCGTCCATGTCGAACACGTCCACGGTCTTGTCGAAGATGGCCGCCGGACCGGACACCGGCTCCCGGAAGCACGTCTGGTCGTCCACGAGCCCCGGCGTGCGCGGGTCGTCCGAGAGGTCGGGAACGGGAAGCTCGGTGTACGTGACGCGCGACTGATTGCAGCAGCGATCCATCGCCTGGAGGCGGAAGTAGAACTTGATCGTGATGACCTCGCCTGGACGGATCCCGTTGGCGCCACCCAGGTTGTTGATGATCACGTTGCCCGGCGCCAGTCCGCCGCCGTACGGCACGGAGTTGTCCACGCCCCAGTCCGTGCCGTCCGTCGTCGAGATCTCGTTGGGCCAGATGCGGCCACCCGGAAGGTTGTCGGGAAGCTGGGCCAGGTAGCGGAAGTGGCAGGCCAGGAGATCGTCACGGAACTGGGCGCCCGTCGCCGTGCCCGCCCCGACGTTCGTGATGGTGACCGTGTGGCTCACGATGTCGTCGTTGCTGATCCCGCCGCTCGCGTCCCTGTCCACCTCGAGAGCGAACGTCTTCTCCTGGCGGAGGTCGGGCCGCGGGCCAGGCAGGGCGCACGCGGGATCGTCGTTCACGCCGGCCGTCGTCGGGTCGTTCGTCAGGACGGGCGCCATGCCGCAGTCCAGGCGCTCGCGCGAGTTCACGGTCGCCTGGTTGCAGCACACTTGCGCCCCGGTCAGAGTCACGTCAAACCGGACATCACGGAACCCGAGGGGACCGGAAATGTCGCCCACGTTCCACGTGATGACGCTGCCAGCCACCGTGCCGCCGTCGAAGGCGACGATGCTGCTCGTGTCGAAGCAGGCCGTGTCCAGACCGCTGTCCACGATCACGACCTCTCGCGCGAGCAACCGCCCCGTGTTGCGCGCGCGGATGCGGAAGTGCACGACGTCCCCGGGCGACAGGAGCCCGTCGCCGTCCACGTCGTCGTAGCCCATGACCTGCTTCTCGGAGTCGATGAGCCGGCTGAAGACGACGTTGATGCAGGTCGGATCCTGGATCCCCGGCAGCGCGGGATCGTCCGTGAGGATCGATCGACCCATCACGGAGAACTCGGCCTGATTGCAGGCGACGCCCGTGTCGTCGTCCGTGGCGAGGCCGCACGTGATGCGGGCTCGCGCCTGCACGACTTGCTCGATGTCGGGGTCCGCGGCCGGGATGTTGTAGCCCGACACGTTCAGCGTGTCGCCGGCGATGTTGCAAGACAGAGGGGGCGGGCAGGACACGATGCCCACCCACTGCTGACCGGCGGGGAGCTGATCAGCGAGGGAGGCTGACGTGATGTCCGCGCCACCGGTGTTGCGCGCCGTGATCGTGTAGACGACGGTCGAGGCAGGATCGTTCGGGATGAGCGGCAGGCGATCCGGCTGCACGGTCTTGTGCAGGTCCATGTCGAACGAGTTCGCCGGCGCCGCGAACATGCAGGTGCAGCCGGGCGTCCGTCCCCCGGGCGCCGAGGTGGGCTGGAAGAGCTGGTCGTCGCTGAACTGCGGCGTCTCCTTGTCGTCGTAGACGAACCCCCAGTTGCACATGATCTCGTTGGGCGGTGTCGCTGCGTCCAGGTACGTGAGAAAGCGCAGCCGCGCGGTGCCCGGCCGGGGCGGGAAGCCCGGCTCCATGCCCGGCACGAACGCGTTGTAGATGACCAGGGTCTGCGTCGCCGCATCGCACTCGACGAGGCCGCCGGCGGCGTCCAGCACCGTCTCGGCGCAGCTTCCGTCGCCATCGAGGTCCAGGAAGCTGATCGCCGTCTGGGGCGCGCTCTCCTGCGAGCTCCCGTTGAGCGTCCCCGATTCGAAGGCCCGCGACTGGCCGCCGGCCTGGCACTCGTCGTCCTGTGGCGTGTCCCAGAAGTCCGCGTACAGCGGGCTCGTCGAGTACGAGTTGGAGAGGTCAATGTGCCACTCGATGACCTCGCCGACCTGCGCCGTGATCTGGTTGTTCATCGGGTTGATGGTGATGCCGGGCCCGACGGGCGTCTTCACGAAGCCTGGAGGGGCGCCCTGTGCCATCGCGAGCGGCGCCGCGGCGAGAAGAGGCAGGAACGCGCCGAGCGCGAGACGGACGGAACGGGCGAGACACGACATGAGCGACACCTCCTGGGCACGACCGCGCGCGAGTCGCGGCGACCAGGGTGGCCGAGCCGTGGGGCGCGGCGCCCGGCGGCTCGAGTGAACGATGACTGCGGCGCGAACTCGTGGTTGCGAGGACGCGCCCCCCGCCGGACCTTACGATCTTCGGCGCGCCGGCGCCGTGCGGCATGCATCACGCGCGCTTCGCCGTTCCCTGAAATGAAAACCGGGAGGTCCCATGACCTCCCGGTTGCGCCCCGCAGGGCACGTGGCGATCGATCTGGTTCAGATCACGGGCACGTCCGCACCATGAGGTCGCCCGTGGCGCGATCCTTCGTGATGCAGATGTTGGCGTCGGCCCCGCCGTCCTCGGTGCCGCAGCGCTCCGAGACCTCCAGGTAGACCACCGGACCGGCGACCGAAGCCGCAGGCACGGTCACGCCGGTCGCGAGAAGGGCGCCGACATCCACTTGCAGGACGTCGGCCGCGACGTTCAAGCCCGTGAAGCCGCACGTGGACGTGTTGGGCGTGATGTTCTCGAACACGAGCACGGGCAGCTCGTCGTTCTGCAACACCGTGGCGCGGTTCGTGACCTCGCGGTTCACGAGAAGATCCTGCGTGGTGCCCGTGGGGGCGCACTCCATGCAGATCTCGCGCGTCGTGACATCCGCCTGCGGATCGGCCAGACCGCACGCGCTGCGATCGTGCCCCGAGGCCTCGATGTGAGCGGTGCGCGTGACGCGCGTCTCGGTGACGACGCTGGCGTCCACCGGTGCGCTCACCGTGAGAATGGCATCCACGCCCACGACCACGCTGGTCAGGGCTGGCGTTGACGCCGCATCCCACCGCACCGTCCCGGGGGCCGACTCGAAGCCGCCCTGGCCGATGACGGCGGCGGACGTGTCGAACTCGGGGCCGAGCACGATCTCGACGAAGACCTGGCGGGCCGGGCACGTGCCCGTGTTCTTCACCGTGACGGTGAAGTCCGCCATCTCGCCGGCGCTGAACACGGTGTCAGGACCCGCGTTCGTGATGACCGCGATCGCCGAAGCGGTGAGCACGGGCTCGCCGTAGTCCACGCTCGCCTGAGCCGAGCGGCGCACGGGGCCGGCCGACGTGTCGTAGTTCATGGACACCGTGTTCCGGACGATCCCCGAGCCGGTGCACGGCAGCTGCGCCGTGAACGTGTAGGTCTCCCCGGAACCAGCGGCGATCGGACCGCCGCTGAGGGAGACCGTGTTCGTGCCCGGGTCGTACATGAGCGGCGGGCTCACGACCACGTTCGTGAGCGCCGCGGCCAGCGGATCGCTCAGGTTGAACGTGTTGAGCGTGCCGCTGCCGGCGACGACATCCACGTCGAACTGGTAGTTCAGCGTGGCGCCGAGGTCCTGGCAGCCCGTCTCGCGAACGCTCTTGGTCACGTTCGCGTCGGGATCGCCGCCCCCGCCGCCATCCTGCGCGAGCCAGTCGTGACAGGTGGGCTGCTCGGGCGTGAAGTCGTTCACGTCGAGGTCCGAGAGGCCGCCGGCCGCGATCTCGGCGGTCCGCCAGTTCGCCTGGTTGCAGCAGTTGCCCACCGTCTGGCCGGTGCCCCGGAAGACGAGCGTGACGGACTGCGTCGGCGCGAGCGGGCCGGCTATGGTCACGTCAATGTTGCCTGGCGTGGAGTTGTTCGTGACGCCCGCGGACGGCGTGACCGTCAGGGTCGCGACGTCGAGCTGCAGGCAGGCCTGCGAGGCGTCCTGGATGCGGATGGCGGTCAGGTCGCCGCAGCCGATGTTGGTGAAGACCAGCTCGTACTCGATGCCCTCTCCCACCTCGAGACGACCGTCAAGGTCGGTCTCGATCGGGAAGGGCGAGCCGCCGCGCACCGTCTTCGACAGGCGGCCGGTCGCGACGCAGGGCGGAGGCGTGAGGCAGGTCGGGTCGTCCACGAGACCGGGCGTGGACACGTCGTCGGTCTGGATGGCCGAGGAACGCTCCGCGTACGTCAGGGAGCCCTGGTTGCAGCAGCCGTCCACCTGGCCCGCGATGTCTGCGGGGAACGAGATCGTGACCGTCTCGCCAGGCTGGATGCCGTTGGCGCCGCCGACGTTGCTGACGCAGGCGGTTCCCGGGTTGAGCGGCGGCGCGTAGGCCACGGAGCAGCTGGGGTCACCGGCGTCGCCACCGGGCTCGGTGGTCGTCACGGTCATGCCAGCCGCGCCCTGGAAGTTCCGCATGCAGATCGAGAGCGCGTCCGAGAACTGCGCCGACGTGGCCGCGCCCGCTCCCGTGTTCTCGATCTCGATCGTCCACCGGACGCGGTCGCCCGGGTCGTACTGGCCATTGCCGTTGGCGTCCGTGATGAGCTGGACGCTCTTCTCGAAGCGCAGGTCGGGCTGCGGGCCGGGCGAGGCGCAGGTGGGGTTCGCCGGCGTCACGGCCGGGTCCTCGGACACCGCGTCGTCGTCCGTCTGGATGGGCCCCTGGCCGCAGCCGGTTCGCTCGGTGCTCTGCACCGTGCCCTGGTTGCAGCACAGAGCGTTCACGGTCAGCACCGCGCTGAACCGAACGTCACGCGAGCCGCCGGCCGGCGCGAGGTCGCCGATGTTCCACGTGATGACGCCGCCCGCGACGGTGCCGCCGTCGAGCGCGACGATCGTGGCGGGGTCGAGGCAGCCGGTGGCGCCCACGTCGTCGGTCACGACGACGCCGGTCGCGGTGATGCGGCCCGTGTTGCGGGCGCGAATGCGGAAGTTCACGGGCTCGCCCGCGTCGAGCTGGTTGTTGCCGTTGCCATCCGTGAAGCCATCCACGAACTTCTGCGTCGTCGTCAGGTTGCTCCACACGACCTGCATGCACGTCGCGTCCGCGAGCGCCGGCGTCGTGGGGTCGTCCGTCGGGAAGCTCCCCGGCTGACCCGTGACCGCGAACTGCGCCTGATTGCAGACCTGACCGTTGTCAATGTTGGTCGCCGCCGCGCACGTCACGCGAGCCGTCGCGAGCACGCTGACCGACTCGTCGGGGTCGGCGGATGCGAGGTTGATGCCCGTGACGGTCAGCGTCGTGTTCGCGGGATTGATGGTGCACGTCAGGCCGGCCGGGCAGTCATCCACCCGGACCCACTCGAGTCCGCGTCCCTGCGCCACCGTCGCGCCGCCCACGGTGTCCGTGAACCGGCCGTTCGTGATGTCGGTCGACCCCGTGTTGGTCGCGGTGATCGTGTACTGGATGTTCGCGTCCGGGGCGCCCGGGATGAGGCGGGTGGCGGGGGGCACGATGCGGCCCGTCTTCGTCACCTCGATGTCGAAGCCCGAGGGCATGGCCACGAGGACGCAGGAGCAGCCGGGAACATTGCCGGTGCCGTAGGGATAGGTGTCCGAGCCGCCGCCGCCCGGCGCGATGATGTGGCCCCAGTTGCACGCAAAGGCACCGACGGCAGCCGTGGGATCGAGGGTGGTCAGGAACGTGATGCTGGTCTGCTGGAACGCGCCGAGATTGATGTTGGTGATCTCGAGGAAGGGCGGATTCACCGTGCAGTTGATCGTGTAGCCGGACGCTGGCGCGGCCACGGTGACGAAGGCGTCACAGGTCCCGTCCCCCTCGTCGGGGAACTGCAGCCAGCCGGGCGCAGGCGTGTTGGAGGCGGGCGTCTCCTGCGAGCCACCAGGGAAGCCGGCCTCGCACTCCTGCGTGCCGCCGCCGTCGGGGCGGTCCCGGAAGGTGAAGACGCCGGGGTTCGGGCTCGCGTTGGTGATGGGGGCGATGGTCCACTGAATGTCGCGACCGGCCTCGGCCGAGTAGGGCTGCGTCAGCGTGCTGACAAAGGGACCGCCGGGCGTCTTGCGCGGGACGGGGGGAGCCTGCGCTTCGGCGCGCAGCGGGGCGAGGGCGAGGGCGGCGCCAACGGCCGCGACAGTGACGAATCGAACCATGGCGTGACCAGAGAGCTTCATGCTGCTGCTTTCCTTCCCCTGAGATGCTGGACAACCCGGTGGGGGCGCGAACGTGCCTCCGCTGGGCTCCGTGTCTCCCGCACGCGAAACGGTGCAGGCGAACTTCGGATCGGCCCGTGCCACGTGACAAGCTCCGCGGCGACACCGTGCTCGATCGCACGAAACCGGCCGGAGCGGCCTTTTCTGACGGAACCCCTACCGCAGGCTGAACGGGCAGCCTACCCCGACTCCGCAGCGTTCGGCAACGGAGGGCGCCTTGACCCTCTGACGGCCGGTCATTAGATTGACGGGGCAGTCATCCCCAGCCTGGAGCCCGCCGTTGCCCGAGGCGCGGAACCCGGCCCCCCAAGTGCCGCCCGCGCCGCCTGATCTGGCGCCGAGCGTGCGATGGGGCCATCCTGCGTCCACTCTTTCCCCGCGAGCACGGCACCTGAAGATGAGCGTGGACATCGAGAGGATTCTCCTGGGAAGCGGCCGGATCACCCCGGCCCAGCTCCAGCAGGCCCAGGCCACGGCGGCCAAGGCCGGCCGGGCCATTGACGAGGTCATCGTCGGGCTCGGCATGCTGTCGGAAGACGCCCTGGCCGACGTTCTGGGCCGGCACTACGAGATTCCGGGCCTGTCCCTGGCGCGGCTCCCCCGCCCCAGTCCCCGGGTGCTGAAGCTCGTGCCCGAGGACCGGGCTCGACAGCTCGGCTGCGTGCCGCTCGAGAAGGCCGGCGAGACGCTCATCCTGCTCATGCAGGATCCGACGAACCTGATGGCCATTGACCTCGTCCGGACGGCATCCAAGTGCGAGATCCAGCCGGTGGTGGGAAGCCCCTCGACCGTGCGCATCGCGCTGGACACGTTCTACATGTCGGCGGAACAGCGGATGCTCGACGCCGTCGTGCCCTTCGTCGGCAAGCTCCTCACCGAGGACGCTGCGCGCGCCTACCGGGCGATCCCCGTGGACAGGAACGGAAACGTGCTGACCGTGGCGTGCGCGGGCGACCTCGAGAAGGCGAAGAAGGCCATCGCGCTGGCGACGGGCCTTCAGGTCAACGCGGTCGCCGCCCGATGGGAGGACATCGAGCGAACCATCGCGCGGATCCACAAGAAGGCCGCCGAGGCCCCCGCAGCCGCGCCAGCGGCGCCCGCCGCGGCGGCGCCAGCCCCGGCGCCGAAGCCGGCGGCCCCGGCCGCTGCGCCGACACCGGCGGCGCCGCCGGCGAAGACGCCGGCCGCCGCGGCGCCCGTCGGAAGCCTCGACGACTTCCTCGGTCCGTCAGCGCCGGGACCGGGCGCCACGCCGCCGCCGCCGCCCGCCGGCGCCGCGCGTCCGGGCCTCGCGGCCTCAAGCGGTTCCTCCGGCACGCTCGACCTCGGCGCTCTCCTCGGGGCGCCCGCGACGTCGTCGCCGGCGACGCCCAAGCCCGGCAACGGGAATGGCGCGCATGGCCCGAAGCCCTCAGCCGCGGCCCCGCCGTTCGACGGGCTCGACGTGGACACCGTGCGCGCCAGCGCGTCCGCCGGCGAGCGGCCCGCGGCGCTCCCCCCGAAGGACACGCTGAGCCTCGATGACCTGCTGGGCGATACGAAGGCGCCCGCTGCCGACGACACCAGCGACGACGCGCCCATGCCGAACCTCGGCGCCTCGGGCGGCCCAGAGGGTCCGCGCACGGGGCTGTCGGTCGAGGCGAGCACGCGCGACCAGATGAAGGAACTGGTCGCCAAGACCTGGGGCGAGCTGGATCCGAAGCTCGGCAAGCTCATCCCCGAGAAGGTGGCCCGCAACTACCGCGTGGTCATCACCGGCCGGCTGGACAAGAAGATCTTCCTGGCGATGGAGAACCCCAAGGATCGGTTCGCCATCGACACGGTGGAGTTCGTCACGCGCCTGAAGACCGAGGTCACGCAGGCCACCACGGCCCAGATCGACGCGGGCCTCGAGATCCTCTACGTCGAGGACGACGATCCGATGGACGGCCTGCTGGACGACCTCGACGGCTTCGACCTCGACGACGTCGAGATGCGCGCCGAGATGGAAGCCCTGGGCGATCTCGACGCCGCGACCGCGGCGGATGCCGCGCCGATCGTCCGGCTCGTGAGCATGGTGATCGACAACGCGCTCAAGACCAAGGCCTCGGACATTCACTTCGAGATCTACGAGACCGAGATGCGCATCCGCTACCGAGTGGACGGCGTCTTGCGCGAGGTCATGAGACCGCCCATTGACCTGCGCGACCCGGTCATCTCGCGCATCAAGATCATGGGCAAGATGGACATCTCCGAGCGGCGCATGCCGCAGGACGGGCGCCTCCGCCTGCGCAAGACCATCCCGGGAACCAAGAAGAAGAAGGACATCGACTTCCGCATCTCGTCGATCCCGACCATCCATGGCGAGAAGGTCGTCATGCGGATCCTCGACCGGGACAACGTGCGCGTTGACCTGACAGAGCTGGGCTTCGAGCGCGAGCCGCTCACCTGGTTCCGCGACGCCATCCACCGGCCGTACGGCATGTGCCTGGTCGTGGGCCCCTCGGGCTCGGGGAAGACCAACACGCTGTACTCGGCGCTGTCCGACGTGAACAAGCCCGACGTCAACGTGATCACGTGCGAGGACCCGGTCGAGTTCGGCACCATGGGGCTCAATCAGGTCCAGGCGCGCGAGTCCATCGGCCTGAGCTTCGCCACGGCGCTGCGCGCCTTCCTGCGGCAGGATCCGAACATCATCTTCGTGGGCGAGATCCGCGACTTCGAGACGGCCGAGATCGCGGTGAAGGCGGCCCTCACCGGCCACCTCGTCCTGTCCACCCTCCACACGAACGACGCCCCCGGCTGCATCAACCGGCTGACGAACATGGGCATCGAACCGTTTCTCATCGCGAGCTGCCTTCACATCGTCGTCGCGCAGCGCCTGGTGCGCCGCGTCTGCACGGAGTGCCGCGAGCGCGACAGCATCTCGATCGAGCAGCTCGTGCAGATGGGATTCGCCCCCGAGGAAGCTCGCACGATCGAACCGGTCAAGGGCAAGGGCTGCACCGCCTGCGACGGCATGGGCTACAAGGGCCGGACCGGCGTGTTCGAGACGCTGCGCGTCACGAACGAGATCCGCGAGCTGATTCTCGTGAACGGCTCCGCCAGCGAGCTCAAGCAGGTCGGCCTCCGCAACGGCATGCTGACCCTGCGCATGTCCGGGCTCAACAAGATCCGCGAGCAGATCACGAGCTGCGAGGAGATCATCCGCGAGACCATCGGCTGACGCACGGTCGGCTGAATCGCTCTTCACGACTCGGAATCGAATCGTGGCCTTGCCTCCCCCTCCGCCCACGCGCTCCGCGCCCTACGGGCAGGCGGAAATGGCCTTGGTCGTCACCCCGCACGCGAGCGAGGGATGCGTCCCGTTGCGCTCGCGGCCGAAGCTGTCGGCGCCCCAGCCGCTCTCGTAGATGCCGAACCGGCTCACGCCGACGAGCAGCATGAACAGGTCGCCGGACGGCACGCCGCTGGCCTGAGCGCTCCCCGTCGTCCCCAGCCGGCAGAAATCGCCCGAGAGGCGCAAGCTCGCGACATCCACCAGCGATCCGAGGATCAGGTGGTAGTCGTCCGACGGGCACGACACCACGTCCCACGCCACCTGGATGTCGGCCGCCGCCGGATCCAGCTTGCTCGGGCGGAACGGGCTCGTCCCGAGCGAACCGTCGGGCACCGTCCGCGGGGCCGTGAACGTCTCGATGTGCGGACCTGGCGTGAGATCGCGGCCCTGAAGGCCCGGGTAGTCGGGCGCGTAACGCCTGGCCTTGAACACCGCGTTGTTGCGAATGAACGGGCCCTGCGGAATGGTCGCGCCCTGCGCGAGCGGCCCGCTGCCAATCACAGGGTTGACGTATCGCCACACGATCTCCCCCGCGGACGTCACCTCGAAGATGTTGCCCTTCACGCCCTCGGTGATGAGCGTGTTGCCGTTCGGCAGCCTCTCCGCGCCGGAGATGATCGCCGAATAGAAGCTCGAGCGCGGCGTGCCCATGTACGTCCAGGTGGGCGCCGCCGGCTCGAAGGCGCCAGCTCCGATGTCGTAGGTGCCGGACGGATTCAGCGGCGGGACGATCTCGTCCACGGACGACGCCGCGCCGCCCGGCCTGTCGCCCCCGTTGTTGTAAACGAGGATGTTCCCGGCCCCGGGATGCCCCGGCGCGATCCACTGGGCGTCGTGCTGGTTGTACAGCGTGCGATCCGCCATCACGCCGCGCCGGTACTGGAGCGGATGGCCCCAGCGGTACAGGATGTCGCCGCCCCGGCCGCTCCTGCCGCCCGTGTGGGACGCGGCCTCGGCCGTGGTCGTCGAGTGGTCGATGACCCAGAACTCGTTGAACCCTCGCGAGCTCATGATGAGCTGGTCGAGCTCGGCGTTGTACGCGAGACCGTTGAGGTGGTTGAAATCCACGGCGCCATCGTCCGTGACGGCGTTGATGTGGATCAGTTCCGGGTGGTCGGCCACGGGAGCGTAGTTCGCCTTCGTCGGATCGAGCTCCTGGACGAGGTGATCCCAGACATGCCACTCCCAGACGACGTTCCCTCCCACCGGAGGCGTCGGCTCGACCTCGATCAACATGTCGGGCCAGAAGGCGCCGCCACCCAGCCTCCCCGGATCCCTCCCCGCGGCGATGGCCTCCGCGGTGGACTTCCACTCCCACACGATCATGATGACGTTGCCGTTGGGCAGCTTGAGGAAGTCGTGGTGCTGGAGATGGGCCGGCGACGCGTAGTCAATGCTCCACAGGAGCGTGCCGTCCCAGTCGTACTCCTCGAGTCTTCCGCCGCCGCCGACAGCCGAGTTCCACCGCGGATCGAGGTTCGGCGCGAGGGAGACGGCCCGCAGCAGGTGTCCCTCCTCGGTGAGGTAACCCATGAGTCCCGGCGTTCCGCTGGCCGTCCACGAGTTGACGAGCATCCCGTTGATGTCGATCAGGTACGTGTTCGACGACAGCATGGGCGAGAAGAGCGTGTAGCCGTCGAATCGGCGGGGATCGTGCGTGAGGAGCCCGACCGTCGGCGCCTGCGCCGCCGCGCTCGCCGAGAGCAGGAGGGTGAGCACGCCCGCGACGAGCGCGGCGGTCCGACGGGAGGATCGGGCGGAACATGACGTACGACGGCGCATGATGGACGGCCCCCTGGGAAGTGCCGGCTCGCGGGTCGCATCCCGCGAGCTGGCGCTCGACGCTCCCGACGCGCGGGCAGCGCAGGCAGGCTCAGGTTAGGTCCCCGTCGGTGCGCTTGCCGAGTGCCACCAGCGGCAGGGCGACGCCGTCCGGAGCGTCCTGCGGACGCTCGATCTGCCCGCAAAGCGCCGTCCATGTTGCGTTTCGGGACGGAGAGGAACCTGCGGCGATCGCCGGGGCGAAGGAGGACTGTTGCTTCTCCGAAGCGAAGAACCGAAGGCGCTTTTGCCGGAGCGTCGCGCGCCGCGGCGGCGGCGAACGCCGGGCGTGCCTCCCTTGCGCTGGCGCCGATGTCGGGGCAACGTCTGCACGTCGCCACCTGCGCGACACCCCGCATCCATGTCCAACCACCCCGCGCTCCCCGCCCGCGTGACGCGGGCGCAGCTCGCGCGCTTCCTCGCGAGCGCGGACGCGCACGCCACGGAGCACGGCGAGCAGTTCGCGCGCGAGCAGCGGGTCGAGCCACCGGCCGCCCAGGATCACGGCGTCACGATGCTCGTGCGCGGCGAGACGGGCAAGTACCAGGTGTCCTTCTGGATCGAAGCGGGGCAGCTCGCGTCCGCCTGCGACTGCCCGTCGTGGCGAGATCCGTGCAAGCACCAGGTCGCCGCGGCGCGCGCCCTGTGGCTCCCGCCACGGGACTCCCCTGCCGCGGATCGCGCGACGGACCGCGCTGTTCGGCCGCGACCACCCCGCCAGGCGACGCTCGCCTCCGTCGTGGCGGACCGGCCCCCCGACGCGGAGGCCGCGCGACGCGACGCGATGGAAGAGCGGCAGGTCGCGGCACGCCGGGAGCGCATGCGCACGGTGCCGGCCGACGAGCCGGCGCACATCCTGGTGCACAGCCACACGGGCTTCACGTACACGGTCGCGGTCCGCGGCGACGTGGACGGCCCTCACGGTTGCGACTGCCCGGACTTCGAGGCCAACCGCCTCCATGCCTGCAAGCACGTCGAGCGCGTGCGCCTGACGCTCGCGGCCGGCGGCATGACGCTGCCCGCCGCGCACGTCGAAGCCGCGCGCCGGCCACGCGTGTACCTGCACTTCGGCGAAGCCGTGGAGCCGCGCTGGTTCGGTCCCGCCATGATCGCCGCCGCCGACGGTCCGCTCGCCGCCTGCTTCGACGCCGTCGGCCGATGGACGGGCCCGCTCGGTGATGTCGCAGCGATGCGCGAGGCGCTGCTCGCGCTGGGCGACGCGGTCGAGCCAGCCGCCCTGGCCTGGCTTGAGGATCGCTTGCGGCGCGTCCCCGACTTCGACGGCGTTGACCCGGCGACGCTCATCCCGGCGACCCCGCTCCCGCTCCATGGCTACCAGCGCGCGGGCATCGCCTTCCTGGCGCGCACGGGACGCGCGCTGCTCGCGGACGAGATGGGCCTGGGGAAGACCGTGCAGGCGATCCTCGCGGCGGTCGTCATGCGGCGGGCGCGGGCGCCCGTGCACGCCGTCACGATCGTCTGCCCCGCGTCGCTCCGGGGTGGCTGGCAGGACGAAATCCGTCGCTGGGCCGGCGAGGACGCGACGCTCCTGCGCGGCTCCGCGTCCGAGCGCGAGGCCACCATCGCCTCGCGCCCGGCCTGGCTCGTGACGCACTACGAGCAAGTCCTGCGCGATCACGCCGTGCACCACGCGCACGCCCCCGACCTGGTCATCCTGGATGAAGCGCAGCGCGCGAAGGGCTTGCGAGCGGTCACGGCGCGCGCGCTCAAGGACATCCCCGCGCGCCACGTCTTCGCCCTCACGGGCACGCCGCTCGAGAACCGCCTCGAGGAGGCCTACGCCATCGCCCAGCTCATCGATCAGCGCCTGCTGCCGCCGCTGTGGCAGCTGGAGCGCGACCACCAGGTGCGGGATGAGGACGGCCGCCGCGTGATCGCCTACCGGGGGCTCGACGCGCTGCGCACGCGACTGCAGCCCGCGTTCCTGCGGCGCCGCAAGGAGGACGTCGCGCTGGACCTGCCCGCGCGCATCCGGAGCCTGATGCTCGTCCCGATGCACGCGCAGGCCCTGCCGTCGTACGACGAGGCCCTGGCCGCCGTCAGGCGCATCGCCGCGAAGAAGAAGCTCCTCCCGGCTGACCTCGACCGGCTCCAGCGCCTCTTGATGATCGCGCGCCGCGCTTGCGACGGCCCGCACCTCGTCGGCGTCAAGACCGATCCGCGGAACGTGCCCAAGCTGGCGGAACTCCGCCAGTTGCTGCGCGATGCTTGCCTCGGCGAGCGGCGCAAGGCCGTCGTGTTCTCCGAGTGGACGGAGATGACGGCCTCTGCGGAAGACGTGGCGCGCCGGCTGGGCCTGCCCGTGTTCAGCCTGCGCGGCGACGTGGCCGTGCCGGTGCGGCCCCAGCTCCTTCGCGCCTTCGCGTCGCAGGATGGCCCGGCGGTCTTCGTCAGCACCGACGCGGGCGGGCTGGGGCTCAACCTGCAGGCGGCCGACCTGGTGATCAATCTGGACCTGCCCTGGAACCCGGCGCGGCTCGAGCAGCGCCTGGCTCGCGTGCATCGGATCGGCGCGGTCCGCACGGTGCAGGAGATCCTGCTGGTCACCGAGAACTCGCTCGAGGAACGCATGCTCGCGGTGCACGCGACCAAGCAGGACGTGCTCGCGAACGTGTGGGCGCGCGACGGCGAGACGGTGGTCGCCGCGCCGGGCTCTGCCGAGTCGTTCCGCGCCGCCGTGGGGCGCCTCCTCGACGGTTCGCCCGACGTGGAACCCGGGCTCGCGCCCGCCGCGGAGGCCGCGGCCCGAAGCCGTGATGGCCACCCTCCGGATCCCGTGGCGGACGTGCGTGTGCAGGCGATCGAAGAGCTGGCGCGCGCCGTTCGCGAGTCCGCGAGCCACCTCTCGCGCGCCGAGGCTGCGCGCGCGGCGGCCTTGCTGCGTGAGCTAGCCGATTCCCTCGAAGGCTGACGGGCGCTCGCCCGGCCTCCGCGACGGGATCACCCGCGCGAGCTCTTCCTCTCGCCGTAGCACTTGCGGCAGAAGGTCGGGCGGGCGGGATCGGGCTTGAAGGGAACCGTCGTCTCGGCTCCGCAGTTCGTGCACGTGGCGGGGAACGTCTCCCTCTCGCCTCCCCCGAAGCCGCCGCCACCGCGCGGGCCGCGATCACCGCCGGCATCCTTCTTGGCCTGACGGCACGGCTTGCACCGGCGGGGATGGCGGAAGCCCTTCTGGTCGAAGAACTCCTGCTCGGCCGCCGTGAACGTGAATTCGGCGCCGCAGTCGGAACACGTGATCTGGCGATCGGAATGGAGCACGACAACCTCCAGCGCACCCGCGGGGGGTGCCCCCTGGTTTCTCTGATGATGCCCGATTGGGCTCCCGAGGTAAACGCCGCAGCCAAACGCGAGAAGCGGCCGGGGCCCAGGGGCGTCCGGCCGCTCGGCGCGAAGGGATCTGCCGGCCGATCAGGCCTGGAGAATCTGCTCCTCGTCGACCTGCGTGCGAACGACGCTGATGACCTGCCGCATGCGCTTGATCTCTTCCTCGAGCTGATTCACGCGCGAGCGGAGCTTCTGGTTCTCGTCCATCCAGTAGCGCTCGACCTCTTCCTTGACCTGGTCGGCGACCTTGCGCATGGAGTTCTCGAAGCCCTTGCGATTGGAGGTGAACCAATCGGTCACTTCCTCGCGAATGAGGCGGTCAATGTCGAGCGAGTTGATGGGGGCGGACTTGCTAGCCACGATCTGCTCCTTGGCCTTCGCGGAAGGCGGGCGGCATGCCCGGCCGAGGGTGTCATCCGGTCTGGTCTGTGAGGGACGGCGGATCCTAAAGCAACCTCCGCCCCACGGCAACCGGCCGGCGGCAGCCCGCGACGCGCGTCGGCAGGGGCCGAGCCCCCACCGTGCGGAGGCCGTTCGAAAAGACGTCAAGCTCGACCGGGTCCGCGCCGAACTCCTTGGTTGTAGAGGCGCCCGGGGGCCGTGCACCCCCCCCTCAGCACGGCTCCCGTGGCGCCGAATTCAGGACCCGGTCGTCCCTGCCATCGCGGTGGCACGTTCTCCCATCGCCGCGACCCGTCCCGACCCCGCCGAGGCCGCCGAAGGCCTTCCCCGGCCACCTGGGCTCATGGCGCGATGCTTGCAGTTCTCCCAGGCGCGGCGACAGCCGCCCGGAGACACCGCATGAGCACTTCCCTCGCCGAACGCCCAGCCGCCCTCCTCCCCGAGAAGGACCGCATCCACCAGGCCGCCGACGTCCGCCGCCGGATCCTGGTCGTGGATGACGATCCGGGGGTGCTGGGGCTGGTCTGCGCCGTGCTCGAGCTGCTCGACGTGGACGTGGAGACGTGCGCCGATCCGCTCACGGCGCTCGCCCGGTTCGACGAGGCCCGCCACGATGTCGTGATCAGCGACGACCGCATGCCCAAGATGTCCGGTCGCGAGATGCTCGCGCGCGTGCGCGGGAGCCGGCCCGAGACGCCGACGATTCTCATCACGGGCTATGGCAGCCCTGCCGCCCTCGACGACGCCTACGAGCGCACGGGCGTGTTCCGCTTCGTGAACAAGCCGTGGAACAACCGCGAGCTTCTCGCCACGGTCGAGGACGCCCTTCGCGCCAAGCGCGCGCTGTCCTGAACTGACCGGTAGCGTCAGGTGATGTCGCAGGTGACGGCCACCGCCGCGCCGGTGGCGTCCGCTCCCGTGCAGGTGAGCGACGTGATGGCGTCCAGGGGCTCGACATCAGGCGCGTGCGTCACGGAGAGGGTCCATGCCGTGAACGGGGCGGCGAGATCCGCGTTGCCCACGCAGGCCAGCTGCGACCGGCCGGCCTGAACGTTCTCCGCGCAGCTGCTGCCGGTCCACGCGGTCCCCTGCTGAACCGTCGTCACGGTCAGCGTGGTGGCGTGTCGCAGGTCCGCGTTGACGCCACGGACGGGGCTGGCCGTGGCCGTGATCACGATTCGGAGCGCCGTCGTGATGGGCTCGGGGCCCGGATCCGTCCCCCCGTCGCCGCTGCTGCTGCAGCCGGGGAGCGAGGCGACGACGAGCGTCGTGGCGAGCGCCACGAGAGCGAGGCGGTAGCGGCGGGCACGCAGGGCATGATCGGGCATGGGCGTCATTCTCCCAGAGTTCGCGTCGGCCAGTGGTCTCGTCGTGGGCGGCGGGCTCGGGACGCGCATGGGCGGCGCCGAGAAGGGCCGCTTGCGCGCAGGCGCCCAGACCATCGGCGAGCGCACGGTCGGCATCCTATCGAGCCTGTGCGATCCCGTGCTCGTGGCGACGCCGCGGCCCGAGGCGTGGGAAGGACTCCCGGTCACGCCCGTGGCCGACCTGATCCCGGGCGCCGGCCCCCTCGGCGGTCTCGCGGCCGGCCTCGCGGCGGCGCCCCGCCCCTGGCTGATCGTGGTGGCGGCGGACCTGCCCCTGCTGGATGTCCGCCTGCTGCGCCTGCTCATGCGCCGGGCGCTCGCGACGGGGCTCACCGTGCTGCCGCGTCAGGCCGGAAGGCCCGAGCCCCTGCACGCGATCTACCGGACGGCTCTGGCCCCCCTGGCCCGCGCGGCGCTCGCCGGGGGCGAACGCAAGATGACGGCGTGGCTGCCGCCCGGCGGCGTGCACTGGGTGGACATCGAGACCCTGCCGGAGCACCCGGCGCTCGCGCGCTCCCTGCTCAATGTCAACACGCCCGCCGACCTGCGCGCCGCCCGCGCCTGGACGGCGCGTCCCCGGAAGGCGAGACTGTCCGCGTCATGAGACTCCTCGGCATCGTCAGCCACGGCAACGGCGCGGGCAAGACGCTCTTCATCGAGCGCCTGCTCGAGGCCCATCCCGGACGCTTCGCCGCAGTCAAGTTCACGACCGTGTTCCGGGACGGGAACTGCCCGAAGGACGCCCAGCGGCGCTGCGCGTGCACGCGCCTGCACGAGGCCTTCACCGTCATCAGCGACGACCAGGCCATCCGCACGGAAAACACGGACACGGGCCGCATCGCGCGCGCGGGCGCCGATCCGGTGATCTGGTGCCTGTGCAAGCCCGGCGAACACGCCGCGGGCTGGGCGCACGTGCAGGAGCTCCTGCCCGGAGACCGCGAGCTGGTCACGGAAGGAAACTCCGCCATGGAGGTCATTCCCTCGGACGCGCTGATCTTCCTGGTGAACCCCGCGATGCCGCAGAAGTTCTGGAAGAGCAACTGGCTGGCGCTCTTGCAGCGATCGCGGGCCGTGGTCGTGAACGACGCGCCGGGCGCGCTCGGCCGCCGCGCCGCCGCAGCGCCCGAGGAGCGACGGCGCGCGCTCGACGCGGTGCACGAGGCCGCGCCGCAAACCCCGCGCGTCGTGGCCCGGCTGGACGAGCCGTGGGCCGCCTGGGCCGGCGACCTGCTGGAGGAGCTCGTCGCCCCGGGTCAGCCCGCGTAGGGATCGCCGCTGGCGCTCTCGGTGGCGCGCGCGACATCGTCGCGGCTGCCGATGAGCAGCGGCGCGCGCTGGTGGAGCTCGCGGATCGGCACGTCGAGGATGCGCTGGCGCCCGTCGGTGGCCGCGCCCCCGGCCTTCTCGACGATGAAGGCCATCGGCGCGCACTCGTACAGCATGCGGAGCTTCCCGTGCGGCTTGCCGGGATCCTTCGTGTCCGCCGGGTAGAGGAAGATCCCGCCCTCGAGCAGGATGCGGTGAACGTCGGCCACGAGACAGCCGGCGTAGCGCTGCGCCCGGGGCTTCGTGCCGAGCGCGGCGTCCCCCCTCTCGAGACTCTCGACGTGACGCGCGATGCCGCCGTGCCAGAAGGCGCGGTTGCCGGGGTTCGCGCTCCACTGCTTTCCCTGCGCGGGGATGCGAATGTCGGGATGCGTCAGCAGCCACGTGCCGACCAGCGGATCGAGCGTGAACGCGTGGACTCCCCGGCAGGCCAGCACGAGCACGGTGGACGACCCGTAGAGGATGTAGCCGGCAGCGACCTGCTGCTCGCCGCGCCGCAGCAGATCGGCCTCGGACCCGGGGCTCCCGGACGGCGTCGCCCGACGATAGATGGAGAAGATCGTGCCGATGGGCATCGCGGTGTCCACGTTGCCGGATCCGTCGAGCGGATCGAACGCGACCGCGTAGTCGCCCGCCCGCTCGGCGGGCACGACGACGATGGTCTCTTCTTCTTCCGACGCGAGCACGCACGTGCGGCCGCCGTGATCCAGGGCCGCGATCATCGCGTCGTTGGCGATCACGTCGAGCTTCTTGACGTCCTCGCCCTGCACGTTCGTGTTGCCGGCAAGACCGAGGACATTCGCCAGCCCGGCCTGCCGGACGCTGGCCGAAATCACGCGGCCGGCGAGGCCGATCGCCTCGAGCAGATCCGAGAACTCGCCGCGTGCGCCCGGGTGGTCGCGCTGCGACTCGTGGATGAACCGGGAGAGGGTCTGGCCGATGGGATCGGGCATGGGGTCCTCGGGGGAACGCGCCTGATCGTACCTCGCGACGGGGCGTCGTGGTCGCTCCCCGGCCGCCAAGCCGCTACGATGGCCTCCCCGCAGCGAAAGGAATGCCCCGTGGTCTTCGAGCATGACAAGAAGGTGCGTTTCGGCGAGATCGACGAAGCCGGCATCGTGTACTTCCCGCGCTTCTTCAACTTCTACCATCTGGCCATGGAGGAGTTCTTCGAGCAAGCCGTCGGCGTGCCGTACGCCGAGGTCATCAAGAAGTGGAAGGTCGGCTTTCCCACGGTGCACGTCGAGGGCGACTTCTTCAGGCCCGTCCGGTACGGCGACGTGCTCACGATCTCGATGAGCTTCCCGAAGCTGGGCACCTCGTCCGTGCGCATGCGCTACCGCGTGCGGCGCAAGCTGGACGGCTCGCAGATGGCGGACGCGCAGCTCACCACCGCGTGCGTGGACATGACGACGTTCCGGGCGCGCCCCATCCCCGAGAACATCAGGCAGGTCTTCGAGCGCTACCTCGAGGACGACCCCTCCCCCGAGAACGAGTTCGTCGCGCGCTGAGCCCCTCGCCCGATCCTCCGGCAGAGCCGGGCGATCAGGCGAGCATCGAGGTGAGGATGGCGCTCGTGGCGGCCAGGCGGTCGGGAGCGTCGCGGATGGGCCGGCCGATCACGAGGAGATCCGCGCCCGCTTCGAGCGCGGCGCGCGGCGTGGCCACGCGCTTCTGGTCGCCCGCGTCCGCGCCGGCGGGCCGCACGCCCGGCGTCACGAGCAGGGCGGAGGGATGCGCGGCGCGCAACGCCGCGACTTCGAGCGGCGAGCACACCAGGCCGTCGCACCCCGCGTCCAGCAGCACGCGCGCGCGGTCGCGCACGACCTCGCCGAGCGGGCGCTCCGCCGCCGCGACCGTCGTGGCCCGCCACTCGGCGGCGTCCATGCTCGTCAGCACCGTGACGCCCAGCAGCCGCGTGGCGCCCTTGACCTTCGCCGCGGCCGCGATGGCTGACGGCGGTCCGTGGGTCGTGATGAGGCTCGCGCCGAGGTCCGCCAGCACGGCCGTGGCGCGCGCCACCGTCTCGGGAATGTCGTGGAGCTTCAGGTCCACGAACACGTCGTGACCCGCCGCCACCAGGCGCCCGGCGACGTCGCGCCCTCCGGCGGACCAGAGCTCCAGTCCGACCTTGAAGAAGCGCACGCCCCCCGCGAGCGACGCGACGAGGGCATCCGCCTCGGGCACGGTCGGCGCGTCCAGCGCGAAGATGAGACGCGCCCGCGCGTCATCGAGCGTCGCGGGCAGCGGACGAGCGGATGATGCCTGCATCACGGGCGATCCTTCGCGCGAATGAGAGTGACGCGGTATCTTACACGCGATGTCGCTCACCTGGAGGAGCCCGCCGATGCTCCCGCCGCCGGTGGATCCCACCGGCGCACGGTTCCCCGCCGAGCCGGTCCCGCGACTGGCTCTCGGAGGCGCCTGGCGCACGCGCGCGTTCGCTCACGCCCTCGCGCACGGCCTGCGCCGCGTGCCTGGCGGCGAGCCGCAAGCCGCCGTCGCGGCGCGCATCGCCGCCGCGCTCCGCGCCAGCGACGCCTTCCTGGCTCATCCGTCTCTCGCGACCGGCGACGATCCGGAGACGCTCGTGCAGGCGCGCCTGCGCGCCGAGCCCCTCCCGAACTGCGAGTCCCTCGCGGAGGTCGCCATGGCCGACGTGCTCTTCGGCAGCGCGCTCGACCAGCAACTTCGCGCGCTCGCGGGGTCGAGCGACAGCGCGATCGCGGCCGCGGCGCGCGCGGTGACGCCCGCGCCCGCGTTCGGCGCGCCGATCATCGCCGCGCTCGCGCACGACCCGCCGAACCGGCGGTGCCTCCAGATCCTGGTTGACCGCTGGCTCGGCGCGGCCTGCCTGGTGTTCGGCAGGCCCGGCACCGTGGCGGACGCCGAACTCGGCCAGCGCGGCGTGCGACCGGCCGCACGGGAGGCCCTCGCGTCGTATCTTGGACGCATCGAAGAGCAACTCTGGGGCTGGGGCCTTCAGGCCACCGACGCCCCGTTCATGGGCATCATTGCCCCCGATGGCTGGGCGCCTCGCCGGCGTCCGGCCACCACGGCGCGCCGCGACCGGAGCTCGTCCGGCGCAGCCGCACATCACGAGGAGTGAACATGGCAGCAAGGAAGAAGACCCAGCGCAAGTCCACGAGCCATCACGACGACTTCTACGTTCGGATGCGCAAGCGCGTCGCCGACTGGACCGCCAAGAAGAAGATTGACCCGCGGTACCGCGAGTACGTGCTCGCGTTCCCGGACCTGTTCCACCTCGTGACCAAGCTCATGCTGGACAAGCGGGTGGACGCGAAGAGCAAGGCGGTTCTCGCCGCCGCCGTGGCGTGGGCCGTGTCGCCCGTGGACCTCATCCCGGACTTCCTCGGTCCGGTCGGCATCGTGGACGACCTGCTGGTCCTGGCGCTCGCTCTCGACTACATGCTCGAGAGGACGCCCCGGGCGGTGATCGAGGAGCACTGGGCGGGAAGCGGCGACGTGTTCGCGCTCATCCAGAACGTGCTCGACAAGGCGGATCACTGGATCGGCCGCGGCATGGTCACCCGCATCGGCGCGATGGTGAAGCGGAGCCGCGGCGCCAAGGCCGCGCCCGCCGCGACCGCGCGCAAGACGACGCGGCGCAAGGCCGCTCCGGCGCGCAAGGCCGCTCCGGCGCGCAAGGCCGCTCCGGCGCGCAAGGCCGGCAAGACCCGGGCGCGTCGCACGACGAAGCGCTCATGAGCCGACGGCTCGCCCTCCTGACGGGCGCCTCGCGCGGCATCGGCCGCGCGACGGCGCTCGAGCTGGCACGGCAGGGCCGCGACCTCATCCTCTGCTCCCGCAGCGCGACCGGCCTCGCGACGACCTCCCGGATGGTCGAGGAGATCGGCGTGAAGGCCCACGCGCTGGAGGCCGACCTGTCGGACAGGGCGCAATCGGCACGGGTCATCGAGCGCGCCACCGCGCTCGCAGGCCGGTCGCCGGACATCGTCGTCCACGTCGCGGGCGTCGCTCCGTCATCCAAGACGACCGAGGCCACCGACGAGGACTGGAACCTGGCGCTCGAGCTCAACGCCACGGCGGCGTTCGTCCTGGCGCGCGCGGCGCTTCCCCACATGCTCCACCAGAAGTGGGGACGCGTCGTCGTCGTGGCGTCCACCGCCGGGCGCATCGGCTACCCGTACACGGCGGCCTACACGGCCAGCAAGCACGCCGCGCTCGGCCTGGTGCGGGCGCTGGCCGTCGAGGTCGCCCGCTTCGGCATCACCGTGAACGCGGCGTGCCCCGGCTTCTCGGAGACGGCCATCCTCGAGGAGGCCGTGCAGAACATCGTCGAGCGAACGGGAGCGTCCGAGGAAGAAGCCCGCCGGCGACTCGCGGGCATGAGCCCGCAACAGCGATTCATCCAGCCCGAGGAAGTCGCGCGCGTCGTGGCGTTCCTGACCCACGACGACGCGGCTGGCATCAACGGAGCAGCCGTCCAGGTGGACGGAGGAGCGGTGTCGGCATGAGCTGGAAGCACTTCCGCTTCGAGGAAAGCGCGGGCGTCGCGACGCTGACGTTCGACAGGCCGGACCGGCTCAACGCGCTGACGTTCGACGTGTACGCGGACCTCGTCGCGCTCACCGCCTGGCTCTCCTCGCCCGAAGGGTCGCGCGTCCGGGCGCTCGTCATCACCGGCGCGGGCAAGGGCTTCTGCTCGGGCGGCGACATTGACGACATCATGGGCCCGCTGCTGGCAGGCGACATGGAGAAGACGCTCGCGTTCACGCGCATGACGTGCGAAGTGATAAGGAACCTCCGCCGCATGCCCCAGATCGCCATCGCCGCCGTCAACGGTCCTGCCGCCGGCGCGGGCGCGGTCATCGCGCTCGCCTGCGACCTGCGCGTCATCGGCGAGGGCGTCAAGACGCACTTCCTGTTCACCAAGGTGGGCCTGACGGGCGCCGACATGGGCGCGGCCTGGCTCCTGCCCCGCGTCATCGGCCATGGCCGGGCCAGCGAGGTGCTCCTGTTCGGCGAGCCGATCACGTCAGATCAGGCGCTCGCGTGGGGACTCGCCAACCGCGTCGTTCCGGTCGCGAGCGTTCTCGAGACCGCCACCGCGTGGGGCCGTCGGGTGGCCGAGGGACCGCAGGAGGCCCTGCGGCTGACCAAGCGCGCTCTCTCGGCCGAGACCGACATGAGCCTGGAAGCGGCGCTCGAACTCGAAGCGAGCGCGCAGGCGACGCTGCTGCGCTCGGCGGATCACCGCGAGTTCTTCACCGCGCACGCCGAGGGCCGCGCGCCGCGGTGGACCGGCTAGGTTTCTGCGGCCGTGCCGCCGGCTCGCGCTTGCGGGCGGGCTTCTTCGAAGCGGCCGCGGCGGCGTCCACGGCCTGACGGGCCCATTCGACCAGCTCGGAGGGTGACTCGAGCACGTCGCCGGGGACCTCGAACCACGTCGAGGACATCGCGCCCGGCGTCGGCGAGAACGCCCGCATGCGCCGCTCCACGTAGTCCAGGCGATTGGCGTCGCCCACCTTGAAGTAGGCGACGTCGTCATCCACGAGCCCGAACATCACGCCCGCGTGGTAGAGGCCGGCGCCGCCAAACATCCGCCGCACCGTGACGGGACCCAGCCCGCCCAGCTGATCGACCATCCACTCGAGGTACTCGGAGGAGATGCTCACGACAGCCCCCGTCTCGGATGTCCTGCCCCGCCCGGCGCCAGGCGCCCGCAGGCGTCAGCCCCGCACGATGTCCCCGCGGGGCGTCAGCCCCGCATCACGTCCACGCTCGCGCGCACGCGTCCGGTGGCGCCGCCGAGGTCCACGACCACGTGCCAGCGCCCCGGGCGCGGCGGCCAGAGGGTGATCTGGTCGCGCGTGACCCAGCCGCCGAGATAGCGGAACGGCTGCCCGGCCTCGTACGCGGCGTGCGCCTCGTCGTCCAGCAACATGACGTTCGCGGGCTCGTCCAAACGCACGCTCACCGTGTCGCCGGCCTCGAGCCAGTTCGCGGCGTGAAGGTGATCGGTCGGCGTCACGGCGTTAACGGACGACCTCGACCTTCGCGCCGACGCCGCGACCCGTGTCGCCGGGCGAGTCGATGATCAGGTTCCACCGGCCATCCTCGGGCACGGCCAGCTCGACGGGCGATTCGGTCACCCATCCGCCGTAGTAGTGATGGCCCTTGCCCTCGAGATAGGCGTCGAAGTCGCGGTCCGCCAGCAGCATCACGTTGGCCGCCGTGTCGAGCGTGACCTTGACCTTGTCGCCCTTCTTCAGGTGCATGGAGGAGTGAAGGCAGTTCAGTTGCATGGGTTCTCCGTCTCGGGAAGGCGGGATTCTATCCGCGATGTCGCCCGCAGGCGAGGCGCGCCGCCGCGCCCCGCGTGGCAGTCCGCCCCGCAACGACGATGAGGCGGGCAGGTCTCGAAGGATAGCGCGTACGGGGGACGCGTCACAGCCCGAGAGCTTGAGAGGGAGCGCTATCAGTTCGTAGTCCCCTGGCGTGACGCCGGTCAGATCCAGACCCTCGATGATGTAGCAGCCGCCACGCATCAGCGCGTGATGGCTGTCCAGGGTCTTGCTCTCCGGATGGTCCACCGAGAAGCCATCGGTGCCCAGCAGCCGCAGGCCCGCGCCGGCCAGGTGCTCGGCGGCGTCAGGCTCGAGCCACGCGAACCCCTCGTCGAATCGCGCGGGGCCGCGCGGGCGCTCGGGACGGGCGTGCAACAGGAGCCGCTCGACCCCGCGCAGGTCGAGCGCGCGCACGTCCGCCAGCGTGATGCCCTCGCGCCGCGGCATGCGCGCGACGCGGGCCGGACCGACGAACGCGCGCAGATCCATGCTCGCGGCGTCTTCTCCTCCGGCCGAGAAGTGGAGCGGCGCGTCCGCGTGCGAGCCGATCTGAACCGTGGTGGTGATGGTGGTCACGGTGCACGACGAGCCGGCATCCAGGTCCATCACCCGGCGGGTCGAGAACTTCGTGTCGCCCGGCCACACGTCGGTGCGCGACGAGACGAGCGGCGAGATGTCGAGGAGCCGCTGCCGTGGCTCGTGCTTGACGAGCCGCAGCGGCACGGGGGTGCTGGTGGTCATCCGTATCTCGGGGTGGTCGCGATGTGCCGGACGTGCGCTCGCGATTGCAGGATCTCGCCGACCTGCTCGATGCAGTGCCGGAGTTCGTCATCGGTCGAGTAGAAGTGAGGCGAGATGCGGATGCCCGCCTGCGGCCGGTAGTCCACGATGATGTCGCGCGCGAGGAGTTCCTGGCACACGGCCTTGCCTTCCGGGACATCCACGGCCACGGTCCCGCCACGCTCCTCGGCTCGCTCGGGCGCGCGGACGGTGAACCCGCGCTCGCGCGCCAGGTCCATGAGCAGCGCGGTCTGTCGCATGGACTTCGCCCGGATGGCCGCGGCGCCCGCGCGCTCGACGATCTCGATGCCCGGGCGCGCCGCCATGAGACCGGGGATGTTCGGCGTGCCGTTCATGAAGCGGAACCCGTCCTCGCGATAGCGCATCGCGCCCGGGTCGAACGCGAATGGATCGGGATGCGCCATCCATCCCGTGAGCGCGGGCCGGAGCTCCCCGGCGAGATCCGGGCGCACCCAGAGCCAGCACGCGCCGGGCCCGCCGCAGAGCCACTTGAGCGCCCCGCCGATGGCCGCGTCCACGCCAAGTTCGCGGACGTTCACGGGCACGGTGCCGACCGACTGGAAGGCGTCGAGCAGCACGAGCGCCCCGCGAGCATGGGCGGCCTCGGCGATGGCCTTCGCGTCCTGGATGAACGCGCTGCGAAACAGGACGTGGTCGAGCGCGACCAGCCGCGTGCGCTCGTCGATGGCGTCGATCACGGCCTGCGTGTCCACCCGCACCCCATCGGGCGACCCGACGTGCACGAGGCGCACGCCATGCCGCTGCTGCTCGGAGTAGAGATAGAGCAGCGACGGGAAGTTCATGTCCGTCACGACGATGCCGTCGCGCGGCGCCGTGAAGTCGAGCGCGGAAATGAAGGATGCGGCCGCGCTCGTGACGTTGAGGTGCATGCCGACTTCGCCAGGGCCCGCGCCGATGAGGCGCCCGATCACGTCGCCCACCTCGCTCGCGAGCGTCCACCACCCCTCGGCCCACGCGCGCACGCCGCGCGCCGCCCACGTGTCGCAGTACGCGCCGAGCGAGTCACGCGCGGAGGCGGGCATCGCTCCGAGCGAGTTGGAGATCAGGTACGTCGTTCGCTCGAGGATGGGGAATTCCGGACGGAGCCGGAGCAGCGGATCGGTCATGCGATGGCCCATGGTATCAAGGTCGCGCGTTCGCGGGGGCGCACCGGGTTGACACCCGATCCCATGCCGTCTAGCATGCGGATCGGTCGTCTGGACGACGGGCGACCGAGCATGAACGCGCGCGCAGGGTCACGCGAACTCCCTGGCGCGACATGGCCCGAAGCACCGCGACGTGCGCGACTGGCCCGAGCCAGCGAGCGCGCCTTGAATCGAACTCACGAGGCGAGGCCAGGGACTGATGAACCAGCGCACGCGCCGAGATGTCACGCGCGAGAAGACAGCCGAGGCGACGCGCCTCTTCCGCATGGCCTACGCCCGCCAGCTCGATGGCGACATTGACCGGGCGCTCGTGCTGTACGAGAAGTCCATCAAGCTGCACGCGACGGCCGAGGCTCACGCCTACCTGGGCTGGGCCAAGTCCACGCGCGGCAAGCTGGATGAGGCCATGGAGCACTGCGTCGCGGCGATCCAGATCGATCCGGAGTTCGCCAACGCCTGGAACGACATGGGCGCGTACCTGATCGAGGTGGGCCGCGCGGACGACGCGCTGTTCTTTCTCAAGCGCGCCACGCTCATGAAGAAGACCTCGTCGCGCTGCTTCCCGCACTACAACCTGCACCGCGCCTACCTCGCGCTCGGCGACCGCGCGCGGGCCATCGAGCACGTGCAGGCGGCGCTCGACGCCGATCCCGAGTTCAGCCCGGCGCAGGATGCCCTGAGCGACCTGCTGTTCCCCGGTCGCACCGACGATCGCCGGCCCGGGCTGGCGGATGCGGCGCTGTCCGGCACGCCCGTGCTCGCCTTCCGCCCGAAGGCCTGAGCTCCGCCCGGCGGCGATCCGGCGACTGCGGCGGGTTGCCCCGCCGCGCGAGCTGCGGCAAGCTCTCCCCGCGACCGCCTCCCCCCATGCATCCCGCCGCGCTGCGCTCCCGACTCAGGCTGCCCCTGGCGGCGTGCGGCGCGCTCATCATGGTGGCGCTCACCGCCGGCTGCGGCGGCCATCACCCGCAGGGCTCGCTGACCGCTCCACGCGCGGCCCGCGCCGAGCGCCGCGCGAGCGAGGCTCGCGATCGCGAGTTGCAGGCGCGGACGTTCGAGTTCGCGTGGAAGCGCATCGGCGAGACCTACCCGCACGCCGACTTCCGGGGCGTGGACTGGCAGGCCGTGCACGACGAGCTCATCGGCCGAGCGCGGCGATGCCGCAGCGCCGACGAGCTCCGGCCCGTGCTCGCCGCGATGCTGTCCCGCCTGGGAGAGTCGCACTTCCAGGTGCTGCCGGGGGATCGCGCGCGGCCACGCGCCGCGGCCTCCTCGCCCACGGTCGCCGTCCTGCCGGGCGCGGCTGAGGGCGAGGCCGACGTTCCCCGCGGCGACCTCGGCATGGACGTGCGACGCATCGGAGACGAGTTCGTCGTGACGCGCGTGACCGCTGACGGGCCCGCCGACAGCGCGGGCGTCGCGACGGGCTGGTCCGTGCTGGCGCTCGATGACACGCACGCCTCCGACGTGATCCGGCGCATCAGCGGAGCCAGCGACTCGCGCGTGGCGGCGCAGGTGGGCTGGGCCGTCATGCACGCCGCCATGCAGGGTCAGCCGGGGAGCGAAGCGAGCGTTCAGCTTCGCGAGGCCGACGACACGATCCGCACGCGACGCATCGCACGCCGGGCGCCGCCGGGCGAGGCCACGCGGCTCGGGAATCTTCCGCCGCTCGTCGCCGAGTTCGACCACGCGATGCTGCCCGAGCGGGTGGGGTACATCCGGTTCAGCATGTTCCTCGCGCCGGTGGCCAAGCCATTCTCGGACGCCGTGCGCGAGTTCATCCGCGACGGGGCCCGGGGCGTGATCATCGACCTGCGGGGCAATCCGGGCGGCGTGGGCGGCCTCGTCATGGGCATGGGCGGACACTTCGTGCGCGAGCCGGGAACCAGCCTGGGCACCATGAAGACACGCGAGAGCCAGCTGGAGTTCGTCGCCAACCCCCGCGGACCGGGCGCCCAGTTCGACGGACCCGTCGCGATCCTCGTGGATGGACTGTCGCTGTCCACGGCCGAGATGTTCGCGGCGGGCCTGCAGCACGTGCGCGGGGCGCGCCTGTTCGGCCAGCGCACGGGCGGCATGGCTCTGCCGTCGGTCATCGAGATCCTTCCGAACGGCGACAAGATGCAGTTCGCCATCGCGGACCTGCTGGCGCCGGACGGCCAGCGGATCGAAGGCCGTGGAGTGCAGCCCGACGTCGAGGTTCCCCTGCGCAAGCAGGACCTGCTCGAGGGCAAGGACGCCACGCTCGACGCCGCCCTCGACTGGATCGCCTCCATGACCGCCCCCCAGCCCCCACCCGGCACCTGACCCCCCAGCGATCGCCAGCAATTGGGGTCAGACCCCATTGTCTGTTGCCGGACGAGGCGGCGAGGGGGCAAGCCCATGGCCCCTTCGGTGCGCCCGCGAGGCTCGCCTCGTCACCAAGCTCGCGGCAACCGGCGTCAGCGAAAATCGGGGTCAGACCCCATTTTCTGGTGCCGGATGGGGCGGCGAGGGGGTGAGCCCATGGGTGCTTCGGTGCGCCCGCGGGCCTTGCCTCGTCAGGGTGCTGTGGATCTGCGAAGATTGGGCGATGAAGCCCTTCCTCCGAGCGCACGACGTGAACCCTCGCCCCCGCCGCCTCATGCTCACGCTGGTCCTCGTCGCGCTCGGCGCGGCGCCCGGGGCCCTGGCCGCCAACGCGAAGAAGCCGCCCGGCGCGAAGGGCGCGCAGCCGCCCGCCACGGCCCCGACGACCGACGACACCGGCGCCCCGACCGCCGTCGCGCAGCCCACGCCGGACGGCCACGCCCTCTTGCGCGCGTACGTGGCGGCCTGTGGTGGCCTCGAAGCGCTCAGGGGCATCAGCAACGCGATCGTCACGGCCCGCTACAGCGTGGCGGCTCAGGGACTCTCGGGTTCGGTCCGCATCGCGTTCGCCCGCCCCGACAGGATCCTCTCGGTGGCCGCGATCGAAGGCGTCGGCACGGTGTCGCAGGGATACGACGGCACGACCGGCTGGGAGAGCAACCCGATGACCGGGCCGCGCCTGCTCTCGGACCTGGAGCTCGAACAGCTCCGGGCGTCCGAGAGCAACGTGTTCAACCTGGAGTCCATCGACAAGCTCTACCCGACCGCCGAGGTCGCTGGCCGCGCTGAGTTCAAGGGCGCGCCCGCGTGGAAGGTCCGCCTCGTCACCGCGGCCGGGCGCGAGTCCATCGCCTACTTCGACATGGCCTCGGGCCTGATGACGGGCATGGAAGCCTCGGTGGCGTCCGCCCTGGGCAACATCCCGGCCGTGATCACGCTCGGCGACTACAAGCCGTTCGGGCGCATCAAGCTCCCGGTCAACAGCACGCAGTCGCTCATGGGCGGCTTGGTCGAGGCCGTCTCCACGATCGAGTCGGTCGAGTTCGACGTCCCGGCCGGCAAGCTCCCCTCGTTCGCGCCGCCGCCGGACGTGGCGGCGCTCATGGGCGCCGCCGGCGAGTAGCGCCCGCCGGGGCGCGGCGCCGGCGGCGCCCCCGCCTCCTGTCCTTGCCGCGTGCATGCGGAAGGCCATGATCCAAGATCGTGGCGGCTCATCTAGACTGATCCCATGACGCTCCGTGATGGCTGGGTCAGGGGAGGGCGATGGTCGCTCGTGGCCGTCGGCGCGCTCGCGCTGATGTCGGCGTCCTGCCGTGAAGCCGTTCGGGCGCCCGCTCCCGGCCCGATCAGCGCCGCGGCGCTCAAGCAGATGGCGGCCGAGAGTTCCCAGCGCATCGTCCTCGTCAACGTCTGGGCGACCTGGTGCGAGCCCTGCACGGAAGAGCTCCCCGCGCTCGTCCGCCTGCAGTCCGAGATGGCGGACGCCGGCTTGAGCGTCGTGCTGGTGAGCGCCGACTTCGACGTGACGACCGAGAAGCTCGTGGACTTCCTGACGGCGCAGGGCGTGACGTTCCCGACGTACCTGAAGACCGAGAAGGACTCGGACTTCATGACGGCGATGGAGCCCGACTGGTCCGGCGCGATCCCGGCGACCTTCCTGTACATGGACGGCGAGCTGGTGGACTTCTGGGAGGGCAAGGCCACGTACGACGCCTTCCGCCGCAAGCTGACCGGCCTCCTCCGCGTGCCCCCGAAGGGCGACGCTGCCGCGAGCGCCGCGCCCCCCGCGAGCACCGCGCCCCTCGAGAGCACCGCGCCCCTCGAGAGCGCCGCTCCCCCCGAGAGCGCGGAGCCGCCTGCGGAGGCGCCGCCGGCCGCGGCGGAGACGTCGCAGGCTGCGCCGTGACGCCGCGCGGGACGCCAGGCCGCCTGGCCCGGCTGTTGGCCCTGCCCCTCGCGTTGGCCACCGCTGGCTGCGCGCCGCGCGACACGTCCCCCGCGCCCGCCCCCGCGGCCGGCGCGACGGCGCCCGTGGCTCCGGCGGCGGCGCCGGATCGCGCGCCGCTGGCGCGCCGCACGCGCCCCCTCGCGCCGGGCGACGCGCTTCCCGACGGCGTCACGGAGATCGCGATGCCCGTGGCCGGCAAGGACGAGACCATCACGCTCGCGAGCGCTCGCTCGTCGAAGGGGCTGCTCGTCGTGTTCACGTGCAACACGTGCCCGTACGCGAAGGCGTGGGAGAAGCGCCTCGTGAGCCTGGGCAACGATCACGTCGCGCGCGGCGGTCGCGTCGTCTTCATCAACTCGGCGGATCCCGCCCAGCAGGCCGAGGAAGCCCTCGCCGCGATGGCCGCGCGCGTCGTCGAGCGCAAGCACGCCTTCGCCTACGCCGCCGACGCGACGGGCGTCGTCGGCCGCGGATTCGGCGCGACGCGCACGCCGGAAGCGTTCCTGTTCGACGGCGAAGGCAAGCTCGTCTATCACGGCGCGGTGGACGACAACGCGCAGGATGCCGAGAACGTCACGGCGCACTGGCTCGCCGACGCGCTCGCGGCGCTCCGGGCAGGCCGTCCGATCCCGGTCGCGACGACGAAAGCGCTCGGCTGCGCCATCAAGTTCGCGTCCTGAGCGACGCGCAGCCCTCCGCCGCCCCGGCGCCGGCCCCGTCGTTCCGCCAGGCCACGCGTACCTTCGCTCGCATCGGCGTGCTGTCCTTCGGAGGCCCGGCCGGCCAGATCGCAACGATGCACCGGATCCTCGTGGAGGAAAAGCGCTGGCTCCCGGAGTCGCGGTTCCTGCACGCGCTCTCGTTCTGCATGCTCCTGCCAGGCCCCGAGGCCATGCAGCTGGCCACCTACGCGGGCTGGCTCCTTCATGGCCTGCGCGGCGCGCTGGTCGCGGGCGCGCTCTTCGTGCTGCCGGGCCTCGTCGTGATGCTCGCGATCAGCGCGCTCTACGCAACGCTCGGCGGCCTGCCTCCGGTGGAGGCTCTCTTCTTCGGCCTCAAGGCGGCCGTGCTCGCGATCGTCATCGAAGCGCTGGTGCGCGTGGCGCGCCGCGCGCTGCGATCCGGCGCGCTCATCGCGATCGCGGCCGCTGCATTCCTCGCGCTCGCGGCCTTCGGCGTGCCGTTTCCGATCGTCGTGGCCGGCGCGGCGCTGGCGGGCATGGCGGCGAGCCGCGCCCTGGGCGCGCGGTTCCTACCGGACGTGGCCCAGGCCGCGGGCGATCGAGACGACCTGCCCGAACGGGAGCCCCCGTCGTGGCGCGCGCAGGCCGCCACCGTGATCGCGCTCCTCGCGGCCTGGTTCCTGCCCCTGGCCGCGCTCGCGCTGCTCGTCGGACCCGGCTCCACGTTCGTGACGCTCGGCGTGTTCTTCAGCGGCACGTCGGTGGTGACGTTCGGCGGGGCGTACGCGGTCCTGGCGTTCGTGGCGCAGCGCGCCGTCGAGGTCCACGCGTGGCTCCTGCCCGGCGAGATGCTGGACGGCCTCGGGCTCGCGGAGACGACGCCAGGACCGCTCGTGCTCGTGCTCGTCTTCGTCGGCTTCCTCGCGGGGTACCGGCACGCGGGAGAACTCGCGCCGCTTGCGGGCGGGCTCCTCGGCGGCCTCCTCACCGCGTGGGTCACGTTCGTGCCGTGCTTCCTCTGGATCCTCGCGGGCGCGCCGCACGTCGATCGCTGGCGCCGCCACCGCGCCGCGAGCGCCGCGCTCTCGGGCGTGACGGCGGCGGTGGTCGGCGTGATCCTCCACCTGTCGGTGTGGTTCGGCCTGCACGTGCTGTTCGGCGAGGTGCGCCGCGTCGCGAGCGGCCCGGTGCGCATGGATGTGCCCGTGCTCGCCACGGTGGACGTGCAGGCCCTCGGTCTCGCCGCGCTCGCCACGCTCGCCCTGGTGCGCTGGAAGCTCCCGATGCCCGCCGTCCTGATCGGCGCCGCCCTCCTCGGCCTCGCCCTCCGTGCCTGACCCCGCTCCCCCGTCGCGAACGCGGTCAGCCACCATCACGATTCGCTCGCGAATCGTGAGAAGCGATCCATGGAAAGGCCCCTTCCTCATGCACGCGCGGAGCGCGTGGCGGGAGGGGGAGGCAAGGTCCGGCTTCGCCGGCCGCAGCCGGGGGCACCGGCTGGTGCCCCCTCCCTCACGATTCGCTTGCGAATCGTGAGAAGCGCTTCATGACTGTAGACTGAGGGATGACGATCCGTGAGCTGGACCCGAAGAGCGCGCATCAGGAGATGGAGGCGACGGCCGGCGCCGTCTACGTGGACGTGCGGACGCCCACCGAGTTCGCCGCGGGACATCCCGCCGGCGCCCTCAACCTGCCCGTCGCGTTCGCCGGCATGGGCGGCATGAGCCTCAACGACACGTTCGTGCCGGTGGCCTCGCGCGTGCTGGACAAGAACGCGCTCATCATCATGGGCTGCAAGTCGGGCCAGCGCTCCGCGCTCGCGTGCGAGCTGCTGGCTCAGGCTGGCTTCACGCAGCTCGTGAACGTGGCTGGCGGCTTTTCCGGCAACGGTCTGACCGCCGGATGGCGTCAGTCCGGGCTCCCCTGTTCGGCCGCGCCCGCGCCGGGATCCACCTGGGACGAGTTGCGCGCCCGCGAGTGACGCGCCCGCGCCTCGCGCAGTTGCTCCGCGCAGAAGCGCAGGTCGTCCGCGTCGCCCGGACGCGCCGCCACCGCGGCGTCGAGCGCGGCGAGCGCGGCCTCCACGCCGGAGCCGTCGCCCGACAGGCGCTCGTGCGCGATCGCGCAGTAGCCCCATCCGAGCAGCACCGACCAGTCGCCCGTCGCGTCGTGTTCCGCTGAGGCGCCCGCCGCGCGCGCGCCCTCCTTCGCGTGCTCGAGCGACGCGTCGAACGCCGACGCCGCGTCGGAGACCTCGCCCAGCGCCAGCAAGTGAATGCCGCGCGCCCACCACGCCATGGAGAACGGCCCCGGCCCCTTGCCGAGTTCGCGCCGCCACTGCAGGCACCGGTCCGCCGCCGCGAGACCCGCCCGCAGGTGCTCGCGCGTGCGAGGCCGGTCGTCCCCCGGCCAGCAGTCCGCCAGTGCGGCCGACAGGTTGTACGAGAGCACGTTCGCCGAATCCACGAGCTTGCGGCGCTGCTCGTCATCCGGCGCGTCACGCGCCTGGGCGAGGCTCTCGTCGATGGCGGCGTTCACCAGCGCCGTGAACTCGTCCAGATCCGCCCACGACGAGCCACCCATCCGCCGCTGCGCCAGCGAGTAGAGCTGCGCGCGCGCGCGCGGCTCCGCGAAGCCCCGGATGAACGCGATCACCCCGCTCGCGCCGCTCTCGCGGAACAGCGCCTCGAGGCGGGGCGCATGCTCGTGAGGGAATCCCGTCTCGGCTGCCATGCGCCGATGCTACTCCGCTCTCGATCTCTCGCCCACCGGCGGCTCGCCCCATCCACCGCCACCCGGTGTCTCGACGCGCAGGACGTCGCCCTCGCGCACGTCCACCTGCGCCTTGCCTCCGAGATCCTCGACGGCGCCTTGCGCGCCACGCCGCCCGCACCGCACGAGGACGTTCCGCCCGCGCGCGCCCGGACCGCCGCCCGCCATGCCGAACGGATCGCTCGCGCGGCGCTCGGAGACGACCGCGAGCGTCATCGCCGCCCTGAACTCGATCTCGCGCACGATGCCGTCGCCGCCGCGATGGCGCCCCGCCCCGCCGGATCCGCGACGCACGGAGAACTCGCGCACGACGATCGGCGCGCGACGCTCCAGGACCTCGACATCCGTGATGCGCGTGTTGGTCAGGTGCGAGTGCACGGCGTCCGCGCCGGCAAACCCCGGTCCCGCGCCCGCTCCGCCGCCGACCGTCTCGTAGAACGCCGAGTCGCTCGTCCCGAACGTGATGTTGTTCATGGTGCCCTGGCTCGCCGCTTGCGCTCCGAGCGCGGCGAGCAGGACATCGGCGACGCGCATGCTCGTCTCGACGTTGCCGGCGCACACCGCCGCGGGCGGGCGAGGCGAGAGCAGCGTGCCGTCCGGCACCACGATGTCGATCGGCTCCAGCACGCCGTCATTGAGCGGCACGTCGCGGCCGAGCAGGCAGCGCACCACGTAGAGCACGCACGCGCGCACGACCGCGCGCGGCGCGTTCAGGCTCGTCCCTTCCTGCGGGGAGGTCCCCGTGAAGTCGAACGTGGCGCGACCGTCGCGCACGGTGACGGCCACCTCGACTCGCGAGCCCTCGTCCATCACGTCAGCAAGCCGGCGCGTCCCCTGCGGCAGGCTGGCGAGGAGCTCGCGCGTGGCCGCCGCCGCGTCGGCGATGACCTCGCGCATCGCTGCCTCGATGGCGCGCGCCCCCTCGGCGCTCGCGAGCTCGAGCAGCAGCCGCGCCCCGGCCGCGTTCGCCGCGGCCTGCGCGCGCAGGTCCGCCAGGCGCTCGTCCACGCCCCGCGCCGGATGGGGCCCCGCCGACAGGAGCCGCCGCAGCTCGTCCTCGCGCACCTCTCCCCCTTCGAGGAGCGCGACGTCGTGCAGGCGGATGCCTTCCTCCGCGATGTCCCTCGCGAAGGGCGGCATCGAGCCGGGCACGACGCCACCGACATCCGCGTGATGGCCGCGGCTCGCGACGAAGAACGCCGGGCGCCCCTCCACGAGGACGGGCGTCACGACCGTGATGTCGGGCAGGTGCGATCCGCCGGCGTAGGGATCGTTCGAGACGAGCGCGAGCCCCTCGCGCATGCCGGCCTCGCCGCGCGCCTCGAGAAGAGCCCTGACGGTGGCCCCCATCGCGCCGAGGTGCACGGGAACGTGCGGCGCGTTCGCGACGAGCTGCCCGTCGCGCGTGAAGAGCGCGCACGAGAAGTCGAGTCGCTCGCGGATGTTGGGCGACTGCGCGGTCAGGCGGAGCGTCTCGCCCATCTGCTCGGCGATGCTCATGAAGCGGCTGCCGAAGACCTCGACGCGCACCGCCCGTTCCTCGGCGGCCGCGCGAGGCGGCGCCTCGGCGTCGTCCTGACGCTCCATGTCCACGTGCCCGGCCGCCGTCACGCGAGCGAGCCAGCCGGGATCCACGACCAGCGTCGTCGTCTCGCCGACCACCAGCGCCGGCCCGGGAATCTCGTCGCCCGCGAGCAGGTCGCGCCAGCGAAACACCGGCACGTCCCACGGATCCACGCCCCCGAACTCGCCCGGGAGCCGTAGCGCCGCCCGATCCACGGGCACGAGCAGGCGATCGGCGCGCGGCCGTTCGGGCGCGGGGAGCGGTTCGAGCGAGCCCGCGCCGCTCGCGCGGGCCGCCACGATCTCGACGGGCAACCCCTCGCGACGAAACCCGAAGAGGCGCTCGTGCCGGCGCTCGAACTCCTCGCGCAGGTCCGCCGCGCTCGCGTCCTCCGGCGCTGGCACGGCGATCCCGCCATCCGTGCCCCGGTGCCGCAGCTCGAGCGCGAGCTCCACCTGGCGCCGTTCGCGCGCGATGCCCTCGGCGGCGAGCCGCTCGTCCTGCTCGCGTCCGAGCTCGCGCAGCACGCCGCGCGCGAGATCGAGCCCGCCCTCGAGCGGCAGCAGGAGGCCGCGCGCGCCGAACGTGCGCACGGGAGCGAGCCCCATGCCGACGGCGGAGAGCACGCCCGCCATCGCCGGCACGATCACGCGACGCATCCCCAGGAGCTCCGCCAGGGCGCACGCGTGCTGGGGCGCGGCCCCGCCGAAGGCGACGAGAACGTGGCGCTCAGGATCCCGCCCCCGCGCCACCGACACCTGGCGCAACGCGCGCGCCATGGACTCGTTCGCCACGCGGAACGCGCCGAGCGCGGCCTCGTCCGCCGAGAGCCCCAGCTCGTGTCCGAGCGCGCCGAGGCGCTCGCGCGCTCGCTCGAGCGACAGCGTCTCGCGGCCCGATGCGCCGAAGCAGGCCGGGAACCACGCCGCCTGGACCCGGCCCAGCACAACATTTGCATCGGTTACTGTTGCCGGGCCGCCCAGGCCGTAGGCCGCGGGCCCTGGCTGCGCGCCCGCGCTCTCGGGGCCGGCGACCAGGCGCCCGCCGATGCGCCCCAGGATCGATCCGCCTCCCGCGGCCACCGTGACGATGTCCGCCATGGGCGCCCGCACGCGGAAGCCGGCCACGCGGCGCTCGCGCGCGCGGTCGAGGTCCTCGTCCGCGCTCCACCGCGACACGTCGGTGGACGTGCCGCCCATGTCGAGCCCGATCGCCTGGTCGCATCCCGCTTCGCTCGCGAGGCTGGCCAGCGCCATCGCGCCCGCCGCCGGTCCCGACAGCACGGCATCCCGCCCCCGGAAGTGCTCCGCGCGGGCAAGGCCGCCGCCGCTCTGCATGAGGCGCAGCTCCGCGCGCGGCCCGAGGCTGGCTCGAAGCTGCTCGATGGCCGCGCGCAGCGGTGGCGTGACCGCCGCGTCCACGACGCTCGTCTCGAGGCGCGCGAGGAAGCCCGGCTCCGGATCGCACTCGCTCGACAGCACGACGAGCGGGAAGCCGACCTCCCGGCCGATGGCGCCCACGAGGCGCTCGTGCGCCGGGAACACCCAGCCGTGAACGAACGTCACGACCAGCGCGTCGCAGCCGTCCTCCCGCGCCGCGGCAAGCTCGCGGCGCACGACGTCCGCATCGGGCGCGCGGCGGACGGCGCCGTCCGCCAGGACGCGCTCGTCCACCTCGATGACGCGATGCGTCAGGGGCGCGGTCTTCTCGATGCGGAGGGAGAACAGCGCGGGCCGCTCCTGCGTGCCGATGAGCAGGGCGTCGCCGAAGCCGCGCGTGGTCGCGAGCGCCACGCGCGCCACGCGCCGCTCGAGCAGCGCGTTGGTCGCGACCGTGGTGCCCATGCGCACGCTGGCGGTGACGGCGGCGAGATCGTCGCCCGCGAGCGTCCGGAGGGCCGACGCCACGGCATCGCCGCCCTCGTCGCGCGACGGCACCTTCGCGACGCGCAGCGTGCCGTCGGGCGCGATGGCCACGACATCCGTGAACGTGCCGCCGCGATCCACGAAGAAGCGCCAGCCAGCGGGACGGCTCACCCGGGATCGCTCCAGCGCGGCGGACGCTTCTCGAGAAACGCGCGCACGCCTTCCTCGGCATCCGGCAGCGGCAGGAGCTCGTCGAGGTACAGGCGCTCGACCTCGTCCAGCCCGGCGAGGACGCGCGCGTTGGACGAGAGCCGCGCCGCGCGCGTCGCGAGCCGGAGCGACGCGGGACTCAGCGAGAGAGCGCCCTCGCGCAGCCACGAGAGCGCGGCCACGCTCGGCTCCGCCGACACGTCCTGCGCCAGGCCAGCGCGGAGCGCCCACGCGGCGTCCACGGTTCGCCCGGACAGAAGGAGATCCCTCGCGCTGCCGGCGCCGACTCGCTCCGGCAGCAGGAGCGACGCGACGGGAGCGAACGCGCCGAGCCTCACCTCGGGCGTCGCGAACGTGGCGTCATGCGAGGCGAAGATGACATCGCACGCGCAGGCCAGCTCCAGCCCTCCGCCGAGGACGCGGCCCGTCACGGAGGCGGCCAGCGGAACCGGCGACGCGAGCATGCGTCGCACGAGGGCGTGGAACTCCGGGAGGGCCTCGCGCGCCGGAGCGGGCAGGTGCTCCTGGATGCTCGCGCCGTACGAGAAGGTGGGCCCCTCGGCGTCCAGCAGCACGGCGCGCACGCGCGGCGCCACGTCCCCCAGCGCCGCGTGCAGGGCGGCGACCAGGGCGCGGTCCAGGATGTTGCGCGGAGGCCTGTCGAGGCGGAGCCTGAGGAGCGCTCCGTTCTCCTCCTCCCAGACGCGAACCGGCGGCGAGGGCGGCATGCCGCAGAGCATGCCGGAGCCCCGACGGCGGTGGCGAGGGCGGGCGCCGGAGCCAGGCAGCGCCATGGAGAAAACGAGCGAGATGGCCGATGATCTGACGTTCGGGGAGCGCCTGCCCGGCGTGGAGGGTGGAGAATCGCGTGTCGTTCCGCCGCATCATCGTCATCGGCAGCCTTGCCGTTCTCGCCCTGCTGGGGCCCGCGAACGCGGACGGGGCGCCCGCGCAGCCGGCGCTGGCATCGCTCGAGCTGCCCGCCATCGAGCCCGCGGCGCTCCTCGCTCGCGACGCGGCCCGGGACCGGCTGGCGGATCCGGGCCCCCTCCGCTTCGCCGAACCCACGGACCTCGAGCTCACGCCGGCCATGCACGGGCGCTGGACCGAGTCGCCGGACGGCGGCCGGACGTGGGAACTGATCGTGAACTCGCCGGGCGCCACGGATCTCAACTTCGGCTTCGATCGCTTCGACCTGCCGCCCGGCGCGACGCTGACGATCGCCACGCCCGACGAGAGCTCCCGCCTGGGGCCGTACGGCCCTGACGCCGCGTTCGAGGGTCAGCTCTGGACGGCCCTGCTCCCCGGCTCGATCGCCATCCTCAGGCTCGCGCTCCCGCCGGACGCGCCCGAGCCCGACATCCAGCTCGCGCGCGTGAGCTCGGGCTACCGGGACATCCTCGACCTGAGGCGCGGACCGCAGGCCCTGCCGAAGTCCGGCGCGTGCAACATTGATGTCATCTGCCCGGACGGCGATCCGTGGCGCGATGAGATCCGCTCCGTGGCCTGGTACACGCTGGAGGGCTTCGACACGTGCACGGCGACGCTGGTCATGGACGTGCCGCGCACGTTCCGGCCGTTCATGCTCTCCGCCAACCACTGCGGCGTGACCGGCACCAACGCCGGCAGCATCGTCCTTTACTGGAACGACGAGGTCACGGTCTGCCGCGGCCCCCGGAACGGAGCGGCCAGCGCGATCACGCAGAGCGGCGCGACGTTCCGAGCCTCCCTGCGCGCGCCGGACTTCCTCCTCTTCGAGATGGCCGCGGCGCCGCCGGCCGCGGCCAACGCCTACTGGGCCGGCTGGGACGCCACGGACGCCGTGCCGCTCGCAAGCGTGCCGATCCACCATCCGAACCTGGACGAGAAGGCCATCTCGTTCGACGACGATCCGCTCACCAAGGGGGACTCCTGCATCGGCCCCGGCACCGACACGCACTGGTACGTGGGCCAGTACGAGCGCGGCACGACGGAGCCGGGCTCATCGGGCTGCGGCCTGTGGGATGCCGCGACGCACCGAATCGTCGGGACGCTGTCCGGCGGCGCGGCCTCGTGCACGTTCATTGACTACGACTGCTACGGGCGCTTCGCGCGGAGCTGGTCCATGGGCACGTCGCCCGCGGCGCGCCTGCGCGACTGGCTGGATCCGGGCGGAACCGGCGCGCTCACCTCGACTGGCGGTCGGCCCGGGGGCTCGAGCAGCATCCGGCTCGATTCCGTGGCCATCCAGGACGCGTGCTCGCTGGGCCTGGGGGACGGCAACGGCTTCGCCGAACCGGGCGAGACCGTGACGCTCATCCCCCGGCTGCTCGCGAGCGGAAGCAGCTTCACGTCGGTCACCGGCACCCTCACGGGCCCCGCGCCGGTGACGATCCTCGACGGCAACGCGGCGTGGCCCGATCTCTCACCCGGCACGCCGCGCGATTCCGACGCGCCGCATCTTCAGATCTCGATCGCGAGCACCGCCGCCTGCGGGACCATCCTGAATCTCAACCTGCGCGTCACGACGGCCTCCGGCGGCCCCTTCGACCTGCCGATCGCGCTGACCGTCGGCGAGCCCGGGCCCGTGCCGAACGTGCCCGTCAGCATCCCGGACCTGAGCACGGGGACGAGCACGGTCACGATCACGAACGACGTGGTGCTCTCCGACGTCAAGGTGCGGGTCGTGATCAACCACCCGTGGGTCGGGGACCTCCGGCTGCGGCTCCAGTCGCCGCTCGGTTCGCGCGTCACGCTCCTGGACAGGCCCGGCGTGCCGGCGACCGCGGGCGGCTGCGACAACTCCAACATGGATGTCACGTTCGACGACGCGAGCGCGTTCGACCCGGAGTCGTACTGCGCTGGCTTCAACCCCTGGTACCAGGGCGTCGCGCGACCCACGGTGCCGCTGTCCCTCTTCGACGGCGAGCGCAGCGCGGGCACCTGGTCGCTGATCGCCGAGGACCTCGCGGCGGGTGACGTGGGGGTGATCGCGAACTGGGAGCTCATCACGACGCCGCCCGTCGGCGGCCGCTGCGTGGCGTGCGCCGCGTGTCCGGGCCAGGAGATCGCGAAGACCGTCCCGAACGTGCTGAGGGTCACCAAGCAGGCGGGCGGCCAGGTCGCGCTGACGTTCCCGGGCGCGTTGTCGGCCTGCGCCACCGGCGTGCAGGTGCGCATGTCGCCCTCGGCGCGGCCGCTGGTCGAGCCGGGCTCGTTCCCGGATGATCCGCCCTTCGCCGACGTGACCGCGCAGGATGTGGATCCGGGGCCGCGGTTCGTTCACGTGCCGCCGGCCGGCAACCAGCACTATCTGGTCGTCGAGGATCTCGCGGGGATCCCGGGGCCGAGCGGCAGCTACTGAGGGCCGGCCGGCTCCGGCCGGGTGGCGCGCGCGCCGAGAAACCACAGCGCCACGAGCCGTCGCGGGCGATCGTCGCGATTGGGCCCCGAGCCATGCGCGAGATAGGGGTGGAACGCGACGGCGTCCCCGGGGCGGAGCGGCACGAGCGTGCGGCCGGACTCGTCGAAGACGCCGGCGTTGGTCGTGCTGGTGTCGTAGTCGAAGTCCTTCGGGCCGTGAAGGTGCGTGCGGGAGAGAACCTCGAAGCCGCCGTTGTTCTCATCCGCGTCATCGAGCGCGATGACGACGTTGGCCCCGCCGCTCCGGGCGATCACGTCCTGCTGGACGCTCGTGACGAAGCGCGCGTCCTGATGCCACGGGAAGCCGGTGCCGACGCGCGGCGCCTTCAGGTTGAGCTGGTCCACGACGCACGTGGGCTCCCGAAGGCCGAGCTCGCGCATCAGGTCGAGCACGCGCGCGTCGCGGCGGAGCTTCGCGATCTCGGGCGCGAGCTTGCTCGGGAAGACGACCTTGCGCAGGGCGCCTGGCTCCACCGCGGGCTCACCGCGGCGGCCGCTCGCGGACTGCACGTGCAGGTGAGCGCCGGTGATCGTGGTGTCCTCGCGCAGTCCGGCGCCGAAGCCCGCGACCACGTCGGCCGCGCGCCGCAGTCGCTCGACCGTCCGCGCGTCCACGAAGCCGGGCAGGAACACCCAGCCCTCCGCCTCGAAGACCTCGCGCCGTCCCACCCCCCATCCTCCCCGAAAAAGGGGGTCGCGCTCCGAAAAAGAGCCCCCCGGTCGTCCGGCGCCCGTCAGGCCGGCGGCCGTTGGCGGCGGCCGTTGGGGTCTGACCCCAATATCCGAAAACGCAAGGGGTGTGGGGTCAGCGGTTTAGGGGTGGGAGCCGTGCGCGAGAGGAAGACTGGGGCGTCATGTTGGGAACCCGACCCCCCTTTCGGTGGGGCGCGGTAGGCTCGGGGGATGGAAGCGAGCGTGGAAGGGTCGGCGAGAGCGAGACCATGGGTGGCGGTGGCTGTCGTGGCGCTCGCGCAAGCAGCCGTGCTCCTGGCCATCGCGTGGCTGCCCGCGGCCCTGCCCGCTGACGCGCCCCCGGCCGAGTTCTCCGCGACCCGCGCGCTGGGCGTGCTCGATCGGCTGGTGCCCGCGCCGACACCGCGACCGCTGGGGTCGCCCGAGAACGCCGCGTTCCGCGATCGCCTGATCGCCGAGCTGGCCGCCCTCGGCCTCGCGCCCGAAACGCACGAGGCGAGCGTGATGACGCCGCGGGACACGTTCGCGCGCGTGCGCAACGTCATCGCGACGGTGCCCGGCACGATGCCCGGCGCCGGCATCGTCCTGCTGGAGGCCCATCACGACTCGGTGCCCGCCGGCCCGGGCGTGGCGGACGATGCGGCTGGCGTCGCGGCGCTGCTCGAGATCGCCCGCGCGCTCCTCGCCGAGCGGCCCGCGCGCAGCGTCATGCTGCTGTTCGACGATGGCGAGGAAGCCGGACTCCTGGGCGCCCGCGCGTTCGTCGAGGCGCACCCGGCGCGTGACCGCGTCGAGGCCTTCGTCGTGCTCGAGGCTCGCGGCACGTGCGGACCCTCCGCGCTCTGGCGTCTCTCCACGGGCGATGGCGGATCGGCGCCGCTCGTGCGCGTCGCGGCGCGCGCGCTGTCGCGCCCCGTCACGTCGTCCGCGCTCGCATCGCTCGCCGCGCGCCTGCCCAATGACACGGACCTGACGGCCTTCGCGGCGCACGGCCTGCGCGGCTTCGACCTCGCGTTCGCCGAGGGTCTTCCCCGCTACCACACGCCGCGCGACGACCGCGCCGCGCTCGATCCCCGCACGCTCCAGCATCACGGCCAGAACGCGCTCGAGCTCACGCGCGCGCTCGCGAGCGACGGCCTTCCTGCCGGCGCGCCGGGGCGCGACGTCGCGTGGACGGATGTCCTCGGTCGCGGCGTGCTCGTGCTGCCGGCGCACGCGCCCTGGCCGTGGCTGCGTCCCGCGCTCCTGCTGATCGCGTGGATCGCCGCCGCTGGGATGCTCGCGCGCGGACGCGCGATTCGCGCCGCCGAGATCGTGAGGGGCGCGCTCTGCCTGCCGATCGCGGCCCTCGTCGCCGGCGGCGCCGGCTGGCTGGCCTGGCGTGGCGAGGCGATCGTCGCCGGTTCGTCCGCGGCGGCCACCGCTCATCCGGCGGCGAGCTGGGCCGCGGCGCTGTTGCTCGCGCTCGCGGGCGCGGCCGGCGTCGCGGCCGTCCTGTCGCGCGGCATGTCAGCGCTCGGAGCGCTCGCCGGCGCGAGCCTCGGCGTCATCCTGATCGCGGTGGGCGCGGGCGCGACGGATCCGGGGCTTGCCATCGTGATCGAGCCCGCCGCGTGGGCGGGCGCGCTCGCGCTCGCGGGCGCGGCGGTCGCCCGGCGCTTCACGAGGCCGCTCGCCGCGCTTCCGCTGCTCGTCGCCGCCGTCGCCGCGTTCGAGCTCGCGCACGCGCTCTTCATCATGTCCGGGACGCAGCTTCCGCTTCTCGCCGCGATCGGTCCCGCCGTGATCGCGCCCTGGCTCCTTCCGTTCACGGCGGGCGCCGCAGCGCCTCCGCTCGCCAGGGCACGCGCGCCGCTCGCGCTCCTCCTCGCGGGACTCGCGGCGCTCGGCCTCGCGAGCGCGCTCCCCTCGTTCACCGAGGACTCGCCGCGTCACGTCACCTTCGTGCACCTCTCCGATCCCGACGGAGCCGCCGCCTGGTGGATGGCCGAGCCGGGCGACGGCGACGCGCTGCCTCCGGCCGTGCTCGCCGCGATGCCCTTCGAGCAGCGCGAGCTCACGGGCTGGCCGGGCGCGCGCGGTCGCGCGCTCGCGGCGCCCGCGGACGTGCTGCCCCTCGCGCGGCCGGCGATCGAGGTCGTGGACGACACGCGTGACGCCGCCACGCGCACGCTGCGGCTTCGCGTGACGACGTCGCCGGACGCCCTGGACGTGACGGTCCTCGGCGGCGCGGGCGACGCGACCCCCGCGGTCATCGGCGGCATGCCCGTGTCCGAGCGCGCCCGGACGTCGCGCCGCGCGCGTCTCTCCGGCGCGTTCCCCGAGGGCGTCGAGGTCGAGTTCACCGGATCGCCCGCGGCCATGGAGATCCTCGTCATCGAACGCCGTCCCGGCCTTCCCGAAGCGGGCGCGGCGCTGCTGGCCGCGCGCCCCGCGACGGCGACGCCGGTGCAGGACGGCGATCGCACGAACGTGCTGGTCCGCGCGCGCTTCTGAGGCTTCCGCCCTCTCGACGCCTGCCCCGGATTGCGGCACGCTCCCGTCGAAGCGCGGGCGCCCGGCCTGCCCCGCAGGAGTTCCCGCATGAAGGCAGTGCTGGTTTCAGAGCATGGCGGCCTCGACGTGCTGAAGATCGTGGACGCCCCCGAGCCTGAGCCCGGCCCCGGCGAGGTGAAGGTCCGCGTGCGCGCGAGCGGCCTCAACCATCTCGACACGTGGGTGCGGCGCGGCGTTCCCGGCCATCGCTTCCCGCTGCCGATGATCACCGGCTGCGATGGGGCGGGCGTCGTCGCCGCGGTGGGCGCCGGCGTCGCCTCCGTGCGCGAGGGCGACGAGGTCGTGCTCGCGCCCGGTCACTCATGCGGCGCGTGCGCCGCGTGCTCCGAAGGGCGCGACAACCTCTGCCGCGAGTACGGGATCCTGGGCGAGACGCGCGACGGCACCAACGCCGAGTTCATCGTCGTGCCGGCCGCCAACGCGATCCCCAAGCCGCCGGAGCTCACGTTCGAGCAGGCGGCCGCGCTGCCGCTCGTGTTCTTGACGGCCTGGACCATGCTCGTCGATCGCGCGCAGCTGCGCGCCGGGGAGACCGTCGTCGTGCTCGCCGCGGGCTCCGGCGTCGGCTCGGCGGCCGTGCAGATCGCGCGGCTGTTCGGCGCGACCGTCATCGCGACGGCGTCGACCGAGGCCAAGCGCGCGGCGGCGCTCGAGCTCGGAGCGCACCACGTGCTCGACCACACGGCGGCTGACTGGGGCAAGCAGCTCTGGGCCCTGTCGGGCAAGCGCGGCGTGGATGTCGTGTTCGAGCACGTGGGCGCCGCCACGTTCCCCGTGGCGCTCCGATCCTTGCGCAAGGGCGGACGCGTCGTCACGTGCGGGGCGACCAGCGGCAACGAGATCGCGGTGGACCTGCGCCTCGTGTTCTTCAAGAGCCTGTCGATCCTGGGATCGACCATGGGGCCGCGCGGCACCGTGCATCGCGTGCTGGATCTCGCCGCCCGGGGCACGCTGCGCCCCGTGATCGATCGCGTCCTGCCTCTCGAGGACGTCGGCGAGGCTCACCGCCTCATGGGCGAGCGCGCGCAGTTCGGGAAGATCGTGCTGCTGCCCTGACGGGCGCGGCGACCGGACGCGGCTGCTTCCGGCGCTCGACCTCGACCCGGTTGCGCCCGAGACGCTTGGCTCGCAGGAGGGCCTGATCGGCCGCGCGCAGGACGTCCCGCGCGGTCGCGCACGCGGGCGTGCGCGCCGCCACGCCGATGCTGGCCGTCACGCGCAGGGCCTTGCGCCGGCCGCGCGAGCGCACGAGCAGCGGCGTCGCCTCGATGGCGGCGCGGAGCGCTTCCATCTCCTCGGCCGCGTCGTCGAGCGGCGCGCCGGCGAACACCACCACGAACTCCTCGCCGCCCTGCCGGTAGGCCTTGCCGCCGCGCGTGCGCGCGAGCACGCCCGCGACGATGCGCAGCGCCTGATCCCCCGCATCGTGTCCGTGCTCGTCGTTGAAGCGCTTGAAGAAGTCCACGTCGATCACCGCGATCGCGTGCGCGCCGGAGAGCCCGTCGAGCGCCTCGTCGAGCGCGCGGCGTCCGTGGAGCCCCGTCAGGTCATCCACGTAGCTCCGCCGCCACGCGACGACGTGCGCGCCGAGCAGGAGCGTCGCGCCGGCGCCGCATCCCAGCACCGCCACGGCCAGGGGCGGAGCGCCCGAGGCGCTTCCCTCGCTGATGGAGATCGCCGCGACCATGCACAGCATCCCCGCCAGCGCGCCCATGCCGGCGACGTCCGCATCGCGCCCCCGCGCGCGGCCCAGCGATTGCGCGATCCACGCCATGCCGATGATGGCGACCCACGGCACGCCGGTGCCCGCGGTGGGCTGAGCGACGGGACCCAGCCCGCCGAGCGCGCGCAGCAGGTCGTCCGGTCGCGCCAGGGCGAGCTGCGCCGGCAGGAACGCGAGCACCGCCAGGAGCACGCCGCGGCGCAGGCCCGCGGTCGTCGTCACGCCTCGCTCGTCGAGATGGCCGAGCAGCCCGAAGGCGAGAGCGCACGTGATCATCAGCGCCGGCGCGCCCGGGCCCTCGAGGGGCAGCAGGTCGTGAGCCAGACCGAACGCCATCGCCGCCACGAGGAAGCCGGCGATCGCGAGGCGAGACTGATTGAAGCGGGCCGCGGCCAGCGCCGCGAGCGCGGGAGCGATCCACGACATCGCAATCAGCGCGTCGGCCAGGCGCGCGGCCGCCGGATCCGAGGCGAGCGCGCGCAGCCATGCCGGCTGGAACAGCACGACGGCGCCCGCGACGACGGCGGGCAGGGCGAGCAGGATGCGGCGGAACGGGGGCACCGGATCTCCGGGCGCGACGCGCGATGACGGATCGCGGGCAGGGCCTCTCGGGGAGAGTCGGTGGATCGGCGACGGAACTTGAGTGGCGGGCGCCTCAGGGCGCGGGCAACCCGCAGGCCTCGAACGTCGCCGCCACGTGCGCGAACAGGCGCGGCCGCGCCGCCATGAGCGCGGCCATGCGCGGATCGTCGCGGCCGAGCGTGACCTGGGCGAGGTGGGCGGCCACGGCGAGATCGCCGCGGCCCGGCTCGCCGCGACCCTGCAGGAACGGCCCGTTCCCGAGACCGACCTCGATCATGTCGAGCGAGGCGGTGAAGCTCGCCTGCACGTCGGCCAGCGTCCGCCCGCCGATGCCCTGCCCCATGGCGCGGCGCTTGAGCTGGAGGGGCGCCATGGTTCCGATCATCAGCTTCTTCATCGAGAAGCCCGATCCGAACATGGTGTCGAGAACGCGCTTGCGATTCTCGGGCACGAGCCAGCGCAGGTAGAAGCCCTGCCAGTACAGCGTGTCGGTCGCGAAGCAATCCCAGAGCCGGTCCGTCGCCCGCTCGCCTTCGCTCTTCGGCCACAGGGTGGCGTCGGGGTGCATCTCCTGGAGCCGATCCAGGATGAACACCGAGTCCGAGATCGTCTTGCCGTCCACCACGATCGCCGGCACGCGGCCGGAGGGACTGTGCCGGCTGACCTGAGCGGGACTCGCGAGGTCCACGACCCGATGCGGCAGGCCGAGGCGCTTGAGCCCGAGCCCCACCTTCACGCACGGCGGCGATCCCGACGGCACGCGGCCCGAACCCGGATACTGGTAGAGAATGATGTCGCTCATGCGCGCTCCTGCCAGGCGGCGAGTGCGATCATTCTGGCATGGTGCCCCCGTGACCTCGAGGATCCCCATGAGCCCCAGCGCCAGCCCTCCCACCGATGCCAGCGACGTCCCGCTCCGGGCCGACGTGCGGCTGCTCGGCGCCATGCTCGGCGACGTGCTCCGCGATCAGGGCGGCGCGGCGCTCTTCGATCGCGTCGAGAGCGCGCGACTCGCCGCCCGATCGCGGCGGGCGGGCGATGCCACCGCCGCCGGCGCGCTGACCGCGCTGCGCGGCCTGCCGGAGGCCGACGCCGCGTCCACCGCCGGCGCGTTCTCGGCCTACTTCAGCCTCATCAATCTGGCCGAGCGCATCCACCGCATCCGGCGGCGGCGCGAGCACGCGATGGAGGGAACCGCGCCGGGCTCGCTCGCCGACGTCTGCGCGCGACTCGAGGCCGCGGGAGCGAGCCGCGACGCGCTGCGCGAGACGCTCGAACGCCTCGAGATTCGCCCGGTCTTCACGGCGCACCCCACCGAGGCCGTGCGCCCCGCGCTGCTCGCCAAGGAACAGCGCATCGCGCGCGCGCTGGTCGAGCGCATGACCGCGGGCTCGCTGACCCCGGACGAGAACGCGGCGCTCCTCGGCCGCATCCGCGACGAGGTCACCGCCGCGTGGCAGACGCGCGAGCACCTGGCTCAACGACCCTCCGTGTCCGACGAGGTCGAGAACCTGCTCTTCGTGCTCGTGCGCGTCGTCTGCCGCATCGTGCCGCACGTTCTCGAGCAGCTCGAGGCCGCCGCGGGCTCCGCGCCGCCGTCCCTGCTGCGGTTCGGATCCTGGATCGGCGGTGACATGGACGGGCACCCGCACGTCGGGCCAGACACGATGCGCGCGACCTTGCGCCGGCACCGCGAGCTCATCGCGCGCTGCTACGCGGGGGAGCTGCGCGAGCTCTCGCGCCGCCTGACACAGTCTCCCGAGAGGGCGGCGATCGCGCCGGCCGTCATGGCGCTGATCGACGAGGCGCGCGAGGCGGTGCCCGAGGCCTTCGCCCGGATCCCCGATCGGCACCGCGACATGCCGTACACCGTGCTCATGAGGCTCGCCGCGGCGCGCGTCGAGGCGACGGCCGCCGGCGAGCCCGGCGGGTTCGCGTCGCCGGAGGATCTCCTGGCGCTCGTCCGCACGGTGGAGACGAGCCTGCTCGCCGGGCGCGGCCACCACGCGGGGGCGTTCGCGGTGCGGCGCCTGCGCCGGCGCGTGGAGACCTTCGGGTTTCATCTCGCGGCGCTCGACATCCGGCAGGACGCCGAGAACTGGCGCGAGGCGGCCGGCCGGCAGCTCGCGGACGCCACGTTCGTCGAGCGCCCCGCGCCGGAACGCGCACGGCTCCTCGCCGCCGCGCTGGACGCCGGCGGCGCGGCCCGATCGGAAGCGACCGCGAGCGACGAGGCCATCGAGACATTCCGGGCGCTGAAGGATCTCCGCGCGGCGCATGGCCCCGACGCGATCGGCCTCGTGATCGTCAGCATGACGCAGGGTCCGGACGATCTGCTCGCGCCGATCCTGCTCGCACAGCGGGCGGGCCTGGCCGACGAGCGCGGCGCCATCCCGCTCGACTTCTGCCCGCTCTTCGAGACGGTGCCCGACCTCGAGGCCGCGCGCGCGACGTTCGAGGCGCTCGTGGACGATCCCGGCTATCGCCGCCACGTCACGCAGCGGGGCGGCCGGCAGGCAGTCATGATCGGCTACTCCGACAGCAGCAAGGAGTCGGGCCTGCTCGCCTCTCGCTGGGCGCTGTGGCGCGCGCAGGAACAGCTGGCGGAATCCGCGAGCGCGCGCGGCCTCACGCTCGCGGTCTTTCACGGCCGCGGCGGATCGATCAGCCGCGGAGGCACGCGACCCCGGCGCGCGATCCTGGCCGAGCCCCCGGCCGCGCTCGCGGGACGCCTCCGCGTCACGGAGCAGGGCGAGATCATCACCGCGAAGTACGGCCTGCGCGGGATCGCCGAGCGCACGCTCGAGCTCGTGACGGGCGCGACGCTCGAGGCCGCGCTCCGGCCGGCCCCCGCGCCCGATCCCCGCTGGCGCGAGATCATGGAGAGCGTGTCAGCCGGCGGGCGCGGAGCGTGGCGCTCGCTGGTCGTGGACGATCCCGAGTTCATGGCGTACTTCCGCGCGGCCACGCCGATCGATGTCATCGAGCGGCTGGCGATCGGCTCGCGCCCGTCGAGGCGCCGCGCTGGAGGCGACATCACGAGCCTGCGCGCGATCCCGTGGGTCTTCTCGTGGACGCAGAGCCGGCACCTCCTGCCGGGCTGGTACGGGGCCGGCAGCGCGCTGCAGTCGGCGGCGGACGCCCATGGCCTCTCGACGCTGCGCGAGATGCTGGCCGGCTGGCCGTTCTTCGAGACGCTCATCGCGGACATCGAGATGGTGCTCGCGAAGTCGGATCTCGACATCGCCCGGCTCTACGCGCCGCTCGCGGGCGCGCCGGCGGAGCGCATCTTCCCCATCCTGCAGGCCGAGTTCGACCGGACGCGGCAGGTGATCTGCGCGATCCGCGAGCAGGCCGAGCTTCTCGACGGCGAGCCGGTGCTCCAGCGCTCGATCCGCCTGCGCAATCCCTACGTCGATCCGCTCAACTTCCTGCAGGCGGATCTCCTGCCACGCTGGCGGGAGGCGGGCCGCCCCGAGGGTCCGCTTCTCGACGCGCTGTTCACGACGGTCAAGGGCATCGCGCGCGGCATGCACAACACGGGCTGACGCCCCGGCGCGATCAGTCCAGCGTGTCTCCCGGCTCGAGGGCGTGGATGCGCAGGCCCTCGAGGCGCGACGTCTCGCGCCGGAGATCCTCCGGCCGCCCCGCGAGCACGGGGAACGTCGAGTGGTGCATCGGCACGATGTCCTTCACGCCGAGCAACTCGACCGCGAGCGCCGCCTCGCGCGGTCCCATCGTGTAGTGCCCGCCGATGGGAAGGAGCGCGATGTCGGGCGCGTAGAGCCGCCCGATCAGCGCCATGTCGCCGAACACGTTCGTGTCGCCCGCGTGGTAGATGCGCAGGCCCCCGGGCATCTCGATGACGAAGCCCGCGGCCGCGCCGCCGTAGATGATGCTGCCGTCATCGTCGGTGATGCCGCAGGAGTGGTCGGCCGAGGTCATGGTGACCTTCACGCCGCCACAGTCCACCGTGCCGCCCTTGTTCATGTCCACGACGGTCTCGACGCCCTTGCGCTTGAGCCACTCGCCCGTCTCGAAGCAGCAGACGACGCGCTCGGCGCCGGCTTCCCGGGCGACCCTCGGCACCTCGCTCGCGTGATCGAAGTGGCCGTGCGTGACGAGGATGGCGTTGACGTCGCTCACCGACTTGAACCGCTCGGGACAGGCCGGGTTGCCGTGGATCCACGGATCCACGAGCACGCGCTGGCCGCCGCCCTCGATGAGAAACGTGGCGTGGCCGAGCCACGTGAGCTTGACGCCGCGACCGACGTGATGGATGTCCGCCATGGGGTGACTCCCGCGTTCGAAGGCAGGCGCGGCCCGCCGCGTTTCGCGCTACGATGGCCCACCCGACCGTGCTGACTGTCTGGAGAGTGTACCCGGATGACCGACAGCCCCGCCCCACCTCCCGGCTCCGCCGATGGCGCCGGTCGCGGCTTCGATCGCGACGCGCTCCTCACGTACAACTCGTACCTGAAGGTCGGCGATCTCCTCAAGCTCCAGGGCCTTCTCTCGCGCCCCGAGCATCCGGACGAGCTGCAGTTCATCATCATCCACCAGACGTACGAGCTCTGGTTCAAGCTGGTGCTGTTCGAGATGCAGCGCGCGCGCGACGCCGCGTTCGCGGGTCAGCTCGACGACGCGACGCTCCTCATGCGCCGCATCCACGCCATCGAGCGCGTCTTCGTCCAGCAGATTCACGTGCTCGAGACCATGCAGCCCGTGGCGTTCCTGGGCTTCCGCGATCACTTGCGCCCCGCGTCGGGCTTCCAGTCCGTGCAGTTCCGCGAGGTCGAGATCCTGTCGGGCCTCCGCGATCCGGCATTCATCGAGTTCCTCATGAAGGAGAACGTCGCCGAGGTGCGCGAGGCCGTGCAGCGGCGCCTCGGCGAGCCCTCCCTGCGCGACGCCATGCACGCGGCGCTCGAGGCGGGGGGCTTCGATCTCGGGCGCGCGACTCGCGACGTGCCGCCCGACGAAGCCCGGCTCGACGCGTCGCTCCATCGCATCTACATCGAGATGGAGCCGCGCCCGCTCTACCACTTCCTCGAGGCGCTCATGGAGCATGACGAGCTCATGCGGCTGTGGCGCATGCACCATCAGCTGATGGTGGAGCGCGTGATCGGCATGAAGATGGGCACGGGTGGCTCGTCGGGCGCGCAATATCTCGCGTCCACGACGCGCCGGCGGTTCTACCCGGAGCTCTGGAAGGCGCGAGGCGAGCTGTCGCCGGAGGCCTATTGAGCCGGCTGACGCGGGCGCTGTTCCAGAGGCTCTACCGATCGCGCCCCGGCTGGCGCGACGGCACCGAGGAATTCCACGAGATGATCGCGCTGGCCGTCCCGCGCGGATCGCGGATCCTCGAGATCGGAGCCGGCGCGTCGAACGCGACGAGCCGCTTTCTCGCGACGCTCGGCGAGGTCCGCGGCGTGGATCCCGATCCGGCGGTGCTGGGGAATGATGCGCTCGCGAGCGCGGCCGTGATGACCGGCGAGTCGCTGCCATTCCCCGACGACTCGTTCGACGCGGTGATCTCGAACTGGGTGGCCGAGCACCTGCCCGACCCCGACGCGCACCTGCGCGAGGTCGCCCGCGTGCTGCTGCCCCGCGGCGTCTACCTGCTGCGCACGCCGAACCGCTGGCACTACGTGTCGCTCGTGTCGTCGCTGACGCCGCAGTGGTTCCATCGCCTGGTCGCGAACCGCCTGCGGGCCCTGCCGCCCGGGGCGCCCGATCCGTTTCCGACGCACTACAGGCTGAACTCCCCGCGCGCGATTCGCGCGGCTGCCGCCGCGGCCGGGCTGCGCGTCCAGACCCTGCGCCGCGTCGAGAAGGAGCCGAGCTACGGCATGGTCGCGGCGCCGCTGTTCCTGCTGGGCTGGGTCTACGAGCGGACGGTCAATGCGACGGACTGGCTCGCGGGGCTCCGCGCGGCGCTCTTCGTCGAGCTGCGGCGCTGAACCGCCGCGGCCCGCAGAGCCGGCGCCTGCCTTGCCTTTCAGGCGGGGCGATCAGGTCGCGATGCGGCCGCCGTCCACGGGGATCAGGGCGCCGGTCGTGTAGGTCGAGTCCCATGCGAACAGCACCGCGCGCACGACATCATCGGGCGAGCCCTCGCGCTTGAGGAGCGTCGCGTCGGTCGAGCGCTGACGCTGGGCCGCGTCGTAACTCTCGGGCGGCAGCACGGGACCCGGCAGCACGGCGTTGACGCGCACGTGCGGCGCGAGAGCTCGTGCCAGGCCCTTCGTGAGCGCGTGCACGCCCGCCTTGCTCACCGAATAGGCAAGGTACGCGGGCCATGGCCGCTCGCCGCTCGGGCAGCCGATGTTGACGATGACGCCCTCGCCGGCGGCGAGCATGATCTCGCCGGCGCGACGGGCGCACAGGAACGACCCGGTCAGGTTGACGTCGAGGTGCCGGCGCCACGCGTCCTCGTCGGTGTCGGCGAAGCCCGCTCGCTCGAAGATCGCCGCGTTGTTGACGAGCAAGTCCAGCCGGCCGAAGCGCGCCTGAATCGCCGCGAACGCGGCGCCGACATCGTCCGCCCTGCTGACATCGCAACGCAGCGACAGGATCCGGTCCGCGCCGTGCGCGCGCGTGGCTTCCTCGACGAGATCGCCGGCCGGCCCCGACGACGTCAGGTGCGTGAACGCCACGCTCGCGCCGCGGTCGAGCAACGCCAGCGTGATGGCGCGGCCCAGCCGCACGGCGCCGCCCGTCACGAGCGCGACGCGGCCGACGAGGGATCGTTCGAGTGAGGTCGCCATGATGTGGGCAGAATCCTAGCGCGGCGCAGCCGCAACCGCACAGGACTGCTCGGTCGGAGCCGCCGCGCATCAACGCAGGGGGGACCAGCCGGTCCCCCCTCGGCTGTCGGGGCGGCCCTCCAGTCTCACCCCCTCCCGCCACGCGCTTCGCGCGTGCATGAGGAGTTCGTCCTCCAGAATCTTCGCAAGCTGGCGGGAAGTGGAGGACGAAGAGCCTACAGCGGCTCGGTGTCCGCGAGGCCGCGGGGCGGAATCGTGGGATCGCCGCCGCCCGAGAGCACGAGCGCGAGAGGCTCGGCGCCACGCGGGGAGCTTGCGGCTGACGCGCCCGGCGCTGCGACCTGCGCGGGCGGGAGCTCTCCGCTCAGGGAGGGCGACTCGACCCGGGGGCTGGCGGCTCCGAGCCGGATTCGCGTGCGGCGCCTGACGGAAGCACGGCGCACGCGGCCCGGGAACTGCACGGAGAGCTCGCGACGAGAGCTCGGGCTGGGCGCGGGTCTGTTGGGCGTCGCGCGCGGCCGGCGCGTGGTCAAGGCGCAAGAGGCGCCGCGCTCAATCCTTCCAGGCCTGCTCGAGCTTGTCGGTCTCGATCTTGACCATCGTCATCATCGCCTTCATGGCCTTGCATGCCCTGACGGGATCGGGATCGCCGATCATCTCCATCAGGCGCTTCGGATTGATCTGCCAGGACACGCCGAAGCGATCGGTGAGCCACCCGCACGCGACCTCCTGGCCGCCCTCGGTCAGACGCGCCCAGTACCGGTCCACCTCCTCCTGCGTGTCGCACTGGACGGAGATCGAGATGCCCTGGCTGAAGCTGAACTGCGGACCCCCGTTGAGCGCCACGAACTCGCGCCCGGCCAGCTCGAACGAGACGGTCATGACGCTTCCTGCCGGCATCGGGATGCCCGTTCCTTCCGGATAGCGCGTGATGGACGTGATGCGCGAGTCGGGGAAGATGGAGGTGTAGAAGCGCGCGGCCTGCTCGGCCTGAGCGTTGAAGGTGAGGAAGGTGGTGATGGCGGGCATGAGGGTGCTTCCCGGGGAACGAGGGTGCCCCGGGATCTGTAGCGGCCTCGGCCCCCGAGGCGGCGCAACTCGACCCCGGGCGCGAGCAGGCATCCTCGTCCGTCCCGCCTTTCACGTCAACCGCGCCTGCTCCGACCCGTGATTGCCTCCCTCACCTGCGTCCCTGATCGTGCGGCACGCGGATCTCGACGCGGGCCACGCTCGTGTTGCCGTTTCGATCTCGCGCCTCGAGCGTGATCGTGTACGTCCGTCCCGCGCGGGGGCCCATGCGCTCGGCGCGAAGGAAGAGGCGATCCTCTTCGATCCGCCAGTCGGGCTCGAAGTGCCCGTCGCCGAGATCGTCCGGCGGCTCGGACGACTCGACGTCGAGCACGCGCCACGTCGGCGCGGGATCGCAGTTGTCCTGGAGCGTGGCGATCAGGTCGCGGCCGAGCACGAGCTCGACCATGCGATGGTTGGGAGGCCAGAGCGTGGGGGGAGCCTGGATGCTCGCGAAGGTCGGCGCTTCTGCATCCGAGCCCCGGCGGATCGTGTCGATCCAGGCGAAGGTGTTGCCGGCGAGAATGCGGTTGTCGGGCTCGGCGATGTGCGAGCCGAACCGTCCCGGCGCCCACGTCATCATCGCGTTCGCATCAGGCCAGATGACCGCGACGCCACAGCCGTGGCCCTCGTCCTGTCCCTGCGCGATCAGGGCCGGCAGTCGGTTGAAGAACTCGGAGCCGAGCACGACCGAGCCAGGCGGAATCTCGCGCATCGCGCCGCCGGCCTCGATGCGGATGCGGCGCACGCGGCCCGCGGCGCCGACGAGCACGGGATGGTCCAGCCGTCGAGTGATCTCGACGATTCGGCTCGTCGTATCCTCGAACACGAAGCCCGCCACCGCTCCGATGCTGTTCAGCCACGCGCGGTACCAGCTGTTCTCGGCGATCACCAGAAGGTTGCCGCCAGATTCGAGGAAGCCGCGCAGGGCGTCCTGCTCGTCCGGCGCGAGGCGGTCGCCTCGCACCTCCGAGGGGGCGAGCACGGCCGCATCGGCGCTGGCGAGGTTGTCCCGCGTCAGCCTCACGACAGGCGTGCAGGTGAACCCCGACGGCACGGCGTCGGCGATGGCCTGGCGCATGTCCACGAGCGCATCGCCCTCGCAGACGTCCATGTCCGAGCTGCCGAGACGCTCCGCCGAGAACGCGACGATCCGGAGCGGCCCTTCGGTCGGGCAGCACGGGGCGGCGCGGGTGTGGCTGCAGACTCCCGAGAGAAGGACCGCTGCGAGGAGCGACGGGGCTGGCGGGATCTTCATGGCGAACTCCTGTGGACGTGGGGGCGGTGCACGAGAGAAGTGACTCGCGAGACTCCGGGCTCGCCTGTCATCCGAAGAGGCGCTTGGGTGACCATCGAATGAGAATGCCCATGGCGGCGCCGGCTGCGAAGAGAAGGAGGAACTCCAGAGCACCAGGAATGGGGACCCAGCCCCATGAGCCACCAGCCCTCCACGAAACCGGCAAGAGAAAGAGACACGCGACCGTACCGCACGCATCGAAGCCGACGGCACGGCCCACTCGGAGCGACGGGATGACCGTCTGCCGCCGCCACATGAGCGTCGAGCAGACGCCAATCTGCACGATGGCCGCGCGTGGAGTCGCAGTAAGCCCCACCACTATCGTCTCCAGCGCACCCGGGAGAACAGCATCTCGTGGGGAACGGGCGTGAATCACCTCGCTGGCAATGGTGTAGAGCGCGACTGCGATGACCGCGCTCAGACCACAGATGCTGGCAACAGCAAGAGTGCTACGCATGCGACCAGTCACTACCCGGATGGGCACGGGGATTGCGAGCCAGGTGAGTCCCTCCGAAGCGGTAGTCTCGTGTAAACGCCGCAACGCTCGGCGACGCACTTTGGGCCTGCCCCGATCTCGTGGACAGGTTGATCATGCAGACTCGAGCTGCCGGGCGTAAGCCTCGGGGCTCAGGTAGCCCAGCGACGAGTGACGCCGCTGGCGATGCATCGCGCGGGCGCGCCGCCCTGGCAGCTCGAGAAGGATCCATTCACCCAGATCTCGACGGGATCCGACCAGCGCGTGCCCGAGCCCGTGCAGAGCGGGTACGTGGCCTTGAGCTGGATCGTGTTGGCGCAGTCGGGCACGTCCTGGAGGTAGATCGTGCTCGGCCTGCAGTCGGCGCCCAGCGAGTCGGTGCTCCAGACGACGCCGTTGAGGTAGGCCTGCACCTGTGTCGGGCACATGCCCGCGCAGAGTGGCGGCCAGTCAAGCGGCTCGAGCTCATAGTCCACGGCGATCTCGGGACCGGCAACGTCCTGAGCCATGTCGGGGGGCGCCGTGATGCGCACGGGAACCGCCTGCGCGCGCGAGATCAGCGCTCAGGCCGAGAGCGAAGAGGCACGCGGCGAGGCGCCACGAGAGTCGCGGGGGGGGGGGCGAGATCGCGCATGAAGCCCTCTCTCTGGCGGGCAAGCCCCGCCATGCGCGCCACCCTCGATGCGATCCCTGGTCGTCGGCGCGACGTGCGTGGACGCTACGCCCGCTCCAAGGAGCCGTCAAGCGGTGGCGCGAGCCACCCCACCCCACGCAGCGTAGCCAACCCTACGTGAGGATTCCCGAGGGAGGAGCAACGCAGCCAGGGGCCGCGAGACCCGCGAAGCATGCATGCGGACTTCGGTGTCGGGACACGAGACCAGCCGCCCCGATTCAGAGGCGAGCCCTCGTGCAGCCCGGCCAGCGCGCCCACCGGGAAGCGGCGTTCACGATGCGGACAGCCTGCGAGAAGGAGACTGCCCGGTGTTCGCGATCCATGCGAACGACGAACGAACGACCGGGGGCCGGCGCCCGAAAGTCATCCTCGCGGCACGCCAGACTGGCCAATCGGCAAGCATCGGGCCTTTTCTCCAATTCCGCGCGCGGGTCACCACGGCACTGTTCGGATCTCCGAACGCGCGCTAAGTGCCTGACTCATGGCAGTTTACAGGCACAGTCCCGACGGCGGCGCCGGGACGGCGCCCGAACCCAGCCCGCTGGCACGCTCGTTGCTCCTGAATCGGCTGTCACCGCGAACGTCAACTCAACCGGCACCCGCCGGGACGTCTCGCGGGACGACCAAGGAAAGCAAGAAAGCACGGCCGGGCCGGTGGCCCCCCCCTGGAGTGGTCGGTTCCCCTTCCACTCTCCTTGGACCCTCGGGTCCGTCAAGCCAACCTGCCCAAGCAAACCCCCCTCCCCATCCCCTCCCTGACTGTCGGACCGGCCAAGCCTTCTCCCCCTGAGAGCCCGATGAGCCCTGCTCGTCGGGCTTTCGGCTTTCAGGCGGCGTCACCGCTCGTGACCAGGACCCTCGGCGTCCTCGCCGCGTGACCCGTCATCGAGACCCGGCCCTCTCGTCGAGCTGCCAGACGCCGCGGAACGCGGGAATGTGCTCGCGGGCGAAGATGGCGTCGAAGCCGCCCGGGGGGATCTCGCGAAAGGGATCGGGCAGCGTTCGCACGAAGGCGCCCTGCTGCAGCAGGCGCGTGACCGCCTCGCGGAAGTACGGATCGCTGTCCGTCGCGAGCAAGAGCTCGCCGCCTGGCCGCAGCGCGCGCGCGACGAGATCGGGGAAGTCGCCCGCGAACAGGCGGTTGCGCGCGTGCCGTCGCTTGGGCCACGGATCCGGAAAGTAGACGTGAACGCGCGAGAGGCTCGCGGCCGGCAGCAGGCGCTCGAAGACGTCGCGCGCCACCCCGTGAACGAGACGCACGTTCGGAAGCTCCGCGCGCGTGACGCGGTCGCGGACCTTGCGCACCAGCGAGCCCGCGATCTCGATGGCCACGAAGTCGCGATCCGGCCACTGGCGGGCCGCGTCGAGAAGGAAGCGCCCCTTGCCGCTGCCGATCTCGAGCTCGACGGGACGCGTGACGCCCTCGGGCCACCCGAAGAGGGCAGACCATGCGAGCGGCGCCTCGCGTCCCGAGGCATCCACGACGACATCCGGGTTCATCATGCGGCGTCTATTGTCGCCCGGACGGCGCCTGGCCGGGCCCCGGGCTCCCGCTTCGGGCATGATCGACCGAACGGCCCGCCTGCCGCGGCCCCGGAACCGACCTGATGCCTCCCTCGCCCTCTCCCGCCAACGGCGCCTGCCCCTGCACGAGCGGCCGGCCCCGCAGCGCTTGCTGCGGCCCCCAGCTCGACGGCACCGGCAAGGCCGCCACCGCCGAGCAACTCATGCGCGCGCGCTACAGCGCGTTCGCCGAGGGGAACATCGGATTCATCCGCAACACGCTCGCCGAGTCCGCGCGCGCGGATCACGACGAGGACGGCATCCGCCAGTGGTCGGAGCAGTCCGAGTGGCTCGGCCTCAAGATCCTCGGCACCAGCCTGGGCGGCGAGACGGACGATCACGGCATCGTCGAGTTCGTCGCGAGCTATCGCGCCGAGGGCCGGGTTCTCGCGCACCAGGAGCGCGCGACCTTCGCGCGCGAGGGCGGCGCGTGGGTGTTCGTGGACTCGGAAACGCCGCGCGCGACGACGTTCCGGCACGAGACGCCCCCGCCGGAGCGCAACGCCCCGTGCGCCTGCGGAAGCGGCCGCAAGTACAAGAAGTGCTGCGGCGCGAAGTGAACGTCCGGCGGGCGGCCGCCGCGCTCCTCGGCGCGGCCGCGCTCGCGATGTCCGCGCCGCGAGCCACCGGCCAGTCGCCCTTCGGTCCCGCCAGCAACGTCTCGCAGAACGCGAATGGCTCGTACATCCCGAGCCTCGTCGCGGGCGTCGCGGCGCCGCAGGTGTTCTGGCACGACTTCTCGGGCCCGACGAACCTCGTTCACTGCGCGACGCATGACGGCGCCGCCTGGCCCGTCGGCACCGCGTGCGCCGCGAACGTCACGCAGTCATGGACGCCGCGGGCCGCGATGGACGCCACGGGCATCGTCCACGTGGCTTGGCGCGATCGGACGGGCGGCAACGACGAGATCTTTCACGCGAGCTTCGACGGCATCGCGTGGAGCGCGCCGCGCAACATCTCCGGGACCGCCGAGGCGTCCGGGAACCCCGCCATCGCCGTGGATGATCGCGGGTTCCCGCACGTCGCGTGGGAGGAAGGTCCCGCGGGCATGAAGCGGTTCTTCGAGGCTTCGTTCGACGGCGCGTCATGGACGCCGGCCGCGGACACCGGTCTTCCGTTCGTGCAGGCGGCCTCGCTCGACACGTTGCGCCTGGCGTTCGACGGGCTCGGCACGCTCCATGGCGTCTGGCACGACGGCGCGACCTCGCAGACCGAGGTCTTCCACGCCGAGCGCCCGCGTGGCGGCGCGTGGAGCGCGCCCGAGAACCTCTCGAACACGCCCGCGGCGCTCTCGGCCGAGCCCAGCATCGCATGCGCTCCGGATGGCGCGGTGCACGTCGCGTTCATCGAGCAGGACGCGATCGCCGGCACGACCTTCGAAACGTGCCTGGTCTCCCGGCCGGCCTTCGCGGCCTGGGGCCCCAAGCAGGACATCTCCCGCCTGGGCTCCGGCTGCTACCGCCCGGCTCTCGCCCTGCGCTCCGATGGCGTGCCGCAGGCGGCGTGGCACGCGGACACGCCGACCGGCAAGGACGTCTTCTTCGTGGCGTCCCCCGGCGCGACGCCCGTGAACGTGTCGGCCTCGCCCGGCATCGAGAGTTCGCGCGCCTCGCTCGCTGTGGACGCGCGCGGCGACACGTGGCTCGCGTGGGCCGAGGGCGCGACGACCGCGAGCGAGATCCTGGTCGCGACGACGGCGCCCCCCACCGCCACGACCATCCGGCTCATGGTCGCGAAGGACGAGGCGGCCGGCATGGTGGCGCTGTCCTGGACGGGCGGCCTCGCGCCGTTTCACGTCAGCCGGGGCGACGCGCCCGATCCGAGCGACGCGTCCTGGGCCGACGTGACGCCGCCCGGCGGCGTGGCGGCGCCCGCCTGGACCGAGCCCGGCCTGCGCGACGGCGCGATGAGGTTCTACCTCGTGCGGTGACGTCCGCCTGCCGCGCCCCCGTCACAGCTCCATCGCGTCGAGTCGCCTGCGGCCCAGCGCGAGCGGGATGACGGCGAGCCCGAGCGAGAGCAGCACGGCGATCGCGATGGCGGCGCGGCCGAGCGCGACGGCGGCATCGGCGTCCGCGCGCTGGGCGGCGAGCGCGACGCGGGGGCCGGCGATGAGCGCGGTCATCGCCGCGACGTAGGCGAGGCCGATGAGAAAGTTCGTCGTTCCGCCGAAGCCGGAGACGATGCGCGCGGGGTTGTCCTCCTTGAAGTCGGGAAACAGCGCGCCGAGGCCGACGGCGAGGCCCGAGAGCGCGACGGCGCCGAATCCCGCGGACAGGATGGTCAGCGCGCGCATGTTCGGATCGACGCCGAGCACCGAGGTCGAGGCCCACGCGGCGATCAGCGCGAAGGGCACCGTGAGCCCGCAGGCGACCGCCATCTTCTGCCGCACGATGTCGCGGCGGCGGAGGGGCGCGAGGAACACGATCCAGGCGCGGCGCCCCTCCAGCGAGATGAGCGGGAACGCGAAGCGCGTGGTCAGCGTGGACACCAGCAGCAGGACGACGCCCGCGTTGAGCCCCGCGGCGACGCTCCCCCACGGGCCCTGACGTGCCAGATCCGGCACGTTGCGCAGGTTGAGCACGTAGACCGTCGCCAGCACCGCGACCAGGAGCGCCTGCGACCACTGACCCGCCTCGCGCACGAACAGCGCCGCGTCCTTCACCGCCATCGCGCGCAAGGGCCCGCGCGCCGGCGCGCCGCCGCGGCGCCGCGTGCGCCGCGAGACGGAGTGCTCGAGCCCGCGTCCACGCAGGATCTGCTGCGCGGGCACGAGCCAGCGGGCGGCGACCTCGCGCGACACGAGCCACGCGAGCGTCGCCGTGATGAGCAGCGCCCACGTGAAGAACGCCGCGCGGCCCATCTCGCCCTGCGCCAGCCCGCGCAGCGCCTCGGCGGCCCAGTATCCGGGCAGCAGCGGATACTGCGTGCGCGACAGGCCCTCGAGCGCGTGGACGAGGAGTTCGGAGACGTCGTCGTCCGGCCCGATGGCCTGCACGCGAAACGCGCGCGCGACGATGATCCCGACCGGCGCGAGCGCCGCCACGATCAGCGCGACGAGCCGCTTCGTGTCGATTCCGGGGAACGCGCGCACGAGGGCGATGATGACCGGCACGCCGAGCGCGTGCGCCGTGGCGGCGAAGAGGACCAGCACCGCCGGCACCATCACGAAGTAGCTCGGTCGCGCGCCCGTCGCCGCGCCATGCGCGAACAGCAGCGGGATGCCCAGGAACACGAACGCCCACGAGGCGATGACCGCGATCTCGAGGGAACGCGCGTCGTGCACGGCCTCGGGCGTCATGGGCTGGACGGCCCAGAACTCCGTCTCGCGCGACTGGAACAGGGTCTGGAAGGCGATCAGCATGTTCGACATGAGGAGCATGACGAACAGCGCGAAGAAGAAGAGCGACAGCATGCGGATCAGCAGGATCGGACCGACGACCTCGATCGACCCGATGAACGTGAACGCGGCGCGGAACGCGAGGAACGTCGCGACGGACGTGGCGAGCGCGAACACCGTCATGCCCGCGACGCGCAGGGCCGACCGGTCCACCGCGCGCTCGAGCGAGTGGCGCGCGGCGCTCGCCTTCGCGCGCCATGCCGCGAGGGGCTGGCTCACGGCATCCCGGCCGCCGTCGCCGTGGCGTCCGGCAACCCGCCGGCAGGATCCTCGCCGGATGTCAGGTTGATGAAGAGGTCCTCGAGCTCCCGGGCCTCTCGCAGCGCCAGGAGTTCGGCGACGCTCCCTTCGGCGATCAACCGCCCGCGGTTGAGGATCCCCACCCGGTTCGCGATGCGCTCCGCGATCGGCAGGCTGTGCGTGGACATGAGGACCGTGCACCCCTCGCGGTTGCGATCCTTCAGGAAGTCCACGACGTCACGCACCGCGCGCGGGTCGAGCCCGACCCACGGCTCGTCAATGATCACCGCCCGCGGCTCGTGCAGGAACGCGCCCGCGAAGCAGAGCTTCTGCCGCATGCCGAGCGAGAAGTCCTCGACCAGGCCGTCCGCGCGATCGGCGATCGAGAACGCGTGCAGCAAGAGATCGGCGCGCTCGCGGAAGCGCGCCGGCGTCATGCCGTGAAGGCCCGCGAGTAGCCGCAGGTACTCCCACGCCGTCAGGCGGTCGTACAGCCAGGGCGTGTCCGGCACGTAGCCGATGACGCGCTTGACGGCGACGGCGTCCTCCACGACATCGAGCCCCTCGATGCGGGCGGTCCCCGACGTCGGGCGCAGCAAGCCGACCAGGGCCTTGATGGTCGTGGTCTTCCCCGCGCCGTTCGGGCCGAGAAAGGCGTACAGCTCGCCGTCCCGCACGGTCAGATCCAGTTCCGTGAGCGCCGGGAACGACCCGTACCGCTTCGTGAGTCCGAGGATCTCAATCACCCGTCACTCTCCATCCTCGGCGAGCTCCATCACGAGACCGCCCGGGAGCTCGATCCGGAGCGGAAAGCCGCTGTCCTCCGTCAGGAGCACGACGGTCGCGGCGCCGACATTCAGCGTCTGCCGCCGCACGCGCCGCTCGCGCCCGCCGAAGTCCATGGTCTCCCACGATGCCGGCCGCAGATCCCAGGTCATGGCGCCGCCCAGCGGATCGGGCGCCTCCCCGTGTCGCGGCTCGTCCAGCGCCTCGCGCGCGAACGCCGGGATCGGCAGCGGGCCCGCCGCGAGCACCGGGGCGTCGCCCAGGAGCCAGGTGGCCGGCGTCGCGACTCCTGGCGCCCGGTGGCGCACCTCGAACGAGCCGTCCTCGGCATGGCGCTGACCGTCGAAGCGATGTCGCGCGCCGCCCACGTCGGCGTCCATGACGAAGCGCTCCACGCGCCGGTCCCACGACGCGATGACGACCGCCTTCAGCCGCACGCTCAGCGGGCCGTGAAGCTCGCCGTCCACGATGTAGGCCAGCTGCTCCTCGTCCCGGCTTCCCGAGACGACCGACGCGAGCCGCCCGATGACGGCCTCCCCCGCACGGATGACGTGCCGCGACGAGGCGTGCTGCCGCGTGAGGCGCGCCGACGCCACCAGGTCGCGGACGTCCGCGGACTCGCGATGCGTCAGGACCTCGGAGTGGACCAGCCGCGCCATGGTCGCGAGCCAGGCCGCGGCCGCGACCGCGATCAGGCCCCAGCGGAGCGCCTGGCCGCCTGCGCGGCGGCTCCCCCCGGTCCGGGGGTCCGGGTTGTGGCCGGGGGGCTCTTGGGACATGATGCTCCCAGCTTATCCGGACGGCCCTGGGGACGATGCGTCCCGTCGGCCGCTCCGCTTCCCTCACGGTCAGCGATACACAGCGACCTGCGTCGGCCCCCCCGACGCCGTGCCGGACCGCCCGATGGCGAGAGTTCCGGCCTGCTCCCCTTGCCTCTCCCCGGGACCGCGTGCCAGCAGTCCGGTCCGGGACGGCGGCCGTCCACCCTCTCCGGGTGTCGCGACCGCCCGCACCCGTGCGGTGCGATGGCATGGTCGCCGTTCGCCTGACCCCTGCTCAGGAATTCCCCGCGTGGCATCACGTGACGCGAAGTCCAAGACCCCGGCCAAGGCCGCGGCTGGGACCGCCAAGAAGACGACCAAGAAGAAGGCGACCACCAAGGCGGCGGCAAAGGCCCCCGCCAAGGCCGCCACGTCGGCCAAGGCTGCTGCTTCGAAGGCGGCATCCAAGGCTGCCCCGGAGAAAGCGGCCGCCCCGAAGCGGAAGGTCGCAGCCAAGGCGACCGAACCGGCGCCGAAGACGCCGAAGTCCGCGCCCAAGCGCGCAGCCGCCGCCAAGGAACCGGGCGCCGCCGCCGCGAAAGCGCCGGCACCCACGGCTGCGCCGCCCCCGGCGGCTGCCCCGCCGCGCGATGCGCGCGAGGAGCGCCGCGCGCGTCTCGAGGAGAAGCTCGTCCAGCGCAGCGCGGCCCTTCGCGAGCGAGGCCAGGACGCGCCCCGCCCGAGTCCCCCGCCGCCCGCGAGCGCGCCCGCGCGTTCTTCGTCGCCGCCCGCGACGGACAACACGCGCCAGGCCGCCGCCGGACCTCGGCCGGACCTGCCGTTCAATCCGCAGAACTTCGGCGGCTCGGCGCCCTCGCCGGGTGGCGAGGCCGGCGGCGAGCCGGGTGGCGGTCGCCGCCGGCGCCGCCGTCGTCGTCGCCGCGGTGGTCGCGGCGAAGGCGGCGCCGAGGGCCAGGACTGGCAGCAGCAGGCGCCAGAGGGAGCGAACTCAGCGCCGCAGCGCCCCCACGCCGCGCCGCCGCCCCCGCCGCGCGACGAGCGGATGGCCAGCGACGCGCCTGGCGACGACGCCGACGGCGGCGGACGCCGGCGGCGCCGCCGTCGTCGCAAGCGTCGTGGCGGTGGCGGCCATCCGGACGAGGGCGGAGGCCAGCAGCCGCAGGTCGCGCGACACCAGCAGCCGCCGCCCCCCAGGCAGCCGTCGTCTCCGTGGGCCGAGGTGGACGAGAGCTTCTCCGGTCGCGGACGCCAGCAGCAGGGCCAGGGCCGCCGGCGACGACGTGGCCGCGGCGGCTCGGACGGTCCCGTGCCGTGGGATCCGAACCGCGAGGCGCCCGCGATCAACGTGTTGCCGGATCGCGATCCGTTCTCCGAGCTCGTCTCGATCGATCCGGACGAGCGCATTGACCTCGAGACCGACACCGACGAGATCTCGATGCGCGTCGTGGACCTGGTCACGCCCATCGGGAAGGGTCAGCGCGGCCTCATCGTCGCGCCGCCCAAGACCGGCAAGACGACGCTCCTGCTTCAGCTCGCCCGGGCCATCTCGCTGAACCATCCCGAGATCGAGCTGGTCGTGATGCTCGTGGACGAGCGCCCCGAGGAAGTCACCGCCTTCCGCCGCGCCGGCTACGGCGAGGTGCTGGCCTCGAGCAACGACGAGCCGACGCACCGGCACCTCAAGCTCACGCAGCACGTCGCCGAGATCGCGCGGCGGCGCGTGCTCGAGGGCAAGGATGTCTGCATCCTGCTCGACTCGATCACGCGCATGGCTCGCGCTCACAACGTCTCGTCCGCCGGCAACAAGACGCTGTCAGGCGGACTGGACTCGCGCGCGCTCGAGCGCCCCAAGCGCTTCTTCGGCGCGGCGCGCAAGATCGCCGGCGGCGGCTCGCTGACGATCCTCGCGACGGCGCTGATCGACACCGGCTCGCGCATGGACGAGGTCATCTTCCAGGAGTTCAAGGGCACCGGAAACTGCGAGCTGCAGCTCGACCGGCGCCTGGCCGAACGCCGCATCTGGCCGGCGATCGACATCCAGAAGTCCGGCACGCGCAAGGAAGAGAAGCTCTTCGAGAAGGACGAGTTCGAGGGCGTCATCGCCCTGCGTCGCGCGCTCTCCGGCAAGATGCCCGCCGAGGCGATGCAGATGCTTCTCCAGCGCCTCGGTCAGTACAAGACGAACCGCGAGTTCCTCCTGGACGTGGCACGCAAGGCGGCGGCGGCGCTCTGAAGCGCTTCTGAAGCGCTTCTCACGATTCGCAAGCGAATCGTAAGGGAGGGGGCCCTCGCCATCGCTCGCTCCCCACGCTTTGCTTCCGAATCGTGGCAGGCGCCTCAGCCCTGACGGCCGCGGTTCAGGACCGTGGATCAGGACCGTGATGCGAACGGCCCGCCGGTTCCGGCCGTCGCCAGTTCGATCGTGAACGTCGCGCCGGGCCCGTGCGAGCTCGCGATCAGGTCGCCTCCCATGGCTCGGCAGATCTCGCGCGCGATGCGCAGGCCGAGGCCAAGACCGCCGCGAGAAGGATCGCCGCCGTGCCCGTGACGGCGGAACGGCGAGCGGCCTCGCGCGAGCCCGGGTCCGCTGTCATGGATGACCACGCGCGGCACGGGGGTGCCGATCAGCGTGACCGCCACGCGACGATCGGGCGTGCCGCGCGTGTGGCGATCGGCGTTGTCGAGCAGGTTCCCGATGACCTGCGCGAGGGCCTCGCGATCGAACCTCGCCGGGAGCGGACGCTCGCAGCCCTCCACGCTGACCGCGAGACCGGAGGCCTCCAGAAGCTCGCGCTGCGAGCCGACGATCTCCGCGACGGCGTGCGCCAGGTCGCCGTCCTCCAGCCGCACGGCCAGACCTCCCCGCTCGAGCCGCGTCGCGCCCAGGATGTTCGACACGATGCGCGCGAGGCGCGAGGCCTCCTGCACGACGCGCCGGCCGCGATCGCGCGCACCCTCGAGATCGCTCGCTGACGCGATGAGCTCGGCGTGAAGACGGAGCGCGGCCAGCGGCGTGCGCAGTTCGTGCGCCGCCGCCGTCGCGAGCATCGCGCGCTGGCGGGCCACGCGACTCGCCTGCGCGACGACGAGCCCCGCCCCGAGCGCGCCCAGGAGCGCGAGCGACGCGCCGAGCAGGAATGTCCGCTCGGAACGCGATCGCACGAGCGCCGCACGCTCCTCGGCGGCCGCCACCGCCGCGTCGTCGGGCAGCACGACGCGCCACGGGCAGCCGCCCAGGCCCAGGAGCGCTCCCGGCGCGCCGATGGGAGTCGATCGCGCGATGCGAGCGGGCCCGGCGGCGCGCAGCCAGTCCTCGAGCGATCGCCTGTCCACCGCGAACGCTTGCACGCGCCGCGATGCCGGAAGATCGACCCGGCGCGTGGCGACGAGCGCGGCGCCAGCCGGCGTCGTCAGGCACGTCCACTCGAACGGCGAGACGGTCACTTCCACGGGCGCCGCGGCCACCGTCAGCCCCGGCCGCGCCCCCGGCGACGGGAAGGCCGCGCCCTGCGGCAGCACGTTCTGGGCGTAGCTCGCGCCCGCGAGGATCTGCACCTCTCCGCGCCCGACGCTCGGCGCTCGCGCCCCGAGAGCCTCGATGCTCGCGATGCCCTCGATCACCGACTCGTCCCAGCCGGAACGCCAGACGCCGCCGCCCGGGGTCGCCGACACGAACCCGGCGACCAGCTCGGGATGCCGCCCGTCCGCGATGGGCGACGGGAACAGCGCGACACCCTCGGCGACGGCATCGGGATCGTTGTAGCGGTCCTGGTAGTGGTACCAGGGGCGCCGCGACTCATCCTGTCGCAGGGCTTCGAGACGCTCCGCGACGCGACGCGCCAGGCGCTGTTCCTCCACCGCGACCGCGGCGCGCGCGTCGGCCACGAGCCGGGCCTCGCGTCGATCGGCCGCCTCGGTGGCGGCGGTCCACCACGCCAGGATGGGCGCCAGGACGGCCGCGAGCACGAGCGCGATGAGGAAGCCCGGCCGGACGGTCACGGCTCGCCCCATGCGTACCCCACGCCCTTGACCGACACGATGATGCGCGGCCGCGCGGGATCGGCCTCGACCTTGCGGCGCAGCGTCGCGATGGCCATGTCCACGGCGCGCGTGCGCAGCGTGCGAGGCACGCCCCAGACGTGCTCGAGGAGATCGGCGCGCGAGAGCGCCCGCCCGCGGTGCCGCTCGAGCCATCTCAGGATGTCGGCCTCCCGCGCCGAGAGCGTCGCGGTCGCTTCGCCCCGCGTCGCGCGGCACGCGCCGAGGTCGAGAACGCAGCCATCAGCGGTGATCACCTCCGGCATGCCGGATGGACGGCAGCGACGAGCGACGGCGTCCATGCGGGCGAGGAGCTCGCGCGCGCCGAAGGGCTTCGTGACGAAGTCGTCGGCGCCGGCCTCGAGCCCGCGCACCTTGTCGCTCTCGTCACCGAGCGCGGTGAGCAGGATGACGGGCAGGTGACTGCCGCGCGCGCGCAGTCTCCGGCAGACCTCGATGCCATCGAGCCCGGGCAGCAGGACATCGAGCAGCGCGAGGTCGGCGCGCTCGTGCAAGCAGGCCTCGAGCCCGCCCGGGCCGTCGGCGAACGCCAACGCCTCGTGGCCCGCGCCCGCGAGCAGCGAAGCCAGTCCCTCGCGCAACGAGGCGTCGTCCTCGATCACCAGGATGCGCACGGACGCGGCTCTCCTCTCGCCGTGAGTGTACCTCGCAGCGCTCGCGCCTCGTCGCGCCTGACACGGACCTGACACGGGCGGCGACCTGACAGGGTCCTGACAGCGCGCCGGCCGCCCGCGGGTCATCCTGAAGCGCGGGCGGAATCTCTCCGCCGGGAGGCCTCTCATGACGAACCCACGTGCTCGCTCGCTGACGCTGATCCTGCTCCTGCTGGCCCTGCCAGCCTGCCGTCACGCCGACTCCGCCGCGCCCGCCGAGCCGCGCGCGATCGAGCCGGGCGCGATCGCGGCGCGGGCGATCGACGGCTCGGCCGCCGAACGCGAGGCCGCCATCGCGGAGCTGCGCGCCATGGGACCCGAAGGGCTGCGCCTCCTCATGGCTGATCCCTTCGTCGCGTCGGTGCGGCGCCTGCCGTCACGATGGGATGCCCCCCGCGACGCCGAGCGCGCGCGCCGCATGCTCGACACCGTCGATCGCGTCGCGGCACAGCGCGACGCGCTGGCGTCCGGCCTGTACTGGCACGTGAGCCTCGATGCCGCGCGCGAACAAGCGCAGCGCGAGGGCAAGCCCATCCTGTCGCTGCGGCTCCTCGGCCGCCTGGACGAGGACCGCAGTTGCGCCAACAGTCGCTTCTTCCGCACGGTGCTGTACCCCGATCCGGCCGTCGCGCACGAGCTGCGTTCCCGGTACGTGCTGCACTGGGAGAGCGTGCGTCCCGTTCCCCAGCTCACCGTGGACTTCGGCGACGGGCGCGTGCTCCAGACGACCATCACGGGCAACTCGATCCACTACATCCTGATGCCCGACGGCCAGCCCATTGACGCGCTCCCCGGGCTCTGGGGGTCGCGCGCGTTCCTGGCGGAGATCGAGCGCGCCCGCGATCTGGCGGCCACGCTCATGAGCCAGCCCGTCGAGGCGCGAGCCGAGTCGCTGCGCGCCTGGCACGCGACGCGACTGGCCCAGCTCCGCGCGGAGCTCGAGGCCAGCGTCGAGCGCCTGAACCCCGCCGAGAGAGAGCTCCTGGCCCGGCAGATGGCGACGAGCGAGGACGCGACCGGCAGCATCGTGGACGACATCATCTTCAACACGGGCAGCTTCGTGTCCTATCCCGACGGAGCCAAGACGGCCGTCGAGCTGCCGTTCATGCGCGGGTTGATCCCGGACATCCAGCCCATGCGCGGCCAGCTCCCTGACGCCGCGTGGTCCGCGCTCGCACGGCTTCACGCCGATGAGACGGTGCTCGACGAAGCCAGTCGCGCGCTCGTGAGGGCCAAGCAGGCTGGCAGGCCCGGGGCCGGCACGGCCAGCGGCGAGAATCCGGCCGAGAGCCTCGAGCCGCTGTTCGAGCGTCTCCAGCGATCCATCGCCGAGGACACCGTGCGCAACCGCTACATGATGGGCGCGAGGCTCCACGAGTGGTTCGCGACGGGCCGCGCGCCCGCCGACGTGTCGCGCCTCAACGAGATGGTCTACCGCGACCTGTTCATGAGCCCGGTGAATGACGCCTGGCTGGGCCTGGTGCCGCCCGACGCCTACACGGGCCTCGATCGCGCGGGCCACGGGACCGACTCGTGACGCGATCGTGGCGCCGCCGGCTCGCGATCTGCTGCGGCGTGCTCGCGGGCGCGGTCGCGCTCGTCACGCTCGCAGGGGGGCGCAATCTGATCACCGCGCTCGACCGGGGCGCCCAGAAGCGGACGATGTCCGCCATGCGCACGATCGCGACAGCCGTGGAGTGGTACTCGATCGATCACGGCGGCTATCCCGTGGCGTCAGACCTGGCGTCGGTGGCGCCGCTCCTCGAGCCGGCCTACTGCGCCGACCTGCCGCTACGGGATGGCTGGGGCCAGACCATGGGCTTCGTCTCGGATGGCGTCACGTACGCGATCTCGAGCCGGGGCTCGGATGGCCTGTGGGCCTCCCCCGCTCTCCCGCGACGGGCCAGTGGCGCCATCGATCCCGCGCCCACCAGCGAGATCGTGCGGGGCTGGCTCCGCCGGCATGGCTTCTCCTCGCGAACCGCCCCCGCCCCAGCGCCGTAGCCCGGCCCATTCGTGAAGGTGGCGCAGCCATGGGGCGGGACGCTCGCACGGCGCTGCCGAGACCGGCCTGCGTTGGCAGGGGTTTTCGGCAGGCTGGATCCGACGAGGTGATCGTGGCCGAGGGCAAGGCGGACGACGGAGGGAACCGGAGGCGTAGCCGTGCCCTACGTCGAGGATTCCCGACGGAGTCCAACGCGGCCATCGGCCGCGAGCACCCGTCGGATGCGTCAGCTTCATGAATGGTCCGGGGTTGCCCCAGCCTTGATGCGCGGCTGGTAGGCTGTCCCCCCTCGCTGTCCCGCCATCCTGCGAGACGGCCGAGGACCGCCGCACGCACGCGCGGAGCGCGGGGCGGACGATTCAGGCTGGGGCCGCACCCGGGAGAGACACATGCATCCACGCACCATGGCCCGCCTGCTGGGCGGGGCCATCCTGCTCTTCGTCTTCATCTTGATGGCGTCATCGGGGACGTTCATGATCCAGCCTGGCTTCCGTGGCGTTCAGGTCACGATGGGCGAGGTCGCCCCCCAGTTCAAGCCAGAGGGCTTCGGCTTCAAGGCGCCGCTCATCACGGAGATCCACCCGATCTCGGTGCGCCAGCAGACCCGCGAGGACCAGGCGGACTGCTACTCGTCCGACCTGCAGCAGATCCGCGTCGAGCTCCGCGTGCTGTTCCGCATCCCGGAGGCGTCGGTCGTCTCACTCTTCCGCGACTACCACGGCGATCCGTTCGACAGTCTCGTCGCGCCGCGCGTGCACGAGGCGTTGAAGGAGGTCGCGGCGCTCCAGAGCGCGGAGCAGATCGTCAAGAATCGCGAGCAGATCAAGTCGGCCATGCTCGACACCGCGCGGCGCAAGGTCGGCACGTTCCTCGTGCTCGAGGACATCGTGATCCAGGACATCGCGCTCACGCCCCAGCTCGAGCAGGCCATCGAGGCGAAGATGGTGCAGGAGCAGGAAGCCGCGAAGTCGCGCTACGTGCAGCAGCGGGCCCAGATCGAGGCGGACACGGCGGTCATCAAGGCCAAGGGCGAGGCCGAGTCCATCCGCATTCGCGGTCAGGCGTTGCGCGACAACCCGACCTTCATTGACCTGCAGGTCGTGGACAAGTGGGACGGGATCACGCCGCTCGCCGTCGGAGGGAGCAACGTGCTGATGGGCATGCAAGATCTCGAACGCCTGGGGCCGCCTCGCAGCCAGCCGGCGAGCGCGCCCGCTTCCGGGAGAAGGTGACGTCATGGACCCCAGGCTTCTCAACAAGCTCCTGGCCGTCGCGGTCGGGGCGTTCCTTGTCATGGTGCTGACCGCCACGGGCACGTACGTCGTCGAACCCGGCACGCGCGGCGTGCGCATCACGCTCGGCAAGCCCGCCGAGCAGTTCGTGCCGGCGGGCTTCGGATTCAAGGCGCCGCTCATCACGCGCATTGACCGCGTCAGCGTCCGCCAGCGCACGGTCGGCGTGACCGCCGAGTGCTACTCGTCCGACCTGCAGCAGGTCGGCGCGGACCTGCGCGTGCTGTACCGGATTCCCGAGACCTCGGTGGTGCAGATCTACACGAAGTACGCGGGCGATCCCTTCGACAGCCTCATCGCGCCGCGCGTGCAGGAAGCCATCAAGGAAGTCACGGCCCTCGAAACGGCGGAACAGATCGTCAAGAAGCGCGAGCAGATCAAGACCGCCGCGCTCGAGCGCGCGAGAGAGAAGATCGGCGACATCCTGTGGGTGGAGGACATCGTGATCCGCAACCTGGACCTCTCGGCGGAGCTCGAGCAAGCCATCGAAGCGAAGATGGTGGCGGAGCAGCAAGCGGCACAGGCGAGGTTCACGCAGCTCCAGACGCAGGTGGAGGCTGAGACGACCGTGATCCGCGCGCGCGGCGAGGGCGAGGCGATCCGAGTGAGGGGCGAGGCGCTCCGCGCGAACCCGGCGTTCCTGCGCCTTCAGATCGTGGAACGCTGGAACGGACGCTCCCCCCTGCTGGTTCCTCCGCAGACCGGCGGGACGGGCTCGGGCCTGCTGCTTCCGCTGGGAGCGGGAGACCGCTAGATGCGGCGCGCGAGATTCGAGCCACGGCGTCTTGCGCCACAGCCGAGCGTGCCGGGAGGCGCAACCTCGGCCGCTCCGCGCAGCGCGAGCGCAGCAAGCGAGTTCGAATCGTGGCGAGCGACGGAAACGGCTGCCATGAGCCTGGCTCATGGCGTTCCTCATGCACGCGGCAACGCCGCGTGGCGGGAGGGGGAGGCAAGGTCCGGCTTCGCCGGCCGCAGCCGGGGGTACCGGCTGGTGCCCCCTCCCGCCACGAGAGGACCCGCGAGCGCAGCGAGCGAGTCCGAATCGTGGCGAGCGACCTGATGCCGGCGACGCGCTCGCGCGGCTGCGCGTTCTTGCAGATCGCCGGCCTCATCGCCGCCGTGGTCGCGCTCGCGGTCTTCTTTCCGCGCGTGCTGCGCTTTCTCGAGATGGCCACCCGCGAGCTCCGCTACTTCTGGTGGGTGATCCTCCTCGTCGCCCTCGCCGTCTGGCTCATCTGGGGCATCGGCCGAAAGCGACCCGGAGGCGACGGCTAGCGCACGTCCCGATCGTGGTCGAGCGCAAGGACAGTCGAGCGCGGGTCAGGCCCGCAGAGTCGGCACGCCACGGCTCACCCCAGCGGGCGCGCCTCGTCACGGAGCCCGAAGTGGGCGCGCATCACGTGAAGGAACTCGCGTGGCGCGACACGCAGGGCAGGCCGTCTCCCGCCATGCCCGGCGAGCGCGGACGCTTCAGCGTCGCGCGCGCCCCTGGCCCGGATCAGCCGCTGGCCCCGTGTACTTGAAGTCACCCGCCTCGGCCTTGTGGCGCGTCGGGTTGCGTGCGTACCCCGAGTAGCTCCAGAACGTGTCTGCCGCTCTCACCGCGCCTGTCTTGTCGGTGAGCGTGAACGTGGCAGCGGCGCCGCCGGCATGCGAGACGCTGGGCGGGATGAAGAGGCCGTTGCGCTCGAGGTTCGTGCCGCCCATGACCACGGGCTTGACGACCAGGAAGAGCGTGCTCGCTGCGGTGGCGTCCACGGTCTCGGCAGCCGAGAGACGGGCGGCGAACGACTTGCCCGAACCGGCCGGCGGCGCGGCGGTGAGAGCGTCGAGAATCGTCTTGAGTCGTGCCTCGATGGCCTGACCCTCGGCGGATACGAGCGCGGGGTGCGCGACGGCTCCGCGAGCCTTGCCGAGCGCCTGCAGCGCTGACGCGAGTTTCCCGCTAGAGCCTGCCGGACTCAGCGTCAGAAGCCTGATCGAGGACGCGGTCTCGACGCGGCCGGCGACCATGTTGGCGAGCGCAACGGCGTCGGTGGTCACGGTCGTGCCCGTCACGGTGATGCTGGGCTGCATCGTCTGAATGAGGCCGCCGACGGCCCCGAAAAGACCCTGCGCGCCCGTGAGGAGATTCGTGACGGCGTCGAGCTCGGCAGCCATTGCGGCCAGGGCCGTAGGCAGGTCTGCACCGCGCACCTTAGGGCACTTCGGGCAGCCCGGCAGGTGCGCGTACGACTGGGTGAGTGAAGCGAGCTGTTCGAGAACCGCCCGGTAGGCCGGCAGATCGCCCAGCGGCGCCTCGTCGGTCAGGATGACCACGTCTGGACGAGAGGCGCCGAGGCTCCTGTCCACGGCCCTGGCGATGCTGGTCGCGACCTCGGACATCGCGGCCCAGCTCATCAGCGTCGGCTCGATGGCGGCACTCGAGCCATCGGCCTTCGCTGGCTCCGGGGCGGCTCCCGTTGCCACGCCCAACGCGAGCAGCGCCACCGCGCCCGTCATGACGGTCGTGCCTCGCAGTCGCAGGCCAGGGATCATGGCGCGGGCGCCACGGGCGGCTCGGCGGAGAACCCGAGCAGCGTGCCGTCCGCCGCCACGTCGAGTTTCGTCGGCCGCGTCGCGCACTCGCGCCAGATGATGAGCCACCGATCAGGCGACACGGGGCCCGGCGTCGGGACGAGCGGGGTCCAGCCGTCACCTGGCCTGTCGCCGGCCATCATCCCGGTGCTGCGCAGCATCGGCATCTCACCGGCGATCTCGACAACCGCGAAGTCCCACTCCTGTGGCAACGGACCGGCCGGCGGCTGGGTCAACCGGCTGGCCCACGCGCTGGTCGGCGCTGCGTGTCCTGCGGCGCTGTCGTCTGGCGCCGCGAGCGCGCAAGCGCCGAGCCCGATGGCCAGCCAATGGGGCTGCGGCGCGGTCTCGTCGTGCTCACCTAGCGTCGGCGTCAGCGGAACGCCCAGCGGCGTGCACCCCGCCGTGCAAGCGTCATCGCCACAGTCGAAGGGCTTGCAGCCCACGAGGCGCCAGCCAGACTTGAGGCGCTCGAAGACGAACAGACGCGTGCCGGGCTGGAGATCGAAACCGGTGAGGTTGTGGCCCGAGTCCTCGCGGGGAACGCCACGGAAGGTGACCTCCTGGGCGGCGTTCGTGCACTTGAAGTTGCCGCCGCCGTTCAGTCTCCAGTGGGGGTCGGTGCCGTTGTCGGCGTGCGTGCCGCTCTTGGTGAGGGGCACTTGCACGAAGCTGGGGCCGCTCGGGCACGGTATCGAGGCAGAGCCGCGACCCGTCCAGCCGGTGGTCAGCCGTTCCTCGACGGTCAGCTGCACGGTGCGCGCCGCCGATGCCTCTGGCGCGGGCGCGCTGGGCTCCGGCGGTGGCTCGGGTTCGCGCGGGCACCCGGTCAAGACGAGGCAAGCAGCCAAGGCAAGCGCAACGCGGCACGTCATGGACATGTCTCTCTCCTGGGTCGAGTTCCCCGATGCTGCTCGAAGTCGGCTGCCGGCGCAAGAGCACTCCCCGAGCACGCCCCGTCAGGGCACGCGACGGTCCCGGCGACTCGTGAAGGGGCCGGCCAGGGCCGGCGACAGCCGCTCCGCGACGGCGGTGAGGCGCTGGCGTGCGGGCTCCCGGAGTTCCGTCAACCAGAGGGTCGCGGCCATGGCGGCGTCCACACCGATCAGGCGAGCTCCCAGACGATCCGCCAGGCGCACGGTAGCGCCGAGCAGCCGAGCATCCTCGTCGCGCCTCGCCGCCAGCCGGGCCCTGCACGCGGCGATGTCCGCGCGCGCCCCCACGATCGGCATGCGGAGCTCGCTGGCCCTGGTGCGCACGAGCAGCGCGAGGCGCTCGGCCTCGCTGGCGCGGTCGGCCTCCGCGAGCCACATCGCCCGCTCGATGCGGGCGAGCAAGCAATCCGGAGCGTCCATGGGACGCGCCAGCGCATCCCACTCGGCCCACGCGAGACCCGCGCCGCCGACATCTCCCGCCAGTCGGCGAGCACGGGCCACGACAGCCAGCGCCTCGCCGATGCGACGGGCATCGGCCGCCTGTCGCGCCAGCGAGAGAGCCTCGCGAGCAGCGGTCTCGGCGTCCGCGAGCAGGCCGGCTTCGAGGAGAACTCCGCCGAGAACGATCAGGCCCCACGAGAGCAGCCTCGGGGCCCGCAGGTTGCGGGCGTCGGCGACGACAGTCCTGGCAGCATGAAGCGCCGAGTCCAGCGCCCCCAGGTCCGTCTCGATCTCCGCCAGCGCGAGCCCTGCCGCCGCGGCCTGCCAGGGCGAGTGCGTGCAGGAAGCGACATCCATTGCTTCCAGGGCGCGCGCGCGCGCCTCCGGCAAGCGTGCCTCCGCGTGCGACAGCTGGGCGGCGAGCGCCGTCACGAAGGCCCCCGTGGCGCGCGCACCGATGGCCTCGCTGAGCGCGGCCGCCTCCTTGGCCGCCTCTCCGGCCTCAGCGAGCTGGCCGAGCCCCACGAGCATCGGCGCCAGCGTTGCCAGGCCGTTCAGGACGAGCATGCGATCCCCGCAGGCCCGCGCCAGCGCCAGCCCGTCCCGGGCCAGGCCCGCGGCTCTGTCGCCATCGCCTCGCTGAAAGTACACCCGGGCGCGCTCCATGAGGAGCCGCGTCCTCTCGGTCGATTCGAGCGGCTGGTCGACGTCAAGGCATGCCAGCAGCTCCTCGGCCGCAGCATCGTCGCCGAGCGCAGTCAGGGGCACGATCAGCAGCAGGCGCACGAACGTCACGAGCGGCTCATCGCCAAGCGCCAGTCCCAGTCTCTCCGCCTCGCGCAAAGCCGCGATCGCCTCGGTCGCTTCGCTGCGCGCACGATGCGCCATCCCGGCAATGACTCTCGCCCGCGCCTCGAGCCGGCGGTCGCCCGCCTGCCCGGCCATGCCGATAAGGCGACGCGCGAGCGGCAGCGCGCTGGCCGAGTCCTGGAGCTGGGCCAGCAACTCACCCTGGCACGCGATCGCCTCGCGCGCCTGGGCCGCGAGCTCCGGACGCGTGCCGCAGATCTCCTCGATGCGTGTCCAGATCGAGACGGCTGCTCGGATCTCGCATGCCTCGCGCCGCCTCTCGGCGACCGCCCGCAACACGGGCAAGGCGGCGTCGGGATCGCTGGACAGCGCCAGGTGGTGCGCCAGGGCCTCGTCACGCTCCGCGGCGGGAACGTCCGATGCATCCCGCAGCGCGCTGGCGATCAGACCGTGCAGCTCGCGCCGGTGATGGCCCGTGACCTGCGCGACCGCAACCTCGCGGATCAGGGCGTGCGCGAAACACCCGACCGTGCGTGACCCGGACGCTGCGGCATGCGCCAGGTCTCGATCATCGGCAGCCGCGAGCAGCTCGGCTGCGGGCGCCTCGATGCCCAGCTTCGCGAGCACCGCCGACGTGATCGCCAGATCGAACTCCCGCCCCTGGAGAGCGCCCACGTGGAGGAGCGCCCGCACGGCACTGTCGAGCGCATCGATTCTCGACGCGAAGATCCCCTCGACCGAAGGCGGACACTCGAGCGTCGCCCCCTCGCGCAGCACGGCGTGGCCGCGCTGCGTGTGCTCGATCCATGCGCCGTCGCGCATCATGCGGACGAGCTCGAGCGCATGGAGCGGGACGCCCTCGGCGCGCTCACGAATCTCCCTGCTCAAGTCCGGCGACGGCGGCGCCCCGAGCGCGCGCTGCACCAGGAGCTCCTCATCCGCGCTTCCGAGCGGGCTGAGCGTGAGATGGATGCGCGACGCAGAGAACGGCATGTCGGCGACGTACTCGGGACGTGCCGTGATCACGAGAAGAAGAGACGTGGCGCGAGCCGCCTCGCCGATCGCCGCCAGGTGCTGTCGCTCGGCCGGCCCCAGCTCATGAGCGTCCTCGATGATGAGCAGCAGCGGCCGGCGCGTGGCGACCAGCCGGAGCACGCGCCCGACCGCAACGAGCATGGCTGACGAACGCTCAGCAGGCTCGGCAGCCACGAGCTCCGTCCCGCGCCAGTCGCCGGATCGCGCCGCGGCCAGGATGCAGGCATCCGGCGAGGGGAGCGCGGATCTCGCGTCCGGCGTCAGCCCTTCGGCCTCGAGCGAAGCCAGGAGCTCGGGCACCAGGCGCTGCTCGCCGGACAGCACGCCGCGCGAGGGCTCGACCGTGGCGACGGCGAAGCCCTGCCCGCGCACGCGAGCGGCGAGCTCCTGCGAAAGGCGCGACTTGCCGATGCCCGGCGGGCCAGAGACCACCACGACCACGCCAGCGCCGCGTGCGCGCTCGGCCGATCCCAGCAGCAGGCCGATCTCGTGGTCACGCCCCACGAAGGGTGCGCCTGGACGCCGGCTGCGCGACGGATCCGCTCGCTCCGCCTCAAAGCTGCAGGCGATCTGGCCGTCGGAGGCGCCGGCGAGGAGCTGCTCGATGCGGCGCAGACCGTCGCCCCCGAGGCGCAAGGAGCCCTCCTCTTCCGCGGCAGGCACCACGTGAACGGCGGCCGCCACGCTCGCGGCGCCCGCGGCCTCCGGGAGCAAGGCGAGCCGATCGAGCAGCTGACGCCCTGCACGAAGCGCCGCCTCGACATCCCGTTCGGAGCGCCGATCGAGGCCGAACACCACTCGAATGAGGCGGGCGTCCCAGGACTCGATGAGCGCTCCGGCGCCACGCACGACTTCGACGATGGCGTCGCGCTCGGCCGACTCGAGCTCGGCGCGCCGCGCCGCCGGCCAGTCGTCCTCCAGAGCATCCGAGTGGCGCCGCTCAACCGCGAGCACCACGACGCGTCGCCGCTCGCCAGGCGCCGGTCGCGTCCGCCGGCTCGCGACCAGATCGGGCGGAACGACGCCATCCGCGTGACCCCGGTCGTGAACCAGTCCTCGAAGCAAGCGAGCCACGTCCCCGGCCGAGGCTGGGCGCTTCGCCGGATCCACCTGCAGGCATTGCTGCACCAGCTCGACCAGCGCTCGGGGGATGCCGGGCACGGCCTCGCCGAGCGCCTCCACTCCCGTCGGGACCGCGACTGCCGCATGCCCGGCGTGCGCCGGTGCGACCCCTGGAAATCGCCCCGTCAGCGCCCGATAGAGCATGACGCCCAGCGAGTAGCAGTCGCTTGCCGGCGAGACGCTCGCCCCCTCGATCACTTCGGGGGCCGAATACGCGGGGGTGCCGTGAAAGCTCCCGCCGGAGCGAAGCGTCTGCAGCAGACGTGCCGTGCCGAAGTCGGTCAGCTTCACCCCGCCGTCGGGCGCCAGCAACACGTTGGACGGCTTGACGTCCCCGTGCACGATGCCACGACCGTGCGCATGGTGAAGCGCCTCCGCCACTTGCGCCCCGATGGACACCGCCCTGGGCCACGGCAGCGGTGAGACCTGAAGCAGGTGATCGACCGTGTCCCCGGGGAGACATTCGAGGACGAGCCCGACCCTCCACCCCTGCGCGACGACATCGTGGACGACCACGATGTTGGGATGCTGGAGTCGTGCCAGAGCGATCGCCTCGCGCTGGAAGAGATCGACATCGGCGCCCCGGATGATGAGCTTGATCGCGACGGTCCGCGAGAGGCGCTCATCGTGAGCCTGGAACACGACGCCGAACCCGCCGCTGCCGAGCTGGCGACCCAGCCGGTAGCGTCCCGCCACGCGGTCGCCCGGCCTGGCTTCCCCGCGTGACTGACGCCGCTGGGGCGATCGGCGTGACCGCTGCGTCGGTGCCGGCTCATGCCGTTCACCCTCTGCTCGGCAACTCGCCGCGTCCTCCGCGTGCTTCCGCCCGCACTTCAAACACGATGGTGGAGTTGCGCGCCTGCTCATCCGCCCTCCGGCGAGGCGAGTCTAGCCTCGCCGCAGGACCGTCGCTACCGGACGTCGCTGGTGGGCACGCCGATGGAGGCAAGCGCCCGGTCAGCCCACCGCACCGATTCCCGCGTGACGGCGCGCCGTCACTGCTCCACCTCGCGCGCGATCCGCGACGGGCACCGATAGGTCGCGACCCATCCGCGCCGGTAACGGCTGGCGCTGGCCTCGCATCTGAGTGGCGCCTCGGGGATCGTTTCGTCGCGGACGCGCGGAGATGCGATCGTGGCGCTGCAAGCTCGTCGTCGCTTGCCTGTCGCGGACTTCGAGCGAGCGCGGATGGCCGATGGGGCCGCCGGTAGACGCAAGAAGGGCGCCGGACCTCAACGGCCCGGCGCCCCGGAAGAGCGCGGCGACCGGCGCACCGGTCGCCGTGGCGTGGATCAGTTGCCCGACCAGCGAAGATCGTCGCAACCGAAGAACTTGGAGACGTTCCCGTCCGCGCCACGGAACGACCCCTTGACGCAGGCCTCGGGCTCGCCGTCGGGGAGGCCCGAGTCAGGCATGGGGAAGTGCACCATGCGGTCGCGACCGCCGTGCGTCTCGCCGTGCTGCTCGCGCCCGGCGGCGGCGTTGGCTCACGCCGCGTCGCGAGTGCCGAACCGAACCGTCTCCGGCAGGATCGTGGCCGCATCGAACGCGGTGGGCGCCCCGGGCTCGCCGGCCGCATGGCTGCGGATCTCGACGGGGACGACGCCCCGCTTCTTCGCGTTCAGCGCCGGCAGGACCCGGATCCTGACCGGCACGACGCACTCGACCGCGAACATGGCCTCGGCGTCGTTCTTGGACAGGTCCGGATCGACGTCATCCGGCCTTGCGGGCGCCATGCTCGACGTGAGACGAACGCCCCGCGCGGGATTCACCCCTCGGCCCGCTTGAGCTTGCGATGGAAGAGCGTGCGGTTCATCCCGGCGCGGCGCGCCGCCTCCGCGACGTTCCCGCCCGTGTCGTCGAGGAGGCGGCGCAGGAACTCGGCCTCGAGGCGGTGAACGTAGCCGTCCAGCAGCGCCTGCATCTCCTCGCGCAACGCCTTCAGCTCGTCATTCGTTCGCGGCGTCGCGCGCAGGAAGCGTCGGAAGGGATCCTTGTCGAGAGCCACGCGGCGAGTCCCGACGATCTCCGGCGGCAGATCCGCCGCGAGCGCGACGTCCCCCGGCGCCAGCGCCACGAGGCGATGCACGAGGTTGCGCAGCTCGCGGACATTCCCGGGGAACGCGTGGCGAGACAGCGCCGCGAGCACGTCCGGCTCCGGGCGCACGTCGCGCCCCATGGCCGCGCACGCCTCGCGAAAGAACCTGTCGGCGAGAAGCGGAATGTCGTCCGCCCGGTCGCGAAGCGGCGGCACTCGCACCGGCACGACGTTGAGGCGGTAGTAGAGGTCCTCGCGAAACCGCCCCTCCGCGACCGCGCCTTCGAGATCGCGATGAGTCGCGGCGACGATGCGCACGTCGGCTCGGACCGGGCGCGAGCCGCCGACGCGCTCGAACATGCCGTCCTGCAGCACGCGCAGGAGCTTGGCCTGGAGTTCGGGACGGAGCTCGGCGATCTCGTCGAGAAAGAGCGTCCCGCCATCTGCCTGCTCGAACCGACCGATGCGACGTTCGATCGCGCCCGTGAACGCGCCGCGCTCGTGGCCGAAGAGCTCGGACTCCATGAGCGATTCAGGCATCGCGGCGCAGTTCACGGCGATCATGCGGCCGGCCGAGCGACGGCTCGCGGCGTGGAGCGCGCGCGCCACGAGCTCCTTGCCCGTGCCCGACTCGCCCAGCACGAGCACGGGCGCGTCCGTCGGCGCCACGCGGGCGATGACCGAGCGCAGGGCCTGCATGGACCTGCTGTCGCCGATCAGTTCGCCAACCTCGCGCCCGGCCGCCTCGGCGCTCAGCCGCGCGCTGTCCCGAAGCGCCGCGTCGAGTCGTCGCCCCACTTGCAGGAACGGCGAGAGCAGCGCGCCCGTGGCCTCGAGCACGCGCCGGTCCGCCTCGACGAACGCATGCGTGATGCTGGCGTTCTCCAGGTGGATGACGCCCGCGATGCGCCCATCGAACTGAAGCGGACTGGCCATCACCGAGCGCATGTCCATCGCGATGATGCTGGTCTCGGCGTGAAACGCCGAGTCGCGCGCATCGCTGAGCAGGACCGTCCGGCCCGTCGCGCGGATGTCGTCCAGCACCGACCGGGAGGGCAGCCGCGGCGCGCCGGGCCGCGCGGCGTCATCTTGCGTGCGCGCAGGACGAACGGCGCCCTGAGCACCCGGCGCCGGCCACTCACGCTGCGCGACGACCGTCGCCTCGACGGCGTCCTCGGCGGAGAAGAAGACCACCGCTCCCGAGGTCGCGCGCAGCGCCGGGCCAATCGCGTCGAGGGCCGCCGCGCAGAACTCGGGAGGCGTGGACTGCGTGGCGAACAGTCGCGCGAACTCGATGGCGAGTTCACCCAGTCGAGCTGTCCCGTCATCCGCGGTTGGCATGCGCACGCCATCATGCACGCCTGCCGGACGCATGACACCGGAGACGCGGGCTCCGCGTCCTCGCGCCGCGGCCGGCCAAGCCCGGTGTACGCTCGCCGCGATGGAGTCCCCGACCGAGCCCAGCGGCAACCTCCCGCCGGAGTGCGGGCTCCTTCCGGGCGCCGCGTTCGGGCCGTTCCAGCTCGCGAGCCAGCTCGGCTCCGGCGCCACCGGCTCGGTCTGGCGCGCCCGCATGGCCGAGCCCATCCCGGGCGTTCCCGTCGGCTCGATCGTCGCGGTCAAGGTCCTTCACGCCCACCTGCTCGAGGACCCCGACGCGCACGCTCGATTCGCGCGCGAGGGACGCCTCGCCGCCGCGTTGCGCCATCCGTGCGTCGTGTCCACGCTGGGCACGGGCACCGTCGAGCGAGATGGCCGCGCCATGCCGTGGCTGGCGATGGAGCTCGTGCAGGGCCAGACGCTGCGCGACCTGATGCGCACGCTGGGGCGCGTGCCCGAGCCTCTCCTGCGCGATCTCGCGCGGCAGATGGCCGAGGGACTGGCGGCCATCCACGCCGCCGGCATCATCCATCGCGATCTCAAGCCCGGCAACATCATCATCACGCCCGATCACGGCGTGCGCCTCATGGACCTCGGCATCGCCGTCGATCTCCGCGACGAAGCGCGCCTCACGCAGACCGGCATGTTCGTCGGGACGCTCCTGTACGCCTCGCCCGAGCAGTTCGGCCGCGCGGCGCTGACCCCCGCGAGCGACCTCTACAGCCTGGGCGCGCTTCTCTACGAGGCCGCAACCGGCGCCCAGCCCTTCGAGGCGGCGGACATGCGCGCGGTCATCCGCCGGCACCTCGAGCACGTGCCGGCGCCAGTCGGCAGCGTGGATCCCGCGATCACGCCCTTCTTCGAGGAACTCGTCGCCGCGCTGCTGGCAAAGAAGCCCGGGGATCGACCGGGACCCGCGAGCGTGCTGGCGGGCGTGCTCGAGCGAGGAGAGGACTCGGACTGGTGGCGCGAGCGCGAGCGGGCGCTGCGTGCCGCGAACCCCTCGGGCGAGATCCGCCGCGCGCATGCCGCTCCGGCCACGCCGTTGATCGGACGCGAAGCGGAGCTCGCCACCCTGATCGAAACGGCCAGCGCCGCGGCCGCCGGGCGCGGCTGCGCCGTGCTCGTCGAGGGCGAAGCCGGCGTCGGCAAGTCCCGGCTGCTCGCGGCCTTCGAAGATGAAGCGCGAGCGCGCGGGGACATCGTCGTGCTGCGCAGCTCGCACGGTCCGGGCGACATGGGCCTCGGACACGACGGGATCGGCCGGGCGCTGGTCGAGCACTTCGGGCCCGAGGAGTTCCGACGGCTCGCGCACGAGCACCTGTCCCACACCCCGCGGCTCGCGCTCGGGCTCCTGCACCACGCGACGGGCGAGCCCCTCTCCCCCGCGGAGGCTCCCCTCTCACCGGAAGCGCTGGCCACGGCCTTCGTCACCCTCGTGCGCGGCATGGCGGCACGCCGCGCGCTGGTCTTCCTCATCGAGGACCTGCACTTCGCCAGCGCCGAGTCGCGGCTGCTCGCGCTGAGCCTCGCGCGGATGGCGCCCGACCATGGCGCCTCCGTGATCGTCACGTCCCGACCCCAGGGGGCGACCGAGCTCGACGTCCTCGGCGCGCTTCCCGGCGCGCGGCGCATCGCGCTGCGGCGCTTGTCCGCGGCGGAGGTCGTGAGGCTCGTCGCGTGCCTCCTCGGTTCCGAGAGCGCGGCAGAGCGCATCGGCGGCAAGGTCGCGCGCCGCACGGATGGCAACCCGTTCTTCATCGTCGAGATGCTCCGCGAGATGAAGGAGCGGGGCTTCGTGCGCCAGGACGCCGACGGATCCTGGCGCGCGACGGGCGAGGTCAGGGCCTTCGACATCCCCTCGTCCGTGCGCGGCTTCCTGCAAGGCCGGCTGCGCGATCTGAAGGACGACGACCGGGCGCTACTGGACGCGGCGGCCGTCGCGGGCCACCACTTCGATCCGGACCTCGTCGCGCGCGCGCTGGACCGGCGCCGCCTGGACACGCTGCAGGCCCTGGCGGCCATCGCGCGACGCACGGGCCTCATCGAGCCGACGGGCAGCGGGTTCCAGTTCGAACATCACCAGATGCACGAGATCGTCTACGACGCCATCCCGCCGATCCTGAGGTCCGAGTACCACGGCCTCATCGCCGAGGCGTGGCGAGAGCGCGCGGGCGAGGCGGCGCGCGATCTCGAAGGGCTGGCGGGCGAGGACGCCTGCTGGCTCGCCGGTCACTTGCTGCGGGGCGGACGCGGAGCCGACGGCGCGCGGCTGGCCCCTCGCGCCGCCGCGTGGCTGGCGGCGCGCGGCGACGTCGAGGCCGCGGTCGCGCTGGGCGAGCTAGCCCTGGTGTCCGCGAGCCCGGACGACGATGCGCTGCGGCATCAGCTCGCCGTGATCGTCGCCGGATCGCTCGCCCTGCTCGGCAGGAGAGCGCGCGAGCGAGAGCTGGTGGACGTCGCGCTGACGGCGGCGCGCCGGCTGGGCGATCCCGCGCGCGAGGCGGCGGCGCTGCGAGCTCTGGGCAGCCACCTTCTGGCGAAAGCGGATTACGACGGCGCGCTGGAGCACCTCGAGCGGGCTCTCGAGCTGGCCGTCACCGCGGGCGACGCGACGGTGCGCGCGCGCGTGCTCGGCGCGCTGGCCGCGACCCTGTTTCGGCTAGGCGACTACGCCCGGGCACGCGCGACCAACGTCGCGTTCGTGGAGGCCTCGCGCGGCATCGGCGATGCGGTGGGCGAAGCGCAGGGTCTCGGCCAGCTCGGGAACGTCCTCTTGCGGCTCGGTCACCATGACGAGGCCCTGGCGATGTTCGAGGAGTCAGCGCGGCTCGCCGGCGAGCATGGTCGCCGACGGACGCAGGGGTTGTCCCTGGCGCAGTGCGGCATGGTGCACCTGTCGCGAGCGCGCTACGCGCGGGCGCGCGCGTGCTTCCTGCAGGCCGGCACGATCGCGCGCGAACTGGGACTGGCGATGGGCGATGCGGACGAGTCTCTCGGCCTGTCGCACGTGGCCGCCGCGCAGGGCGAGCTCCCCGAAGCGCGCGCCCGGGCCCTCCACTCGCTCGCGACGTTTCGCGACGCGGGCAATGCTCCGGGCGAGGCGGCCGCACTGGACGCGATCGCCGTCGTGGACCTGGCGGAAGGACGGCTCGAGGACTGCGACGAGCGCATCGAGCGGTGCTTCGAGATCGGGACCGCCATCGGCAGCCGGATCGCAACCGGTTTCGCCAGCCTCCTGCGCTCTCAGGTCGAGGACATGCGCGGCAACGCGGCGCGAGCCAGAAGCCTGATGTCCGAGACGCTCGGGACCGCCGAACAGCTCGGCGACGCGGCGCTCCTGGCGCATGCGCGTCTCGAGCAGCTCCGCCAGCTCCTCGAGCGCGGCCAGCTCGAGATGGCGCGCCAGGCGCTCGGCCAGGCGAGCGACCTCGAGCCCGCGTGGCTCGTGGAGATCCTGCGCGCCGAGGCGGCAGGCAATGCGGCGGCCGTACCGCCGGGCGCCGCGATCCCGGCCGACGGCGGGCTCTGGCACCGCGTGCTCGCGCACGCCTCGCTCTGGCGGCAGACCGGCGAGGCGGCGCATGCCTTCGCGGCCCACGGCCTGGTCGCGATGGCGCTCGAGCACCTCAGCGGCGAAGATCGCGAGCGCGCCGAGAAGCAAGGACTCCTGGCGCGCTCCTGCCCGCCTCAGTCCGGCGGGTGAGCGGCGCCGAGCCTCAGGCGAGGATTGAGAGGGGGCCCGCGCTCCGGGAGTCCACCTCGACGGGGCTTGCGGAGCGCATGGGCGGGGAGGAAGCAAGCTCCGGCTTGGCCGGCCGCAGCCACGGGCGCCGGCTGGTGCCCCATCCCTCACGATTCCCTTGCGACTCGTGCGGAGCGGTCTAGCGCCGGCGGCGGCCCGGTGGCGGAGGCAGGAGATCGTCGCGGTCGCGGAGGGCCGGACCGAGGGGCGTGGGCGGCGGGATGGGAGGCAGCGGGCTGCGCGCGGCCGGCTTCTCCGAGCGCGACTTGGACGCGGGGGACGCGGGGGACGCGGGCGGGCTCGCCGGGGTCGGCGCGGGCGGCGCGGGCGGCGCGGCTTGCGCGCGCGATGGCGGCGGAGGCTCGGCGGGAGCTGCCATGGCGGGTCGTTCGAAGCGCGACACGACGACCTGTGGCTCGTCGTCCTCGATGACCCCGGGATCGGGCCGTGCCGCGGGCGCCTTCGTGGTCGCCGCAACCTGCGGCGCCAACGCGGGCGGCGCTGCGGGGGCTGGCGGTGCCGGCGCGGCGCTCGACTCCGACGGCAGGCCCTGGATCTCCGCGATCACCGCGGAGACGGGGCGGGCTGCCCGGACATCCTCGGGCGCGGACCACTTCCGAAACGCGGCCAGCGCCGAAGGCGTGGCGCGCAGCGGCGCCGGCGCGACGTACCGGCGCTCGTGCGCGGGGTCGCGTCGCAGCAGCAGGATGGCGCGCTCACCGTCGCGCAGACGCGCGCGATCCTCGGCCGTCAGGTCGTCGTGCCGGACGACCACGGACTCCGAGGACGGCTCGCCGGCGAAGACCTCGACCACGCCATACGAGAGCGTGACGGCGCCGGTGCGGCCCGGCAGGAGACCGTCGGAGGCGGTGGGCTCGCCGACCAGGATGACGTCGGGAGCCGGCGTCGCGGCCCGAGATATCGAGGGAAGCGCCCAGGCTCCCAGGACGGCGAAAACTGCAGCGTGTGGAAAACGACGAAGCGGTGGCCGCATGGCCAGCCTCCAGCAACCTTGCCCGCCGGAAGTCTACCAGCCTGCCAGGCGCGGCCCGGGGCCCGGCGCGAAGGGCTTTGCTCGGGCACGATAGATTCTTCTGGCGCGCGGGGCGGCGACGCCTCACTCTATTCTCGAACAGCAACCGAACAGTCAGGGCCCCTCCGGGGGCGCCCCCCCGGGCCAACGGGAGGGGGCGCGTGCGGGGTGGGACCGAAGGGGTTCCCGCGGTGGTTTCGCCCGTGCTCAGGTCCATGCTCGTCCGCGCCTCACGAGAGGCGCGAACCTCGCTGACGAGCCCACTTTCGCGCCCCGCGCGCGTGGCCCTGGTCGCCCTGTCGCTCACCCTGCTCTTCGGCGTCGCCGTTCAGTCCTCCTCCGACGGTCACGAGTCCGCCCTCTTCGAGGAGGCGGCCCGACGCGGCGCTGATCGCCTGGTGGCGCTCCAGACGCGCGAGGGCACCTGGCCGCTGGCCCTCGGGAGCGCTGGCGACCCCCGGCGATCGGGCATCGCGGGCGAGGCGCTGCTCATGGCCCACCGGTTGACGCGAGACCCGAGGCATCTCGCGGCGGCCGAGCGAGCGGGCCGCGCCCTGCTCGCGGAGGTCGAGGCCGGACGCGCTTCGGGTGGCTCCAACCTGCAGTTCCTGGCGGAGCTCGGGCGCGCGACCGAACGCCCCGCGCTGGTCGAGGCCGCCCGCCGCGCGTGGCTGCGCACCTATCAGTCGGACGACGCTGGCGATGCGGCCGAGGCCGCCCGGCAGCTCCTGACCATGGAGAACTACTCCGACTGGTCCGATGGCGCGTGGGGGAACTACCTGCTGGTCCGGGCCGCCGAGGAGGGGCGCGCGGCGCGAGCGCTGGGGTACCACGCCTGGGCGGACGCCTACCTGCTTCAGGCCGCCTCGATGTGGGCCCCGAAGCACGACCACGACTTCTGGGCCTCCGCCGCCGGGTCGATGCTCGAGGCCCTGTCCGCCTGCGCGGATCCCCGCGCCGTGCGCTTCCGGTTCGCGCACAGCGGGCTGCTGGAGGTGAACGAAATCGAGAGCGGCCTGTCGTGGAATGACACGCCCTATGACACCTACCTGCATGCCCAGGAAACCGCGGCGGCGCTCGAGGGTCGCCTCATGCACGAGCGCGCCTCCCGGCCGAGGAAGTCCACCGTGGCCGGCCTCGCCTTCGTCGCCTCCCGGCAGGCGGCGCACGGGGGCTGGGGCGCGACGCTCTCGCTGCTCGACGACGTGGCCCGCCGCGGCGATGGCGATCTCGCCCCGGCCGACGCCGCGGCGGAGGAGACGCCCGAGACCAACGCCCTCCTGGTCCGGACGATGGTCCGCGCCGCGCTCCACGCCCCCCGCGGCTAGGGGCGCCGCGCGGCCGACCTGTTGACCGGGGGCGGGGCGCGCTAGGCTGTGCACGCTGGCTGCGCGCGCCGCGCCGCTCGAATCCACCACGGCCGCGGCGCGCCATCCCCTGAGGCCGTCGCATGAAGGTCACGATTCTCGGTGCTCCCATGGACCTCGGCGCGGGTCGCCGCGGCGTGGACATGGGTCCCTCGGCCATCCGCCACGCGGGCCTGCACGAAGCCCTGCGACGGCTGGGCCACGAGGTCACGGACGCCGGCGACGTGCCCGTGGCCGTCGCCGAGAGCCGGACGGTCGGGGACTCGAGGCTGCGCTTCCTCGACGAGATCCTGGCGTGCTGCCGCCACATCGCCGACGAGGTCGAGGCCATCGCGCGTGCCGGTCGCGTGCCCATCGTGCTCGGTGGCGACCACAGCATCGCGATGGGCACCATGGCCGGCCTCGCCCGCGCCGCCGGCCGCGTGGGCGTCGTCTACTTCGACGCGCACGGCGACTTCAACACGCCCGAGTCGAGCCCGTCCGGCAACGTGCACGGCATGCCGCTCGCGGTCGCACTCGGGTTCGGCGACCCGCGGCTCCTCGATCTGGGTCCCGCGACACCGTTGCTCCGGCGCGAGGACATCGCGCTCATCGGCATCCGCGACGTGGACGCCGAGGAAGCGCGCCTCATCCGCCAGCACGGCCCGCGCTCGTTCACGGTGAGATCGATCGACGAGCGCGGCATGCACGAGGTCATGGAAGAGTCCATCGCGCTCGTCTCGAACGCCGACTGGCTGCACGTGTCGTTCGACATGGACGTGCTCGATCCCCAGCACGCTCCGGGCACGGGAACGCCGGTGGAGGGGGGCCTGACCCTGCGGGAGGCTCACCTGGCCATGGAGATGCTGGCCGACAGCGGCCGGGTGCGCTCGATCGAGGTCGTGGAGACCAACCCGATCCTCGACACGGGCAACCGCACGGGCCAGCTGGCGGCGGGGCTGATCGCCAGCTGCCTCGGCAAGCGCATCCTCTGAGAACGGGACGGGCGCCGCCAGCGCGCGGCCGGTCAATCCCGCTCGCTTGTGCCGGGCTGCCGGCCGGAACGATATTCTGATGCCCCGCTCTCGCGGGCGCCCCGCCCGATGAGTCTGCCCCCCCGAGCCCGCCCGGCCCTCATGGCCATCCTGCTCGCGGCGCTTCTGGCGCCCGGGGCGGCTGCGGATCGTGACCCGGCAGCGTGCGTCACGAACCGGTGGCTGCCAGGCGCTCCGGGGCCGGCCGAGGGGTACGGTCAGGCGGTCGCGCTCGAGGGCGCGACGGCGGTGGTGGGCGCGGGCATCCCCTCGCCGTTCTTCTGGTTGCGCTCGCGCGTCGAGGTGCGCTTCTTCGACGGGAGCGACTGGACGGTGCAGGCCAACCTGCAGCCCGCGGTGCCCGCCGACGGCGACGGATTCGGCGCCGCGGTCGCGCTGTCGGGAGACACGCTCGTGGTCGGCGCACCGGCGCGCGACGGCGCGGGGTCGCGCCGCGGGGCCGCGTACGTCTTCACGCGGACCGGCGGGCTCTGGTCGCAGGTGGACACGATCGTGGCGCCTTCGCCGGCTGACAACGCGCGCTTCGGCGCGGCGATCGGCCTGTCGGGCGATCGCCTCGTCATCGGCGCGCCCAGTTCGAACGACGAGTTCGGCGCGCCGATTGCCGGCGTCGCGCACGCCTACCGGCGCGTCGGGGGCGTCTTCACGCACGTCACCGAGTTCCGCGCCGCGGTGTCCGAGCCGGGCGACCTGTTCGGAGCGGCCATCTCGCTGGACGCCGACCTCCTCGCCATCGGCGCGCCGAACGAGGTCGTTGGCGGCTCGCCCCGCGGCGCGACTCATCTGTTCCGCGATGTCGCGGGCACGTGGACACCCGAGGCGAGCCTGGCGCCCGTCGATCCGGCGGCCTACATGGCATTCGGCGCGGCGGTGGACGTGACGGGCACGCGCGTCCTCGTCGGCGCGCCCGGCGAGAGCGCGCTCGCGCAGCGCGGGGGCGCCGCGTACCTGTTCGCGCAGTCCGGCCCGAGCTGGAACCAGGCCGCCAAGCTGACGCGCGCGCGGCCCGTGCTTCAAGACGCCTTCGGATCCGCGGTGGCGCTCGCCGGCGCGTCGCTCATCGCCTGTGCGCCGGAGAGCGACGTGCGCGACACCGAGGACGGCTCGTGCCGGCTGTTCGTCGAGCGGGGGCCGACATGGCTCGGTCAGGACGACATCGGCGCGCAGGATCCGGCCGCCGGAACCCGCTTCGGCACGTCGGTCGCGCTGGATGGGGGCCGCATCCTCGCCGGCGCGCCGCGATCCCGCCCGCCGGGTCAGACGAACGCCGGCGCCGCCCTGCTCTTCGACACCGCGTGCGTCACCGATCCCGACGCGGACGGACGCATCGGCGGCGAGGACAACTGCCCTCTCGCGGCCAACCCGGCGCAGGTGGACACGGACGGCGACGGCGTGGGCGACGCCTGCGATGTCTGCCCCACGACCTCCGATCCGACTCAGCGGGACATGGACGCCGACGGGATCGGCGACGCCTGCGACACGTGCACCGACACGGACGGCGATGGACGCGGCAACCCGGGCCTCGCGGCCAGCAGCTGTCCGACGGACAACTGCCCGACCGTGGCCAACCCCGGGCAAGCCGATGCGGACGGCGACGGCATCGGCGACGCGTGCGAGGGGTGCTTTCAGCGCGCGCTCGAAGCCCTGCGCGCTCCCTCCACGTGGTCGCAGTTCGGCTGCGACATCGCGCTCGAAGGCGATCTCATGATCATCGGCGCGCGCGGCGACACGGACGGTGGCTGGGTGCCCGGTCGCGGCTACCGCGGCGCGGCCGAGGCCTGGCGCCTGCGGGGCGGCCGCTTCGAGCGCGAGGCGCGCCTCCTCCCCGAGTGGCCGGGCGTCACGGCCGGTCTCGGATCGAGCGTGGCGGTCGCGTCGGATCGCATCGCTCTCGGCGGCGATGTCGCGGCGATGCTGCTCGAGCCGGTCAGCGGCGGGTGGTCGCAGGCGCTGATCGTCAGCAGCGAGGCGCCGTCCATCTCCGGGCGGAACCGCGTCGTGGATGTCGCGCTGTCCGGCGACACGTTCGTCGTGGGGGATCCCCAGGACGGGACGCGACGCGACGCAGGCGGCGCCGTGCACGTGTATCGGCGCACCGGCGGCACGTGGTCGCGCGAGACCAAGCTCCAGCTTCCCGATCCCGAGGCGCTCGACGAGTTCGGCGCGTCGGTCGCGCTCTCCGGTGACCTGCTGGTCGCGAGTCTCCCCGGTCGCGAGCAAGCCGTCATCTTCGAGCGCTCCGGGACCATCTGGGCGGAGAGCACGCGCGTGGACGGCGGGCGACTCGGGCGCGGCTTCGGCGCCGCCGTCGCCGCGTCCGGCGGCGTCGTTCTGATCGGGGCGCCGGGCGACTTCGGCAGCAACGGCCCGAGCGTGGAGGTCTGGAGTCGCGCGGGGATCCGATGGCGCCGCGAGGCGCTGCTCCAGCCCGGCTGGGTGGCCGTCGATGCCGACTTCGGAGCCTCCCTCGCGTTCGACGGCGAGACGGCGCTGGTCGGCGCGCGCGTCGCCGAGTCCGCCGGACGACCGGGCGCCGGCCAGGTGTTCCAGTACGCGCGTCGCAGCGGACGGTGGACGCTCCACCAGGTCATGGACGTTCCCGATCCGGACGCCGCGGCGTTCGGCGCGGGCCTCGCCGTCTCGGGAGGGACGATCGCCATCGGCGCGCCCGAGGCCATCCCGACCACGACGTTGCAAGGCCGCGCCTACCTCTTCGACGCGACGTGCTTCGTGGATGACGATGGCGACGGCGTGAGCAATCGCTACGACACGTGCCCGCTCCTCCCCGATCCGTCGCAGGCCGACATGGACGGTGACGGCGCCGGCGACGCTTGCGACTTGTGCCAGACCGTCGCCGATCCGTCGCAGGCGGACTCCGACGGTGACGGCGTGGGTGACGCCTGCGACAGCTGCACGGATGCCGATGGCGATGGTCGCGGCGAGCCCGGACACCCCGCCAGCACGTGTCCCCTCGATGACTGCCCGGGCATCCGCAATCCGGATCCGCTCGACGCCGACGGTGACGGCGTCGGTGACGCGTGCGACGGCTGTCCGCTCGTGCCCGATCCGTCGCAGGCCGACTCCGACCGCGACGAGGTGGGCGATGCCTGTGACACCTGTCCGGGCGTCTTCGATCCCGCCCAGGCTGATTCGGACGGCGACGGGCGTGGCGACGCGTGCAGCACCGACGACGACGCGGACGGCGTGCCCGACGCGTCCGATCTCTGCCCGACGGTCGCCGACCCGGGACAGGAGGACGCTGACGGCGACGGGCTGGGCGACGCGTGCGCCGCGTGCACGACCGCCGAGATGCTCGTGCCGGACGCGCCGCCCACGCAGGGCGCCGCGAGCCTCGCGGCTGGCCCGGGCCGCCTGGTCGTCGGCGCGCCCATCGGCCGCGGCGCGGCCACGCCCGGCTCCGTTCACGTTCACGCGCGCGATCCCGCGGACGGAAGCTGGCGGATCGAGGCGACGATCGTGCCCTCGGATGGGCTCCCGGACGACGAGTTCGGTTTCTCGGTGGCGCTCGATGGCGACACGCTCGTGGTGGGCGTCCCCGGCAGCGATGGCACGGCGCCCAACGCCGGCGGCGTTCAGGTCTACGTGCGCTCCGGAGGCTCGTGGATCCGCGAGGCGCGCATCGACTCGCCGGTCGCCGTGCCGAACGTTCGCTTCGGATCGCAGGTGGCCGTCTCCGGCAACACCCTCGTGGCGTCGATGCCGGGATCGGCGGCGGTCGGTCGCGACGGTCGCGCCATCGTCTACCGGCGATTCGCGCCCTCGACGTGGTTGCTCGACGCGACGCTTCTCTCGATGCCGCAAACCACGGATCGCTCGAGCTTCGCCGCGAGCGTGGCCGTGGCGGGCGATCGCATCGTCATCGGCGAGCCGCGCGAGGACGCCCCGGCGCCGGGCGCGGGAGCCGTGCACGTGTTCGCCGACGTGGGCGGAGCCTGGATCCGCCGCGCCGTGCTCGCGTCCCCCGTGGCCGCCGCGGGCGATCTCCTCGGCACGTCCGTCGCCTTCGACGGATCGCGCCTGGTCGCCGGAGCGCCCGGCTCGAACCGCCCCGGGTTCGCGCAGATCTTCGATCGCGTGGGCACGACGTGGATTCCGGCCGGACGAGTCGAGGACTCGCGCCCGATCGCCGGCGCGGCCGACGGCTTCGGCGCCGCCGTGGCCCTGGGTCCCGACCGCATCGCCGTGGGCACGCCCGGCCGCGACGCGTTCGTCACGGGCGCGGGGGGCGCCCTCGTCTTCGAGCGTCGCGCCACGGGCTGGCACGAAGTGGCGCGCGCCTGGCCGGCGGATCTGGCGGGCTTCGATCGCGCGGGCTCCGCCGTGGCGCTCGCGGGATCCGAACTCGCCCTCATGTCGGCCGTGCACCGGCACGCGCCGTCCTCGCAGCGCGGCAGCGTCTGGACCATGGCGTGCGCCTCGCCGCTCGATGATCTCGACGGCGACGGCGTCGTGGATCGCCAGGACAACTGCGTGGCCCTTCCCAACGCCGACCAGCGCGACCTCGACGGCGACGGCATCGGCGACGCGTGCGATGCCGATCGGGATGGCGACGGCGTGCCGAATGCGGCGGATCTGTGCCCCGACACGGCGGATCCCGCGCAGCTCGACATGGATCGCGACGGCATCGGCGACGCGTGCGACGACTGCACGGACCGCGACGGCGACGGGTTCGGGGATCCGGGGCCCGCCGACACGTGCCCCGCCGACAACTGCTTCCTCGTGTTCAACCCCGGGCAGGAGGACTCGGACGCCAACGGCTTCGGTGACGCCTGCGACGGGGATCTCGACGGCGACGGCGTGGCGGATGCCAGCGACAACTGCCCTCTCGCCGCCAACGTCGATCAGCTTGATCTGGATGGCGACGGTCAGGGCGACGTCTGCGACGACGATGACGACGGCGATGGCGTGCCGGATGTCGTGGACAACTGCCCCGTGACGTCCAACCCCGGGCAGGAGGACGCCGACGGGAACGGGCGCGGCGACGCGTGCAGCACCGACACCGACTTCGACGGCGTCTTCGACGACACCGACAACTGCATCGATCAGCCGAACTCGGACCAGCGTGACACCGATGGCGACGGCGCGGGCGACGCGTGCGACGACGACGACGACGGCGATGGCTGGCTCGACGGGGACGACAACTGCCCGCTCGTGCCGAATGCCAGCCAGGCCGATCTCGATGCGGACGGCGAGGGCGACGCCTGCGATCCCGACGACGATGCCGATGGCGTGGATGACCTCGCGGACAACTGCCCGACCCTGCCGAACGCGGGCCAGGAGGACGCGGACACCGACGGTCTCGGCGACGCCTGCGACGACGACGACGACAACGACGGCGTGCCGGATCTCACCGACAACTGCCCCCTGGCCGCGAATCCGGGGCAGGAGGACGCCGACCTCGACGGCGCGGGCGACGCCTGCGACGTGCCCGACTGCCCGGAGCCCTCAGCGCTCGACCGCGATCCGGTGGCCGAGCCGCTGCGCGTCACCAAGGAGCCCGGCTCGCTGCTCGCGATCACGTGGGAGATCCTCGCGCGCGGCGCCGCGAACCTCCATCAGGGAACGCTCGCGAGCTTGCAGGCGGGCCAGTACGACCACGCCGCGACGGCAGCCTGCGCCATCACGGCCGGGCGCGCGGACATCGCATGGCCGATCGACGATGCCTACTTCGTGGTCACGGGCCGCTGCGGCAGCGTGGACTCGTCATCCGGCCGCGACTCGCGCGGCGTCGAGCGCCCGTCCTCCAGCCCCGACTGCCCGTGAGCTTGCGGGCTCAACCGGCCGACGGCGACGCGACTTTCTCCTGGGCGGCCGTGCGCGCGAGCGAGCGGCCGAGCCGCTCGGCGTGCCGCTTGACGTCGCGAACATAGGCCTTGGTCTCGCGGAAGTTGGGCACGCCGCCGGCCTTGCTGACCGCCCCCTCGCCCGCGTTGTAAGCGGCGAGCGCGAGATCGAGATCCCCCATCTTGTTCATGAGCCGCGCCAGATGGCGGCAGCCCGTGTCGATGTTCTGGGAGGGGTCTCGCGGATCCTGGCAGCCGTAGTCGCGGGCCGTCGCCGGCATCAGTTGCATGAGACCCACCGCGCCCTTGCGCGAGACCGCGTGGGGATCGCCGCAGGACTCGACGGCGATGACGGCACGGACGAGCGCCGGATCGAGGCCGTGTCGCTCCGCGGCCTCCGCCGTCAGCGCGTCCCAGCGGAGCAGCCGCGCGTCGCCGGCGGGATCGCATCCGCGGCGCGGACCGGGATCGGCGAGCTCGGGAGGAGGCGCGACGCCGACGACCTCGGGCGCGGACGGCGCGAACGCGAGCCGCTCGGTCGCCCGCAGCTCGCGCACCGGGAGAACGACCGCGGCTCCGTCGCCGAGTTCGATGCGCCAGAAGGCGCCCGTGGCGTCCACCGGACCCACCGCGGTCGCCTGCATCCAGCGCCCCGTCCTGAGCTTGACGCGACACGGGCCGTCAACGGCCTCGGGTCCGGCCGCCACCACGGACGTGGCCACCAGCGCGAGGGCGCAGGCCCAGGCGACGCGTCGGCGCGTTCGGTTCAAGCTCGGGCTCCCGGGATGCCGCGGCGGCGGGATGAGACATTCCGCCCGGCGCGAGGCGCCCGGGCGGGGGGTGACTCAATATACGCACCCGGTCAAGAACGTGTCGGGGGCGGGCCCTGCGCGCGAGATGACGCGAGCCAGGCCAGGCCGCGCACGACGCCGACCCACGCGAGCGAGACGATGGCGCCCACGCAGAAGAACCCGAGCGCGAGAACGGGCCACCACGGCAGCGTGGCGAGCGACCGCGCGTTCTGCGCAACCAGGCCCGGCCCGGCCATCGCCAGGCCGATCACGAGATGGGCCACCGCTCCGGCGGCGCAGAACGGCACGATGCGGCCGGGCTGGCCACGGAGCATCACGAGGTGGAGCACGCCGAGCGCGACCAGCCCCAGCAGCGCGAACAGCAGGAACGCCACCCGTGCTCGCTACGCGCCGGTCGCGGCGGCCCGCACGAGACGCTCCCTGGCGCGCGCGGTGAGCTGCCGCGCCAGTTCGACCATGGCCTGACCGGGGCGCTCGAGCGGCTCGACCACGTCGGCGGCACGCGGCACGTAGAGCACGGCGTCCACCTGCTCGAGGCGGTCCTCGAGTCCGCGCTCGCCGTTCTCGAGCACGACCATCTTGAGCCAGCGGTGACGGCCGACGATCTTCATCACGTCGTTGGCTTCCTCGTCCCACCGCTCCTTCTCGACCGTGACGAGCGCGAGACGCGCCGCGGCGGGCAGGCCGGCCAGAGATCGGACCGTGGCCTCGGCGAACTCGGTCTCGATCGGGATCAGCGCGATCTGATCCGCCCGGTCACCGAGGCGCGCCCGGAGCTTGGGGAGGGCCGGGAACGTCGTGATGATCGCCGACGGCGCTCCGTCCGCGATCCGGTCGAGCAGATCGTCGAGCGAGCATGGCGAGGAGAGGCTCGCGATGTCGGCCGGCATGGCGCGAAGAGCGTCGGCGACCTCGCCCGACGAGGCGGCGCACGCCAGGAACGGCGCCGCCTGTCCGCCGCCCTCGGCGAGTTCCGCGGCGCGGGCGACGAACTCGCTGTCGTGCACGCCCTCGGCGGCCGCGAGCGCATGGGCGGCGGCCAGCAGGTCCTGCCAGGAGGTGGCGAGCGGGGCCGAGGCCTGATCTCTCGGCAGCGGCGCGCCCGTGGCCGGAATAGAGCGGAGCGCCGACGGACGCGGGTTCGTCCGCGCGCGGCCAGGCGCCGCCACGAACGTGCCCATGCCCGGCATGGTGTCCACGACCCCCGCGCGCTCCAGATCCCGATAGGCGCGCGCGACCGTGTTCACGTTCAGGCCCAGGTCCTCGGCGAGGTTGCGCACCGAAGGCAGCCTCTCGCCGCTGCCGAGATCGCCGCGCGCGACGGCGTCGGAAATGCCGTCCACCACCTGCTGGTACGCGGGCACCGGGACGTTCTTGTCCACCGCGAGCCTGACGGGGGATTTGCCTCGGCTGTCCATCGATCTCCTGACGCGCCACGTGGTCCGATCACCGGGACCTGAGCCCCGCCACCCATGCTGGCGGCGAGGAGCCGGAACGCGGACCTGCTGGCAGGTGAACCGAGGCATCCTAGGACGCTCTGTTACGTTCTGTCAACAGGTTCATCAACAGCCTAAACCGCTGTGACATAACGGCTTGCCACACTCGGCCTGGGTGCTCCCCTCCGGTGCTCGGGGAACGGAAGGCGCGTGAGACGCAAGTCCAGGCCACACAGTGAGTTGCGAGACTCCGTCCCCCTCCTTGGCCGGCCGCTCAATGGCTCGGTTTTGCTCCGACTTTTCCTTGGACGGAACGCGAACACGGTGCTAGATTCGAGTCGTGCGGTGACAATGCGGCCAAGGGCGTGACGGCGCCGCGGTGGTGCGGTTCGGGGGCCTGAAACCCCGGTTCCAGCCACCGTGTGGGGGGGAATCTCCTCGCGTCGAAAGGACCCGGGGCTCGGGTTGTCCGCCGACATTCCGGGAGTGCCCGCACGGCCTGACGGGCAGGCAGCTCCCCCTGGTTGCCGACCGTGAAGAAGCCGACGCAAGTGCCCCTCCGCACGCCACGCAGTGGCGCCCTGGACATCCCCGCGGCTGTCCCGTTCGGTTCCTATCCCGAACGCAAGGTGCGCGCCGTCCCGCCGCCGGCCGAACTGGCGCGCGTCCCGTCGTCGGCCGCCTACTGCTTCAGCCAGCTCTGCCTCGAGATCAAGTACAACCTGCCGTACTACCTGCGGAAGAGCGACCTGATGCGCTTCCTGCGCGACAGGCACGACTACTGGTGGGCCAGGTACTCGTCGCTGTACGAGCGCGACGCCTTCACCTTCCCGACGACGCGCACCTCGCAGGGCTGGGACTACACGAACGCGGCGAAGGAAATGCTCTCCCGCTGCAAGCTGTTCGACTCCCTGTTCACGCAGGTGCTCAAGCTCGACCTGTGCCACACCAACGACTTCGGCACCTACGTCAAGCTCGTGCTGCTGGAGATGAACAAGCTCAAGCCCGCCTTCCCGGACGCTCCGTGCAGCCAGCAGGTGTTCGAAGCGAGCATGAAGGACATTCTCAAGTACGTCATGCAGCAGGCGCCCAGCGGCTTCGACGCCCAGGCGCTGCACTTCGACCGTGCCGCCATCACGCAGCTTCGCTCCGACCTCGAGGAAGAAGACGACGACTGACGCGTCACCGCCGCCCGCGCGAATCAGCGATAGTCGGCGGGATCGAGATCGTGCTTCTTGAGCAGGTGGTAGAGCGAGTTGCGGTGCATCTGCATCGCCTCCGCCGCGCGCGTGACTTGCCCGTCGTGGCGCCTCAAGCAGTCCACCAGGTACGCGCGCTCGAAGCGATCCCGAGCCTGTTCGTACGGTAGGGATAGGTCCACGCTGCCGGACGCCAGGCCGAACGTCGCGTCGAGCGCGATGTCACCCGGCCCCACCTCGCGCCCGTCGGCCACGAGCGCGGCCTGCTTCACCTTGTTCTCCAGCTCCCGCACGTTGCCGGGCCAGGAGTGCGCCGACAGCTTGTCCAGCGCGGCGCGAGACAGACCCTGTGCGGGCCGCGCGAGGCCGGCATTGGCGCGCGCGAGCAAGTGCGCGGCGAGCAGCGGAATGTCCTCCCGTCGCTCGCGCAGCGGCGGCAGCCGGATCGGAATGACGTGGATGCGGTAGAACAGGTCCTGGCGGAACGTCCCCTCCTCGACCATCTGCGTCAGCTCCCTGTTCGTCGCGAAGATCGGCCGGATGTCCACGCGCGTCGATCGAGCGTCCCCCACGCGCTTGATCTCGCTGCTCTGCAGGACGCGCAGGAGCTTCACCTGCTGCTCGGCGCCGATCTCCCCGATCTCGTCCAGGAACAGGGAGCCACCCGAGGCCTGCTCGAAGACCCCCGCGCGGTTGGCCACGGCTCCGGTGAACGCGCCCCGCACGTGGCCGAACATCTCGCTCTCGAACAGGGTTGCCGGGATGGCGCCGCAGTTGACCGGCACGAACGGCCCGCGCGCCCGGTGGCTCGCGGCGTGGATCGCATGGGCGACGAGTTCCTTGCCCGTGCCCGATTCGCCGAGGATCACGACGGGAAAGTCGGTGCGCGCCGTGGCGGTGACCTGATCCAGCACGGCCCTGATGGCCTTGCTCTCGCCGATGATCGCGCCCGCCGCCTGCCGGCCGCGCAGGGCCTCCTTGAGTTCGCGGACCTCGCGAGCGAGGCGGGCCTTCTCCACGAGGCGCGCGACGCGGTGCAGGAGATCCGCGCTGTCAAACGGCTTGCGCAAGTAATCAGCCTGGAGCCTGCCCGCCTCGTGCGCCCGCTCCTGCGAGCCGAACGCGGTGAGGATCAGCACCTCCATCTCGGGGTGCAGCCGGCGGATGTTCTCGGTGAGCTCGAGGCCATCCATCCCCGGCATCTGCAGGTCCGACAGCACGACATCGAAGACCTGGGCCTCCAGCGCCGCCAGGGCCTCTCGCGAGCCGCCGACAGCCTCGGTCTCGTAGCCATCCTCGCGCAGGATGATGTCGATCAGCTCGCGACTGGCCGGCTCATCGTCGACGACGAGCACGCGTTTCTGCTGGTGATCCGCCGGCAACCCGAGCCTCCTTGCGAGCCCTGCTCACTGCCTTGCGCGCATGCCGCAGCGGCATGGCTGCATGCCAGCCCATGCAGGGTGCATGAAGATTAGGGCATGGACTCATCGGCCGGCCATGATTTCCGTCAGATGGGTGCAAACCATTCAGGAATAGTGGTTTGACGCCATGCGGCGGGCTGAGGATGCGGGGGATCCATGCGCCGAAGGCACGGCATGTCCCTCGCGCCAACGCTTGCCGTGGAATCATAAACAGACGCTAAGTCGCGTGTTTTCAATGTCTTGCGTCCGCGCCACGTCCGCGGAGCCCAATACCCTGGGCAGGGGATGCTCAACGCGGGAGGCGTACGGTCAACAACGTCAATGTTTGCAGCACGTTACGTGGCCATGCGTGGATGGCACTGAGCTTGCTGTCTCCACGGGTATCAGGCCTTCCGTCTGGCGCCAGGCCTCGCCGAAACGAGCCCGTCATGTCCACAGCCTCAGCCGATACCTACAGATACGCGCCCGTCCTCGACGCCGAAGCCACGCGCCCCCTCAGCCGCTCCGAGGAGCTCGTCTTCACGCGCCGCTACGCCGCCACGCGCGATCCCGAAGCCCTGCGCCGCCTCGTCGAGGCCAACCAGCACTTCGTCATCATGGTCGCCCGCCAGTACCACGGCATGGGGCTGCCTCTCGAGGATCTGGTCAGCGAGGCCAACATCGGTCTGCTGCAGGCGGCCGACCGTTTCGACCCGAGCAAGGGACTCAAGTTCATCACGTACGCGGTCTGGTGGATCCGGCGCGCGATCCTGCAGGCCCTTTCCGATCAGTCCCGCCTCGTGCGCCTCCCGAAGTACAAGATCCGACAGGTTCGTGAAGTGCGCGATCGCGCCGACGAGTTGCGCGGGCAGCTCGGCCGCGAGCCCGAGAAGGCCGAAATCGCGCGTGCCGCCGGTCGCAGCACGAGCCAGGTCGAGGACCTGATGCAGCTCGGATCGTTCGAGCTGTCCATGGATGCCGAGTCCGACTCCGGCGACGGCAACGCGTACGACGCGGAGATGTCCGAGAGCCACGTCGAGTCCGACTACTACGCGAACGAGGTGCGCCGCATCGTGCTCGAGGCCATCGGCAAGCTGTCCCGCAAGGAGCAGCACGTGGTTCTCCGCCGGTTCGAGTTCGTTCCCGGCGAGCGCACGACGCTCGAGGCCGTGAGCGAGGAGCTCGGGCTCACCAAGGAGCGCGTGCGCCAGATCGAACTCCAGGCCAAGCGCCGCCTGCGCGAATCGCTGAGCAGCGGCCACGGGAACCTGCGCATCGTGGACGGCGTTCCGGCCTGACGCGTGCCGGGCCGTGGATTCACGGCCCGCCCGAGAGCAGCGCCACGAGTTCGGCGGGATCCGCGGCCACGGACGGTGACGCCTCGTGAGCACCGAGCCCGGAGGGAAGCGCGACGCGCACGACGCCCGCGCGCACTTTCTTGTCTCGCCGCATGGCGCGAGCGATGTCGTCCGCATCCAGGGAGCCGTCGCACCTCCACGGCAGTCCGATCGCGTCGAACAGGGAGGCCACTCGCCGGGACGTCCCCGCTGGCAGGCGCCCCATGCGCTCGGCCAGCCGGCCCTCGGCGATCACGCCGGTCGCCACCGCCTCGCCGTGCCCGATCGCGTGGGCGCTCGCGTGCTCGATCGCGTGCGCCACGGTGTGTCCGAAGTTCAGGATCTCGCGCCGCGACTGCTCGAGGGGATCGGCCTCGACCACGCGGGCCTTCACGCGAAGCGCGCGAAAGAGGAGCGGGCCCGCGGCGTCCGCGTCTCCCCTGCTCACGGCGGCGGCGGCGACCTCGACGTCCGCCAGCAGCTCCGCATCGCCCACGAGCGCCGCCTTCACGACCTCGGCGAAGCCGGCCACGAAGGCCTCTCGGGGCAGGCCCGCGAGAGCGTCGAGATCGGCGAGCACGGCCGCGGGATGATGCACGGCGCCGGCGAGGTTCTTGCCCGCACGCGTGTTCACGCCGGTCTTGCCGCCGAGGGCCGCGTCCGCCATCGAGAGCGTCGTCGTGGGCACGATGAGAAAGCGCACGCCGCGCATGAAGCACGCGGCGGAGAAGCCCGCCACGTCGGAGACCAGCCCGCCTCCGATGGCGACCACGACCGCGTCGCGCCCGGCGCCCGCCTCGCTCCACGCTTCGAGGAGCCGCTCGCACGTCGCGAGACTCTTGTCCTGCTCGCGCGCCACGATGGGCTCGACGTGGACGGGAATCCCTGCGGACCCGAGCGCGCCGAGCGCCGAGGCGACCACGCCATCGCGCGGCAGCGCGCGATCCACGACGACGAGAGCCATGGCCGCGCCGGCGGCGCCCGGCGTCACGCCCGCGATCGCTCCCCGGCCGAGCAGCACGCGCGTCGGAAGGACCGGCGTGGCCGGCGGCCGGATGACGAGTTCGTTCACGTTTGACATTATCCGCTGGTAGCCCGAAACCATGACGCCCTCACCTCACGCCCTCCTGGTCGCCGTCGGCCTGGGCTCGAACCTGCCGCCCGTCCAGCGCTCGCCGTTCGACCTCGAGCCGCCGGAGGATCCCCGGGCGCGCGCGCTCGAGGGCGCCCTCGTGCTGCTGCGCGCGCGCGGCCACCGGCTGCGTGCGGCCTCGCCCCTCTACGAGAGCGATCCCGAGCGCGTGGACGGCGTGCCGCCGCCAGGCCACGGCCCCTTCCTCAACGCCTGCATCCTGATCGCCACGACGTCGGGCTTGCTGGCCTTGCTGGACGATTGCGAGGCGATCGAGCGTGAGGCCGGCCGCACCCGGAAGGGCGACGGGTCGCCGCGCCCCCTCGATCTGGATCTCCTCGCAGCCTGGCGCGAGGCGTCCGATGGCCCGGAGGCCATCCCGCCCTTTCAGGATGATCGCCTCACCGTGCCGCACCCGCGGCTGGTCGCTCGCCGGTTCGTCCTGGCCCCCCTCGCCGGCGTGCTGGCCGACGCCCCGCTGATGATGGCGGGCGGCGAGCGCGTCACGCCCTGGGAATTGCTGCGCCGGGCCGCCCGCTCGGGCGGCGCCGGTCTCCGGCCCGGGCCGCCCTCGGCGTCCTTTCCGTACCGGGAGGGCGGGGCGCGAGCGGACTGAGGGCAACGCGGGCTCGCGGCGCGCTCGCCGGGCCCCCGCGATTGCAGCCCGGCGGCGGACCGCATTCGCGGTAGACTTTCGCGTCGGGATCGCCCCGAGCCCCCCTCATGAAACCCTCGCACGTCGCGGTCGAAGGACCGATCGGAGTCGGCAAGACGACGCTGGCCACCCGCCTCGCGGCGCGGTGGGAATCCCGCGCCGTGCTCGAGGACACCGCCAACCCGTTCCTTCTTGGCTTCTACGAGGGCGATCCGCACGCGGCGTTCCCTTGCCAGGCCTGGTTCCTGCTCACACGCCACCGGCAGCAGAGAGGCTTGCTCCAGGACGACCTGTTCCAGGGCGGGAGCGTCTCGGACTACCTGCTGGCGAAGGACCGGATCTTCGCCTACCTGAACCTTCCCCAGCCGGATCTCGACACGTACGAGCGCCTCTACTCGGTGCTCTCCGAGCAGGTCGCGCGACCGGATCTGGTCATCTACCTGCAGGCTCCGGACGAGGTCCTGCTCGAGCGCGTCCGGCGCCGCGGACGGCCCGCCGAGCGCTCCATGAGCGCCGAGTACCTGTCCTCTATCAACCGGGCGTACAACCACTTCTTCTTCCACTACACCGACACGCCCCTCCTGGTCGTGAACGCGTCGTCCGTGGATCTCGCGACGTCCGACGCCGACTTCGAGGAGCTTCTCCGGCAGATCGAGGCCCTCGAGCGCGGGACGCGCTACTATGTTCCGGCGGGCAGCATCTGAGATGCGCTGTCCGCCGTCGTCCGCGGGGCCGGCCCCTGAACACGCGCCGGCCGCGCGGCGTCTCATGAATGGCGGTCAACCGAGCGGGATCCCCATGGACCGGCATCGGAAGACCTGACAGCACGATCACGACAGTTCCCGAGACCTCCCGGCGCCCCGGTTGCCGGGAAGGACGGATCGGACCTTCCAACGACCCTCGCGAGAGGGCGGGGAGACAGGCCCATGTCCGAGCAGCCAGCCCTCACGATCCCGGCGATCACGCGCCGCAAGACGCGCCACGGCCACCCGCCGCTGGTCATGCTCACGGCGTACGACTTCCCCTCCGCGCGCCTCGCCGATCGCGCGGGCGTCGAGATCCTGCTGGTCGGGGACTCGCTCGGCATGGTCGTGCAGGGCGAGAGCGACACGCTCCAGGTCACCGTGGACGACGTCGTGTACCACGCGCGATGCGTGACGCGCGCCCGGCCTTCCGCGCTGGTCGTCGCCGACATGCCGTGGCTGTCGTACCACGTGACCACGGACGACGCCGTGCGCAACGCCGGACGTCTCGTGCGCGAGGGCCGCGCGAGCGCCGTCAAGCTCGAGGGCGGGCGCAAGCGCGTCCCCGCGATCCGCGCGATCCTCGACGCCGAGATTCCGGTCATGGGCCACGTCGGGCTCACGCCGCAGTCGCTCCACGTCATGGGCGGCTTCAAGGTCCAGGGACGCGACGCGCTCGCCGCGGAGGAAGTCCTCGAGGACGCGCTGGCCGTGCAGGACGCGGGATGCTTTGCGGTCGTGCTCGAGGGCGTTCCCTCCGCTCTGGCCGCGCGCATCACCGAGCGCCTCGACATCCCCACCATCGGGATCGGCGCCGGCCCCTCGTGCGACGGTCAGGTGCTCGTCTGGCATGACGTGCTCGGGCTGAGCGAGGCGCCTTCCCCTCGCTTCGTGCGGCGTTACGACGAGCTCGGCGCGCGCGTCGAGGACGCCCTGCGCCGCTTCGCGGCGGATGTCCGGACCGGCGCGTTCCCCGCGGAGTCCGAGAGCTACGGCGTGCCGAAGCGAGCGCTCTCTCGCGCGAGCGAGTGACGTGGAGATCATCTCGAAGACCAGCCGGCTCCGCGCCGCTGTCGCCGAGCTGCGCAAGCTCGGGCGCACGGTGGGGTTCGTTCCGACGATGGGCGCTCTCCATCACGGACACGCCAGCCTCGTGCGCATCGCCCGCGAGCGCCAGGCCGCCATCGTCGCGTCGATCTTCGTGAACCCGCGACAGTTCGCCCCGGGCGAGGACTACGAGAGCTACCCGCGCGATCTGGTCGCCGACTGCGAGATGCTGCGCAAGGAAGGCGTGGACCTGGTCTTCGCGCCCGACGCCGACGAGATGTACCCGCCCGGCTTCGCCACGCGCGTCGAGGTGGACGGCATCTCCGAGATCTTGATCGGCGCCAGCCGGCCCGGGCACTTCCAGGGCGTGGCGACCGTCGTCTGCAAGCTGCTCTGCGCCGTTCGCCCCGACTTCGTCGTCCTGGGCTGGAAGGATGCGCAGCAGCTCGTCCTCGTGACGCGCATGGTCCAGGACCTGGACATGGGCGTCGAGATCGTGGGCGCCCCGATCGTGCGCGACGGAGACGGCCTGGCCACCAGCAGCCGGAACGCCCGGCTGGATCCCGCCGCGCGGTCGCGCGCGCTCGCGATTCCCCGCGCGCTCGCTGAGGCGCGGCGCCTCGCCGAGGCCGGCGAGCGCTCCGCGGCCGCTCTCGCGGGCGCCGTGCGCACGATGCTCGAGGAATCGCCCGGCCTCGAGGTCGATCACGTGGAAGCCGTGGACGCCCGGACCTTCGCGCCCGCCGAGGAGATCCGGGGCAGCGTGCTGCTGCTCGTGGCCGCGCGCGCCAGCCGCGCCGATGGCCCGGCCGTGCTCCTGCTCGACAACTTGCGTTTCGATTGCAACGCCAGCGGCGCCCTCGTGGGCGTGAGCTGACAACCCGGAACCCCGACATGCGCCTGACGCTGCTCAAGTCCAAGCTCCACAGGATGACCGTGACCGATGCGAACCTCGCCTACGAGGGGAGCTTCACGATCGACCGCGATCTCATGGATCTCGCGGGGATCCTCCCCTACGAGCGCGTGGACGTGCTGGACGTGACGAACGGGCATCGCCTCACGACCTACGCCATCGAGGGTCCGCGGGGCTCGGGGGTGGCCTGCGCGAACGGCGCCGCGGCTCACCTCGTCCATGCGGGCGACATCGTGATCATCTGTGCCTGGGCGGAGCTCGAGCCCCACGAGGTCGCGACGCACGAGCCGACGATCGTGCTCGTCGGCGCGGACAACCGCCCACGCGAGGTCAGCCATTCCGTGGAAACCGCGCCCGCGCCGCGCTGAGAAACGGGCCCCGGCCGCGCCCGCGCCCGGAGCAGCGGATCGAGAGCCCCGCCAGCGCGGGTCAGCACGAGACGCATCGCCGCCATGGCGACGGCCTCGGTGCTCCGGACGGGAAACGCGCTGGCGGAACCCTCACCCCCGCGAGAGCAAGCCGCATGCCGGCGTGGAGAGGCCTCGCAGCGGCCTCGCGGCGGCCTCGCAGCGGCGCCCGCCTGACGGCGCGGCGTGCACCTGTCCGTGAAGCCTGACGCTCCGCGCCCGACGCGCGGGCTGGACGCGCGTCCACTCGAGATGCGATCCTCCTTCCGCTGAGGGGGCACTTCAGCTCGGACATGGGGCTCGAGCATCGGCGCATCGAAGCCTTCCGGCAGGACCGGGAGGGCGCGCGGTGTTCTGGCGCCGCCGGGCAAGTTCGCGCGGAGTCTCGCGTTGACGACATCCGATCTGATCGTCGCGATCGGGGACCCGATGGGAATCGCGCTCGCCGTCCTGCTGGGCTGGGCGGCGCTGTTCTTCATCGGCCCCATTGCTTGCGCCGTCGTCCTCGTGCTGCAGGTCGCGGGGATGCCCGTGCCTCCCGGGGCTGGCCATCTCCACGCCGCGACGGCGATCGCGTGGCTGGCGGCTCTCGTGGCCTGGTCGCTGGCGCGCGCTCTCTCGCGACTCCTCGACCGGCTGAGCCGCCGTCTCGCGGCGGCATGGGAACGCGTGCGCCCGCCGCGCAAGCCACGGCGCGTCGTCGTCGTGGATGCGGCCACCGGCCGCGTGGTGGATCCGGACTGGGCGTGGGGCGCGCGACGCGAGGCCGAGTTCGCCGACTGGGCGAACACCGCCGAGCGGATCCGCACGGAGTGGCGCGCCCGCGTGAGCGCCGAGGCCCGGAGCGCCGGGGCCGCCGCGCAACCTGCACCGGGCGCCACCGCCCGTCGTGCGGCGCCGCCTCGAACGGCGACGCGACCGCCAGCCGGGCAAGCCCGCGGCCCGGGCCCTCAGGCCCCGGCCGGG
>CAZTIW010000007.1:0-142890 GCA_964613915.1 uncultured Thermoanaerobaculia bacterium
GCGCCCCGCCCGCGCACGGCGCCGGCCCCCGCGCCCCCGGCCGCGTCCGCCCCGGCGCCAGCCAGCGCCGCGGCCGATCCGCTGCGGCCCGCCGCGGTCGAGTCGCCCTCGCCGGGGCTGTCCGTGGAGGCCGAGGGGTGGGGCGGGCCGGGAGATCCGTACCTGGCGGCGCTGGTGCAGCGCGTGTCGTCCAAGTGGCTCAAGCCCACCTCGGGCCTGCCCGGCCGTTCGACGATCATCTACTTCGAGATTGACCGGCGCGGCGGCGTGAGCCGCATGCGCCTGCAGACCCCCTCCGGCTCGATGCACTTCGATCGGGCGGCCATCCGCGCGGTCGAGCTCGCCTCGCCCATGCCGCCGCTGCCGGCGGGCGTGGTCACCGACGTCCTGAAAGTTCACTTCGAGTTTCTTCCATGAGGCCCCCCGTGAAGTCCATCCCCCTCGCCGCGACGCTGCTGACGATCCTCGCGGCCACGCTCCTCGCCGGATCGGGTCGCGCGCAGGCTCCGCCGCCCTCGAGTGCGGGCGAAGTCCACGTGATCGCCGAGCAAGGCCTGCAGCGCTTTCAGATCGACATCCCTGCGTTCACCGGCGACCCCGCGGTGGACCAGGAGCTCCGGCGCGTCGTGCGCGACGACCTCTTCTTTTCGGGCCTGTTCGAGTTCGTGCCCGAGGGATCGGCCGCCCCCTGGCGCGTGGACGGCGTGATCGAGCGCGAGGGCGCCCAGAACGTCATCACGTTCTCGCTGCGCAACACCGTCGAGGGCCGCATCGAGGGCGCCAAGCGCTATCGCGGCGACGCCTCGGCCACGCGTCGCGTGGGGCACCGCATCGCCGAGGAGATCCTGCGGATCCTCACCGGGCTCGAGGGCGCGTTCGACACGCGCATCGCGTACACCTCGGACCTCGGGGATCGCCGCGACATCTGGGTCATGGACTACGACGGCGCGAACGCCACCCGCGTGACCAACGACGGCGCGCTCGTGCTCTCACCCGAGGTGTCGCCGGACGGACAGCTCCTGCTCTTCACCTCGTACGTGACGCAGAGACCGGCCGTGTACGTCGTGCAGCGCTCGACCGGTGCGATCCGCAAGCTCCTGAGCAAGGAGGGCCTGAACCAGTCTCCGGCGTTCTCGCCCGACGGCCGGCATCTCGCGCTCTCGGCCACGTTCGACGGCAACTCCGAGCTCTACGTGTCGGCGCCCGACGGCTCGAACCTGCGGAGGCTCACCAACAACCCTGCGATCGATGTCTCGCCGTCCTGGTCGCCGACCGGACGCGAGATCGCGTTCACCTCCGATCGGACCGGCACGCCGCAGGTGCACGTCATGTCCGCGGACGGCCTCGACGTGCGCCGTGTCACGACCGAGGGCGCCTACAACTCCGAGCCGGCCTGGAGCCCCGACGGCACGACCATCGCCTACTCCGCCCGGATTGACGGCCGGTTCCAGGTGCGCCTGCTCGATCTCGCCACGGGCAAGTCCACCACCATCACCGATGGCCGGGCCAACCACGAGGCGCCGGCGTGGTCACCGGGTGGCGAGTACCTGGCGATCGCGAGCGACCGCGACGGCAAGTACGACATCTGGGTGATGCGCAAGGACGGCACCGGCCTGCGCCGGGTCTCGACCCGGGGGACCAATCGGTTCCCGTTCTGGTACCGGTGAATGAAACCGGCCCGGCCCAAGTCTCTCCACCGGCAGGACTTGTGCCGGATCGCCTTGCCGGGTCTGCTTGCCAGTTGACATGATTGTCCCGTCCACTTTCTCGCACGTGGTCCGCCCGGCAGACACTCCCCACCTTCGGGACGACCGGCCGGACCCTGCTTCCTGACGATGTCTCGGAGGTTTGACGCCGTGAAGATGCCCCGTTTTCCCCTCGCGCTCGCCGCGGTCGCATGCCTGCTCCTCGCTGGCTGTGGCAAGAAGGATCAGCCCAGCACCCCCGATCCGCGGGGCCCCGAGGAGGACGTCACGCAGACGCGCGACTTCCCGACGGCGCCCACGGACGCCAACACGGGCGACAGGACCGACCTGGGCGAGGACACCCCCGCCAAGCGCCTCGAGAAGCAGCTCCAGCCCGTGTTCTTCGCCTTCGACAAGTACGACCTCTCGCAGGACGCGCGCGACCGCCTCACGGCCAACGCCGGCGTGCTGCGCGCGACGCCCGGCTTCAACGTCGTCGTCGAGGGGCACTGCGACGAGCGCGGCACGAACGAGTACAACCTGGCGCTCGGAGACAAGCGCGCGCGCGCGGCGCGTGACTTCCTGATCGGCGCCGGCATCCCGGGCAGCCGCTTCACCGTCGTGAGCTACGGCGAGGAGCGTCCGTTCGCCTACGGTCACGACGAGTCGGCCTGGTGGCAGAACCGCCGGGCCCACTTCCGGGTGCCGGAGAACTGATGCGTTTCCGGGCCGCGGGCGCGCTCCTGACGGTGGCGGCGCTGGGGATCGGTTGCTCGGTCCCCGCGCTGGCGGCCTCCCGCTCGCTTCGCGAGCAGGTGGACGGCGTCGAGATGGACTTGCGCGACGTGCAGAAGAAGATCCTCGAGCTCCAGGCGGTGCAGCAGTCGCTGATCGCCGGGATCGCGGATCTTCGCGCCGCGCTCGCGCTCGACTCGCCTGACCGGCGTTCGCCCGCAGATCTCGCGGCCCGGCTCGACTCCGTCGAGACCGATCTCCGCATCGCGCAGGAAAACCAGAACGAGATCGGCCATCGCACGTCCGTTCTGACAGACAAGGTGGACGTCCTGTATCGCCGTCAGGCCCGCGTCGAGGCCGCCGCGTCCGCCGCGGCGGCCCCGGCGGGCGACCCGGCCGCGAGCGCCTTCGAGCCGGGCTCCGGCGAGACGCTGGCGCTTCCCGCGAACGTGGATGAAGAGTCCGTCGGATCCCGCGACGCGGCCGCGACGACGGGCGCCGCGGCGCCAGCAGGGGAGCCCCTGCTCGACCCGGAGGAGATCTACCAGACAGCCCGCGCCGACTACGGGCGCGGTTCGCACGACCTCGCTCTTTCGGGCTTCACCGAGTTCCTGGAGCGCTTTCCCGCCAGCGAGCTCGCGGACAACGCGCTCTACTGGATCGGCGAGTGTCACTACTCGGCCGGCCGGCTCGAGGACGCCCTGGCGGCGTTCGAGGGCGTGTCGGCGCGGTTCCCGGAAGGCGACAAGGCGCCGGACGCCGCGTACAAGCGCGCGCTCACGCTGCTCGAGCTCAACCGCACGGCCGAGGGCATCATTCAGCTCCAGCACGTGAAGGACACGTGGCCCAGCGCGCCTGCCGGCCGCCTCTCCCGCACGAAGCTCCAGTCCCTCGGGTTGCTGTGAGGTCGGCGATGGGTTCCTGGTCGCCAGGCGTCGGCCTGATCCTCGCGCTGCTCTGGTTCGCAGCGGACGGCGCGCCGGGCGCGCAGGCAGCGCCCGCACCGGCGGCTGCCGCGCCGGCCGCTGCCGCGCCGGCGGCTTCCGCGTCCGGCGAGGCAGCCTTCTCCGTCGTGCTCAAGGACGGCACGGTCGTTCCGTGCGTCGAGGCCCCCGTCGTCGCGCTCGGTCGCGTGCTGTATCGCACCGCCGATGGCGTGCGCCGGGCGCTCCCCGTGGATCGCGTGGATCTCGACAAGACGCGACCGCAGGTGGCCGCGCAGCTTCCGCGCGTGCCGGCCGCCGCGCCGCCGACCCGCGAGGGCTCGGCCGTGCCAGTCGGGCATGGCGCCGCTGGCGTGGCCGGCAGGCGCCTCGCGTCGGATCCCGCTGCGCGACGGGCGGCTCCAGACTTCGCGGCGACCTCGCTCGCCGGCAAGGACGTGAAGCTCTCGGACCTGAAGGGCAAGGTCGTGCTCGTGGACTTCTGGGCATCGTGGTGCGGCCCCTGCGTCGTCGAGATGCCCCACATCAAGGCGCTCGCCGAGCGTCACGCGAAGGATGACTTCGCGATCCTCGGCGTCTCGCTCGACCACGATCGCGCCAAGCTCGACGCGTTCGTGAAGGCGAAGGATTTGACCTGGCCGCAGGCGTTCGACGGCAAGGGCTGGGGAAACAGCGTTGCCCGGACCTATGGCGTCTCGTCCATCCCCGCGACCGTCCTGGTGGATCGCGCGGGCCGCGTGGCGGTGACCGGCGCTCGCGGAGCCATGCTCGACTCGGCCATCGCCGAACTCCTGGCCGAGAAGAAGACGAAGTCCGACGCCACGCCGCGCTGACGCGCGCGCCGGCTCTCTCTCTCCCCGGGCAACCGCCTTCCCGGCTCGCAGCACGCGTCCGGGAAGCCTCGTTCCCGCCGCCGTCCTCGCGAGGGCCATGGCGGCCATGCTCGGGGATCGCGGTTCCGGCACGGCCCTTGCTCCGCACGCGGCGAGATGCGTGTCACTCCCCTCGGACGCAGCAGCAGCTTCCTTGCCGCCCTGAGGCGAGCGGAGAAGGCGGCAGGATCCGACGTGCCCCTCTTGCTCGCGGGCGAGAGCGGGACCGGCAAGGAGGTCTTCGCCCGCCACGTCCACGCGACCGGACCGCGGCATGGCGGCCCCTTCCTGGCGGTCAACGCGACGGCCCTGCCGTTTCACCTGCTCGAGTCCGAGCTGTTCGGGCACGAGCGTGGAGCCTTCACGGGGGCGGACCGGCCGCGGGCCGGGCTCTTTCGCGAGGCCGGCGGAGGGACCCTCCTCATTGACGAGATCGGCGACCTCCCGCTCGAGCTGCAGGTCAAGCTCCTGCGCGTGTTGCAGGAGCGCGAGGTGCGTCCCGTGGGGGGCACCCGCCCGGTGCCGGTGGATGCGCGCGTCATCACGGCGACGCATCGCGACCTGAGCGATCTCGTCCGGCGCGGGCTGTTTCGCGAGGACCTGTTCTATCGCGTCGGCGTGTTCGCCGTCGAGATTCCGAGCCTGCGGGAGCGCGCGGCCGACATCCCGCTGCTCGCCGAGCACTTCCTGGCGCGGCACGCGAGCGGACAGCCGCGGCGGCTGCACGCGACCACGCTCGCGGCCCTGCGGGCGCACGAGTGGCCCGGCAACGTGCGCGAGCTCGAGAGCGCCTGCCGGCACGCGCTCGTGCTCTGTCCGCCGGGCGAGTGGATCCTGCCCGAGCACCTGCCCCCCTCGGTGGTCGAGAAGCGTCCCGTCCGGCCGGCGCTGACCATCTGGGACGCGCGCGAGCAGGCCGAGCGCGACCGCATTGACCGCGCCCTCGCAGCGTCGCGCGGCAACCGCTCGCAGGCGGCGCGCCACCTGGGCATGTCTCGCCAGGCGCTTCACGATCGCCTGCGCCGCTACGGCTACGGCCCCGGCGCCGGCCGCTCCGCTCGCTGGTCGGCGGAGGAGTGAGTGGCGCGGATCTCTCGGAGACCGCGTGACGTGACGCGCGACGCCAGGGCGGCCAGTTCGGGCTGGGGGCTTCGCGATCGAGTCACGTGTCGTCGGACCCGGCGCGCGGGAGTACGTCCACGACTTCGCCGATCGCATCGTCGCGATCCGCCGCGCGTCGGATCACGCGACGCTCGCGAGCTTCCTCCACGACGCCGACGGCCGGCGCATGCGGACGAGCCTCGGCGCCACGACGACGGAGCAGGTCTGGTCAGGCTGGGACATCCTCGAGGAGCGCAACGCGAGCTCCGGCGCGCTCCTGCGCGAGCACGTGACCGGCCTCGGCCTCGACGATCACGTGCAGATGCGCGACGCCGCCACCGGCCAGCGCTTCTACTTCCACGGCAACCTCCTCGGCAGCGTGGGGCTTCTCACGCGATCCGACGGCGTGCCAGTCGAGACCTACACGTACTCCTGGCTCGGCCGCCCCGAGGTGCGCACCATCGGCGGCGTGGGCGGCCCGCTCGATCGCAGCAGCGTCGGCAACCCGTACCTCTTCCACGGCCGGGAGTGGTTCCCCGAGCTGCAGCTGTACGCCTGGCGCCATCGCTGGTACAGCCCGAGCATCGGCGAGTACATCACGATCGATCCGCTCGGCATCTGGGCTCACGGCGTCGGGACGGGGTACGAGGCGTTTGCCGGGAACCCGTGGAGTGTGGGGGATCCGATGGGGCTGGCGCCGCCGGTCGGCCTTGCGCCGCTCGTGCCCACGGCGGCCGAACTGGCCGCGAGCACGGCGCTGTGGGAGGCGGCGATGGCCGGCGGGGCGGTCAAGACCGTGACGGCTGCAGGTCTGGGCGCGGGCGGCGCCGTGGCCGCGGCCGTCGGCGTCGGGGCCTTTGCATGGTGGGCCGTTCTGGACGCGGACGCGTCGATCGGCGTGATGGCGATGTCGCCCCTGCCGGGCAACGAGAACGCGATGCCCCTGTGGGGTCCGACGAGCCGGCCCCCGCGCACGCTTGGCGAGTGGGCCGACTTCAAGACCAACCGCGGCGACTGGGAAGCGTTGGCGCTAGACTGGTGGGGCGTATCGCCCACCGCGCCCGGTGGTGCGGGTGGTGGCGATGCGTGTGACCCGGGCCAGACCGCAAGGGTAACAACCGAGGTCGGTCAAGGACTTGGGCGCGCCGCGAAGCGAGGAACTCCCAACTCGATCTACGAACAGCTCGGCGACGCTGGACGTGTACGGTCTCGAACGTTCTACGACGAGAACGGCCACCCATTCTCCCGGCAGGACTTCGACCACGCTCACGGCGGCCTGCAGCCTCACGAGACGACGCGTACCTTCGACGCCGAAGGACGGCCGATCACTACTGAGGTCACGGGGCCCCTCCCCCCGGGGTACGACGACACCCCGACGGTTCAGTGAGTCCGACATGAGTTACCTGACCTTCGGGGAGTTCGCCTTCAGTGGCAGCATCGACCGCGGCTGTGTTGAGGCTCTCTCCTGGCGCCTATTCAAGCACGGTGCGGATCACGGTGTGTATCTACTGTTCGGCTGCAACATTCCACAGTCGATCGTGTTCGAGATGCTGGGGGCGCAGAAGGGTGATCCACCGACGGGTCTCCTGCCATTCTTGGCAACGGCCTCACCGCTGGATGACACCAGCGACGCTCTCCTTTCTCCCTACGCACTCGTCGGGTCGTCGGGCACCGATGCGTCACAGATCGAGCGATCTCTGCAGCAATTGCAGGCGGTGTTTTCTGCCGCTTTCGCTGAGAGCGATATTCAGACCGTCACGCTCTTCATCACCGAGGGGTTCGACAACACGTTCGCGCCTGTGTTCACCAGTGTTGATGAGTTCGCCCAGGCGGCCGCTCGCATCTTCACGGACCGTGGCACCTGGCCGTCCGTGAGATTCGTGATCCGACGCCAAGAGGCGGGTTGATCACGACTGAGCCCAGCGAGCTTCCTCTGGGGTACGAGTAGCAATGGACATCATCCGCATGCTTCAGGGGTGGTATGCGTCACAGTGCGATGGCGACTGGGAACACCAGCACGGGGTCCAACTCGAGACGCTGGACAATCCTGGATGGCGCCTGACTGTTGATCTCGAGGGAACTCCCCTCGAGGGTGAGCCGTTCCAGGCTGTTCGGGACGAAAGGACGGAGCGGGATTGGGTCCGGTGCGAGGTCAAGAACGGACGGTTCGAGGCACGCTGCGGCCCGACGAATCTTGAGGAAGTTTTGACGACGTTCCTAGACTGGGCGGCTCGCGTAGACACGACGCAGCGACGGTGATGCCACCGCCGCGCGTCGTGGTCGGGACGCTGGCGCGTCGCTGATAGTCGCTAGCTCCCGTCCGGCAGCACCGACGAATAGACCTGCGACGGCCCCAACGGCGTCGGCAGCAACCACCTCATCGCCGAGACGCGCACCTCGTACCTCCCCGGCGGCCCGCCGCTCCCGCCGCAGCGAGATGACTACGGTCCCGACTCCGCCTACCGGCAGGTGACCTTCGCCCGCGGCGGCCGCGCGCCCTTCGCTCGCTCCTGCGCGAGCACGGGCGGAGGCGCGATCCCGGAGCCGAAGGCGGCTACGCGGCGCGCAGGGCCTCGACGATGGGCATGCGGGCGGCACGCAGGGCGGGGAAGAGGCCGCCCACCGCGCCGACGATCGCGCACGTTACCATCGCGATGACGACCACGACGGGCGTGATGCGCATCGAGAATGTCACCTCGCTGAACGTGACGCCGCCAGTCCCGGCCGTCCCCGCGAACGCCAGCACGACCATCCCCAGGAACAACCCGGTCACGCCCGCCGCGAGCGACACGGTCAGCGACTCGATCAGGTAGGCGACGAGAATGGCCAGACGCGAGAAGCCGAGGGCGCGCAGCGTGCCGACCTCCCGCGCGCGGGAGAGAACGGACGCGTACATCGTGTTGGCTGCCGCGAAGCAGGCGCCGACCGAGAGGAACGCCGTCATGAGAGAGCCCAGCGCCAGGAGGCCCGCGGCCGACCGTGTCTGCGAGGCGAAGTACTCACGCTGGTCAACGACATCCACGTTGAGCCGCGGGTCGGCCTCGAGGCTCGCCCGGAGCGCCGCGCGCGTGACGGGGTCGCTGACCCTCAACAGCACGCTGCTCACGGCGCCGGTGCGCGAGAAGGCGGCGCCGAGGTCGCGCACGTCCGTCCAGATCTCGGACGAGTACGGCGTGTCGCCCGCCGTGAACAGGCCCACGACCGTGAACGGCACGCGGCGCAGGACCAGCGTCTCCCCGAGACCGCAGTTCTGGAAGCGCGAGGCCATGGCGCGCGACACGAGCAGCTCGTTCTTGCCGGGCTCCGGGGCGCGGCCGGCCACGACGCGCAGCCGCGGCCGCAACGCCAGGCTCTCGGGTTCGATGCCGCGCACGAGAACGTTCGCCCCGCTCGACCAGGTCGAGCCGCCCTCCTCGACCGGCGGAGCTCCGCGCCGCGCGAGGTTCACGATCACCACCATCTCGCCAGCCGCGAGCGGCGTGCCCGCGGCCGAGACGTCCACGCCGGCGCTCGTCTCGATGATGCGGACGGTCTCGTCGCGCAGGCCGGACGTGGTCTCCGTCGTGCTGCCGCCGCGCATGACCAGGAGCTGGGCCGCGTCGCCTCCCGTCGTGAAGATCCGCATGAGACCTTGCTGCAGGCCCCACACGACCGTGAGCGCCATGACGATGAGACCGATGCCGCCGACGGTCAGCCCGGTGGCCACCTGCCGGACCACCAGGCTCCTGAGGTTCACCTTGATCGGGATGGCCATCAGTTCCTCCGGAGCCCGTCCACCACGTGCCGGCGCGCGACGAGCACGGCAGGCACCACGCCCGCCACGGCCCCGAGCGCGAGGGAACCCAGCAGGAGGCCGACGGCCGTGGACGCCGGAAGCGTCGGCGGGAACCAGAGCATCGGCACGCGCACGCCGGCCTTCACGAAGACCAGCCACGTCATCGCCCAGAATCCGCCGACGCCGACGAGCCCGGCGATGCCCGCGATCGCCATGGACTCGGTGACGATGAAGGCGACGATGCGCGAGGGCAGGAAGCCCAGGGCCTTGAGCACGGCGACCTCGGTCGTGCGCTCGCGGACGGCCATCGCCATGGTGTTGCCCGCCGTCAGCAGCATCGTGACCGCGATGATGAGCGTCAGCTTCTTCAGCAGGCCCTCGATGTTGCCCTGCATGGACACGAAGCCCGCGCGGAAGGCGCTCTCCGTCTCGGACTTCGTCGGCGCGTCGGAGTTCGCGAACGCCGCGTCAATGGCTCGCGCGACCGCGGGGAGATTGGCCGGATCGTCCACCTCGACGGCGAACGTGCCGACCACGCCGGGCCGGTTCAGGGCCTCCTCCACGTACGATCGGTGGAAGTAGAGCGCCGAGTAGTCGCCGTCGTAGATGCCCCGGATGTTCAGCTCGACATCCACCGGATAGATGTCGCCACGGAGGACGATCCGGTCCCCGATCTTCCACCCGAACCGCTGGGCCAGCGTGCGCGCGACGAGGCAGCCCTGGCGATCCGCGCGCCAGGCGTCCTTCTCGGCCCGGGGCAGGCTGATCTCCGATTCCGAGGAGATGGCGAGGAACGTCTCGGGATCCACGAAAAACCGCGCGAAGAAGTTCTTGGGCTCGATGTACACGCCGCCGAACCAGTTGCTGGGGCTGACCTCGACCACGTGGGGCACGGCGCGGATGCGCTCCCAGTAGGCCTCGGGAAGGTTGATGGTCAGCGAGACCTCGTGGCGCACGATGAGGCGGCGCGCCTGCGGATCGGGCTGGCGCGCCTGCGCGAGTCCGCCGACGATGCTCATGAGGAGGCTCACGAGAAACAGCAGCGTCGCGACGCCGAGCAGCGTCACCAGCGACCGGAGCCGGTTGCGCATGATGTTGCGAAGCGCGAAGCGCAGGGTGAACATGGCGTGATCCTCCGGTGCCCGTCAGCGGCTCAGGACGCCCTTGTCGAGGTGCAGCAGTTGGTGGGCTCGCTCGGCGGCGCGCGGATCGTGCGTGACCATGACGATCGTCTTGCCGAACTCCGCGTTGAGCCGCTGGAGCAGCGTCAGGACGTCCTCGGCCGATTGCGCGTCGAGATCGCCCGTGGGCTCGTCCGCCACGATGAGCGTGGGATCCGTGGCGACGGCCCGGGCGATGGCGACGCGCTGCTCCTGGCCGCCCGAGAGCTGGCGAGGGAAATGGTGGGCGCGATCGGACAGGCCGACGATGTCGAGCGCGGTCCGCACCTGTTCGCGGCGCCGCGACTTGCTGAGCGGAGCGAGCATGAGAGGCAGCTCGACGTTCTCGGCGGCCGTGAGCACCGGCACGAGGTTGTAGAACTGGAAGACGAAGCCGACGTTGCGAGCCCGCCAGCGCGCGAGGTCGCCTTCGTCGAGCTTGCCGATGTCCGTGCCGTCCACGACGATCTCGCCGCGCGTCGGGCGGTCGAGCCCGGCGATCAGGTTCAGGAGCGTCGTCTTTCCCGAACCGGACGGCCCCATGAGGGCGAGGAAGGCGCCCTTCGGGATGTCGAGCGTGATGCCGGCGAGCACGGGGATGGTGATGCTGCCGCGCCGGTAGCTCTTGTGAACCTGGCGGACGGAGATCAGGACTTCGGCGGAGGACATCAGGGGGCCACCTTGACACGATCGCCGGTGCGCATGTCCGGCGAGGGATTCAGCACGAGGGCCTCGCCACCGGCCAGGCCAGCCGTCACGACGACGCGGTCGCCGCGGCGTTCGCCCAGCGTGATGGCCATCCGGCGCAGGCGCTCGTCCGCGACGGCGAGCACGGCCGCGGTCGAGCCGTCCGTGAGCACGCTCGCGGCCGGCACGGTCACGGCCGGGGGGGCCTTCAGCGCCGCCTCGTCGGGCTCGGCGGAGAGGAAGCGGACCTTGGCGCTCATCTCGGGCTTGACGCGATCGTCGGGATCGAGGAGCGCGACCTTCACCTGAACGGTCGCCTTCTGGCGGTCGGCCGTCGGCATGATCTGGCGGAGCCGGCCGCGGTAGCGTCGATCGGGCACGGCGTCGAGGCTGATCTCGGCCGGCATGTCGGGGAGCAGGCGCGCCACGTTGCCCTCGGCGACGTCGGCCTCGACCTCCAGGCTCCCGAGATCCGCCATGGTGACGATCGCGCCTCGGGTGAGCGAGCTGGAGGCCACGGAAGGCGCGACGTACTCGCCGACCTCGGCTTCCTTCCGCAGCACGACGCCGGCAAACGGGGCGCGCACGTTGGCGTTCTCGAGGCCGACCTCGGCCGCCACGAGTCCGGCGCGCGTGGCGGCGAGGCCGCTGACGGCCTCGCTCACGCCCGCCTCGCGCGCCGCGAGCACCGCTCGCGCCGTGTCGCTCGCGGAGGCCGTGCCCAGCCCGGCGTCCAGGAGCTTGGCCTGCCTGTCGAAGTCCACGCGCGCCACCTCGCGATCCGCCCGCGCCCGCGCCACGGCGGCCTCGGCTTGCGCGACGCGCGCGACGGCGGCGCGGTGATCGGCGCGAAGCGCGTCGCTCTCGAGGCGCGCGATGATGTCCCCCTCGGCCACGACCGAGCCCTCCTCGACGGCGAGCGACTCCAGGCGGCCAGCGGTTTTCGCCGACACGGACGCCTTGGTTCGCGCCACGACGTAGCCCGAGGCCGCGAGCACGGTCTGGCCGCCGCCCTGCGGCTGGTCGAGCGTCGCGAGCGCCAGCGTGACCTCCGGCCGGCCGATGCCGGAGCGGCGCGCGAGGGGCAACGCCACGGCGGCGACCCCGGCGACGACGGCGAACGCGATCAACCATCCCGGCACGCGCCGGCGGCGCTGCTCGGGACCGCGGTCGATCCGCAGCGCTGACAGGTCGCGCGTGGCCGCCTTCGGGGCATCGGGCATGGGGTGGCCTTCGGCGCTCAGCGCACGGTTTCGAACTGGCCCATCGCCCGGAACTTGTCGTAGCGCCGCTGGATGCGCTCGCCGGGCGTCAGGGACTCGAGCGCGTCGAGGTGGCGCCGGATGACGTCGCCGACGGCCTCGCAGGTTCGCTGGGGATCAGCATGAGCCCCGCCGGGCGGCTCGGGGACGACCTCGTCCACGACGCCGAGTTCGAGCAGGTCCTTGGAGGTGATCCGGAGGGCCGCGGCGGCCTCCCGCTTGCGCGCCGCGTCTCGCCAGAGGATGGCCGCGCAGCCTTCGGGCGAGATGACGGAGTACACGGCATGTTGGAGCATGAGCACGCGATCGCCCACGCCGAGCGCCAGCGCTCCACCCGACCCGCCCTCGCCGGTGACCGTGACGATGATGGAGGAGGGGATGCGCGCCATCTCCAGGATGTTGCGCGCGATGGCCTCGGCCTGGCCGCGCTCCTCGGCCTCGATGCCGGGATACGCGCCCGGCGTGTCGATGAAGCAGAGGATCGGCCTGTTGAACTTGCCGGCCATCTGCATGATGCGCAGGGCCTTCCGGTATCCATCGGGCCTGGGCATGCCGAAGTTGCGCTCGATGCGCTCGCGCGCGTTGCGCCCCTTCTGGTGGCCGATCACCGCGACGGGCCGTCCGGCGAACACGGCGGTGCCCGCGACGATCGCGGGGTCATCCGCGAAGCGCCGGTCGCCGCGAAACTCGACGAAGTCCTCGCAGAGCGCCTTGATGAAGTCGAGGGTGTACGGCCGCTGCGGGTGGCGGGCGACGAGCGTTTCCTGCCACGGCGTGAGGCGCGCGTAGATCTCGGCCTGCAGGTCCTCGATGCGTCGCTCGAGCTTCGCCCGCTTGCGATCCGCGTCGGCGCCCATCCCCTCGAGGGACAGGAACTCCTGCCTGAGCTTGAGGATCGGCTCCTCGAAGTTCTCGTCGTCCAGTTGCATGCGCCGATGTTACCGCCTCTGCCCCGCCCGCCGACCCCCGTCCGCCCTCCGCCCCCCGCGCGACGGGCGCCGGATGGGGTCAGACCCCAACCATGTTGTTGATGGGGAAGGGGTTAGCGTCTTGACGCGCGGGTCAGCCGAACGCCAGGCTGGCCGGGGGGATGGGGTCAGACCCCAGTCAAGTTATTGATGGGGAAGGGTTTAGCGTCTTGATGGGCGGGTCAGCCGAACGCGAGGCTGACGTGATCGGCGCCCAGGAGGTCCTGCAGGCGCGCCACGAGCTCGGGTCCCGGGTCCACGCCGAACCGCATGCTCGTCTCCACCGTGACGAGGCCGAGTTGCCGCACGCGGAGCTCGAGCCGGACGGGGCAGGCGCCCGGCGAGGCGCCAAGGATCTCGTCGATGCCGTCGAGGAGCTCCTCGAACGCGCGGCCGTCCGTCGCGTCCGGGAGCTGGAGCCGGAGGCCGGAAGCCGCCTGCCGCTGCGCGCTGGCGAGCGGCGCGACCTTCTCCGCGAGGACCTTCGACCTGTCGCCGTCGTTCTCGACCTGGCCCGTGATCAGCAGCGCCGCGTCGTCCTCGACGATGCCCTGCGCCGCTTGCCACGCCTCCGGGAACACGACCACCTCGATCGAGCCGGTGAGGTCCTCGAGCTGGACGAAGGCCATCCAGTCGCCCTTCCTCGTGCGGATCTTCCGCAGCCCCGCGACGGTGCCGGCGACCCGCGCTTCCTTGCCCGCCATCTCCGCGAGGTCCCCGAGCGGGGTGACGCCGAGCGTCGTGAGCATCTCCGCGTGCTCCTCGACCGGGTGGCCGGACACGTAGAAGCCGAGGACTTCCTTCTCGTGGCGGAGCCGATCGCGCCGCGGCCACGGGGGCATGGGAGGCAGAGCAGGCGCGGCCTCCACCGCGGCAGGATCGGGCCCGCCGAACAGGCTGGCCTGGCCGGCCTCGCGATCCGCGCGGATCCTCGCCGCCGCGTCGAGCGTGGCGTCGAGAGCGAACATCAGCGACGACCGCTCGGCGCCCAGCGCGTCCAGCGCGCCCGCCTTGATCAGGGCCTCGAGCACTTTCTTGTTGTTCAGGCGCAGGTCGATCTCGGAGCAGAACTGCTGGAGTGACTCGAACCGCCCGACACGGGCGCGGGCCTCGAGGATGGACGCCACGGCGCCGTGGCCCACGCCCTTGATCGCCGAGAGCCCGAACCGGATCGTCGTGGGCGAGAGCACCGCGAAGTCCTCCTCCGACTCGTTCACGTCGGGAGGGAGGACCTCGATCGCCATCTCGCGGCACTCGGCGATGTACCGCACGATCTTGTCCGTCGTGTCGCGATCGGACGTGAGCTGCGCGGCCATGAAGTGCGCCGGGTGGTTGGCCTTGAGCCAGCCGCACCAGTACGCGACGAGCGCGTAGCACGCCGAATGCGATCGGTTGAAGGCGTAGCCGGCGAACTCGCGGATCGCTTCGAAGATGTCGGCCGCGACGGTCTCCGGGACCTTGTTCTTCACGGCGCCCGCGACGAACTTGTCCTTCTGGAGGCCCATGACCTCGGCGTTCTTCTTGCCCATGGCCTTGCGCAGGTCATCGGCCTCGGCCTGCGTGAACCCCGCCAGCTGCTGCGAGGCGATCATGACCTGCTCCTGGTAGACCATGATGCCGTGGGTGCTCGCGAGCGCGCTCTCGAGCAAGGGGTGCGGATACGTCACCTTCTCCCGGCCGCGCCGGCGCGCGATGAACGAGTCAATGTGCTGCATCGGGCCCGGGCGATAGAGGGCGTTGAGCGCGATCAGGTCCTCGAGTTCGCGCGGCGCCAGGCGTCGCAGGATGTCGCGCATGCCCGATGATTCGAACTGGAACACGCCGGACGTGCGCGCTTCGCGGAAGAGCTGGAACGTGGCGTCATCGTCGAGCGGCAGCTCCTCGATGCGGATCGTCCTGCCCTCGGATCGCGCGATGGACTTGACCGCGTCGTCAATGACCGTGAGCGTCTTGAGACCCAGGAAGTCCATCTTCACGAGGCCCACGGCCTCGACGCCGTTCATGTCGAACTGCGTCGTGATTTCGTCGCGTCCCGTCCTGAACACGGGCGTGAGCTCGACCAGGGGACGGGGAGCGATGATCACGCCCGCGGCGTGGACGCCCGCGTTGCGGTGGAGCCCCTCGAGCGACTGGGCAATCTCGAGCAGGCGGCGGACGCGCGGGTCGCTCTCGCGCAGGTCCGCGAGCTGGCTCGACTCCGCGAGGGCCTTCTCGATCGTCATCTTGGGGTCGGCCGGCACCATGCGGGCGATGCGGTCGACCTCGCCGTAGGTCATGTTCAGCACGCGCCCGACATCGCGGATGACGCTCTTGGCGTTGAGCGCGCCGAACGTGATGATCTGGCAGACGTGATCGGCCCCGTACTTGTTCTGGACGTACCGGATCAGCTCGCCGCGCCGGCGCTGGCAGAAGTCCATGTCAATGTCGGGCAGGCTCTTCCGGCCCGGGTTGAGGAACCGCTCGAACAGCAGGCCCCACCGGAGGGGATCCATGTCCGTGATCCGGAGGCACCACGCGACGAGCGAGCCGGCGGAGGAGCCACGGCCCGGGCCGACGGGGATGTTGCTCTCGCGCGCGAACCGGAAGAGATCCCACACGATGAGGAAGTAGCCCGGGAAGCCCGTGCGGCAGATGACCTCGAGCTCGAGTTCGAGCCGCGCCTCGTACTCGGCCTCGGGGATGCGGCAGGCCTCGCCGCCCAGGCGCCGGATCTCCTCGAGCCGCGCCCGCAGGCCCTCCTGCGCGGTGCGCCGGAGAAACGACACGATGGTCTCGCCGGCTGGAACGTCGAAGTCCGGAAGCAGGGGATCGGCGTGCTCGGGGAGCGTGAACCGGCACCGCTCCGCGATCTCGGCCGTGGCCGCGATGGCGTCGGGATGCGCCGCGAACCGGCGCGCCATGTCCTCGGGCGAGGGCAGCCGCTGCCCGGGCCGTCCGATGGCGGCCGCGGGGTCATCGAGCGTGAGGCCCGCGCCGATGCAGTGCAGCGCGCGATACGCGTCGAGATCTTCCGCGTCGAGGAAGCGCACGTCAGCGCACGCGACCGTGCGCAACCCGGACGCCGCGGCGAGGCGCGCGAGTCCGTCGTTGAGCTCGCGGGCGCCGTCCTCGCCGTGATCCTGCAGGCCCACGAACGCGTTGCCGGCGCCGAACGCCTCGCGCAGGTCGGACGCGGCCCGCTGGGCCTCGGCCGACCGTCCCGCCGCGAGCAGGGCGCCGATCTCGCCGTCGCGACCCGGAGAGATTGCGAGGAGGCCGGCCGCGTAGCGGGCGAGCAGCGGCCGGCTCACCACCGGCACGCCGTCCGTCAGGCCCTCGGTGGATGACAGGGAGACCAGGCGCGTGAGCGAGGCGTAGCCGGCGGCGTTCTCGCAAAGAACGACCAGGCGATGCTGGCCGGCCCCGTCCGAGGCCACGTGCAGGTCGCAACCCAGGATCGGCCGGAGCCCCGCCTTTTCAGCCGCGCGACAGAAGGCGACGGCGCCGAAGAGGTTGCCGTCATCCGTCAGGGCGAGCGCGGGCAGGCCCCACTCCCGCGCGCGCTCGCAGGCTTCCTCGACGCGGAGCGACGAGCGGAGCAGGGAGTGGTGCGAGTGCACCCGCAGCGGAATGCAGGGAACGTCTGGAGTCATCACAGTCCACGAGCAAGGCCGGGGCGGTCAACCGCCACGGTCAGGGATGGGGACGCGCCCGGGCGGGCCCGCTGGTTTCTCCGGAGGCGCCAGTCTACCGCGCTCACTCCCACTCGATGGTGCCAGGCGGCTTGCTGGTGACGTCGAAGAGCACGCGGTTGATGCCGCGGACCTCGTTCACGATGCGGCTGGCAACGCGCGCGAGCAGGTCCGGCGGCAGGCGGCTCCACGTGGCTGTCATGAAGTCCGAGGTGTCCACGCTTCTCAGGACGGCGACCTCCTCGTACGTGCGGCCATCGCCCATGACGCCGACGGCCTTGACCGGAAGGAGCGCCGCGAAGGCCTGCGACACCTGGCCGTAGAGGCCCGCGGCGCGCAGCTCGCGGATGAAGATGTCGTCCGCCTCGCGCAGGGCAGCGAGGCGTTCGGCCGTCACGGCGCCGACGCAGCGGACGGCGAGTCCGGGTCCGGGGAACGGGTGGCGCTGCACGAACTCCTCGGACAGCCCGAGCTCGGCGCCGACGCGGCGGACCTCGTCCTTGAAGAGCCAGCGCAGCGGCTCGACGATGGACATGTTCATGCGTTCGGGCAGGCCGCCCACGTTGTGATGCGACTTGATCACGGCCGAGGGCCCGCGCACGGGGCTCGATTCGATCACGTCGGGATAGAGCGTTCCCTGCGCGAGGTGCTTGATGCGGCCGCCCGCGACGCTGGCGAGAGCCTTCGCCTCGCGCTCGAACACGTCAATGAACACGCGGCCGACGATCTTCCGCTTGGCCTCCGGATCCGTGACGCCGGCGAGCGCCGACAGGAACTCGGCCGACGCGTCCACGCAGCGCACGGGCACGTGGAAGCGATGCTCGAAGGCCTCCATGACGAGCAGGGCCTCGTTCTTGCGCAGCAGGCCATTGTCCACGAACAGGCAGTGCAGCCGGTCGCCGATCGCGCGATGGAGCAGGAGCGCCGCGACGGCCGAGTCCACGCCCCCGGAGATCCCGCAGAGCACGTGGTCGTCGCCGAGGCGATCGCGCAGCGACTTCATCTCCTCCTGGATGAAGTTGCCGGTCGTCCAGTCGCCCGCGAGCCCGGCGATCTCGTACAGGAAGTTCTCGAGGATGCGCGTGCCGCGGACGGTGTGCACGACTTCGGGATGGAACTGGATGGCGTAGGCGCGGCGAGACGCCAGCTCGAAGCCGGTGATCGGGGCGTTGCCCGTGTGCGCGATGGTGCGCGCGCCCGGCGGGAGCCGCGTCACGTGATCCCCGTGGCTCATCCACGCCGGCTCGGTGGCCTCGAGGCCATGGAAGAGAAGGCTCGACGTCTCGACCGTGACGTCGGCGTGCCCGTACTCGCGGGCCGGCGCCGCCTCGGTGGCGCCGCCCAGGTCGCGGGCCAGCAGTTGCATGCCGTAGCAGATGCCGAGCACGGGAAGGCCGAGCTCCAGCACCCCCGGCGCGAGCTGCGGAGCGCCCGGGCGATCCACGCTGTCGGGCCCGCCGGAGAGGATGAGCGCCCGTGCGCCGCGCTCGCGAATCTCGGCGGGGGAGATGGTGGGGGCGACGATCTCGCTGCGGACGCGGCACTCGCGGATGCGCCGCGCGATGAGTTGCGTGTACTGCGAGCCGAAGTCCAGGATGAGGACGACTTCGTTGGCCTGGACTGAACCGGTCATCTGGGGCACCGCGTCTCCTGTGGGGAGCGCGGATCTTAGCGCGACCGGGGGGGAACCGACAGGGCCGGGCCGTGGCGCGTGCCCGGCGCCGCCTCAGGGCCCCTCGCCGCCCGCCGCCGAGCGCGCGCGGACGAGGTAGAACGTGGCCCGGGTCGGCGATGCGCTCCCGTCCAGCACCTCGGTGCCCGCGAGACCGGACGCCAGGAGCGTGAACGTCGGCAGCGCGAAGGAGCGGTAGGCCGTGTACGTGACGCACGGATCCGGCGGCCCCGGGTCCCAGGTCAGGCGTGACAGCGAGCCGCTTCGCGCCACGCGCAAGCCCGTGATCTCCGGCGGAACGCCCGGCGCGCAGGCGTCATCACCGGGATCGAGGGGATCGCTCTCGCCGGCATCGCGCTGGCCGTTGCCGTTGCGGTCCTCGCGACCATCCGGCTGCCCGCCGCCGTCCGTGTCGGCGTTGCGCGGGTTCGTGGTCGTGGACGGATCCGCGTCCGCGACGAAGCAGCCCGCCGCCAGGTCCGTGTCGGGGCCGGCCGCGACGAGGCCCGCCTCGACGGAGTCCGGGATCGTGTCGCCATCCGCATCGCACGAGAGCGCGTCCGGAATGGTGTCGCCGTCGGCGTCGCCCGTTCCCTCCTCGCCATCGGTCAGGCCGTCGTCGTCCGAGTCGGCATCGCGCCGCTGCGTGCCCAGGGCGTCCTCGGCGGCGTTCGACAGCCCGTCGCGGTCGGGATCGTCATCCGCTTCAACGAGGGGATCGGTCTCGCCCGCGTCCACGCGACCGTTGCGGTTCGCGTCCTCGGCGCCGTCGGCGTCGCCGCCGCCGTCGGTGTCGGCGTTCGCCGGGTCCGTCGTCGTGGACGGATCCGCGTCGGCGATGAAGCAGCCGGCCGCGAGGTCCGTGCCGGCGAGCGGCGTCGTGATGCCGCGCTCGAGGCCATCGGGGAGCGTGTCGCCGTCCGCGTCGCACTGCAGCGCGTCCACCACGCCGTCGCCCGAGGCGTCCGTGGCTTCCGCGCCATCGGATTCGCCGTCGTCGTCGCTGTCGTCGTCGAAGCGATCCGTTCCGAGCAGGTCTTCCACGCCGTTGGAGAGCCCGTCCCCGTCCGGGTCCTCGTCGGCGGCGTCGTTGGGATCGGTCTCGCCCGCGTCCACGCGTCCGTTGCGATTGGCGTCCTCGTCGCCGTCCGGCACGCCCCCCGCGTCCGTGTCCGCGCGCGCCGGATCCGTGGTCGTCGCCGGATCGTCGTCGGGCACGAAGCATCCGGCCGCGAGGTCCGTCGAGGGAAGCGCGACGCTCACGCCGCGCTCGAGACCGTCGGGCAGGCCGTCGCCGTCGGCATCGCACTGGAGCGCGTCGGAGACGCCGTCGCCCGAGGCATCGGCGATCTCGTCGCCGTCGGAGACGCCGTCGTCGTCCGTGTCCGCGTCCAGGCGATCCGTGCCGGCGGAGGCCTCGGCGTCGTTATCGAGGCCGTCGCCATCGGGGTCGTCGTCGCCCGGCTCCCGTGGATCCGTCTCGCCGGGGTCGCGGCGTCCGTCGCGGTTGGCGTCCTCGATGCCGTCCGGCACGCCGCCGCCGTCCGTGTCGGCCGCCTGCGGATTCGTCGTTGTCGCGGGATCGGCGTCGGCGATGAAGCAGCCGGCCGAGACATCGGTGCCCGCGGTCGGGACCGTGACGCCGCGTTCCAGCCCGTCGGGCAGCGTGTCGCCGTCCGAGTCGCACTGCATGGCGTCGTACCGGCCGTCACCGTCCGAGTCGGTCAGGGGTTCGTCGCCATCGAGGACGCCATCGTCGTCCGAGTCGACGTCAAAAGGATCGCTGCCGATGAGAACCTCGGCGACATCCTCGAGGCCGTCGCCATCCGAGTCGGCGGTAGCGTCGTCCGACGGATCGTTCGGGTCCGTCTCGCCCGGATCGATGCGACCGTCCGCGTTCGCGTCCTCGACGCCGTCCGGCACGCCGCCGCCGTCGGTGTCCGCGCGGCGCGGATCGGTCGTGTCCCCGGGCCACGCGTCGGGGACGTAGCAGCCCGCGGCGACATTCGTGTCCGGAAGCGGATCGAACACGCCGGCTTCGGTGCCGTCCCGGAGGCGATCATTGTCGGAGTCGCAGTCACGCGCGTCGGGGAGCGTGTCGCCGTCCGAGTCGGCCATGCCCTCCGCGCCATCCGACAGGCCGTCGTCGTCCGTGTCCGCGTCGCGCGGGTTCGTGCCGATGAGCAATTCATCCGATCGGCGCAGGCCGTCGCCGTCCTCGTCGTCGATCACCCGCTGGATCGCCGTGCGCGCCAGGATGGAGCCGCCGCAGGACGAGCTCATCCAGAACTCGACCGGGTAGTCGCCCTCGGCGGGGAAGTTGGGCGAGCCGATCGAGATCAGGCGCGTGCGCGTCTCGCCCGCCGCGAAGGCGAGCGTCTCCGTGAACGTGGACTCCGTTCCCGAGTAGGACGCGAAGATGCCGTTCGAGCGCAGGTATCGCGTGCGATCCGGCGTCAGGACGACCCAGCGCGTCGCGAGCCCCGTGACGGCTCTCGAAGCCAGCGTGTTGCGGAGCTGCGCCGTGACCGTGAGCGCGGGCGCTCGCAGGTCGAGCGAGGCCTGAACCGGCGTGAGCGAGAGGACCTGCACCGGGTCCACCGACGCGAAGCGCGCCGCGTCCATCAGGACCCAGGATCCCGACTGCAGTTGCTGGATCTCGGCGGACCAGCCGGTGCCGATGTTGTCGGCAGGCAGCGTCAGCGAGTCCGACACCGTCCCCTGCGCGTCCGCCTGGCGCGGCGTCACGCGGACGGCGGTCCCGTCTGGCCGCCGCCACGCGATGCGGTACGACGCCGACAGGGCCTGCAGTCCGGTCGCCTTCGCGTGCACGACGGAACAGGGTGGCGCCTGCGTGATGTTGACGACGTGCGCCGAATCCTCATACGCGCGGATGATCGCCGCGAAGGCCTCGTCGCTGGCGAAGGCCGAGAGCGCGGCGTTCGATCGCGAGCGGGCCGTGACCGTCACGCCGGCGCGCGATCCGGTCGCCGAGCCGGCCGGGATGTCCACGCGGACGAGGAACGGGAACGTGCCTCCGCTCGGCGCCACGGCGCCCGTGATGCCGGCGAGGCTGAACGAGTCGTACGGCTTGCCGTCCCCGTCGGGATCCGAGAGCAGCTGGTAGCCCCAGCCGACATCCACGTTGACGATCAGATCGAAGCTGTCCTCGACGCCCTGCGCGTTGCGCACGACGTGCGAGAAGTAGACGGATCCGCCGGCGCCGCCGTAACGCTCGTCGCCCGCGGCGACGGTGTGATCGGGCGTCACCTCCACCGCGCGCGCGGACGTGACCGTGTCGATCAGCGAGTCGCGCACGGAGCCCTGGATGACGGCCCGGACCGTGATCGTGTCCACGAGGCCGGTCGCCGCGCCTGCCGGCACGGCAACGCGCAACAGGAAGGGCACCTCCGCGGAGGCGCCGACGTTGAGGTCCGGAGCGCCGCTGCCGTCCGTGTCGAAGACCAGCACGGAGGAGGGGCCCGGCAGCCCGTCACCCTCGGGATCGGTCCAGAACGAGGTGGACCAGCCGCGCGTCGAGGCCGCGGTCAGATCCACGCGCTCCCCGCTGGTCGTGTTGTTTCGGAGGCGATGCGGGAGCCAGGCGAAGTCGCCCGCCGTGCCCAGCCGCTGCTCGGCCGCGCGCAGCGTGAGCCGGCCGATGACGATCGTGTCGGTGCGCTGCGCCTGTTCCTCGGGCGCCTCGAGCTGGGACACCGTCACCTGGATCGTCTCGATCGTGCCGTTGCTGTTGTTCGGGTAGGTCTGCTCGAGCATGAACGTGACGCATGCTCCCGGCGCGATCACGCCCAGGTCGAGCAGCCCGTCACCGTTCGCGTCCCCCGCCGCCGGCAGGTCGTCGCGCGACCGCGTGAGATCCCCGTCGCCGCTGGCATCCCTGGCCAGGTAGGTGTCGGGGAAGCCGTCGGAGTCGTCGTCGCGCCAGAACGTGATGTCGTGTCCGCGCGAGGAAATGGCGCGCAGGTTGAAGCGTGCCGGGAGGTTCCCCGTGTTGCACGCCACGTGCGAGATCCGCGCCGTCTGAGACGGGCCAGCGCTCGTCGCCGGCGCCGCGCTCAGCGTGATGCCGCGGTATCCGGTGTCGCCGCGACCGCCACCCTGGGCGCCCATGTTGTCCTGCAGCGAGCCAGGAATGTTGGCGGAACTCGAGGACGCCACGTGAAAGAACATCGCGGCGGGCCCGCTCAGGCCGAGATCGCTCCAGCGCGCGGCCCCCTCGAAGATCGTGCCCCCCGTGAGGCCGGCGGCCTGCTGGGGCGGGAGCGCCGCGCTGCTGGACATGCTGCCCGGCATGTCGTAGCCGTCGGCGAACTGCTGCGCGTCCTGCAGGGGATCCCCGAACGGGCTGGCCGCCACGTAGCTGCCCCGGCTCCATTCGGTGGTGGTGCCGCTGCTGTTCCAGCGCAGGGCCAGCATCGGTTCCCCCGTCTGCATCTGTCCGTTGCGATTCGCATCCAGGTACACGTGGTAGTAGGACCACGGCCCCGAGGGCTGGGACCGCTCGATGTACACGTAGAGAAACTGCGAGTCCCACGTCCACGCGAAGCGCGCGAGGTCGTGCTGCGGCGCGCTGACCAGGCAGTCCCGGTCCGTCGAGTAGATGCAGGCCACGCGGGATCCGTCGCCATCCCAGCTCGCGTTGACCGGGTTGAGGAGGATCGGCGCCCAGTCCGTGACATCGCGGTCAATGGCGATCGTGGCCAGGACCGGCGCCTGGCCAGCCCCCGCACCGGGGGCCAGAGCCAGGACAGTCAGCAGGGCCGCGAGGCGGCGAGCGAGGATGCTTGGCATGCGTCTCCATGACCGCCCACACCGACGGCCGCGCCAGCGGGTGCAAGGCGCGAGCCACCCGCTCGATCTTTGTTCGAATGGGCGAATGGGCCGTCTGGCGGCCCACGGCGAGGCTCCGATGGGACTTTTTTCCTCGATGCGGGAGGAACGACGAGCTACGGCGTCCGGAAGCTGGACGCACGCCATCGGCGGCGGGGCGACGCGCCACGCGCGACGGCCGGCGACATCGCCGCGTGCTCGGAGGGGGATCGTTGCGGCATGCTGGCGGCATGCTGGATCACGTCACCACAACGCGCCGGCCCGGTGGCGTCACGGCGCTCCTGCTCGCGTGCGGCGTGCTCGCGTGCCTGGCGGAGTCGATCCTGGCGCAGAGTTCCGCGCGCGGCACGAACCGCTCGACGGCCTCGCGCCGCACCGCGGGGGGAGGGGACTTCCCGACCTGGGAGCGCGATGTCCCGTCGGATGAGCGCGAGCCGCTCGCGCAGGGGCGCCCCGGCCGCTACGTGCCGGCGTGGACGGCTGATCTCGGCGCGGTGCCGACGGGCGCGGTGGCCGTCGGTCACGCCACCGCGGTCGCTCTCGAGGATGGTCGCGTGATCTTCTTCGACGCCGATGGCTCGCGGCTCGGCGAGCAGCGCGCGGGTCCGGCGATCGCCGGCGTCCCGGTCGCGGCCGACCCCTGGGTGATCGTGTCCACCGGAACTGGCGTCGCCGCGGTCGGGCTCGGCTCGGTGGCCTGGGCGACATCCGGCGGCGCGCCCGTCACGTCCCTCGCGGCCTCACGCGGGCGCGTCTTCGTCGCGCGCGGCGAGCAGGTCGAAGCGCTCGACGTGGCCGACGGCACGGTGCTCTGGCAGGCGGCGGTCGGCGCGGCGATCTCGGCGGGACCCTCGCCCGCGGGTCGCGCCGTGGCTGTCGGCGCTGGCGGAAACGTCATCGCCCTGGACGTCGGGACGGGCCGCGAGTCGTGGCGCCTCGCGGTCGGCGAGCGCGTGGACTCGGTCCGCCTGTCCGAGCACCACGTGCATGCGGCTGGCGTCGGCCGCTCGGGGCGGTCGAAGGACATCACGCCCATCGTCGCGGGAAGCGAGCTCCGGCGTCGGGATGGGGCGCCCGGAAGGCCATGGCGGCTCCGCGTCGGCGCCACCTGCGAGGCCGAGCCCTTGCTCGTCGATCGGTTCGTGGCGATGGCGTGCGCGGACGGCTACGTGCGCGCGATCGATCGCGACGACGGCACGGCGGGGTGGCGAACCGACCTGCCCGTGGCGATGAGCCTGCCTCCCCGGCAGAGCGGAGGACGGCTCGACTGCGTCATCCCCAACAGCCGAACGGCTGTCGCGCTCGCCGCCGACAACGGCGCGGTCCTTGGCTGGGTGACGCTGCCGGACGAGGACGAGACCTTCGTCGGCACCGCCGCGATCGCGCGTGGCGTGACCGCGACGCCCACGTCGCTGGGGCGCCTCCTGGGCTGGCGGTGGGAGTGGAGCGAGGCGCTGCAAGACGAGCCGGAGCGCGAACCGAGCAGGCCGGGCGCCGACCCGCTCGGCACGCAGCGTCGATCAGGCGGCTTCGGCTATTGACCCGCGCGTCCGTGGAGCCTCAAGCCGCCACGTCCCCCGCGCGCGGCGTCACGACGGGCTGCTCGGCCGGAACCTGGTCGGCGACCTCATCGATCTTGAGGCAGCGGCTGCAGACGTAGAACGCATGGTGGCGCCCCTCGCTCAGGTTGAAGACCTCGCGGAGGACCCCGGTCGTTTCGTGCCACTCATGCTTGCAATATCCCATGGCGTTCCTCGGGCGCGGCTCCCCGCATCGTCTCGCTGCCGGGCCCTGCCCGTTCCCGTGCAAGCTCCGGGCCACCTCGGGAAGGATCCCGGTGGCGTGGGTGCGCGACCGCCGCCGACGCGCGACCGTGGTCACCGCGGGGGCCTGAGGGGGCCCTGCAGGGTCGTTTCGCGCAGATCGAGCGCGGCGCGCCCGCGGCACGCGCCGGCGCCCCCGCCGCCAAGCGATGGGGGAGTCCCCGATGGGATCCAGAGCCAGGGGCTCGCGCGAAGGGAGATCGCGACAGGTCGCGATCGAACCCGCGACACCCGAGACCGCCCGCCGCGGGCGCTGACGGAGCCCTGGCGCAGCGCGATGTCGAGGCGTCGTTCCGCGTTCCTGCCGAACGCCCTGGGCCGGGCTCAACGCAGGTCATTTAGACTGGACGCATGGATTGCCCGACGCGATGAGCCCCTGGCGCAAGTCTCCGACGCGGGGCTCGCGGGCCGATGGCGACGCGGCGTCGCGGGGCAAGGCCGTGGCCACGGGCGCCGTGCGCCGGAGCGACGACCTGCAGTTCCTGCTGGCGTGCTCGGAGGACCTCGCGCGGTCGCTCTCCGTCTCCGACGTGCTGACCGCGCTGAGCCGGAACCTGCTCGGCCGCGTGCCCGCATCCCGCATCGGCATCCTGCTCCGCGAGGGCGAGACCGAGATCAAGCTCGTCGCGGGCGCCGCGCGGGGCGCCGCGGATGACGACTTTCCCCATGGGCGTCGCCTCGACCTCGCGGACTACCCCGAGGTGGCCCGCGTGCTCGCCACGGGCGAGGCGGTCGAGATCCCGGACGTGAGCACGCACGCGCTGCTGGCGGGATCGCGCGCCCCGCTCGCGTCGCTGGGGATCCGGACGCTCCTCGTCCTGCCGCTCGCGGCCAGAACCGGCTGCGTCGGCGTGCTCTCCGTGGCGCAGCGCCGGGGGGATCGCGCGTTCACGGATCGCCAGCGACGGCTCATGCAGGCGGTCGCGAGCCAGGCCGCGACCGCCCTGCACAACGCGCAGCTCTTCGCGCGACTCGAGGCCGGCTCGCGCGAGCTCGAGCGCACGGTGGCGGAGCGCACGCGGTCGCTGCGCGAGTCCCACGTGCGCCTCTCGATTCTCGCCGAGATCTCGACCGCGATGAACATGTCGCTCGATCTCGACCGCATCCTCGAGGCGGCGCTCTCGGGACTGCAGCGGCTGGACACCGTGGACGTCGCGCAGGCCTGGCTCGTCGAGGGCGAGCCGCCCCGCGCCATGAACGCGTGGCAGCTCGATGGCACGGGCATGCTGCAGATGACCCGGACGCCCATTCCCGAGGGCGAGCCCGGCGACTGGCTCCTGCACGTCGAAGGGCAGCCGGTTCCCGTGGGCTCCGGGGTCTTCGTGGCGCGGGCGCACGCGCTCGCTCCGCTCGTGTCGCCCGATGCGGCCGTCGGCGCGCTCCACGTCTTCTCCGCGTCGCCGTCGGGCTTCGCCGAGACGGACACGGAGCTGCTCCAGCAGGTGGCGGGCGAGATCTCGATCGCGCTCGAGAGGAGTCGCCTGTACCGGCGCGAGCAGCGGCGCCGCGCGCAGCTCGAGGCCATCTCCGACATCGGACGGCGCATCACGCGAGCCGTGGCGCTCGAGGACATGCTCCCGATGGCGGCGCACCTCATTCGCTCGTCCCTGGGCTACCCGCTGGCCTGCATCCTGCTTCCGGATGAGCGCGCGCGGGATCTCGTGGTCGCCGGCGCGTCGAGCTCGCATCCGCGCCTGGCCGAGCGCTGCGCGGGGCACCGGGTCCCGATGGGCATGGGCCTGTGCGGGCACGCGCACGCGCAGCGCCGCACGATCAACGTGCCGGATGTCGCGCGCGAGCCGCGTCACGAGCCCATGGAGGGGCTCATGACGCGATCGGAGATCGTCGTGCCGATCCTCGCGGGCGGCGAGGCCATCGGCGTGCTGGACATCCAGAGCGAGGAGGCGGGGGCGTTCACGCAGGAGGACGTCACCGTCCTCCAGACGCTGGCCGACCAGCTCGCTGCGGCGATCAAGCTGGCGCAGGTCTTCGGCGCGCTCCGGCGGGAGAGCGCCTTCACCGAGCAGATCATCAACAACCTGACGGCGGGTCTCATCGTCACGAACCGGCTGGGGGAGGTTCGCATCGTGAATCAGCGGGCCGCCGAGATCCTGCGCATGGAGCCCGCGGATCTCGCGGGGCGCAAGCTCGTCGAGGTGCTGCCCACCACGGCGCCGCTGTTCGTCTACTCGTACGAGGCGGTCGGCCGCGAGTGCGAGGTCGAGCTCGCCGATGGCACGGTGGTGCCGCTGGGCTTCTCCAACTCGTTCTTTGCCGATGCGACCGAGCAGCGCGACGCCGTCATCATCACCTTCCGCGATCTCTCGGAGGTCCGCGATCTCCAGCGGCGCGTGCGCCACTCGGAGCGCCTCGCGACCATCGGTTCCGTCGCGGCGGGAGTGGCCCACGAGATCCGGAACCCGCTGTTCGGCATCTCGGCGACGGCGCAGATCCTCGTTCGCGAGCTCAGCGATGGCCCGCTGCGCGACCTGAGTCGCGAGATGCTCGACGAGACGCGCCGCCTCAACGAGCTGGTCGCGCAGCTCGTGGCCTTCGGAAGGCCTCACGCGCTCCGGCTCGCGGACGTGGAGCCGGCCCGCATCGCCCGCGACGCGGTCGAGGCGGTCAAGGCGCGCGCGGCCGAAGCCGGCGTGACGATCCGCGTGAGAGCGCACGACTCGCTGAGCGTGCTGGCGGACGCGGACCAGATCAAGCAGGTCATGCTGAACCTGCTCCTCAACGCGATCGAGGCGAACCCGGGCGGGCGCGTGGACGTGTCGGTCTCGCGCGCGGGCGCGGACGAGGTCGCCTTCCGCGTGCGCGACCGCGGCCCGGGGATCCCGCCGGGGCAGGCGGAGAAGGTCTTCGACCTGTTCTTCACGACGAAGCCGCATGGCAGCGGCATCGGCCTGGCGATTTCGAGCCGGATCGTTCAGGACCACGGCGGCGCCATCAGCGCGACCAACGCTCCCGACGGCGGCGCCCTGTTCGAGGTTCGGCTCCCCGTGCGGCGGCAGGATGAGCGCACGGCGCGTGGAAGGGGACAGGAATGACGGCGACGCTTCTCATCGTGGACGACGAACCCATGATCCGGCGGACGCTGCGCTATCAGTTCGAGCAGCTCGACTGGGAGGTCGCCGAAGCCGCGACCGGCGCGGCCGCGCTCGACGCCGCCGCCTCGACCGAGCCCGACGTCGTGCTGCTCGACGTCCGGCTTCCGGACGCCGACGGCCTCGACGTCCTCGTGAAGCTGCGCGAGATGGTGCCGTGCGCCGTCGTCATCGTCATGACCGCGCATGGCGACGTCGAGATGGCGGTCGAGGCGGTGCGCAGCCGCGGCGCGTTCTGGTTCTTCCAGAAGCCCGTGGACACCAACATGCTGCAGTTGCAGGTCCAGAAGGCGCACGAGCACGCGCGTGCGCTCAAGCGCGAGCGCGTTGCCAGCGATCGCGGGGACGTCCTCGGAGGCGCCGGCCTCGGCCAGAGTGCCGCCATGCGCGAGGTGGACCGCCTCGTGAACGTGCTGGCGGGCAGTGGCGACACGACCGTGCTGCTGCTCGGCGAGAGCGGGACCGGCAAGGGCGTGGTGGCCGAGCTCATCCACCGGCGCAGCGCCCGGCGGGATGCGCCCTTCCAGGAGATCAACTGCGCGGGCCTGTCCGAGACCTTCCTGGAAAGCGAGCTGTTCGGCGCCGAGCGCGGCGCCTACACGGACGCCAAGACGCTCAAGCGGGGCCTCCTCGAGCTGGCGGACGGCGGCACCGTGTTTCTCGACGAGATCGGCGATCTCGCACCCGCGCTCCAGCCCAAGCTCCTCAAGGTGCTCGAGGCGCGACGCTTCCGGCGCCTGGGGGGCGTCAAGGATCTCGAGGTGAACGTGCGGCTCGTCGCCGCCACGAATCGCGACCTGAAGGCCATGGCCTCCGACGGGCGCTTCCGCGAGGACCTGTACTACCGGCTGAACGTCATGGCCCTGCGCCTGCCGCCGCTGCGAGAGCGCGAGAGCGACGCGCTGATCCTCGCGGCGCGGTTCATCGAGCAGTTCAACCGCGCGATGGGCCGCACGGTCGCGGGTCTCGCGCCGGACGCGGAGGCGGCTCTCCTGCAGTACGCCTGGCCCGGGAACGTGCGGGAACTCCGCAACGTCATCGAGCGAGCCATGATCCTCGGGCAGGGCGAGCTGATCACGACCGCCGAGCTTCCATCCGATCTCACGGGAGGGGAGCCGCAGTCCGTGCCGGGCGGCGACACCCGCGCCAGCCTTGCCGCGCGCCCGGCCGCCGCCGTGGCGAACGGCGCGTCGGGCAGCCTGCCGTCGCTCGTGGACGTCGAGCGCGCGCACATCGAGCGCGTCCTGCTGGCCCTCGACAACAATCGCAGCCGCGCGGCCCAGGCGCTCGGCATCTCGCGCTCGACGCTGATCGACAAGATCAAGCGCTACGGCCTCGACTCGGCGGACGCCGGCCAGACCTGATCGAGGCCGCGCGCCGCGGCGCGATCGCGACCGTCCGGGGGCCCGCCCCGGTGTGGCGTTTCGCGCGATCCCGCTTCGCTCCGGTGTCGGCCGGTGATCGGAAGCCGGTGGCTCCGGGCGCGCTGGCGCGCGAGACCGTCCCCCAGGCCCTTCTCCGGCGCCCGGCGTGCTGGCATCCGCCTTGCTCTCGAACAAGTTTCGGCTGGTGCTGGCCGGCGCTGGGTCGTCCTCTCCCCGCGTCACCGGCGTTGGCCACCGGGTGGCAGCCCCCTGTCACCCGACTTCATTCCGGGTCGCCGCCCCCTGCGGCCCGGGGCCCACGGCGGCGGGGCCCGCTTCTCGCGGCGCCGCCGTGGGCCAGCCTTCTCGAACGCGCACCGGGGAGTGCGCAGCAGGAGATGTCGAACATGGGACGCATCAAGGGCGCCGCGATCCGCTCGCGCCTCGAATTCCTTCGCGCCATCCACGGCGAGTCCGCCGTCGCGCGAGCGGTGGCGACGCTGGATCCGATGGATCAGGTCATCCTGACGGGGACGATCCTTCCCTCGCTCTGGTACCCCTTTCACGTGCTGGCGCATCTCGACGAGGCGGCGTGCCGCGAGCTCGCGGATGGCGCGAACGAGGTCTTCGAGACCGCGGGCGATCACGTCGCGCGGCAGCACGCCCGCTCGATCTTCAAGGTCTTCTTCCGCGAGTCGGATCCCGAGAAGGTTCTCCGTCTCGCGAGCTGCATCTTCGCGAACTACTGGTCCGGGCTCGGGCGCGTTGTCGTGCGCGCGGGCGCGCAGGGCAGCAGCCGCGTCCAGGTCGCGGAGGCGCCGGTCGCTTCCCGGTCGCACTGCGTGACGACGCTCGCGTACTTCCGCGGCGTGCTCGAAGAGTGCTGCGGCGTCTCCGTCGTGGCACGCGAGACGCGCTGCCGCTGCTGGGGCGATGACGCCTGCGAGTTCGAGTACTCGTGGGAGGCGGGACTCAAGAAGGCGGTCTGATCGCGCCCGGTTCGCTCCCGGGCGCGCCGCGCGTGAGGCGCGCGACGCGGTCATCCTCGACGCGCACGCCCACGACCCGCTCGCCGGTCAGCGTGACCTTGCCGGGCGCCGCCCCCTTGATGCGCCTGACGTTCTTCGCGCGGCACCACGTGACGTCGCCGCGCGGCTCCGCGCCCCGCTTGCTCAGGACGTGAGCGAGCGTGGCGGCGTCGAGCAACGACTCCTGCGGGACTTCGGCGCCCTTCGGCAGCATCAGCAGGACGTGGGGGCCGGGGGCATCGCGCGCGTGGAGCCAGACATCGTTGCCGCGAGCGAGCCGGAAGGTGACGACCTCGTTGGCGGCCGCCGTCCGCCCGACGAGGATGCGCAGGCCGTCGCGACTCGCGTACTCGCGCACGCCGTCGGGCAGCGCGCGGCCGCGCTCCCGGGCGGCCGGCGCCGCCGCGGGCGCCCCGCGCCCCTGGCGCCGTGCCGGTGAGGCCGCCGCGACCTCGCGGGCGAGTTCCGTCAGGTCGTCGAGCCAGTCCCGTGCCGCGCGCGCATCGGTCTCGAGATCGGGCTCCACGCCGCCGGCTCGCTCGAGGATCGCGGCGGCCCGCTCGTGCCAGGCGCTCCACCGCACGACGCTGGCCTCGGCTTCGCGCAGGCGGTCCGCCGCGATGCGCTCGCCGCGGTCCGCGCGCGCCGCGGCGGTGTAGGCGCGCGCGAGGTTCTGTCCGGGCGAGAGCCGCGGATCCAGCGGCACGTCCACCAGTTCGCTGCCGTCCAGCAGCGCGACGCGCGCGCTCGTCTCGCCGCGCTTCAGCGCGTGGAGGGCCCCCGCCAGCGCGTCGGCGACCGCGCGGGCGCGCGCGGCGTCTCCGAGCCGCGCGGCGTCGCCCTGCCGCCGGCCGACGAGCCGTCGCGCCGCCGCGAGGCCGGCGCGGGTCGCGCGGGCGAGTCCGGTCGCGCGCGAGCGGCCGATCGCCAGCGCTCGCCGCGCCAGGAGTTCGGCGGAGTGCGCGTCGAGGAGCGCGCCGTCCGCGTCCGTCGCGGGCAGGCCGGCCACCGGCGCTTGCGCGCACGCGAGAAGACTCGCCGACTCCGCGGACGAAGGCCGCCTCAGCGCGTGCAGGGCCTCGCCGTGCACGAGCGCCAGGTTCGGCTGGGCGCCGCGCGCGCCGCGCCCGCGGGCGGAGTCGGCCGGCGACAGGACGAGCGAGCGGCGCGCGTCGCCGCGCCCGAAGTCCAGGACGAGGACGCCCGATCCGCCGTCCCGGACGCCGGCGAGCCGGAGACCGCGCAGGCTCGCCCATGCATGATCGCGGAACGACTCGACGGGCGGATCCGCGATCCCGTCGAGGCTCGCGGGATCCAGCACGAGCGGGCCCGCGGCGTCCGGCAGCACGGACAGTCCGAGCCATGCCGAGGCGCCCGGGAGACGCAGGTTCACGGCCAGCAGCTCTGGCGCCGCACGCACGTCCTGCACGATGCCTCCGGCGTGCCGCGCGTCCAGCGCGCGCGCGAGGCGACCGGCGAGATCGCTCGGCGGCGGCGCCGTCACGGTTCCGGGCTGCTGCCGATCGCGCCCGGACTGCCCGCGATCGCGAGCGCTTGCTTGAGGACGCCATCCACGGCCTTGGGCTTGACGACGCACGCGTCCACGCGACCCATCTCATCCGAGAAACGGACGCCGAAGTAGGGGAGCTTCTCGTGGAGAAACGGCGTGAGCTCGGCCTCGATCCGCCGCGGCGTGCCGTCGCCGAGCAGCGCCAGCGCCGTCCAGGCATGCGAGCCCACCGCTCGCAGGTCCCACGCGCGAGCCAGCAGCCGCTCGTCGCGCGCGAACTCGTCCTCGAATCGGCCGCACTGCACGTCCTGCATGAGATCGAGGAGCACGTCGGCATCGCGCGCCGTCACGCTCCGGTCAGGAGGGTAGGCGACGGTCCACGGCGCGCTCGGCTCGCGGGACATCTCGAGCAGCGGCTCCCGATCCGATCCGTGGCGGAGGCGGACGTGGATGAGGCGCCACTTCGGGAGGCGGATCACCCGGTTGTCGCGCCAGAACTCGTCCGGCAGCAGGATCTCGCGGCCGATCTCGTCGGCGATCTCGACGATCGGGCCCTCGTCCGCGCGAGCCCAGACGTTCTTGCCCGGCGACGAGCTGCCGAGCGCGAGCGCGAGCGCCGATCCGTCGCCGAGGATGACGCGCACCATGGCCACGGGCAGTTCGAGTCCCGCGCCCTCGAGGTCCGCCGGCGCGGGATCCTCGGCGCCGAACCCGAGCGCCGACAGCGCGGAGAGCCGGGAGAGAAGCGACTCGATGCGCACGAGGTTCGCCGGCATGTCCGGCGACTCCAGCTTCCACTCGGGCACGGCAGCGTCGTCCTCCGCGATCTCGCGCAGGAAGACCAGGCGCGGCGTCTTGCCCGCGGCCAGGACGTCGGTCCGGCGGAGCAGCTCCAGTCGCGTCACCTTCGCCGGATCGAAGCCCATCACGCGCTTGGCGCGATAGTGCCCGGGCTTCTGAGTGGCCGCCTGAAGGATGCGGATGGGCACGATGAGCAGCCGGGCTCCGTCGTCGGCGTGCACCGTGTCGCCGATGCTGGGCTTGCCGAGCGCGAGTCGCCACGCGCGGCCGTCCGGGCGCGTCCACACCACCGTCGCGGCGGGGCTCTCGAGGCCATGCTCCTTCAGCGCTTCGGGCTCGCGTCGCGTGTCCAGCGGCGCCGCGTGCACGCCCGCGATGGACGCCACGAGCAGCTCGACCGCCCGCTTGTCGGCCACCTGCTCCTTCGCGTCGGCGTGCCGCAGGCTCCATGCGCCGTCGGGCTGCAGGCGGAACACCATGGCGCCGTCGGGGCGCTCGACGGTGATCGCGCTGAGCGTCGCGCCCGCCGGCAGCAGGAGGTTGAGCTCGTCGTGTCGTCGCTGTTGCCAGCGCGGCCACGCGAACTCCGTCAGGAGGAGCACGATCACCAGCGCGGCGGCGATGGCGGCCGACCACGCGACGCGGCGGCCCGTCACGGCCGCCTCACATGCGCCGGCGCCGCCACCACGTGACCGCGCCGGTGAGCGCGACGATGGCCGGGACCAGCAGCGTCGCCGCGAGAATGATGTTGCTCTGTCGCTGCGACACGACGATGCCGCCCTCGGTGGCAGAGCCCCGGCGGGCCGCGATGTCGTCCTCGCGGCGCGTGGCCCAGTCCACGGCGTTGCGCAGCAGGTCGATGTTGCCGCCGGCGCCGAGATGCTGGTTCGAGAAGGCGATGCGGCTGCCCAGCAGGACCAGCCGCGCCTCGCGCGTCTGTCCGGCAGGCATGCTCGTTCCCGCCCACGCGATGGCGAGCGGTCCCTGCGTGTCCACGTCCGCGTCGTACTTCGGCTCGCGCATGGAGAGATCCGTTTCCAGCCACGATCGCGGCCCCGAGGCGAGCAGGCGCGTCACGGCCACGCCATCGAGCGCCTGGTCGAGGAACGTGATGTTGCGCGCGAGCGGGATCTGCATGACCTTCGTCAGGCCGGTGGCGACCGGGTGGTCGGGCGCCTCCGGCGGCGCCACGAGCAGGATGCGCGCGTCCGCTCCCAGCGGGACGTCGAAGTCCGCCACGACGCCCGGCTCGGGGAGCAGGTTCCAGCGTCCGGCCAGCCACACGTCGAGCCCCTGCAGCGCCTGCGCGTCGCGCGTGGGCCCGTCCAGGATCAGAAAGCTCCCGCCTCGCGCCAGATGGCGTTCGAACGCTTGCAGCTCTGGCTTGAGCAGGTCGGACTGGGGGCCGGCCAGGACGACGAGGTCGGCGTCGTCCGGAATGTCCGCGGAACCGGCGAGCACGAGCTCGCGCACGTCGAAGTTCATGGCTCGCAGGATCTGCGCCGCCAGCGAGAACCCGGTGGGGCCCGTGTCCGTCGGGCGCATCTCGTCGTGGCCGGTCAGCAGGACGGCCACGCGCTTGCGATCCTCGAGCAGGTCGCGCAGCGCCGTCGCGATGCCGGCCTCGGTGATGTCGAACGTGCGGCGCTGGCGCGCGGGGGGCGCGGCTTCCCCGGGAGCGGCCGGTGGCGGCTGCCAGTGCATGATGATCACGGGCACGCGATCGATCGTCAGTTCCTGCACGAGCGCGGGCTCGGACTCGGCCAGCCGCACGTCGGTGCGCACCAGCGGAGAGGCGTCGGCAAGGGCCATCAAGAGCGGTCGCACCTGCGCGTCGGCCTCGCGCGCGTTGCCGGCGGCGATGAGCGCCGAGGTCACCGCCATGATGTCCACGGGCTGGGACGCGGGAGGGATGGAGTCGAGGATCGCTTGCGTCGCCGGCTCGATCGAGTGACGCCCCGTGGCGGTGAGATCGAAGCGGCCTCCCCGGCGTGCCGCGAGCACCGCGAGCGCCGCGAGCGCCGTGAACACGAACAGCGTGTAGGCGGCGGAGAGCCCCGCCATGCGCGCGCGGCCGCCGCTCATCGCCAGCGCTCCGAGTCGAGCACGCGGTGGGCGAGGAACAACGCCGCGAACGTGAAGATGGCGTAGTAGGCCAGGTCCGCGATGTCGAGGAGGCCCTCGGCCAGCGCGTCAAAGTGCACGAGGGGCGAGAACCACACCAGCACGATCCCCCAGTTCTGCTCGGTCATGCCTCCGAAGACGCCGCCGAGGACCGCCGCGATGATGAAGGCGTAGCCCAGGAAGGCGGCCACGACCGGCGAGCTGGTCAGCGCGGACGCGAGGATCCCCAGGGCGGTCATGGCTGCCGCCACGAGGAAGAGCCCGCAGTAGCCAGCGACGAGGGGCCCGATGTCCGGGGCCGCGACCGCCGTGAGCGTGAGCGGCTGGGCGATGGTCAGCGCGAGCGCGGCGCACGCGATGGCCCAGGCGCCGAGGAACTTGCCGGCGATGATCGACGCGCTGGTGACGGGGGCCGTCATCAGCAGTTCCATCGTGCCCTGCCGGCGCTCCTCTGCCATCGCCCGCATCGTCAGCAGCGGGATGAGGCCGAGCAGCAGCGCGCAGAGCGTCCGGAGAAGGGGAGACACCACCGCGCGGTCGAGGCTCAGCCGGGCGGACATGCCCGGATCGCCGGCCGCGACGGCCGCCGCCCGCAGCGCGCCCGAGAACGACGAGAACGACATCAGCCAGAAGTGAAAGGCGATCCCGGACACCAGAACGAACGCCGCGATCAGCACGAACGCGAGCGGCGATTCGAAGGCGGAGCGCGTGTCGCGCCAGGCGATGGTGAGCGCCGCTCTCATCGGGAGACCTCGCCCTCGGTGAGGTCGAGGAACCTCTGCTCGAGCTCGGCGACCGCCACGCCCTCGACGAGGGGCTCGTCGGCCACGACGCGCCCGCGCGAGAGGATGATCGCCCGGCCGCACGTCGCGACGACATCTTCGAGCCGGTGCGTCGAGAGAACGACCGTGCGCCGGCCCGCGCTTCCCGGGCGCTCCTCGGCGACCAGGTCGCGGATGAGGGCGCGGATCTCCGCGATCTGACCCGGATCGAGCGCGGCCGTGGGCTCGTCGAGGATCAGGACGTCGGGATCGTGGACGAGCGCCTGCGCGAGACCGACGCGCTGCCGGAACCCTCGCGAGAGGTGCCCGATGAGCCGGCCGATGACGGAGTCCAGGCCGCACCGGTCCGCGATGCGCGGGAGGCGCTCGGCGATGGTGGCGTGGGGCACGCCGCGGAGTCGCCCGCAGAAGCGCAGGTAGGCGGCGACGGTCATCTCCGGGTACACGGGCGGGGCCTCGGGCAAGTAGCCGAGGCGTTGCTTGACCTCCAGCGGGTGCGTCGTGACGTCCTGGCCCGCCACGGTCACCTGGCCGGCGCCAGGCGGGAAGTACCCGGTGAGCACGCGCATGGTCGTGGTCTTGCCAGCGCCGTTGCGGCCGAGGAGGCCGACGGCCTCGCCAGCCTGAAGCTCGAAGGAGACGTCACTCAGCGCCAGGGTCGGCCCGAAGGCCTTGCTCAGTCCAGCAACGCGTATCACGGTGCCGAGAAAGGTAGCCGCTCAGGGGCGGGGGGCGTCAAGACATCTCGGCGGAGCCGTGACGGACGCGCTCCGCCGTCCCGCCCTCCGGACCGCGGGCTGGCGGGCTCGCCGCGAGCCCTCCGGGCGCGAGGGTTCCGGTCCGGCGGGCGGTCCGCGGCGCTCGCGCCCGCCGGAGGCCGATTCGCGTGCTCGCTTGACCCCGGGGGCCGCACGAACGACGATTCCACCCATTCCTGGAGTCCCGCATGGCCGAGCGAACGCCTCTCATCGTCCTCCTGTCCGATCTCGGCAGCCGCGATCCGGCGATCGCGCAGTTCAAGGCCGCCGTCTTCGGCGTCACGACGAACGTGAAGTTCCTCGACGCGACGCACGAGATCGAGCCGCGCGACCTGCTCGAAGGGGCGTTCACGCTGGCGTGCATGTTCCGGGACTTCGCGCGGCGAACGGCGTTCGTCGTGCTCGTGGATCCCGTCCTCGGGGCGCCGCGGCGGTCCATCCTCGCGGTCTCCATGGACTACTTCTACTTCGCTCCGGACAACGGCGTCCTGTCGTTCGTGTTCGAGCAGGACGAGATCTCGAACGTCTACGGCATCACCGCCGAGCACCTGGTCCGCCCGGTCGAAGGCCCGCTTTCCGTGCATCGCGACACGTTCGGCACGGCGGTCGGCTGGTGGGCGAAGGGGCTCGACTCGAGCAACTTCGGCGAGCCCATCACCGACTATCAGCGGCTCGCCCTGCCCAAGCCGCAACTCGTTCCGCCGCGCGAGCTCAAGGGCGCCGTGCTGCAGGTGAGCCGCCACGGCATGCTCGTGACGAACGTTCACTCGAACGACATCAACGCACTGTATGCCCAGGCCGGCCAGAAGGTTCCCTTCCGCGTGGTGATGGGCGACCAGTCCATCTCCGTGGCCAGCGCCTGGGCGGAAGGCGCCCCCGACCTGTTCGCCACCTACGGGGCCGCCGGCTACCTGACGATCGTCTCGGCCAAGGGATCGGCCGCCAAGACGCTGAACGCCAAGCGGGGAGCCCCGGTCTCGCTCGTCTTCGGCGGATGAGTTCGCTCGAAGCGGTTCCGCTGTCCACGCTGGCAGCCGCCCGCACGCCGCAACTCGCGGCGCTCTGGGCGCTGGCCCATCCGCTGGGCCCGTGCGGTGGCGACCCCGTCCCGGCCGCCGAGGACACCTGGGCGGTCGCCGATGGCAAGGAACTCCTCGCGCTCGGTGGCATCCGGGTCTGGGGGCGCGTCGCGCACGTGCACGGGATCGCCGTGGCCGAGGCCGCCCGCGGCCGCGGCCTGGGCGCCTTGCTGCTGGACGCTCTGGTGCGCGAGATCGAGCGCCGGGATCCGGCGGTCATCGGCATCGAGGTGGACGAGTCCGGCGCCGCGGCGCTGACCACGCTCGCGCGCGCCGGCTTCAAGCCGATGCAGCTATCGTTCATTCTCGGGGGCGCCGTGCCGCCGGAGGACGGGCCGGAAGCGATCGTGCTTTCGGGCGAGGCGGGACTCGAGGGCCTCGGGGTGGTGCGTGGGATCGCGGCCGCCACTGACGCCGCGCTGGATCCGACATCGTGGCTCGCCGAGCGCCTGCGGCGACGCGAGGTGGATGTCGCGCTCATCGGCGACGGGGGCGCCGAGTCCGTCGCCGTCCTGCCGGCGACCGGCGGCGGCGACGCGCTGGCCGTGTCCATGCTGCTGTGCGCGGAGGGGCCTCCCGGCGTCCAGCTGCCACGCGTGATGGGGTCGCTGGGCCGCATCGCGCGCGATCGCGGGCTGACGCGGATCCAGGTCGCCTCGCCCTCTCGCTACTGGGACGCCACGCGAGCGCTTCTCGACCTGGGCTTCCGCCCGCAAGCCTCGTTCCTCCGGCTCACGCGGCAGGGTTATCCCGAGCGCGCGGACGCCGGTCGCACCTGTCTCGCGACGTGGCGATGAAGCGCGTCTTCGCCTTCCTTGCGGGCCTGATTGGCTTCGCCGTCAAGCTCGCCTTCGTGCTGGGCGTGACCGTCCTGATCGCCGCGTTGGCTCTCTGGCGCACCGTGGACCAGCAATTCGCGGCCAGCGAGGTGACCGTGCCGGACGTGCGCGGGCTCTCGGAAGAGGACGCCGGCAGCACGCTCGCGGCCGCGCGTCTCGGCCTCATGATCGAGGCGCGCCGGCCGCACGAGACCGTCGCGCCGGGACTCGTCGCGTACCAGGATCCGCTCCCCGGCGCCTCGACGCGCCGGCAGCGCATGGTGAAGGTCGTGATCTCCTCGGGCGAGAGCATGGGCAGCATGCCGTCGGTCGTCGGCCGGTCGCGTCGCGAGGCGGTGGTCGAACTCAAGTCGGCGCATGTCGCCATCGGGCAGACCGTGCAGGTGTCCGCGCAGGCCGCGCCCGACACGGTGCTCGCGCAGGCGCCGGCCGCCGGCACGCCCGTGCACGAGGGCAGCCGCGTGGACCTGCTGGTGAGCCTCGGGCCGCGCGCGCGCGCCTGGGTCATGCCCGATTTTCGCGGCCGTCCCGCCGAGGCGGCGCGCGAGCTCATCGCGCAGGCGGGACTGCGCGTCGCCCAGGAACGGACGACCTACGAGCCGGGGGTGGCGCCGGGCTTCGTCAGGGCGCAGGATCCGCCACCGGGGACGCGCGTCTTCCGCGAGGCGGCCGTGTCCCTCACCGTGTCGCGTGGAGCCGAGCCGCCGCTGACGGGCGGACCGATCCCGACGCGCGGCAACCCATGATCTCGCGCGGGCGGTCGCCGTCGCGCGCCAATCCACGGTCAGGAATCCGCTGATGCCCGCCATTCGCGTCGCGCCCTCCATCCTTTCCGCTGACTTCACCCGTCTCGCTGATGAGATCCGCGCCGTCGAGTCGGCCGGCGCGGACCTCATCCACGTGGATGTCATGGACGGCCACTTCGTCCCCAACCTGACGTTCGGGCCGCCCGTGATCGCGCAGCTGCGCCGGCTGACGAAGCTGCCCTTCGACGTGCACCTGATGATCGCCGACGCCGAGTCGTCGGTCCGCGCCTACCGCGACGCCGGCGCCGACTGGATCACGGTGCACGTGGAGGCCGCGCCCCACCTGCACCGGACGCTCCAGTCCATCCGCGCGAGCGGCGCGAAGCCCGGCGTCGCGATCAACCCGGGCACGGGCCTCGCGGCGATCGAGGACATCCTGCCGTGGTGCCACCACGTGCTGCTCATGTCCGTGAACCCTGGCTTCGGGGGACAGGCCTTCATCCCCGAGACGATCGGCAAGGCCCGCCGGCTGAGCGCGATGATCCGCGCGCGGGGTCTCGACACGGTCATCGAGATGGACGGCGGCCTGAGCGCGGACACCGTGCGCGAGCCCGTGCTCGCGGGCGTGTCCGTCGTGGTCGCCGGATCGGCGGTGCTCGGCTCGAAGGATCGCGCCGGAGCGATCGCGCGCCTGCGCGAGGCGTGCTCGTGACCGGCAGGGCTCGGACGCGCCGTCCGGCCATCCTCGGGGCGGCGGGTCTCGCCCTGGCCGCGCTGGCGGCAGCGTCGTGCCGGCGCGCCTCCGAGCCGCCCGAGGCGACGGCGCCCGTCATCGCGCCGCCCGTGGCGAGACCGGCGGCGGACCTTCCGCTTCACCGCGGCCACGTCGTGCTCACGACGGAGGCCTCCCGCTTCCTGCCCTGCGACGGCGGACGGCTGGAGCTCGCGGACGAGACCGGCGGCCTGCTCGCCCGGGCCTACGATCGGCTCGCGTCGAGCTCGACGGGGGAGATGTTCGTCGCGGTGCGGGGCGAGATCGCCGGATCGCGGCTCGCGGCGCGCCTGCTGGTTCAGGCGGCGATGCCGGGCGAGGGCGGTTCGTGCCCGGATCGGCTGCCCGCGGGGCACGTGCTCGCCCGCGGCCAGGAGCCGAGCTGGAGCGTGCTGGTGACGGACGAGGCGCTGACGCTCACGTTCCCGGGCGAGGAGCCGCTCGTCTTCCCGGCGACGCCAGCGACGCCCGGCACGCCCGGGCGGACGTGGACCGCGAGCCGACCCGACGCGCCGGCGGATCAGCTCATCCTGGCCGTCGCGCCGTTCGCCTGCTGGGATCCGATGTCGGGCGCCTTCGACTCGCTCGCCGCCGAGCTGACGTTCCGCGATCGCGTGCTGCAGGGCTGCGCCCGCGACGGCGGCTGAGGCCGGCGCAGGGGGTCTGACCCCCGCTCGACAGTCGCCAACCTCAATCCGCTGAGACACTTCGGCATCGGGCAGCGATCTCTCGGGGCCGGCGCGCCCGCGTGGGCCATGCGCGCGTGTGGAGCCGCGGGCCCTCGCGTGCCATGATCCGGCTTCCCCTGACCGGAGATCTGCCGTGGCACCCCGTTCGCACCCGAGGCCCGTCCTTCTCATCGCGACCTTCGTCGCCGCGTGCGGGCTCGCGCTCGTCACGACCTCGCCGCTTGCCAGGGAGGGCGACGGCCAGAAGGTCGCGGCGGACTCGAAGAAGGAAGCGAAGGCCGCCCGCGCGCGCGAGCAGCGCGAGGCCAAGCGGGCGAAGCAGGAGCGCAAGGCGGAGAAGGGCCGCTCCAAGCTGTCCAAGGAGCAGAAGCAGCGGCAGATGATCGAGAACAGCGCGAAGACGGCGCCCGAGTGGTACGGGCAGGCGCTCGCGCTCTTCCAGCGGGGCAAGTACCTCGACGCGCGCGGCATCCTGCTGCCCCTCGAGGACAGCGCGCGCGCCGTGGACATCCAGGAGCGCGTCAAGCTTCTCATCGCGGACACGTACTTCCAGCAGGGCGGCGCGCTGAATTTGGCCGAGGCGCTCGCGCGGTACAAGACGTTCCTCACGTTCTTCCCTGGCTCCGAGCACGCCGGATACGCGCAGTACCAGCTCGGCCGCTCCTACTTCAAGCAGCTGGGCCACCCGGATCGTGACCAGTCGTTCACCGATCAGGCGATCTTCGAGTACCAGAAGCTCATCGACAACTATCCGGACTCGCCGTACGTCGAGCGCGCGAAGGCCGACGTGCTCGAGGCCAAGGCCCGCCGCGCGCAGCACGAGTACGAGGTCGCCAAGTTCTACTGGGACTGGAACGACAAGACCGCTTCGGCGCGCCGGCTCCAGCAGGTGCTGAAGGAGCGTCCCGAGCTCCCGCAGCGCGAGGCGGCGCTCTGGATGTGCGCGCAGTCCCTCTACGACACGGGCAAGCGCGACGAGGGCGACGCGTACGCCGCGCGGCTGGCGGCGGACTATCCCGGCTCGCCGTACCTGTCGAAGCTCAACGCCAACTCGCGCGGCGCGCTCGAGAAGCAGATGGCGCGCGACCGCAAGATGGAGAAGCAAGCCGCCCGCACCGCGCGGGCGCAGGCGCGCGCGGATCGCCGCCGGACGCGCATCATCCGCAAGGACTCGGGCCTGCCGGCCGACGTGCCGCAGACCTGGGATGTCGCGGGATCCACCAGCGCCGCGGCCGCGTCTCCGGCGGCGTCCGGGGCGCCCGGGGTGGACGCCGCGCCGGGCGCGGCCGAAGACGCGCGGGCGGCCCGCAAGGCCGAGGCCGCGTCCGCCGCCGCGGCGAAGGCCGAGGCCGACGAGCAGGCTCAGCGGGCGAAGGAAGCCGAGCGCGAGGCCGCGCGCGCCAGCAAGGGCGAGAAGGCCGCGGAGAAGCGTGCGGCCGAGGCCGCGAAGAAGGCCGAGAAGCGCGCGAACGAGACCCCCGAGCAGGCCGCCAAGCGTGAGAAGGCCGAGGCCAAGGCGCGCCAGGAAGCCGAGCGTCTCGAAGCCGAGGAGCAGCGCAAGGCCGAGCGCGAGGCCGCCCGCAAGAAGGCCAAGGGCGGCGGCTAGTTGAGCCGCCACGATCATGGATCATGGTGGCGTCCTCATGCACGCCGAAGGCGTGGCGGTTGATTTAGTTCAGCGGCTTCCCGCGTCGCGAGGATCGAGCACGTCGCGCAGGCCGTCGCCGAGAAGGTTCAGCGAGAGCACGGCCAGGAAGATGCAGAGGCCGGGGAACGTGATGATCCACGGCGCGACCTGCCAGCTCTCCCAGCCCGATCGCACCATGAGCCCCCACTCCTTGGTGGGGGGCTGCGCGCCGAGCCCGATGTACGACAGGCCGGCCGCCTCGAGGATCGCCGCCGCGAAGCCAAGCGTCGCCTGAACGACGATCGGCCCGACGCAGTTGGGCAGGACGCCGAGCACGAGGATGCGCCCGGAGGAGGCGCCCATGGCCCGGGCGGCCTGCACGTACTCGAGTTCCTTCTGCTGGAGCACCGCGGCCCGCACGATGCGCGTGTACGCGGGCACCGCGACGATGCCGACGGCGACCATGGCCATCTGGAGCGACGGCCGATCCGTGAGCGCCACGATGAGGATCGCCAGCAGGATCCCGGGGAAGCTCATGAGCACGTCCACGAAGCGCTGGAGCACCGTGTCGAACCAGCCGCCAATCCAGGCCGAGGTCGCGCCGATGGCCAGGCCGAGCGAGAGGGCGATGCCGACCGAGATGATGCCGATGGCCAGCGACACGCGCGCGCCGTGAAGCACGCCCGAGAAGATGTCGCGTCCGAGCTCGTCCGTGCCGAACCAGTGCGTCGCCGAGGGTGGCTGCCGCGACACGGCGCGGGCGTTGGCGTCATGGGGCGCCAGCGCGGGCCCGAAGATGCCCGCGAAGACCAGGACGCTGACCATGATCAGGCCGGCCAGCGCCGTGCGGTTGCGGACCAGGAGCCGCATCATCCGCCGGGCCTGCATCACGCGTGCCGGATGCGCGGGTCCACGACCGCGTAGAGGACGTCCACGATCACGTTGATGAGCACGAAGCCGCAGGCGATGACCAGCACGCCCGCCTGGATGACGTCCCGGTCGCGCAGCTGCACGCCCGTGAGGACCCAGTTCCCGATGCCGGGCCAGCTGAAGATCTGCTCGGTGATGATCGCGCCGCCGAGCAGGTGCCCGAACTCGAGACCGACCACGGTGATCACGGGGATGAGCGCCGCGCGCAGCGCGTGGCGGTAATGGACGGCGCGCGTCGCGAGGCCCTTCGCCCGGGCCGTGCGGATGTAGTCCTGGCTCATCGTCTCCAGCATGGACGAGCGGGTCATGCGCGAGATGATGGCCATGGGGATGGTTCCGAGGGCGATCGCTGGCAGCAGCAGGTGCTGCAGCACGACCAGCAGCCTCTTCGGGTCGCCGGCGATCACGGCATCCACGGTGTAGAAGCCCGTCACGCGCGGGAAGTCCGTCCACGTGGTGGGCACGCGAAACCCGGTGGGCCAGGTGGCGTCGAGCGTCGTCGCGACCACGAGCAGGATGCCGCCCAGCCAGAAGATGGGCAGCGACACCCCCACCAGCGCCGAGGTCATGGCCGCATGGTCGAGCGGGCTGCCGCGGCGGGTCGCCGAGGTGACGCCAGCCGTGATGCCCAGCAGGATGGCGAAGAGAAGCGCCGCGGTCGCGAGCTCGGCGGTGGCCGGCCAGCGCGCGCGCAGCTCGTCCGTGACCGGACGCTTCGATCGCGAGCTGGTTCCCAGATCGCCACGCAGCACGCGGGCGGACCAGAGCGCGTACCGGACGGGCACGGGCTTGTCGAGGTTCTGGCGCAGGAACTCGACGCGATACGTCTCGGGGGTCGGGTGCTGACCGAGCACCGCCAGCACGGGGTCGCCCTTGCTGAGCGCCACGAGCACGAACGCCACCAGCGACACGCCGATGAGCGTGGGGATCGCGAGCAGCGCGCGGCGCATCAGGTACGTGCCCACGGAGCCGCGCAGCCCCGCCTACTCGAAGAAGACGGGGCGGAAGTCCTTGCTCGTGTCCGGGTACAGGACGAAACCGCGCACGTCGTCGCGCACGACGACCGTCTGCAGGTTGTGCGCGAGGCACACCCACGGAGGGTCCGAGTGGAACACGGCCTGCGCCGAGCGATAGAGCGCGGCGCGCTCGGCCTGGTCGGTCACGAGCTTGGCCTGCCGGATGAGGCCGTCGAACTCTGCGTTCTTCCAGAAGGCGATGTTCTGCGAGGGCTTCTGCGACGCGGCCTGCACCGACAGCAGGTTGAAGAGGAAGTTGTCGGGATCCCCGTTGTCGCCGCTCCAGCCGAGCAGGGCCATGTCGTGGTCGCCGTTGTTGACCTTGTCGAGGTACGTCGCCCACTCGAACGTGACGAGGTCGGCCTGGATGCCGATGTCGCGCAGGTCGAGCTGGATGAACTCGGCGACCTTCTTGCCGTCGGGCATGTATGGCCGCGTGACCGGCATGTACCACAGCGTCGTCTTCATGCCGGCGCCGTGTCCGGCCTCGGCGAGAAGCTGCTTGGCGAGCGCCGGATCGAACGCGAAGTCCACGGTCTCGTCCGCATGCCCCCACATGGTCGGGGGGAGCGGGTTCTTGGCCGCCGTGCCCAGCCCGCGGTAGATGTCGCCGATGAGGCGCTGCTTGTTGACGGCATGGTTGATGGCGCGGCGCACGCGCACGTCGTCGAAAGGCTTGCGCGAGACGTTCATGGCCAGGTAGGCGACGTTCATGCCCGGCTGCTGGAGCACCAGCGCGTGCCCGGACGCCTTGAGCACGTCCAGCTCGTCGGGCGTCGGATCGTCCAGGCCATGGAGGTCGCCCGAGCGGAACCGCAGGGCGCGGGAGTTCTTGTCCTTCACGACCTCCCAGATCACGCGCTTGAGCTTGGGCGCGCCGCCCCAGTAGTCCGGGTTCGCGACCAGGACGATCTTCTGCTCCTGCTCCCAGGACTCGAACACGAACGCTCCGGTCCCGACGGGCTGCTGCGCGAAGCGCTCGCCGAGCGCCTTGACCGCGGTCGGCGAGACGACGGAGCAGAAGGACATCGCGAGGTTGGCGAGGAACGGCGCCTCGGGTCGCACGAGCTTGATCACGACCGTCAGGTCGTCCGTCTTCGCGATGGACGCGATGAGGTCGCTCATGCCCATGGCGTTCCAGTACTTCCACGACCCGCCGGTCCCGTGAAAGGGGTGCTCCGGATCGTGCTGCCGCAGGAGCGAGAAGAGCACCGCGTCCGCGTTGCAGTCGGTGCCGTCGTGAAAGCGCACGCCCGGACGGAGACGGAAGGTGTACTCGAGGCCGTCCGGGCTGACCGTGAAGGATTCGGCGAGGGCCGGCTCGACCTCGGTCGTGCCGGGCTTGAACTGCACGAGGCCGTCAAACAGGTTCTTGGCCACCTTGAGGCTCTCGCCGTCGTCCTCCTTCGCGGGGTCGAGCCCCACCGAGTCGCCGCCGCGCGCGAATACGAATGTCCCCTGCGCGTCGCGGCGAACGGGCGCGGTGGCGGTGGCGGCGGGATCGGGGCTGCTGCCGCACGCGGCGGCGAGCAGCGCGAGGGACACGACGACCGTGCTCGCGAGACGGCTTCTCATGGGGCTGGCACTCCTGGTTGGCCGGGGATGTTACCCCGGACGGCCAGGGAGAGGCACGGTCGGCGTGGCATTCCGCTGCGGCATGAGGGATGCTTCCCCCGCGGTCGCCGCCCTGGCTGCCTGCTCCTGGACCCCACATGAAGCCTGGACTCGTCACGAGCGCACGTCTCGCCGCAGCGCTGCTGGCACTCGCCTCCCTGGGGCTGCCCACCAGCTGCGCCGATCCGGGGCCGCGCATCGAGCGGCTCGACCTGCAGGATCTCCCGGCGCCCAGCATGTTCCAGGAAATCGCCGGGACGCTCCGCCGTCCGTCGGTGCTCGAGCTCCCGCCGCGATCTGTGGACGTGCGGTTCGACCTGCTGCTCGAGAACGTCTCGCTCGACGAGGCCCTCGACGCCGTCGTCGAAAAGGATCCCGACTTCCAGCACGGCGCCCACCAGGAGGTCCTGATCCTCTGGCCGGCCGTCAAGGCGGAACTCGAGACGAGCCCGTTCTCCCGCGAGATGCCGGCCTTCCATGCCGAAGGGGGCGCGGGCGAGGTCCTGCGCCTCGTGCTCGTCGAGGCAGGCCTCGCGGACACGACGAACCTGATCGTCAACCGGGCGGGGCTGAGGCGCCCGGTCACCCTCGACCTGCGCGGGGCCACGGTGCGGGACGCCTTCCTCGAGATCGCCCGGCAGGCTCACCTCGCATTCGTCATCGAGCCCGGCATGGTCAACGTCAGCCCCGCCCAGGAGTAGCCGCGGCGCGCCACGCGGCCCGGCCGCGTGCATGAGGGCGCCACGGGAACGTCATGTCCGCCGGCGCCCCGTGTGGTAAAGTACTTTGCGGTACAAAGTGACCGTTCCGGAGGCCGGCCGCCATGCACGACGTTCGCGACATCGAGGAGAGCCTGCGGACCATCCGCAAGCTCATGGAGCGCGGCCAGCGCTACGAGGCCATCACCGCGCGCGGGGGGCTCCTCTCGGGGCTGCTCGCGCTGGCCGTGGCCGCCGCGAGCCCGCGCCTGTCGGCGGGCGCCTGGGCGTCGGATCCCGTGCGCGCGTTCCTCATCACCTGGGGAGCCCTGGGGATCCTCTGCGCCGCATGGGTCGCGGGCTCGGCGCTGCGCGCGGCGCGCGCGGCCGATCCGGAGGGGCGACGCATCTCGGCGCAGGCCCGCGCGGTGGGCGTGTCCGTGCTGCCGGCGTACGTCGCCGCGATCGCCGTCACGGCCGCCCTGGTCGTCCGCGACGCGGGATGGGCGTTGCCGGCGGCGTGGATGCTGCTTCACGGGGTCGCGATCCTGTCCACGGCGCACCACGCGCCGCGCCGCCTCGTGGGCCTCGGGTGGAGCTTCCTCGTCGCGGGGTCCATCGCGGCGTTCGTGGTCCCTCCCGGCGACATGGCGGCGGCGTCGCTCGCGATGGGGGGAGCGTTCGGCGGCCTGCACGCCCTCTACGGCGCCTTCAGCCTGCTGGTGCCGCTCGCGCCAGCCGACTGATGGCCCCCGTGGATCCTGGCCGGCTCGACCGGATCCTTCACGAACCGGCGAGGCTCGCGATCGCGTCCGTGCTCGCGTCGCGGCGCGACATCGCCTTCACGGAGCTGCGCGACCTCATCGGGTTGACCGACGGCAATCTCTCGGTGCACCTGCGCGTGCTCGAGGAAGCCGGCTACGCCGTCATCACGAAGTCCTTCGTGCGGCGCCGGCCGCAGACCACCGCGCGCCTGTCGCGCAAGGGCAGGGAAGCGCTGCTCCGGCATCTGGACGCGCTGGAGGCCATCGTGCGGCAGGCCCGCGAGGGCGTGCGAAAGGCGACGAACTGATGGAGATCATCCTGGCAGAGGCGATGGGCTGGTGCTTCGGCGTGCGCGATGCGGTGAACCTCGCGCTCTCGCATCCGCACCGGGGCGACCTGACGATCGCGGGCGAGCTGGTCCATGACGAGACGGTGCTTGCCCGCCTGCGCGCCGCGGGCATCCGGCTGACGGGCGGGCCCGACGCGGAGGTGACGACCTCGCGCGTGCTCATCACGGCGCATGGCGCGTCGCACGCGGCGATCGCCTCGCTCCGCGCTCGCGGCGCCATCGTGGAAGAGGCGACGTGCCCGCTCGTGCGGCGCGCGCACGATCGCCTGGCGGCGCTCGTCGCGGAAGGACGCCACCCCGTCGTGATCGGCCGGCGCGGGCACGTCGAGGTCGAGGGGCTGATCGGCGATCACCCCGGCGCGACGGTCATCGAATCGGAGGCCGAGGTCGCGCGCGTGCCCGACCTGCCGCGCCTGGGCCTCGTCGCCCAGACCACGCAGCCGCTCGACGCCGTCTTCGCGATCGTGGCCGCGGTGCGACGCGCGCGGCCGGGCAGCGACGTGGCGTTCGCGGACACGGTGTGCAAGCCCACGAAGGACCGGCAGGAGGCCATCCGCCGCCTCGCGCTGCTCGTGGACCGCGTCGTGGTCGTCGGAGGGCCGCGCTCTCACAACACGCAGCGCCTCGTGGACGCGTGTCTCGCCGCCGGCACGCCGGCCGATCGCGTGCAGCATCCGGACGAGATCGACGCGACCCGCTACCGGGGGCTCGCGCGCGTGGGCCTCGCGGCGGGGACGTCCGCGCCGGATGACGCCATCGCGGCGGTGCATGCGCGCCTGCGCGAGCTCGCGGCCGAGGCGGGCGCCGGCGCGGGCGCCGGCGCGGGCGCGCGAGGCGAGGCGGGGGCGACCGCGCGATGAGCGCGAGCGCGGACCTGGTCGTCGTGGGCGCGGGGTTCGCGGGGCTGGCCTGCGCCGAGGCCGCCGCGCGCGCCGGCCAGCGCGTCATCCTCCTCGAGCGCAAGCGGTGGCCCGTCGCCGGCGCGCACACGACGGGCCTTCTCGCGCGCGACGCGCTCGCCGCCGTGCGGCCGCCGCCCGGCACGCTGGGACCGAGGCTCGACGGGATCGAGATCGTGGCGGGCGCGCGCTGGACGAGCGGCATCCGGCTGCGGCGCGAGGGCGCCGGCTTCACGCCCACTCGGACCGTCGCCCTGCTCGGCGCGCTCACCGAGCGCGCGGCGGCGGCGGGCGCCGCCATCCGGCACGGCCAGCGCGTCGAGGGCGTCGAGCTCGCGGCGCGGGGACCCGTCGTGGTCGCGGGGGCCGAGCGCGTGCGCGCGGCCCGGGTCATCGCCTGCGACGGCGCCTCGTCGGCCATCGCGGCCGCTCTCGGCCTGCCGCCGCAGCGCGTGCTCGTCGGCGTCGAGCGACACCTGGACGTGCCGCCGGGCGGCGAGGGGAGCGTCGAGCCGGATGCGTGCCTGCTCGCTTTCGACGGCCGCCTCGCTCCCGGGTACGCGGCGTGGGCGTTCCGCGGCGCGGAGAGCGCGTGGCAAGTCGGCGTGCTGGGGATCCCCGTGCCGGGCTTCCGTCCTGCCGCGGCCCTGGACGCCTTCCTGGCCCGGCTCGCGCGCGAGCGCGGGTTCCTGCCGGCCCGCGTGCGCCACGTCCTGGGCGGCGTCGTGCCCGTGGGCGGACCACGGCGATCCCCGGTGGCCGGCATCGTGCTCGCGGGGGACGCCGCCGGGCACGTCAGCGCGCTGACGGCAGGGGGCATCGGGCGCGCCGCGCTGGCGGGGCGGCTGGCGGCCGCGAGCGCGGAGGACGGCGCTGGCTGGCGCGCCATCGAGTCGAGCTGCGGCGGCTGGCGGCGGCGCGCGCGCGTGGCGCTCGAGATTCTGGGCGGCTCGCCGGTCGCGCCGCTCGCGGCCCTGCCGGGCATGCGCGCGGCGCTGGAGCACCTGCTCTTCCGGCCCACCCGCGAGCTCGCGCGCCGCGGCGCTACCGCAGCACGATCATCTGCCTGATCGATCCGTCCGTCCCGACGCGGTCGGCGATCTCCGCCATGAGGCGGATCTTCTGCGCGTCCAGCTCGCACTTGACCTTGATGGGCTCGCACGCGAACCGCGAGTCGCGGATGGTCACCTCGTGGACGCCCTTGCTGACCGGGAAGGCGATCCGCGTGGCCTGGCCCGTTCGCTCGAGCTTGCCGACGGGTCGTCCGTCCACCAGCACCGTCGCGCCCTCGAGCTCGGGGATCATCCCGAACTCGATCGAGATGCGCGGCTGGTTATCGGGCAGCATGCAGGCCCCGAGGACCATCACGAGGGCCGCGGCGGCGGCGAGGCGCGGAAGGAAACTGCGGTGGGCGGTCATGCCGTCACCTCCTGCGGGACAGCATGACACGAGAATGCGCCATCTTGACCCGAAGGCGTCGAGTGAGCAGCATGGGGCCAGGAGGCAACCCATGGAACACCGGCGGCGGCACGCGTCAGGCACGCGGCGAGGTCACGTGGCGGCTGGTCGGGCGGCGGTGCTCGCGCCCTTGCTTCTGGCCTCAGCCTGCGTCACGACCCTCGACGGCCCGCAGGTCACGGAGCTCCTGCCGCGCATGGCCTACGCGTCGCAGCCCGTCGTCGCCATTCCGCCCCTCCTCGGGCACGAGGGGATTGACCAGAGGGCGTGGTTCACGATCCACGAGCCCCTGTCCTCGCTGACCATCGTCGAGTACCGGGGGGCGTTCAGCCGGGAGGAGGCGGATCGGCTCCGGGAGGAGAGCGCGGCGCGCGCCCGGCACGCGGCGGTCGGGGCCATCGCTCGCCTCGGCGCCGATGGTCGTTCGGGATGGACCTGGAAGGAGAGCCGGCCGGGCTCGGCGCGGCACGTGGCGATCGTGCCCTACGCCGATCGGTCCTTCGTCCTGCATCTGAGCACGTCGGATCCGGCGCTGCGCGACGACGACGCGAGGCTGCGGCGCGTGCTCGCGTCCTTCCGGCGGGATCCCGGCTCGGCCCACCGCATCCTGGTCCCGCTCGCAGCCGTGGCCGCCGTGGCGCTGGCCGTCTGGGTCGCTCGCCGGGCGCGGCCAGGCCCGAGCCCGCCTCCCGTGATCGCGCGCCCCGTGCCGGTCCCCCCCTCGCCGCTACGCCATCCGCCGCCGCGGGGTGAATGACGCCGGCCGCGGGGGCGTCCAGGGGAGGCCACGGCCGCGGTGGCGCGCCGTCACCGGCCTTGCTAACGTCTCGCCTCTCTCGCCGGCCCCGCCGGCCCCCCCATGGAGTTCTCGCTCATGACGCTTCGCCACGGTTTCCTGCGTCTCGCCCTCGCCACCGTCGTGCTCGCCACCGCCATGCCGCTCTCCGCCGAGGGTCTCAAGATCGGCGTCTTCGACAAGCAGCGGATCGTGGACGAGAGCCAGCTCGGCAAGGTCATCAAGACGCGATTCGAGAAGCAACAGGCGGACCGCGAGGCCGAGATCGAGGGCAAGCGCAAGACGTTCGAGGCGGCGCAGAAGGCCTACGAGCAGCAGGCCTCCGTGCTCTCGGACGAGAAGCGCCTCGAGCGCCAGCGCGAGCTCGCGCGCCAGCGTGACGAGCTGCAGTCCGCGATGTCGAACGCCGACCGCGATCTCCAGCGCGCGTACCAGCAGGCCCTGCTCGAGCTCGTGCAGAAGCTCGACCCGCTCATCGCGGACTTCGCGAAGGCGGAGGCCTACGACTTCCTGTTCGACCAGGAGCAGTACGCCTTCGCCCGCGACGGCTTCGACATCACCAACAAGGTGATCGCCAAGGTCAACGCCACCTACCCGCAGTAGCGAGACGGTCCGCCGTGAGCATGGCTCATGGCAGTCCTCATGCACGCGGCAACGCCGCGTGGCGGGCGAGCCCGCCCCGCTACGGCAGGCGGAAGGCGCGATCGAAGTTGGACGAGGTCAGCTCGGCGACGTGCGCCGGCGACACGCCCCGGATCCCGGCCAGGAACGCGGCCGTCCGCTCCACGAAGGCGGGCTCGCAGGTCTTGCCCCGATGCGGGACGGGCGCGAGGTACGGCGAGTCCGTCTCGACGAGCAGGCACGCGTCGGGCACCCACGCCGCCGTCTCCTGCAGGTCCGTCGCGCTCGGGAACGTCAGGATCCCCGAGAACGAGATGAACAGGCCCATTTCCACGGCGCGCTCCGCGAGCCACCGGCTGCTCGTGAAGCAGTGAAGGACGCCCCCGACCTCGGGGAGCTTCTCCTGCTCGATGATCCGGATCGTGTCGTCCTCCGCCTCGCGCGAGTGGATCACGACGGGCAGGCCGAGGTCCCGGGCCAGGCGCACGTGGGCACGGAAGGCTTCCTGCTGCGCCTCGCGCGGCGAGTGCTCGTAGTGGTAGTCGAGACCCGTCTCGCCGACCGCGATCACCTCGCTCCGGCCACACGCCGCCCGGATCTGCTTGCGGTGATCGTCGTCGAGGAGCCTGGCCTGGTGCGGGTGGAGCCCCACGGCGGCCCAGGCGCCGGCGAAACCCTCGCGCAGGCGCGCGGCGAGGTCCGCGATGGCGGCGTAGTCGCCCGGTTCGGACGAGACCGTCAGCACGCGATCCACGCCCGCCTCGCGCGCCCGGTCAATCACGGCGTCGAGCCGCGGCGCGATCTTCGGGCCGTCGAGGTGGCAGTGGCTGTCCGTCAGCCCGCGCGTCACCGGATCTCCGAGCCGGGCGGGACGCCGGGCAGCTCCACGACGCGGACCTGCTCCTTGCCGTCGAGATCGTGCCAGCTTCCGGCCAGCATCATCCCCTGGCTGACGATGCCGCGGAGCTTGCGCGGCGCGAGGTTGGCGACGATGCCGACCGTCTTGCCGGCGAGTTCCTCGGGCGCGTAGTGCTCGGCCATGCCGGCGCAGATCGTGCGGGGCGTGCCGCTGCCGTCGTCCATCTCGAGCACGAGCAGCTTGTCGGCCTGGGGGTGGCGCGACGCGCTGACGATCTTCGCGGCGATGAGAGCCACCTTCGCGAAGTCCTCGTACGCGATCGCGGCCTTGGCCAGCGGCGAGCCGGGCGTCGCGCTCGCGGGCGCGGCCGGCGCCGCCGTCTTCGCGGGCGCGGCGGTCTCGGCCGGCGGCGGCGTGGCGGCGGCGGCGGCGGCCGCGGCGCCGAAGAACGCCACCTTGTCCATGCGCGGGAACAGGCCGCTCTCGTGCGCGACCTCGTCGCCCTCCGGGAACCCCCAGCGCAGGCGGCCGCTGGGGGGCTCGTAGAGCAAGCCCGCGAAGGGATCCCCGGGCGCGCCGAGGCGCTTCCAGATCTCGCGCGCCGACGCCGGCATGACCGGCGCGACCATGACGGCCACGTGGCGCATGGCCTCCGCGCTCTCGTGCATGACCGCGCGCAGGTGGGGCAGCGCGGCCTCGTCCTTCGCGAGCTTCCAGGGCTCCTCGGTCATGAGGAACTTGTTGGTCGCGCCCACGAGATCCCAGGCGGCGCGCAGCGCGTCCTGCGGATCATGCGCGTCCATCGCGGCGACCCAGTCCTTCCACGCCGCACGCGCGATCTTCTCCAGCGCGTCGCCATGGCGATCGGAGGGAACCCGGCCGCCGAGATTGCTGCTGACGATGCGCGTGATGCGCGACAGCGTGTTGCCGAGATCGTTTGCCAGGTCCGTGTTGATGCGGTCCAGCACGGCCTCCTCGGAGTACGTGCCGTCGGCGCCCAGCCGGACCTCGCGCATGAGGTAGTAGCGGACCGGGTCGGCGCCGAACCACTCGACGAGCTTGAGCGGATCCGCGAGGTTTCCCGTCGTCTTCGACATCTTCCGGCCGTCCTTGAGGAGCCAGCCGTGGCAGAGGATCTGCCGCGGGGGCTCGAGGCCCGCCGACATGAGGAACGCCGGCCAGTAGACGGCGTGAAAGCGCACGATGTCCTTGGCCAGGACGTGCAGGTCGGCGGGCCAGAAGGGCGAGAAGTCGGCGGGCGAGTCGTCGCGAAAGCCGAGCGCGTTGATGTAGTTGCTCAGCGCATCGAGCCAGACGTAGAGCACGTGCTCGGGATCGTCGGGGACGGGCACGCCCCACGGGATCATGCGGCTGACCGACAGGTCGCGCAGCCCCATCTCGACGAACGAGACGACCTCGTTCATGCGCGTCTCCGGGACCACGAAATCCGGACGGTTCCTGTAGAAGGCCAGGAGCCGATCCTGGAACGCGGAGAGCCGGAAGAACCACGAGGCCTCTCGCACGCTCTCGAGCTCCGTCTCGTGCGTCGGGCACTTGCCGTCCACGAGTTCGGACTCGGCGTAGTAGGACTCGCAGCCGACGCAGTAGCGGCCCTCGTACGTGCCCTTGTACAGATCGCCGGACTTCATGAGCCGGCGCCAGAGCGCCTGCGCGCCGTCCACGTGGCGCTGATCCGTCGTGCGGATGAAGTCGTCGTGCGCGATGCCGAGAGCCCGCCAGGCAGCCTCGTACCGCGCGACCATGCGGTCGGCCAGCATGCGGGGCTTGACGCCCTGGGCCGTGGCCGTCTTGAGCGCCTTCTGGCCGTGCTCGTCCGTGCCGGTCAGGAAGCGCACGTCGTCGCCGCGCATGCGCCGGTAGCGCGCGAGCACGTCGCATGCGACCGTCGTGTATGCGTGCCCGAGGTGGGGCGCGTCGTTGATGTAGTAGATGGGCGTGGTGACGTAGAAGCGACCAGAGGTCATGACGGGGGCTCCAGGAGGGCGCGGGCTGCCGCGTGCGCGGCGGCGAGCACGTCCTTGAGGGGGACGCCGTGGCGCAGCGCCGCCTCGAGGCAGTCGTCGTGCTCCGGCTTCACGTTCACCGCGCGGCCGCGGTGCCGGGCGATCTTGACGCGGACGGAACCCCAGGGCGTGGCCGCCTCGCGGGTCTCGCGCTCGCATTCGTGGCGCTCGACGCGCGTCACGCGGCAGCCGATGGTCGGCGTTTCGCGGAAGAGGGCCTCGACCAGTCGCTCGCGCGCGGCCTCGGTCGCCACGATCGTCACGCGCGTTCCCGCGCGGCCCTTCTTCATGACGACCGCCGACAGCGTGGCGTCGCGCGCGCCGAGTTCGCGCGCGCGATCGCAGAAGGTCGCGAGGAGCTGCGGGTCCGCGTCGTCGAGGTCCGCCTCGATCACGAGGTGGCCCGCGCCTTCCGCGGCGGGCGGCGTCTCCGGCGCGTCGCCGAGCGTCAGGCGAAGCACGTTCGGCCGATCGGACAGGTTCCGGGTGCCCGCGCCGAAGCCCGTCCGGCGGACGGCCATGGGCGGCATGGTTCCCCAGCGCGTCGCGAGCGTCGCGAGGAGCGCCGCGCCCGTCGGCGTCGTGAGCTCGCGGGCCAGACCCGACGTCGTGATGGGGCAGCCGGCGAGCAGGCGAAGCGTGGCGGGAGCGGGGACGGGCAGCAGGCCGTGCGAGGTGGGGACGCTTCCGCCGCCAACATCGGGCGGCGAGGCGGACAGTTCGGGCCAGCCGAGAAGATGAAGGCCGAGGCAGGTGCCGCAGATGTCCACGAGCGCGTCGTCGGCGCCGACCTCGTGCAGGTGCACCGTGTCCAGCGTGACGCCGTGGATCTCGGCCTCCGTCTCGCACAGGCGGCGGTAGGTGCGGAGCGCCGCGGCGCTCACGCGATCGGGCAGGCTGGCGCCCGCGATGAGCGCCTGGATCTCGGCCCACGACCGGCCGTGAGGCGCCGGTCCCTCGGTTCCGAACCCCGCGTGGTCATGCCCGTGGTCGTGCCCGTGGTCGTGCCCGTGGTCATGGCCGTGGCCATGGCCGTGCCGGGCGCCGTCGCGCGGGGCGTCCTCGCGGCCGTGCACGACCACGCGGGCCTTCGTCGCGCGGATCCCGCCCTTGAGGACCGGCTCGGCCGAGAGCGACCAGCCCGGCAGGCGAAGGCCGGCGAGACCGTCACGCAGATCGGTCACCGACACGCCGAGGTCCATCAGGGCGCCCAGCATCATGTCGCCGGAGATCCCGGCGGCGCCGTCAACGTGCAGGAAGGAGGCAGGCATGAGCTGGGGGAGCATGCCAGAGCGCTGGCGGCGTCACTTCTTGAACAGGCGGTCGAAGGCGGCTCGCGCGGACTTGCCGGACGATCCGCCCTCCGAGCGGTGGGACTCGTCCGGCGCCGGGAGCGCGAAGAAATCGCAGAAGTTGGCGCGCTCGCGGTCGTGCACCCACTCGGCGGCGGTTTCCTCGCACGTCCGGGCGCGATCGTTCCAGTTGCGGCAGTTCTTGCACGCGTGCACCCAGGCCGCGCACCCGGCGCAGAGTTCCTCCCGGCCCACCTTCCGGAGGGGTCCGAGGTCGCCTTCGCACTGCCAGCAGTCCGCCATGGACAAGATCCTGGCATGGCCTCGGCCGAGCGTCCACGGGTGACGCCCCCGGCAGGGGACGGCCGCGCCGGCGGGCAGGCGGACCGGCCGGCGCCGGCCCGCCGCCGGGGCGTCAGTCCGCGAACTCGTACTTCGGGATGGTCGATCGTTCGGCGGCGGCCGCGTCGCACCACTCGCGCATGGCGGGCAGGGCGAGGATCGCCTCGCAGTACGCGGCGGCAGGCGCCTCGAGCGGAACGTCATGCGTTCGCAGGCGCGCGACGACGGGCGCGTAAAACGCGTCGGCGGCCGTGAAGCGGCCGAAGAGGAACGCCCCCGTCCCGCCGAACGCGGCGCGCACCTGCTGCCAGCACCGCGTGATGCGGTCGATGTCGGCCTGCACCTCGGGCGTGCGCGGGCCTCGCGCGTACCGCCGGCGGATGTTCATGGGCATGGCGGTGCGCAGGGCCGTGAAGCCCGAGTGCATTTCCGCGCAGCAGGAGCGGGCGATGGCGCGGGCGCGCCGATCCTCGGGCCACAGCGCGGCGTCCGGGTGGAGGTCGGCCACCGCCTCGACGATCGCGAGCGAGTCCCAGATGACGAGGCCATCGGCCTCGAGGAAGGGCACGCGCCCGGCCGGCGACAGCGACCGGATCGTCGCGCGCTCGGCCTCGCCCTCGATCTCGTGGCTCACCTCGCGGAACGGGATCCCCGCCGCGCGCAGCGCCAGCCAGGGCCTCAGCGACCAGGACGAGTAGTTCTTGTTGCCGACGTGCAGGACGAGCTCGGGCATGGCGTCACCTCACGGGGAATGGCCGATCGTCGCACGGAGGCCGCCGGGGCGCGAGCCACGTCCCCGGCTCGCTCTGGCCCGCGCTACAATCGCGCCCATCCATGGCAGGGGCGGCATTCATCACTCTCGAGGGCGTCGAGGGCTGCGGCAAGAGCACGCAGGCGCGCCGTCTCGCGCAGGCGCTGCGCGCGGCGGGCCGCGACGTCGTGGCGACGCGTGAACCCGGCGGCACGCCGCTCGCCGACGCCGTGCGGGCGATCTTCCTGGATGCCTCGCACGGCGGCATGTCGCCGCTGACCGAGCTCCTGCTCGTGAGCGCCGCGCGCGCCGATCACGTGGACCGGGTCATCCGGCCGGCCCTCGAGCGCGGGGCGAGCGTGGTCTGCGATCGCTTCGTGGATTCGACGCGCGCGTACCAGGGTGGCGGACGCGGCCTGTCCCGGGAGATCGTGGACGCCATCGAGTCGCCCGCGCGCGCGGGACTCCTGCCCGCGGTGACGCTCCTCCTGGACCTGCCCGCCGAGGAGGGCCTTGCCCGCGCGCGCCGCCGGCATGCCGCCGCCGCCGGGCCCGATGACGCGCCCACGCGGTTCGACGAGGCCGAGATCGCGTTTCATCGCCGGGTGCGCTCGGCGTTCCTGCGGCTTGCCGGCGAGGAACCCGGGCGGCTGGTCGTGATCGACGCGTCAGGCGACGAGGACGGCACGTGGCAGCGCGTCCGGCGCGTCGTGAGCACCGCGCTTCCGGGTCTGCTGCCATGAGCCGCGGCAAGGTCGTGGACTTCGGATCCACCGACGTCGAGCATCCGCTGCTCTCGCCCGAGGACGCCGCGTTCGACGACATGCCCGCTGCCGCGGGCAACGCGCCCGACGCCCTGGCCCGTCTCGCATCCGCGCGCGCGCGAGGCCGGCTCGCGCACGCCGCGATCCTCGCGGGGCCCGCGGGGGCGGGCAAGCGCTGGGTCGCGGTGCGGCTCGCGCAGCTCCTGGCGTGCGAGGCCGCCCCCGCCGGCGCGCTCGCGCCGTGCCTGCGGTGCAACGAGTGCCTCCGCACGGCGCGCGGGCTCGATCCGGGCGTCGTGCCGCTCGAGCCCGCCTGGGATTCGCGGCGCGGCCAGCGCAAGACGGAGATCGCCGTCGAGCAAGTGCGGGAGCTCCAGTCGGCGCTCGGGCTTCGCTCGGATCGCCGGCGCGTGGTCATCGTGGACCCGGCGGATCGCATGTCCCACGTCGCGCAAGAGGCAATCCTCAAGACGCTCGAGGAGCCGCCGGCGGGCGTGCACTTGCTCCTCCTCACGTCACGCGCGACGTTTCTCAAGCCGACCATCCGGTCGCGAGCCCCGCTCCTGCGCGTCGCGCCGCCCTCGCTCGAGGCCGTCGCGGCGACGGTGGTTGCGCGTCGCGGCATGGACGCGAGCGAGGCGATGCTCGCGGCGCGGCTCGCCGGGGGCGACCTGCGCGTCGCGCTCGCGATTGACCCGGCGCAGGCCGCCGACGAGTGGCTGGACCTCGCGCGGTCTCTCTACGAGCTGCTCGGGCCGAAGGGAGAGCGCAAGGCGCGCGATCTCGCGACGGAGCTCGTGCCGGCCAAGGGCGAGGACGGCGGTCGCGACGAGATCGTCCGGCGCCTGGCGCTCCTCGAGCGCGTGCTGCGCGATGCGCTGGTCGCCGGCGCGGAAGCGGGCGCGGGGGCCCTGCTGCATCCGGGCGCCGAGAAGGCGGCGGCGTCCATCGCGCAGCGGCTCCCGGCGGCTTCCGCCGCGCGGGCGTTCCCGCTGCTCGAAGCGGCCCGCGACGATCTCGCACTCCACGTCAACGCGAAGGTCGTGCTGACCCATCTCCTGATGGAGATCCGAGCCCTGCGAGCGCCGGCCTGAGGGTGAGGGCGCGTCGCCGGGGGGCGGATCAGCGGTCGAAGAAGTGCGTGTAGATCAGGCCGCCGACGAGCGCGATCACGAAGACGATGCCGCCGACGATGAAGAGGGAGAAGCCGCAGCCGATGATCCGCTCGCGGAGTCCCGGGTTCCGCGCCGACTTGGCCATCATCTTCTCGCGGCGCTGCATCTCGCGGCGCTCGCGCCGCTGACGGCCCGTCGGGCGCTCGGGAAATGGGGCTGGCGGCTTGCTGGGCGGCATGGGGCGGGGAGGGTACCATGCGGCTCGCTGGCGGCCATGGCGCGCGTGCTACGATCGCGGCAAGTCACCCTGCCATCCTGTCCCGTGGTCCCGTTCGCGAGGAGTCCCCATGCCCGCCGCGCATTCTCCGTCACCTGCCGACGCCGTCATCCTGTCGGCCTGTCGCACGCCCATCGGTCGCTTCCTGGGCGGCCTCAAGGACCTGCCCGCGCCGCGCCTCGGAGCCGTGGTGGTGGCCGAGGCGGTCCGCCGCGCGGGCGTCGACCCGGCGTCGGTGGACGAGGTGATCCTCGGCAACGTCGTGCAGGCCGGGCTCGGCCAGGCGCCCGCCCGGCAGGCCGCGATCCACGGCGGCATCCCCGACTCCGCCGGCGCCATGACCATCAACAAGGTGTGCGGCTCGGGGCTCAAGGCCATCTCGCTCGCGGCGCAGGCCGTTCGCCTCGAGGAGGCGGGGATCGTCATCGCCGGAGGCATGGAGTCCATGTCGCAGGCGCCGCACTTCCTGCGCGGCGTGCGCGAGGGGCTGCGCATGGGCCCCGGCACGCTCGTGGACTCGATGATCCATGACGGCCTGTGGGATCCCTACAACGACTACCACATGGGCAACACGGGCGAGGTCGTCGCCGAGCGGTGGAAGGTCTCGCGCGAGGAACAGGATCAGTGGGCGCTCGACAGCCATCGCAAGGCCATCGCCGCCATGGACGCCGGCAAGTTCCGTGACGAGATCGTCGGCGTGGAACTCAAGGGCCGCAAGGGCGACGTCACGCTCTTCGACACCGACGAGGGTCCGCGGCGCGACACGTCGCTCGAGAGCCTCGCGAAGCTCAGGCCCGCGTTCAAGAAGGACGGCACCGTGACGGCGGGGAACGCTCCCGGCGTGAACGACGGCGCGGCCGCGGTCGTCGTGACCTCGCGCCGTACCGCGGAGAAGCTCGGCCGCGCGCCGCTCGCGACCATTCTCGCCTCGGCCACGCATGGTCTGGCGCCGGAGCTCGTGATGATGGCGCCCGAGGGAGCCATCCGGAAGGTCCTGCAGAAGACCGGCTGGAGCGTCGGCGACGTGGACCTCTTCGAGATCAACGAGGCGTTCGCGGTCCAGCAGTGCGCGCTGCGCAAGGTTCTCGAGATCCCGATCGAGAAGTACAACGTCCACGGCGGCGCCGTGGCCCTCGGCCACCCCATCGGCGCCTCCGGGGCGCGCGTGCTCGTCACGCTTCTCCACGCGCTCAAGGATCGTGGCGCGCGCCGCGGCGTTGCCGCGCTGTGCCTGGGTGGCGGCAACGCCGTCGCCATGGCCGTGGAGGTCTCGCGATGACGCGCATCGACGAGATCACGGGCACCGTCAGCACGTTCGGCGTCGTGGGGCTGGGCACGATGGGCGCCGGCATCGCGCAGGTCGCGCTCCAGGCCGGCTACAGCGTGATCGCGACCGACGCCAACGAGCTGGCCCTGCGTCGTGGCAAGGAACGGATCGAGGGCGGCCTGAAGAAGATGGCCGACAAGGGCAAGTTCCCGGCCGAGTCGCTCCCGGGCGCGCTCGAGCGGCTCCGGCTGGTCGGCCAGCTCGACGAGATGGCCGAGTGCGACCTGGTGGTCGAGGCCGTGCTGGAACAGGAGGCCGTCAAGGTCGACATCCACCGCGAGCTCGACCGGGCGTGCAAGGCCGAGACGATCCTGGCGAGCAACACCTCGTCCATCAGCGTCACGCGGCTGGCGGCGGCGACCAAGCGCGCCGATCGCTTCATCGGCATGCACTTCATGAACCCCGTCCCGCTCATGAAGCTCGTCGAGATCATCCGGGGTCTCGAGACGTCCGATGACACGCATGACCGCGTCCGGAACACCGCCCTCGCCATGGAGAAGACTCCGGTCGAGGTGAACGACTCGCCGGGCTTCGTCAGCAACCGCGTGCTGCTGCCCATGATCAACGAGGCGATCTTCTGCCTGCACGAGGGTGTCGGCACGGCCGAGTCGATCGACGAGGTCATGAAGCTCGGCATGAATCACCCGATGGGGCCGCTGGCCCTGGCGGACCTCATCGGCCTCGACATCTGCCTCGACATCATGCGGGTCCTGCACGATGGTCTCGGTGACTCCAAGTACCGCCCCTGCCCGCTCCTCGTGAAGATGGTGGATGCCGGGCGCCTCGGCCGGAAGACCGGCAAGGGGTTCTACCAGTACTGAGCGCTCGGTGGCGCGGTCGCGCACGCGGCCCATTCGGTTGACCCGCCCTGTTGCGCCGGACGGCGCACTGGTGCACGCTCAAGCGAGCGGCACGCGCTGCCGCGGCCCGGCTGACGCCGGGCGCTTTCCCGCGAGGTCGTCATGCACAGGGTGTACGTGGCGTGGGACGCCGACGATGCCAAGCGCTTCGTCCGCCTCCTGGAGTCCCACGGCATTCGAGGGCGCATCATCGAGGACCGCGAGTACCCCGCCCGCGGCGAACTGCACGACACCGAGGGTGCGCCCGAGGTCTGGATCAACGATGCCTCCCAGCTTCCGACCGCCCTCGAACTCGCTGCCGGCTTCGAGACGGCGCGCCGGAAGGGCGACGCTCCCTCCCCGGACGACGCCGACACCCCGTGAGGCCGCCACCGGCCAGCCTCGCGCCTGGCGCGTGAGCCCTCGCGCCCTCGTCATTGCCGGGGCGGCAGCGGCCGTGCTGGCCATGGCCGTCGGTCACGCGCGCGCCGCAGGCCCGGCGGCGGCCGTCGGGGCCGCGCCGCCTCCCGCCGGAGCGTCGGCGCTCGACGCCTGGGCGGCGTGGCGCACGGCCGAGGACCTGACGTACCGGCTGCCGGAGGACGGCGTCAGGACACTCGTGGCCGACGTCGAGAGCTCGCTCGTGGATCTGCTCGCGGCGCCGGGGGGACCGCTGTCGGGGGCGGGCACGCGCATCACGCTCTACTGGCGCGATGGCGAGTGTCGCGTCGTGATCACGGGGGGCGAGGCGCTCGATCCGGCCGCCCGCGGCAGGCTCGCGGCGCTCATCGAGCCCCTGCACGAGATGATCCTGCCGTACCGGCCGAGCCGGAGCCTGATGGGCTACTCCTTCCGATTCCTCGCCGCGGACGATCCCTGGCTCCGCATGGGCGAGCGCGGCATCGAGGCCGTGGCACGAACCGAGGGCGGCGACCCCGAGCGGGCGGTGATCGCCATCGGCGCGGGGGGCCTCGTCGTGCGCGAGCTCATCGAGCGCGGCGGGGGAGCGGCCTCCGAGTTCGAGTACGAGCACGTGCTGCGCGATGGGCGCCACCTGCTCGGCGTCGCGCGCGGCATCTTCCGGGGCGTCGAGGTCTCGCTGACGTTCGAGTGGGGCGCCAAGCTCGGGCACAGGCCGCTGCCGACCCGCCTGCAGGTGGACCAGAGCGATGGCGAGGGAGCCGCGGGCAAGCAGGTGTTCCGCTTCAGCCGGCACCACGTGAACGGGCCCATTCCGGAGGACGTGCTGCCGTCCCCGTCGCGGGCGCTCGAGCCGAGTCTCGATCCGGGCGACGCGGGACGGTGAGGCTGCGGTGCCGGGGCGCTGGCGCGGAGCGCGCCCCGCGCCACGGCGTCAGTCGCCCGCGTGATCGGCGCGGGCGCGCCCCTGGCCTGCCGCGCCGGGCTCCGTCCGGGAGAGGGGCGGAGCCCGCCGGTTCCAGGCGCCCGCCAGCGCGTCGGCGTACTCGTTCCAGCGCCAGCCCGCGTGCGCCGGAACCCAGGTCAGGCGCACCTCGGGCCTCGCGAGCATCTCCGCGTGCAGGGGCTTGACGAGGTCGAGGTTCTTGATGGCGCCCGTCTTGCGGCGCCAACCGTTCCGCTCCCAGGTGGCGGCCCATTCCGTGAACGTCTTGACGACCAGCTCCGAGTCGGCGTGAACGGTGACCGGCGTGCCGCGCGGCACGAGTCGCAAGGCCCCGGCCAGGGCGGTCAGCTCCATGCGGTTGTTGGTGGTGTCGGGGTCGTGGCCCGAGGCCTCGCCCAGGATGACGTCGTTCTCGACCCACACCACGCCCCAACCACCAGGCCCCGGATTCGGACTGGCGCCCCCATCCGTGAAGACCCCGGTCGTCGGGCCCGCGGTGAAGCGCGCGAGCACCTCGGCGGGCGTGTAGTCGCGCGAGGCCGTCCCCGATGCGGGGCGGGCCGCCTTGCTCGGGGCGGGCCCGCGGCAGGAGCGGCATGTGCGCGGCACCCACCCGGGGTACTTGGCAAGGACGGCGGGCGGCAGTTCGAACGCCGCCCCGCAGGCCTGGCACGTGAAGGTCGACATGGCGCAAGCATGCCCGACGCCGCGACCCGCGCGCACGCTTCATGCGAACGACGCGGTCCGGGGCCTGGATCGCCGGCCACGATGCGATTCCGGATCGCGAGAAGCGATGCAGGTCAGGTGAAGAGGTTCATCTGGGCGTCGGCGGCCTGCGGGCGCGGGGCGGGGGAGCGCTCGCGCCGCGGCGCGAGGGGCGCGGCCGGGCCGGCGGCCGCGGGTTCGAGCCGGGCTGCCTCCCGGTCGAGCAGGCCCAGGCGCGCGGCGTGCACGCGGAACGTCGTGTCGACGAGATCCCAGTACGCGCCCGAGCCCCGCATCCGCGCGCCGAACGCGGACTGGTTCAGCGCGCCGCCGCGCACGTCGCGGATGCGGCTCTCGATGCGGGCCGCCCGATGGGGCATGACCTGCTGCATGCGTTTCAGGAAGACGTCCTTCACGCCGTGGGGGAGGCGCAGCACGACGCGCGAGGCGAACTGCGCCCCCGCGTCGCGCGCGCGCTCGAGGACCTCGGGGATCTGGTCCTCGTTGAGTCCGGGGATGATCGGGGCGAACATCACGCCCGTGCGCACGCCCGCATCCGACAGGATGCGCATCGCCTCGAAGCGCTTGCTCGGCCGGGGCGCGCCGGGCTCGACCAGGCGCGCCATCGCGTCGTCGGCGAAGGGAATCGAGAGGCAGGCGGTCACGCGCGCGCGTTGCGACAGGTCCGCCAGCAGGGCGGCGTCGCGGCTGATGAGAAACGACTTCGTGATGATCAGCACCGGGTTGCCGGCGTCGCGACACGCTTGCAGGCAGTCGCGCGTCAGTCCGTAGGCGGCTTCGAGCGGCTGGTAGCAGTCCGTGTCGCCGGAGAACGCGATCGTCTCGCCGCTCCACGACGGCGACGCGAGCTTGCGGCGGAGGAGCTCGGCCGCCCGCACCTTCACGACGAGGCGCGTTTCGAAGTCGGTGCCCGCTCCGAAGCCCAGGTATTCGTGCGTGGGTCTCGCGTAGCAGTAGGCGCACGCATGCGCGCAGCCGCGGTACGGGTTGAGGCTCCACGTGAAGCCGACGTCCGGCGAGTCGTTGCGCGAGAGGATCTCGCGCGTGGCGGATTCCTCTTCGACCTGCAAGCGCGCGGGAGGGGGCTCGTCGAGCCACTCGACGTACTGGCGTTCGAATCGGTGCGCGGGATTGTCGATGGTTCGCATGGCGAAGAAAAAGCGTAACCGAGGTCCATCCCTCCAGGCAAGCGCGGAAGGCTGCGGCAAATGGACACGGCGCGCGCGGGGTGGCCTCGCGCTTGCAAGCTCTGCTTCCGGGCCCGGGCCTTCCGGGCTCGGAGCCAGCGCCCGCGGTGACGACCGCGGGCTGGAGCCACGAGTGAATCGCGCACGAGAAGACCGCTTCCGGGGCTCGGCGATGGCCGGGACCCAGCTGAGCGACCACACCCTGGTCGCCTGGGGCAGGGTCTTGCTCGTCGGCGGCGACGCGGCCTTGCGGGAGGCGCTCCCGCTACACCTGACCGAATTCCAAGTGGTGGCGCCCGAAGGCGCCATGGCCGACACCCTGTCGTCGGCCCGGGCGGCGGCGCCAGACCTCGTGCTCGTCGCGGTTCCGCTCGACGCGGACGCCCGCCTCCTGGTCTGCGAGGTCGCGGACGCCCTGGCGGCGCCGCTCGTCGCGCTCGCCCCGTCTCAGGCGGAGGCGGCGGCGCTGGCCCTGCTCGAGGACGACTTCGCCGATGTCGTCATCGCGGATGGAGGCCTGCCCTCGGATCTGGGCGCCCGGCTCTTCGCGGTGCTCGTGAACGAGGAGGGCGGCGCGTCGTGCGCGGCCCGCGCTCCGCGCCTGCTCTCCGCATGGCGCCAGCACGAGTCCGCCGGCAAGTCGCGCGCGCCCGAGGCCGAGGGCCGCCATGGCGAACTCGAACAGCGCCTCGCGGCGTCGCTGCGGTCGCTGGAGAACGCGCACCGTCAGTTGCGCGAGCGTGCCACGGGGCTCGAGCGCGTGGTCGCCGCCGTGCAGGAGTTGCGCCTCGCCCTCACGCGCGAGGATGTCGCCGATCGCGTGCTCGCGGCCATGGCCTCTCTCCCCGGGATGAGCCTCGTCGCCGTCGGTCTCGGCGACGACGCCAGCGGCGCGCTCGAGATCACCGGCACGGCGAGGCTCCCCGACGGCGTGACGATGCCGCGCGGCCGGCGGACCGTGATGCTGGACATCCTGAGCATGGCGGCGAGCGTCCGGCCCGTCTCGCAGTCGCAGATCCTGGACGGCTGCCAGCTCCGCGTCCACGGCCCGAGCGCGGATCGAACCATGGCCGCCGGCCGCGGCGAGTGGGACCTGGCGGACCTGCTCGACGGCCAGCCGATGGCCGTCACGCCGCTGCGGGGCTCGGGAGCGTCGCACGGCTTCCTGTTCGCCAAGGCGTTTTCCCCCTCGACCGCCTTCGACGCGGATGGCCTGCGAGCGATCGAGATCCTGGCGCACGTCGCCGCCTCGTCGATCGATCACCTGCGCCAGCAAGAAGCCGAGCGTCGCCGCCAGGAGTTCAAGGCCAGCGTCAACCGTCTCTCTCGCGCGCTCATGGGCGCGCACGAGACGGAGGACGTCCTGGCGATCGCGCGGCGCGCTCTCCACGACGCGCTGCGCGACGCCACCGTGGTGGCGACGGTCGTGCGCGCGCCGCAGGCCGTGGCCGGCGCCCTGTCGGGCCCGGTGAGGGCGTGCGCTGAAGTCGGCGACGAGCCGTGGGCCCTGGCCGTCGCGCCCGTGCGCGCTCAACTCGCGATCCCCGTGCGCTGCGACGGGGGACTGGCGGCGATGATCACGGCGACGTCGCCCCACGCGCGGGCGTTCGACGACATGGACGGGGGATCGCTGGACCTGTTCGCCGAGGTCGTCGGCAAGGCGCTCGCCCAGGCCCGCCGGAGCGAGGACGAGCGCCGCACGCTCCTTCACCTGCGCCTCGTGGCGGACATCGGGCGGATCGCGTCCAGCAGCCTGGACATGGACGACGTGCTTTCGCACGCGCTCGCGCACCTGTGCCAGCAAGGCCCCTACGAGCACGCGGGCGTGGCGCTCGTGGACCGCGAGCGCAACAAGCTCGTTCTCGCCGCCCAGGCCTCGCGCGATGGCGTGCGCTTGCTGACGGGCCTGTCCGTCAGGCTGGGCGAGGGCATCACGGGCGCCGTGGCGGAAACCGGCCTGCCCGTGCTCGTGCCCGACGTGGCGAAGGACCCGCGCTACGTGAGCGCGATCGTGGGCATCCGGTCGGAGCTCTGCGTGCCGCTGCGGGTGGCCGACGAGACGGTCGGCGTGCTGAACGTGGAGTCCACGCAGTTGCGCGCGTTCGACGACGAGAACCTGGTGGCCCTCGCGGCCGTGGGCGATCACCTCGGCCACGCGCTCGCCAACTCGCGCCTCTTCCGGCAGGTGCGCGACCGCAACCGCATGCTGCGCGAGAGCGATCGGCGCAAGACCGAGTTCCTCTCGATCGTCGCGCATGACCTCAGAACTCCCCTGACGTCGATCCGGTCGGCGGCCGAGGTCGTGCTCATGTACGGGGATGAGAGCGCGGACGTGAAGGAGGAGTTCCTTCGCAGCATCCGCGACGAGACCGAGCGGCTGGGCCGCCTCGTGGACGACTTCCTCACGCATGCGCGGATGGAGGAGGGCGTCCTGGACTACGACGTCGTCGAGTTCGACCTGGCGGAAGTCCTCCGCCACTTCGTCAGGGTCTTCGAGGGACCGGCCCTGCACAACCAGCAGAAGCTCTCTTGCCACGTTCCTGACGATCTCCCGCCCGTTCTCGCCGATCGCGAGCGCGTGGCGCAGGTCGTCGCCAATCTCCTGAGCAACGCCACGCGCTACCTTCCGCCCGAGGGAACGGTCGCGGTCCATGCCCGCTCGCTTCCCGGCCCCGAGGGGGCCATGATCGGAAGCGTCCAGGTGGACATCGTGGATGACGGCCCGGGGATCCTGGAGTGTCACCGTGAACGAATCTTCGAGAAGTTCGTCCGACTCGATGAAGCCAAGGGAGGAGGGACCGGCCTCGGCCTGCCCATCGCCCGAGCCATCATCGAACAACTCGGCGGGCGCCTGTGGCTCGCCGAGCCCGACGGCGGAGGCTGCCGGTTCAGCTTCACCCTGCCAGCACGCATGGGCATCCGGATGTGACGCGGAGCTGCTGGACGAGGCCGTCGCGGAGGAGCAGGTCCGCACGGCCCTCGCACGCCTGGCCCGCATGGCCGGGAGGAACCTCTGCATCACGGGCCTGCGGGGCGGGGTCATCCTCGCGACCGGACGGCTCATGGGCGAGGGGGTTCTCCGGCCCGTGACGCTCGAGGGCGCGACCCAGGGTCACGTGCGCGTGGACGGCAAGGACGACACCGTGGCCGTGGACCTCGCGGACGCCGCCGTGCACCTCCTGGGCGAGAAGCTCCTGCACGAGACGGAGAAGAACGCGCTGGCCGGCGACATCCTGAGCAAGTTGCAGGAGCTCTCCGTGCTCTACGACGCGTCGGATGCGCTCGCGAACGCGCACGACGTCGTCGCCGTCGGCCAGCAGGTCTTGCAGCACGCGGGCGCGATCATGACGTTCGACTGGGGTGGCTTCGTGGCGTACGACCCCGAGCGCTCCATGGCGCGCGTGGCCGCCGCCCTCGGCTCGTCAGAGGGCGTTCCGCGTGGCTGGCGCGTCGTCGAACCCGACTCCTTCGGCTGGGCGGCGCTGAACGCGGACGAACCCCTGTTGCTGTCCGAGCTCTCCGATGGCGAGCGGGTCCGCCTGCGCCGTGACGCGGGCGCGCTCGCCGATCGCGCGGGGAGCCTCCTGGCCGTGCCGATGACGTCCGCGCGCCGCCCCGTGGGCGTCCTGCTGCTGCTGCGCGCGCGCGGGCAGGCGCCGTTCACGTCGGCCAGCGCCAAGCTCGCCCGCGCGCTGGCGTCGCAGGCCGGCGTGTCCGTGGGCCACCTGCAGCTCCACGAAGAGAGCAAGGAGATGTTCTTCTCCACCGTGTGGTCTCTCGCGTCGGCGGTGGACGCGAAGGACGCGTACACGCACGGGCACAGCCAGCGCGTGGCGCGCTACTCGGGCGTGCTGGGCCGCGCCCTGGGCTTCGATGACCAGGAGATCGAGCGGCTCGAGCTCTCGGCGATCCTGCACGATGTCGGCAAGATCGGCGTGCCGGAGGCCATCCTCAACAAGCCGGATCGGCTGACCTCGGCCGAGATGGCGATCATGAAGTCCCATCCCGAAAAGGGCGCCGAAATCCTGAGCACGATCCGCGCCATGCGCGACATCGTGCCGGGCGTGCTCCACCATCACGAGCGCTACGACGGCATGGGTTATCCGCGCACGCTCAAGGGCGAGAACATCCCGCTCCAGGCTCGCATCATCATCATCGCCGACACGTTCGACGCGATGACGTCCACGCGACCCTACCGCAACGCCCTGCCCGTTCAGGTGGCGATCGACGAGATCCGCCGGTGCACGGGCACGCAGTTCGATCCCCGGCTGGCCGACGTGTTCGTCGAGCTCGCCGAACGCGGCATCATCCACCCCATCGAGGGTGTCGTGACGCCGGCTTCCCGAGAGGGCTCACGATCATGACGCGCCATCGCAAGGGTCGGATTCTCATCGCGGACGACGAGTACGTGATCTCGCGCTGCGTGTCGTTCATGCTCAAGAAGGAAGGCTTCGACTGCCGCATCGTGTCCGACGGGCAGGCAGCCATGGACGCCATGCGGGCCGAGCCGCCCGACCTGCTGATCCTGGACCTCGACATGCCCAAGAAGAGCGGCTTCGAGGTCTGTCGCGAGCTGCGGCAGGAAGCCGCGCTGCGCGGCATGCACGTGCTCGTGCTCACCGCCAAGGGCCAGCCGATGACGCGCGACTGGCGCTCCCGCATCGAGGCCGACTCGTTCATGCTGAAGCCGTTCGATCCCCGGGCGCTCCTCAAGCACGTCCACGCGCTCTTCGAAACGCTCGCTCCGGCGCTCGAGGAAGACCTGGCCGAGGCGACCCCCGTCCCGACCCCCTGAGCGCGGGGGACGTTGACGGCCGCGCTCCCCCCTCCGCATGATGCTGGGCATGATCGCACGACTGGCACCCCTCCTCTTCGCGGCGTTCCTTGCCGGAGCGGGCCTCTGCGCCTGTGGCGGCGACTCGACGAACTCCGGCGACCTCATCACCGGCAGCGACGCGGACGGCGACGGCGTGTCGAACGCCGAGGACAACTGCCTCCTGGTGCCCAACCCCGGGCAGGCTGACAGCGACCTCGATGGCTTCGGGGACGCGTGCGACTGCGATCGCGTCACCGCCGCGTGCCTGGACGAGAGCCTCGCCGCCGGCAACTGCGCGAACGGCCGGGATGACGACGGCGACGGTCTCGTGGATGCGGCGGACCCCAATTGCGCGCTCGAGCGCACGGCTTCCGGGAACTGCGCCGACGGCGTGGACAACGACGGCGATCGCCTGATCGACTGCGCCGAGGCCGACTGTGCCGGCGCGCCCGGGTGCCCCCCGGCCCCATGAGCTCCGGGGGCGAGGACCTCCGGCGCGCGTTCGAGCGCGTGGCTGCGGCGCGGGAGGCGCCGGACCAGAAGGTTGCGGCCGAAGGCGTGCGCGTTCTCACGTTCGTCCTGTCGGGCGAGCTGCACGCCTTCCGGCTGACGGACCTGGTCGAGGTTGTCGGCAGCGTCGAACCGACGCCCATCCCGTTCGCGCCGCCCCACGTGCCCGGGGTCGTCAACCATCGCGGGGCGATCGTGCCCGTGGTGGATCTGCGGCGCGCGTTCGGCCTGCAGGTGCACTACCGGCGCGAGAGCGGTCGCACGATCCTCGTGCGCCACGGCGACGCCATCGTGGGGTTTCTCGCCGACGCCATCGCGGCCATCCGCTCCATTCCGGCCACGGCCATCGAGCCGCCGCTCGCCACGATGGAAGCCTCGCGCGCGCGATTCCTCGAGGGATGCGTCCGGCTCGACAACCAGGCGCTTCTCGCCGTGCTGTCGGTGGCGGCGCTGTTCGAGGGACTGAGCGCGCCATCCGAGGCCGAGTGACGCCGCCCGCGCGGGCCGAAGCGCGTGCCCGGCGGGCGCCGGTCCGGCGGCGGCGCGCGGCGCCCGTGCTCGTGCCCGAGGGCTCCGTCGAGCTCCTGCACTTTTCGGTCGGCAAGCTGCTCTTCGCGGTCGCCCGGACGGCCGTGCGCGCCATCCGGCCGTCGCCGCGCCTGCGATCCGTGCTGGGCGGCCCGCAGGCGTCGGCGGGGCTCCCGCTGGTGTCGCTCTCGACCGTGCTCGGTCTCGAGCGCGACGCCTCGGTGGATCGCCGCGTCATCGAGGTCGTCCACTGGGGCCAGCGCCTCGGTCTCGAGGTGACCGCGATCGTGGGCATGCACCACGTGCCGCCGTCCGACTTCCACCCGCTGCCGGCATGGCTCAAGCAGACGCTGCGATCCCGCGCGGTGCTCGGCATCGTGCGATGGCGTCCGGACGGCACGACGCCGGGCGCCGGCGCGCACGAGCGCCTGCTGGTCGCGCTCGAGCTGTCGGTCCTTCTCACCGAACGCGGCGTCGAGGTCCCGACCGACACCTGAGCCGCCCCGCGAGCGCGCTCGAGCCTCGCGGGCGAGAATTCCCATCGGTTGGAGGAGCTTCCATCGGCTCGCGAGCGCCGCGTCGCCAGCGGCTCCGGAACGGGCACGCGGGCGCCTTTCGCCACGACGGCCGCGCCGGAGGGCGTGGCACGCGGGCTGCACGGAGCCGACCATGGGCGCCCGGCCCCCCTGCCACTCCTCCCGGCACCGCCGCCACCTGACGCGCACGCTCGACGCCGCCGGTCCTCGCCGGCAGACGGACGAGCGGGGCAGCGCGCTCGCGCTCGTCCTGTTCGCGTCCACCGCCCTGAGCCTGATGGGCGTCGGCATTCTCGTGCTGAGCGAGGCCGAGGCGCTGCGCGCCAAGGCGTTCGCGGAGCGGTCACGGTCGCGCGCCGCAGCGGAAGCCGCGGTGGGGCTCGCCTCGACCTGGTTCACGACGCCCGACCGGGCGTTCGCGCTGCCGCCGCCGCATGCCTGGCGCCTGGATCTGCGGCGTGGCGACTCGGATCTCGACGGACGCGAGGACGCTGGCTGCGATGGCTCGACCGAGGCGGGGCAGTGGCGCGGCTACCCGCTGGTGCCGCCGCAGGACGATCCCGAGATGGACCGGATCGTCGCGCGTGCCTGCGGCGAGCCGGCAACGCCGGACCTGCTGCTGGAGTCGCCAGAGGCGCTCGCCCGCATCGGCGAACTCATCGGCAAGGACATCGTCGTGGAGCGGCTGGCCATCCATGCCGGCCCCGATCTCAACCGGTCGCGATCGGCGCTCACGATCGAGGCCACGACATCCGTGCGGCGCGGGCAAATCACGGTCGCGCGCATGACGGTCACGGGACGCGTGCAGGCGCTGCCACGGATCCGCGGCGACGAGGTCCTGCTCGCGCGTGGCGGGATCCGGCTGGAAGCGGGCGCGACCGCGGCGTGGGGCATCGTGCGCGCCGGCGGCAACATCGATCTCATGCCGCTCGACGACGACAGCTTCCCGCGATCGGGCCTGCCGCGACGCGCCGACGGTTCGCCTGTCGGGTGGGCCACGGGAGGAGCGACCGACTGGGATCGATCGACGCCGGAGCGCGAGTACGTCCTCACGGAGCTCATCGGCCGCACGCGCCAGGGGGTTCCCGTGCGCACGGACCTCGTCCGCCCGCCGCCGCTCGCGGATCCGTGGCTCGGGATTCAGGCCGGCGGCGGGGTCACGGCTGCCGGCGTGGACATCGCGCGAGACGTCACGCGGCAGCCCTGGCCCTACGATCCGCGCGTCACGACCGTCGAGGACGACCTGTCCTTCATCACGACGGGCGCCGGTCCGCGGGATGCGCTCGCCGACGGTCGCATCGCTGCCCTGGCGGACCTGACGGCGGGAGCCGCCACCGGCGGCGGGCTGCGCCGCTTCGTCCTCGACGCGTCGGCCTCTCGCGCCGAGCCCCTCTGGCGCGAGAACGGTGATGGCCCCGCGCGCACGGCGGACGCCTGGCTGGGCGGCACGCGGGGAGCGCCGGTCGTCGCGGCCTTCGTGACGGGCGGCGCGCCAGCGCCGGCGCGCGTCACGATCACCGGCGCCCGGGGGCTCATCATGATCGAGGCCGGAGAGGTCGTGCTCGATCCGAGCGGTCCGGCGCCGGCCATCACGGCGAACATGCCGGGCGAGCCCTACGTCGATCTCGGGGCTGACCTTGACGGCGACACGGTCGTGGATCCCTCGACGATCGGCAACGGCCGGTGGGATCGCGACTTCGACGGCGACGGCGTGGCGGACACGGGCGACTCTGACGGCTGGGAACTGGCGCAGATCGCCGTGCCGTCCTACTGGGTGCCGTACCGCGACGCCAGTCCGACCATGCTGCCGAGGTTCCCTCACGAGGCGTTCCTCAATCTGGCCTATCCGATTGATGGCAAGCCAGGACCGGTCCGCGTCGCCTTCCGCGCGGAGACCGAAGGCGAGCCCGCTCCCGTGGACGACCTCGATGGCGATGGTCTCGTGCGCGCTGGCTTCGATCGCGTGACGACGCTCGCGCGCGACCGCCGCGGCGCTCGCGTGTCCGTGAACGCGCACGCGCACGCGCTCGTGGTGAACATGACCGGCTCGGTGACGCTGCGTGCGGGGTTCTCCCTCCTCGGCGCCGTGCGCGCGCAGGGGGACATCGTGCTCGAGCCCGGGGCGCGAGCCCTGTTCGATGAAGCGCTCGGGCGCGAGGGCAGGCTCGCGCTGCCCCTGCCGATGACGGTCCTCGCCGGGATTGCCTTCTCCAGCCGGGGCGGCCGCCTCGCGGCCGGAGAGCCCGTCCCCGAAGGCGAGCCGCTGGCGCCTGGAGGCGAGGGCGATCCGGAGGGCGGTGAAGGCGGCGGGGCGGGCAAGCCCGGCCCGGGCGCCGGCTCCCCCGGGGCGGGCGGACGCGAGAGTGGAGGAGCGGGCTCCGGCCCGCGGGGGCCCGAGCCCACCGAGCCCTCCGGGCCCCGGACGCGCCGTCGCTGAGGGGGCTCGCGGGACCGCGGGGCTCGCGTCGGCCGCGTCCCGCGATGCATGCTGGAGACTGAAGCCGCCCGGGGCGGCGCAACGGAGACGTGACATGGCAGCGACGCGCTGGAGCCTTCGAAGCATCTTCACGCTCCTGTCGGCGGGCCTGGTCCTGGTCGGCGGGGCGATCATCGTGCTGGCCATGGACGTGCAGATGCGCGCCGGCCGCACCGAGGCGGCGTTGATCACGGGCACCATCGTGCTCGTGATCGCCGTGGCCGTCACGGCGCTGGCCGCGCACTTCGTTTCGGGCAGCGTCGTGCAGCCCCTCGAGCGCATGGTGGACGTCGCGTCGGCCGTGGCGCAGGGCGACTATCAGCGCGTGGCCGAGCTGCGGTCGCAGATTCACGAGATCGGCGAGCTCGCCGACGCCTTCGCCGCCATGCGCCGCCACCTGGCCGAGGTCGCGCAGCAGGCCCGCCGCGTGGCGTCGGGCGATCTCTCGCATCGCATCGCGGGCGGAGGCGATCTCGCCGAGGCCTTCAACACGATGGCCGACTCGCTCTCGAGGCTGATCGGCCAGCTGCAGCAGGCCAGCGACCGCATCGGCAGCGCGTCCTCCGAGATCCTGACGGGATCCCGCGCCGCCGAGCGCGGGTCCACCGAACAGGCCTCGTCAATCGCCCAGACGACGGCGACCATGGACGAGCTGCTGGCGGCCTCGAAGCAGATCGCGGCGTCCTCTGACGCCGTCGTGAAGATCGCCGAGCGCACGCTGTCGGCGGCCAAGTCCGGCGAGGATGCCGTGCAGCAGAGCATCGGGGGCATGCAGGAGATCGCGAGCAACAACCGGCAGACGGCCGAGCGGATCCTCGAGCTGTCCGAGCGGAACCAGCAGATCGGCAACATCGTGGACCTGATCGACGAGATCGCCGACAAGTCCGACCTGCTCGCGCTCAATGCCGCCATCGAGGGCGCCAAGGCCGGCGAGGCGGGGAAGGGCTTCGCCGTCGTGGCGACGGAAATGCGGTCGCTCGCCGAGAACGTCGTCGAGTCCACGAAGGAGATCAAGGCGCTGATCTCCGAGATCCAGAAGGCCTCGAACGCCTCGGTGCTGGCGACCGAGGGCCAGATGAAGGCGACGGATCGCGGCACGCAGGTGGCGCAGAAGACGGGCGACCAGCTGCGCGAGATCCTGCAGATGGTCGTGCAGACGACCGAGGCCGCCAAGCAGATCTCGCTCGCCACGCAGCAGCAGCGGACGGGCACGGAGCAGGTCGTGCAGTCCATGTCCGAGATCGCGCGCATCGCCCGATCGAACGTGGCGGGCGCGTCGCAGACGACCGGCGCGACGTCGGAACTCGCGCGGCTCTCCGAGGAGCTCAAGGCCGCCGTCAGCCAGTTCCGCCTGACCCGCTAGCGGAGGCAGCTTGACGCCCTTGCATCGCATGCCAGCGCGCGTTCGCCCGTCGCGACGCGTGGCCCGCGCGAGCGTTCCGGGCTAGCGCGCGTGGACCTCTCGAAGTTCCTCGGGAAGTTCCGCGACGCGACGCGCGATCACCTGCGTCGCATGAACGAGCTGCTCCTGCGCCTCGAGCAGGAGCCCGGTTCCGAGGACTCGGTCACGGAGCTGATGCGGGAGATCCACACGCTCAAGGGCGAGGCGCGCATGATGGGGGCGAGCGCGATGGCGGATCTCGCGCACGCCACGGAGGACCTGCTCAAGGCGCAGGAGGCTGCGAGATTCGAGGGCCTCGCGAGCGTCATTGACCTGCTGTTCGCGGTGTTCGACGACACCGACCGCCTGCTGCGCGAGATGCTCGGCGAGGCGCCCGCCGAGGTGGACGTGGCCGCGCGCTGCCGGGCGCTCCGCACCGCGGCGGGCCTTCCACCCGAGCCCGAGGACGAGCCCGTCGAGGCCAGCGACGCGCCTCCCGTCGACGACGCTCCGTCGCGCGCCCTTTCCATGCAGCCGTTGCCCGAGCTCCCCTCGGTGGCGTCCCCTCAGGACGAGGGCCTCGACATGGGGGATCTCGGGCTCGAGGAGGACGAGGACGACGGCGACTGGGAGCCGCCACCGCCCGATGCCGACGTCGATCCGGAGGCCGCCCTGCGCGAGGCGTTCGGGCTTCAGGCCGGCGTGGCCCAGGAGATCGGCGAGGGCGGCGCCGTCGCTGCTCCTGGCGAGCGCGCGGTCTCCGTCGGCGGGAGCTCCCAGAAGTTCGTCGCCCGGTATCGGGACGTCGCGCAAGAGCGGCTGCGCGCGTTGCAGGCCGCGCTGACGGCGCTCGGACGATCCGCCGATGACACGGCCGCGCTGGGAACGCTGGCGGATGAAGCATCCGCCCTCGCCGACGAATCGCGGCAGCTCGGCTTCGACGACGCGGCCCTTCTCGCCCACGGGTGCGCCGCGGTCGGCGCCGTCAGCGATCCCGCCCGCGTGCGAGCGAGCCTCGGCGCCGTGGCCGATGCGCTCGAGGCGCTCGGGCGCATCGTCGCCGAGCGGCTCGGCGGTCCGCCGGCGAACGCGGACGTCGGCACGCTCCTCGAGCGCCTGGCGGAGGCTCGCCCCCCGGAGGGCGAAACGCCTGTCAGCGCTCCGGCGCGCGCGGGAGGCGGGACGGTCGCCGCGCAGTCAGCGCCGGTCGCGCCCGTTCGCGGCGCGGTCGAGGAGACCATCCGCGTTTCCGTGGGCCGGCTCGACCGGCTCGGCATGCTCTCGAGCGACATCTACCTCAGCCATGCGTCGGCCGAGACGCGCTTGCGCCACCTGCGAGGCCTTCTCGAGCAAGCCAAGGCCTGCGTCCAGGCGGTCGGACAGGCCCGGTCGGCGCTGGGCGCGGCGGGGGCGGCCGGAGGCGCGGTCTCGTCGCTGATTCCGATCCACGACGAGCTGCTCACGAGCGCGCGCGCCCTGCGACGCGGCGTGCGCGATGTCCTGCGCGTCGAGCGCGACGAGCTGCTCCGATCGGGCCACGCTGTCGTGGAACTGCGCGAGCGCGTTCGCGAGCTGCAAGTGCTCCCGGTCTCGACGCTCTTCGACCTCTACCCGCGCATGGTGCGCGATCTCGCGCGCGATCTCGGCAAGCAGGTCAAGCTCGTCATCGAGGGGGGCGATCGCGAGCTGGACAGGCGGGTGCTGGACGAGATCCGCGACCCCATGGTGCATCTCCTTCGCAACGCGATCGACCACGGGATCGAGAGTCCGTCCGTCCGGCAGGCCGCGGGGAAGCCCGCCGCCGGGACGCTCACGCTGTCCGCCCGCGCTGACGGCGACCACGTCGTCATCGAGGTGCGCGACGACGGCGCGGGCATCGATCCGGCCGCGATCCGCCGCGTGGCGGTGGCACGGGGCGTGCTGTCGGCGGACGAGGTCGCGACGCTCAGCGACGAGCGCGCCATGGACCTCATCTTCAACGCCGGATTCTCGTCGCGGGACGCCGTGACCGACGTGTCGGGTCGCGGTGTCGGTCTGGACGTCGTGCGCGAGCGCGTGGATCGGCTCGAGGGCACGCTGTCCGTCTGGTCCGTTCCGGGGCAGGGGACTCGGTTCGTCGTGCGCCTGCCGCTCACGCTCGCGATGGCGAGGCTCATCCTGGCGCGCGCGGGCGGCCTTCTCGTCGGCCTGCCTGCCGCGCTCGTGGACGAGGTGCTGCCCATCCACGAGTCACAGGTCCGCCGCGTGGAAGGCTACGAGGCCGTCGAGTGGTCGGGCCGCGCCGTGCCGCTGGTCTCGCTCGCGGGCCTGCTCGATCGCGATCCCGAGACGATCCCCGGCGCGAACCGCCACGTGGCGGTCGTGCACGTGGACGAGCACGTCGTGGCGCTGGTCGTGGACGCCTTCGCTGGCGAGCGCGAGGCGGTGGTCAAGCGGCCGGATCCGTTCCTGGGCAAGCTCCGCCACGTCGCCGGGGCGACGATCCTCACCACGGGCGAGGTCGTGACCGTGTTGCACGTGCCGCAGATCATCGCCGCGACGATGGGCGTCGAGCCCGCCAGGCTGCAGGCGCGCGTGCGGGTTGCGGCGGAGGCGCCGGCGCGCAAGCGCCGCCTGCTGGTGGTGGACGACTCGATCATCGTGCGCGACATGATGAAGAGCGTCCTCGTCGCGGCTGGATTCGAGGTCACGCTGGCGGTGGACGGGCAGGACGGTCTCGACAAGCAGACGGCTGGCGGCTACGACGCGGTCGTCACGGACGTCGAGATGCCGCGCATGACCGGACTCGAGCTCGTGCGCACGCTGAGGCAGATCCCCGCCATGGCGCGCGTGCCGATCGTCATGGTCACGACGCTCGACAGCCCCGAGGCGCGGGAGGAAGGCATGCGCGCCGGGGCCTCGGCGTACCTGGTCAAGAACCTGCTCGACATGCGTCACCTGGTCGCCACGATCGAGCGCCTGCTCGGCTGAAGCGCCAGGGGGTTTCATCTCCACGCATCATGGAACCCACCGGACGCATCACGCGGGGCATGGCCGCGTGGCCGGGAGGGGACGCCGGGGGACGGCCGCCCCGGCCGGGGCCGCCGGGAGCCGGCGGGCCCCCCGCTGATGATGCGGACTCGGAGTCGCCGCGAGCGAGCTGGCGGCGTCCTTGACGCCGGGCAGGGGGTCCGGCACTCTTGCGCGGCATCCCCAGCACTGAAGGCCGGAGGCAGAAGGATCCGCCGTGAGCGACGCGTCAGGAGCGAGTCCCGAGGTCAAGGGCAAGGTCCTCGTCATCGACGACTCCGAACTCGTGCTCGAGCTGACGCGCGACGCGCTCGAGGAAGCCGGCTATCGCGTGTACACGAACTCCTCGTGGATGGAGGTCAACTCGACCATTCGCGAGCACCGTCCCGACATGATCCTTCTGGATCTCATGATGCCCTCGATGAAGGGCGAGTCGCTGTGCGAGATCCTCAAGAAGTCCTCATTCGGGCGCTCCATCCCCATCATCATCTTCTCCACGAAGGAGGAGTCCGAGATCCAGCGCCTGGCAGAGGACGCCGGGGCGGACGGGTACATCGTGAAGCGCATGAACCGCCGGGACATCGTCGAGGCCGTGGACCACTTCTTCGAGAAGTTCTGTGCGTGATCGCCGGCACTCTGCCGTGCCGCGCGCATGCGGAGCCCCATGATCGCTGATCATGGCGGGTCGTGCAGCGCGACCCTGGCCGGGTCGTCCGGCGCGACCCTGACCCCGGCGCCCTCATGACACGCACCGTTCCGCGCACGCGCATCGCGCCGTCGCCGACGGGCGATCCGCACGTGGGCACGGCGTACATGGCCGTGTTCAATCGCGCCCTCGCGCACGCGGGCGGCGGCCAGTTCCTGCTGCGCATCGAGGACACCGATCGGCAGAGATTCAACGCCCGGTCCGAAGCGATGATCTTCCGGGCGCTGGACTGGCTCGGGCTGCGCCCCGACGAGGGGCCGGAGACCGGCGGTCCGCATGCGCCCTACCGGCAGTCGGAGCGCTTGCCGCTGTACCAGACCCACGCGCAGGTGCTTCTCGAGCGCGACCGCGCGTACCGGTGCTTCTGCACGGGCGAGCGGCTCGAGCGCCTGCGCGCCGCGCAAGCGGCCTCCAGGCAGCCCCCGCGCTACGACAGGACGTGCTCGGCCATCCCGCGCGATGAGGCCGAGCGGCGAGGCGCGAGCGAGACGCACGTCGTGCGCCTCCGCGTGCCGCTCGACGGCTCGACCGTCGTGCGCGACGCGTTGCGTGGCGAGGTCGCGTTCGAGAACGCGCTGCTCGACGATCAGGTGCTCCTGAAGTCCGACGGCTTCCCGACCTACCACCTGGCCGTGGTCGTGGACGATCGCGAGATGGGCATCACGCACGTGATCCGGGGCGAGGAGTGGATCCCGTCCACGCCCAAGCACGTGATGCTCTACGACGCGTTCGGCTGGCCCGAGCCGACCTGGTGCCACATGCCGCTGCTGCGCAACGCCGATCGCAGCAAGCTGTCCAAGCGGAAGAACCCGACGTCGCTGGACTGGTTCCGCGAGCAGGGCTATCTCCCCGAAGCGCTGGTGAACTTCCTGTGCCTCATGGGGTGGTCGCATCCCGACGGAATCGAGTTGTTCGGGTGGGAGGAGTTCGTCCGCGTCTTCACGCCCGATCGGATTCACCTGGGCGGCCCGATCTTCGACATGGACAAGCTCGCGCACCTGAACGGCCTCTGGATCCGCTCGCTCGAGCCCGCCGCGCTTCTCGAGAGACTTCGCTCCGAGCATCACCTCGGTGAACAGGCGATCGGCGCGCCCGAGCCGCTGCTTCTCGGCGCGGTGGAGCTCGTTCGCGACCGCCTGACGCGGCTGTCCGAGTTCCAGAGCCTGACCGACTTCTTCTTCGCGGATCCCGCCCTCGAGGAGGCGGCGTTGCGAGGGAGGATGACCGCGCAGGCCGCACGCGGAGCGCTCGACGGGGCGCACGCGGCGCTCGCGGGTCTCGGTTCGTGGGCGACGCCGGACATCGAGGCCGCCGTGCGCGATCTCGGCGAGGCCGGGCCGCTCAAGAAGAAGGATCTGTTCATGACCTTGCGCGTGGCGATCACGGGACGCACCGTGTCCACGCCTCTCTTCGAAACCATGGCCGCGCTCGGGCGAGACACCTCGCTCAAGCGGCTCCGGCGCGCGGCCGACGCCGTGCCCGCCACCTGATCACGCCGAGGACTCCCCGATGCCCAAGAAGAAGACGACTGCGAAGACCACCGAACAGCGCGTGGAGGCGCTGAAGAAGCAGGCCAAGCGCCTGGCCGATCGCGCCAAGAAGGCCGCGGGCGAGGCCGAGCGCAAGCTTCGCAAGGGCGTCAAGCGCGCCCAGCGCAAGGCCCGGCGGATCGGCAACCCGCTGGCGAAGTCCGCCAAGAAGGCCTGACGCGGGCGGCGGGAGCCCTCACCAGCCGACGATGGAGTATCCGGCGTCCACGTGCAGCGTTTCGCCCGTGACGCCGGAGCCCAGGTCCGAGAGCAGGTAGAGCCCGCTCGAGCCGACCTCTTCGGCCGTGACGTTGCGACGGAGCGGTGCCTTCTCGCGGTGATGCTTGAGCATCTCGGTGAACGAGCCGACGCCTCGCGCCGACAGCGTCGAGATCGGCCCGGCGGAGATGCAGTTCACGCGGATGCCCACGGGGCCGAGCTCGAAGGCCAGCTGCCGGACCGCGTGCTCGAGCGCCGCCTTGGCAGAGCCCATGACGTTGTAGTTGGGCACGGCGCGCTCGGCGGCCATGTACGACAGCGCGAGCACGGATCCGCCGCGACCCGGCGGGCTGCCTTCAGCTTCCGGGGGCGCCTCCATGAGCGGCGTGGCGTGCTTCATGACCGCCACGAGCGAGAAGGCCGAGATCTCGAGCGCCACGCGCCAGCCCTCGCGCGACGTGTCGCGATAGGCGCCGGCGAGGTCTTCCTTCTGCGCGAAGGCGATGGAGTGCACGCAGGCGTCGAGGCGCGAGGTCTCCTCTCCGATGTGCCTGAAGAGCGCCTCGATCTGGGCATCATCCGCCACGTCGCAGGGGAGGACGAGCGCGCCGGGGAGGTCGGCCGCGAGGTCCCGCACGCCGGCCTCCAGGCGGTCGCCCTGATACGTGAGGATGAGCCGCATGCCCGCGCGGTTGAGCGCCAGGGCGATCGCCCAGGCCAGACTCCGCTTGTTGGCGACGCCAAGAATGAGGCCGGTCCGGCCGGTGAGGTCGACGGGGTACACCAGGGTCTCCTTGTCCCGGAGAGCCCCGGCAGGAGGCCCTCGCGGCGCCCCGAGCATGCCACGCCGCCATGATAGAGTCGCTGCGCCAGCGGCGTCTTTCTGCTGCGATCTGGTCTGGAGATCCGTGCCCCCCGAGATCCGCTTCGAGCAATCCGGCGAGCGCCGCTCATTCGTGCTCGTCAAGGATGAGATCCTGATCGGTCGTTCGCCCGAGAACGATCTCATCGTTCAGGACGGCTCGATCTCGCGCCATCACGCCAGGATCCATCGCGAGGGCGGCGCCTGGCGCCTGTCAGATCTCGGGAGCAAGAACGGGACGCACGTCAACGACGCGGCGGCCGGGGGGACCGTCCTGCGGGACGGCGACGCCATCCTGCTCGGCAAGGTCCCCATGACCTTCCACGACGCGGCCGAGGGCGTGGCGCTGACGTCGCAGCCGGGCACCATGGTGGACGACGCCTCGGGCACGATCTGCCGGTCGGCGGTGGACTTCTCCGCCATGGCGGGCAAGCCTGCCGCGGCCACGGAGCGCGCGGCGCAGCTCGACGCCGAGCGCCTGCGCAAGCTCGTCGCCGTGGTGACCGAGGTGTCGGCCGCGCTCCTGTCGAGCCTGCCGCTCGAGAAGGTGCTCGACTCGCTGCTCGACATCGTCTTCCAGCACCTGCCCGTCGAGCGCGCGTGCGTCCTGCTCTGGGACGAGAAGCGACAGGAACTGATCCCGAAGGTCATGCGGTCGCGCTCCGAGAAGACCAAGGGCGAGATCAACATCTCGCGCACCATCGCCGAGAAGGTCTTCCGGGAGAAGGTCGCCGTGCTCACGACGGACGCGCAGCACGACCCGCGGTTCGCGGGCGGAGCGTCCATCCTCGCCCTGGGCATCCGCTCGGCCATGGCGGCCCCCATCTGGAGGGGCGATCGCGTGGACGGCATCATCTACGTGGACACGCCTCTCCACGTGAAGGCGTTCGACGACTTTGACCTGGACCTGCTTTCCGCGCTCGGCAACCATGCCGCCGTCGCCCTCGAGCAGTCCCGGCTGCAGGAGTCCATCCTGAGCGAGCGCCTGTCGCGGCAAAAGCTCGAGCGGTATCACTCGCCCGGCGTGGTCGAACGGATCACCAAGTCCGGCGGCCAGATGGAGATGCTCGAGGCCGACGAGCGCGAGGTCACCGTGCTCTTCGCCGACGCCGTGGGGTTCACCGATCGGTGCGAGCACGTCGAGCCCCGCGAGATTGCCGAGTTGCTCAACCGGCACTTCAGCCGCATGGCGGACATGGTGTTCCGGCACGAGGGCACGCTGGACAAGTTCATCGGCGACTGCCTCATGGCCGTCTTCGGAGCGCCCTTTCCCGTCGAGGACCATCCCGTGCGGGGCGTCCAGGCGGCCGTGGACATGCGCGAGGCCCTGCGCGAGCTGAACGAGGAGCTGCCCGAGAGCGACCGCCTCGAGTTCCGCGTGGGGCTTCACTCGGGCAGGGTCGTCGCCGGCGACATCGGGTCGGCCAAGCGTTCCGACTACACGGTGCTCGGCGCGACGGTGAATCTGGCCGCGAGGATCCAGGGGAGCGTCGCGGAGCCCGGGCAGATCATCATCAGCGATGCCACGGCCTCCGCGCTCGGGAACCGGTTCCGCCTGCGCGAGGTGGGGGAGTATCAGCCCAAGGGCATCTCGCGTCCGGTGATGTGCTTCGAGGTTCTCGGCCACGCCTGATCGCGCGGCGGCTGCTCACTGCGGCTGGACGGCGAGGAACGACGGCACGGGCACGCCTGCCACGAGCAGCGCAGGGTCTGACCCCGCGACGTGCAATTGCGAGGAGGAGCCGCCATCCAGGTTGATGGCGGCCGCGAGGCCCGCGCCCCCGTCCGCCGGCGAGCGCGCGAGAAGCCGCGCGAGCTCTCCGAGCGTCACGGCGCCCGTGGTGGCCCCGATGACGATGCGGCCCTGCGCATCCTGGCCGACGAAGGACCGGCGCGCGACGCGCGGGGACGTGAGGGTCCGCGCCTTCCCGTTCATCACGAGCAGGGGGCCTGCTTGCACGGCCTCGGTCGTGCCGGCCGGAAGCGGCGCGGCGGCCTCGCCCAGCACGAGGCGCCCGGAGGCGATCGCGGCCCACGCCCAGCCGCGACGGTTGACCGCCTGGATCTGCCGGCCGCCGCTCACGAGCGCGCCGACGGGGTGGCCCCGCTCGTCGAAGTAGGCGGCGTTGATCACGGCCAGCGCGCCGGACTCCGCGGCGAAGGGCGAGGCGAGGTGGCGCGTGAAGGCGCCGGTCTGGCTGGTCGGGGCGGCGGACACCAGGCGGTGGGCGGCCGGGTCGAGCCGCACCAGCCACGCGACGTCAGGCGCCTCCGCTCGCGCCGGCAAGTCGAGGCTGCGCAACTCCAGCCCGCCCGGGAGCGCGCGCCAGGCGCCGCCCGTGGCTCCGCCCGGCGCGCCCGCGCCGTGGGCGAGGGACGCGGTGGCCGCGAGGAGAGCCGCGAGGACGGCGATGCTTGGCCTGCGCGGCCGAGAGGCTACAATGCCCGCCCAGGAGCTGCCGATGCCCGATTGCCGTGGAAACTCTGCTCGCATTCTCGCCGTGATTCTCGCCGTTCTGGCACTGGCGTGCCACCGGCGGCCGGATTTCGACCTGACGCTGGCGCAGCTCGATCTGGCTCAGGCGTTCGAGAAGCCGTCGGGCAGCATCCAGATTTACGGGGATGGCCGAGGAACTGACCCCAAGCAGTGGATCGTCGAGTTCCGCATCCAGGGCCTCGAGCCCTTCATGGAGGCGCGGTTCGACGGGCAGAAGGATCGCTGGGCGCTCGGAGGCGTCCGCGAGCGGGGGACAGGGACCGAGGGCCCCTGGGAGAGCGTCGCGGTGCTGCTCAACCGCGTCAAGGGCGAGACGGCGAGCCGCGGGCAGGAGACCATGGCCCGGATGCGAGCGCTGGCGGACTACATCGGCCAGTACGCCCTCCGCAACGGCAACCGCTTCCCGGCGGCGGACATGGCGGGGCTGAGGGGCCTCATCATCCGGGAAGGCATCGTGCAGGAGCGCGACTGGCATCACGACACGGATGGCTGGGGCCAGACGTTCCGCTATCACGCGGCCCCCGACGGTCTGGGCTACGTCGTGATCTCGCCAGGGGCGGATGGCGAGCTGGACCGGCCCGAGGACGAGTACTACGCGAACGCCGACCAGGGGATCGAGGCGTACGGCGGCCTGTCACGTGATCCGGGGGCGGACATCGTGCTCGCGAGCGGCGACCTGGTCCAGGGCTTCGAACCCTGAGCGATCAGGTGATCGGCTTGTAGTTGGCGAGCAGGCGATCGACCTCGCGCGCCCACTCCGCGCTGTCGGCCGTGAGCACCTTCAGCACGCGCTTCATCTCCGCGGGGCTGTCGCGCTGAAAGCCGTCGAGCAGCAGCGCGAGGACGCGATCGCGGTCCTTAGGATCCAGCATCCGCTCGATGCGGCTGAGCATGCGCTCGGGCGAGGGCAGGTCAAGCCCCTGCATCGCGGAGACGATGCGCGCTCGCACTTCTTCGGTATTGCCGGTCCCCGTCGGCGTGTCCTTGGCCATGACTCGCAACTCCTTGCCGCACGCTTCCCCACGTCCGGCCGAGCGCACGCGGCGCTTCTGGCAAGTAGTCTAGGCCCCCGTGGGCGAGTTTTCCAATACGAAAAACCGGGTCAGCCCACCCTCTGTCGCGGCCAAGAAACGCGCCGGCTAGGTTGCTGCCTCGGCCGTGGCTGCTCTTTCGACCCAGGCGAGGGCTGTCCGCGGCACGACCCAGTGCACGCCGCCCTCCGTGTTGACCCTGAACGCCCCGCGCTCGTGCCACTCGAGTGTTCCCACGACCTCCGACCCATCCCGAAGCCGCAGCCGGAGGGGAACGCCTGCCTCCGCCATGCGCTGGAAGTAGGACAGCTCGGGACTGCCGCGGCGAGGGGGCGTGGTGGCCGAACGGCCCTGGGCGGAGCCGAGGAACGCGGAGGGGCCGAGAATCGGCTTGCGGGGGTTCCGGGAGGGGGGCATGGCGTCCATCTTCCGCGTGACCCGTCCCCGGGGTCAAGCCATCGGCGGCTCCACACGACGAAATAGAGGCGAACTCAGGGCGAAAAAAAGGTGGATCTGCGGAGCGGGGTTGCGCGATGATCCCGCATGCGTGAGCTCCCCGTGGCTGCCGAAGCGCCGGATTCGGGCGAAGGCCTCGTGCCGCGAGCCGCTGCACGGGAACTTCTCGGCCGGCCAGCCGTCGACGATCTGATCGCAGCCATGGGCATCGCCCCGGCGTCGGCGCGCGGTCGCGTGGCTGACGGCGCGGGAGGCGTCCGCTTCCACGCCGTGCAGCCGGCGAGGCCCGCCCGGATCGCGCCCTGGCCCGATGAGATCGCGCCTGCGGTCCGGCGCGCTCTGGCGGCGCGCGGGATCGACGCCCCGTGGACGCATCAGGCTCAGGCGATGCGGCTGGCCCTGGCGCGCCGCGACCTCGTGGTCGTCACCCCCACGGCCTCCGGGAAGTCGCTCTGCTTCGCGGCTCCCATCCTGACGCGCTGCCTGCACGATCCGTCTGCCCGCGCGCTGCTGATCTTCCCCACGAAGGCGCTGGCGCTCGATCAGGCCCAGGCGCTGCACGATCTCGTCGAGGCTGTTCGCCGTGAAGCCGGACCCGGCGCCCCCGAGATTCCAGTCTCGACGTACGACGGCGACACGCCGGCGGGCGTGCGGCGGTTCGTGCGCGAGAAGTGCCGGCTCGTGGTCACGAACCCGGACATGCTCCATGCGTCGGTGCTGCCTCACCACGCGCGCTGGGCGCCGCTCATGCAAGGACTGACGCATGTCGTCGTGGACGAACTCCACGCCTACAAGGGCGTCTTCGGCAGCCACGTGGCGAACGTCTTGCGCCGCCTCCGCAGGGTCGCGGCGTTCCACGGCAGCCGGCCGTGCTTCATCTCGTGCTCCGCGACCATCGCCAACGCCCGGGAGCACGCGGCGGCGCTGACCGAGGCGCCCGCCGAGATCGTGGACGACGACGGCGCGCCGCGCGGCGAGAGACACGTCGTGCTCCACGATCCGCCGCTGCTGGATGCCGCCTCGGGGTACCGCCAGCCCGCCATCGAGGCCGCCCGCGGCCTGGCCCTTCCGTGCATCCAAGCGGGCTTCCAGACGATCGTCTTCACAACTTCGCGACTGAAGGTCGAGTTGCTGACGCGGTATCTGCACGACGACCTGAACGCGCTCGGCCTGCCCGCGACGCTGGTCGAGGCCTATCGCGGCGGACACCTGCCCGGGCACCGCCGGCGCGTGCAGGCGGCGCTGCGCGCGGGCACCCTGCGCTGCGTCGTGACCACGAACGCCCTCGAGCTGGGGCTCGACATCGGCGCGCTCGATGTCGCGATCCTGGCAGGCTGGCCCGGGTCCATCGCCTCCGCATGGCAGCAAATGGGCCGCGCAGGGAGGCGGGGCCGCACGTCGCTCTGCGTGTTCGTGGCGGGATCCTCGCCGATGGACCAGCACGTCGTGGCCCATCCCGAGCACCTGCTCGGAGCCAGTCCCGAGCACGCGCGGCTCAACGCCGACAACCTGCTCATCCTGGCCGATCACTTGAAGTGCGGCGCGTTCGAGCTGCCGTTCACGCGCGGCGAACCCTTCGGCGGGCTGAGCGGGGAATCGGCGACCGGCGTGCTCGAGCTCTTCTCGCAGGACGGCCTGCTGCACGAGGAGGGCGGCGTCTTCCACTGGACGCAGGAGACCCATCCGGCGGAGGCCGTGAGCCTTCGCGCGGTCTCGTCCGACAACTTCGTGGTCGTGGACACGTCGCGCGTGCCGCCGCGCGTGATCGCCGAGGTCGACTTCCCGTCCGCGCCGACCACGATCCACGAGAAGGCGATCCACATCGTCGCCGGCCGCTCGTACCAGGTGGATCGCCTCGACCACGAGGGCCGCAAGGCCTACGTGACGCCCGTGGACTGCGAGTACTACACGGACGCCATCACGTTCCGGACGGTCTCCGTTCTCGACGTCGCGGCCACGCGGCCGGCGCTGGCGCCCGGGGCCGGCATCGTGCTGCATCACGGGGACGTGCGCGTCAGCGACAAGGCCATCGGCTTCAAGAAGATCCGGCTCCGCACGCACGAGAACCTGGGTTACGGGGACATCGCCCTGCCGGAGCGCGAGATGCACTCCACGGGCTGCTGGTTCACGATCACGCCCGCGGCGCTTGACCGGCTGGCCCGCTGGGGAGCCACGCGCCGCGACATCGTGGAGGGGCTCGCGGGCGCGGGCCACGTCGTCCACGCGATGGCGTGCATCGTGGCGTCGTGCGAGGCGCGGGATCTCGGCATGGGGATCGGCGGCTCGGGCGGCACCGGGCCCGCGGACGGCGTGGGCTGGGCCGCCGGGGGCGGGCTTGGCGGCGCCCTCGAGATCCGGCAGGGCGGGCAGCGCGTCACGCGCGCGCCCGATCAGGACGCCCTGCTCGGAGTCCTCGGGCAATTCGAGCCGACGTTCTTCCTGCACGACGCCGTGCCGGGCGGGGTCGGGCTCGCCCCGCTTCTCTTCGAGCGCCATGACCTCGTCATCGCCATGGCCCTGCGCGCGCTCGCTCGGTGCGCCTGCGAGGAGGGTTGCCCCGCCTGTGTCGGCCCGCGTCGCGGCCGCCGTTGCCGCGAGGTCTCGCTGCGCCTGCTCGAGGAAGCCGCCGGCGGAATCAGCGAGGACGCGGGGACGTCCGCCGGGGCGACCGCGGCGAGCCCATGACCCCGGCGACGCTACAGGCGCGCTGGCGTGCGCTCCAGGAAGCCACGGGCGTCGCGGCAGGCGATCCCGCGCCGTCGCCCTCGCCCGGCGAGCCCGGGGCGCCCCCTGCAGGCCCGCCCGCCGCGGCTGCGTCGGCATCGGGAGGGAAGCTTCACGAGAGCGAGGTCGCGATCCCTGACTGGGGCGCCGCGCCGCCGGCCGAGACGATGCGCCGGCTCGCGGTGCTCGCGCGCGAGCCGGCGATCGCGCGGCTGAGTCCCGAGGACCTCTTGTTTCTGGACCTCGAGACCACGGGACTGTCCGGAGGGTCGGGCACGATGGCGTTCTGCTTCGGCCTCGCCCGCTTGAGGCGGCGCGCGGGGGGCCTCGTGCTCGACATCCGGCAGCGCGTCCTGTCGGTGATGGCGGACGAGACGCTGGCCCTCGCGGAGGCTCGCGCCGCGGTGGACGGCGCGGGCGCGGTCGTCACGTTCAACGGGCGCTCGTACGATCTCCCGCTGCTCCATGCGCGTTGCGTCATGCGACGGCAGCCCGTTCCACGGCAGCCGCTCCACGTGGATGTCCTGCACCCCGCGCGCCGCCTGCTGCGCGCCAGGCTTCCCGATGTCCGGCTCCTGTCGCTCGAGCGGGCGCTGTGGGCGCGCGATCGTCTCGATGACCTCCCCGGCGCCGCCATCCCCGCGGCCTTCTTCGCGGCGCTTCGTGGTGACACGGCGCTCATCGACGATGTCGTCCGGCACAACGCCGACGACCTCGCGACCCTCGCCGGCCTGTGCCCCGTCCTGGCGTGCCTCGCTGGCGGCGGCCGGGCACCCACCGGTCTCGCGGCTGACCCCCTGGCGCTGGCCGAGCTGCGCCTGGTCGCGGGCGACCGCGAGGCGGCCCTGGCGCTCGTGCGGGAGGCAGGGCCGGCCGCCGGCGCAGGCGGACCCGACGCGGGCAGGGCGGTCCGGCGCGCCCGGCTCGCGCGTCGATCCGGGGGCGCCGCGGCCGCGCGAGAGTTCTGGCGGGCGGCAAGCGAGGCGCCGGATGCCGGCCCTGGCCCGTGGGAGGAACTCGCGAAGATCCTCGAGCATCACGACCGGGATCCCGCCGGCGCCCTGCCGGTGGTGCGTCGCGCTCTCGAGACGTTCGGCGCCGACGGCGCGATCCGGGCCCGGCTCGAGCACCGGCTGGCCCGGCTGCACCGGAAGCTCGCCCGAGCGGCGGGGTTTCGCCAGGACGGCGGTTCCGGCTAGACTCCACGCTTCTCCCACCGGTCAGGAGCGATGGAGATCTTCACGCTGGGCCACTCGCTGCGGGCCCCCGCCGAACTCGCTGCGATACTCACCCTCACCCGCGCCGGGTTCGTCGCGGACGTGCGCCGCTTTCCGGGCGAGAAGAAGCACCCGGGGTTTGGCCGCGAGACGCTGGAGAAGCTGTGCCTCGACCTGTCGGTCACTCACGTCGGGCTCGGGCGACTCCTGGGAGGCGCGAGGCCGGAGGGCTACCGGGCCTACATGGAGACCGAGGCGTTCCGCGAGGGGCTGGCCGAGCTCGTGGACCTGGCTCGCAAGCGTCCAACGGTGATCCTGTGCAACGAGGCCTTCTATTTCCGCTGCCATCGCAAGTACCTGTCGGATGAACTCATGCGACAGGGCTGGAACGTCACGCACTTCCTCGACGCCGAGCGGCGCTTCAAGCACCGCGTCGGCGCCTACCGGGCTTCGCAGCGACCCGACGAGTGCGAGTGACGCGTGAGCCAGACATTCGCGACCCATCCGCTCGCCGAAGTCCTGAGGGATCTCCTGTTCGATCAGGCCTCCGGCGTCCTGTCGGTGCAGGCCGAGAGCTTCCGTGCCGACGTCATGGTGCACTCGGGCTCCATCATCTACTGCCGCTCCGATGCTCCGGACCAGAAGCTGGAGAACCTGCTCGTCCGCTGGGGCTACATGCCCGCGGATCGCGTGACGGGACTCGCGGCGCGGCTTGGCGGCAACGTGCGCGCGGGCCTGGTCGCCGAGAACGTGTTCCCCAGCGAGGCTGCCTTCGACGAGTTCATGGGGCAGATCCTGCGCGAGCGCGTGCTCGAGCTGTTCGCGCATCCGACGGCCTCGTTCGCGTTCGTCGCTAAGGACGTCTCGAGCATGCGGCAGGTGCCGTTCCCGAGCACGACCCCGAACGTCATCCTCGAGGGTTGCCGTCGCGTGCAGGACATGGGGCCGCTGGCGGATGTCCTCCTGGCCAGCGACGCGTCGCTCCTGCCCAACGAGCGTCCCGCCGTGACGATCGAGTCGCTCGACATGGCGCCCGCCGAGGGCTACGCGTTCTCGCTCGTCACCGGAGCGAGCACGCCCGCGGAGATCTGCCGCGTCAGTCCGCTGGGCCAGCAGGAGACGCTGCGGCTGCTCCACGCCCTGCTCGTTCTCGACGTGATCCGTCACCCGCAGATGGTCGGCCAGCGGTTCGTCGCCGCGGAGCTCATCCGGCGGCTCGCGGCCTCGCGCGATCGAGACGCGGCCGACCGCGAGGCGATCGAGACGGAATACGAGCGGATCAAGGGCCTCGAGTTGTTCTCGATCGTGCCTGGCGCGGGGAACATGCCCCTGGCGGAGTTGCGACGCGCGGTGAAGGCTTACCAGGAAGCCTGGAAGCCAGAGCGCTTCACGCCGCGAGCGGCCCGGGAGATGAGGGACCGTCTCGCCATCATGCAAGGACGCGCCGGCGAGCTCCTCCTGGCGGCGACCCAGGCGGAAGGCCGGCAGGCCCTCAGCTCGACGCCCTCGGCTCCTGCGGCCGCGGGCGCGGATGCGGGTGATGACCACTTCAAGCGGCTCGAGTTCACCAAGTCGGAGTCGCAGGCGAAGCTCGAGGAAGCGCAGCGCGAGGCCGAGCGATACTTCTCGAAGGCCCAGGATGCGTTTCGCGCCAAGGACTACCACGCGACCATCCAGATGATGCGCGAGGCGCTGCGCCGGGACGAGACGGCGCGCTACCACGCCCTCCTCGGGGATGCGCTGGCCATGAACCCGCACTGGGGCAAGAAGGCCGAGGAGGCCTACCAGCGGGCCATGGAGCTCGACAAGTACGACGCCAAGCTTCCGCTGGCGCTCGGCCGGGTCTACCAGCGCGCCGGGCTCCGTCAGCGTGCCCGGGAGCAGTTCGAGAAGTCGCTCACGTTGCAGCCCGACCTCGAAGAGGCCAAGCAGGCGTTGCGCGAGACCTCGCGGTAGCGCCGCAACGGAAACGGGTGCTCAGTTCTTCGGGGCGCTCGCCCGGCTCGTGATGATGCTCGTCAGCCGATCGGGCTGGCCCGCGTCGCGAGCGAGGCTCAGGTACTTGAGGCCGTCGCCGTACGGGACCGTCACCTCGCGCAGCACGTCACCGCTGGCGATGAGCAGCCGGACGGATCGTGCCGCGACGCTCTGCGCGATCGCGTCCTCGATGCGTTGCAGGGAGAAGCGGCGGTCGTTCACGCCGAGCACCTCGACGCCATCGAAGAGGCCGGCGCGGTCGGCCGGGGAGTCCGGCACGACGCGCGAGACGATGCCCGCCTCGCTGAACGCGCACCCGATGGCGTCGCGGAAGTCCCTGGACTTGCCGCGGTCCTCGCGCTTCTTGAGCGGAGCCGATCGTTCGGGCGCGTACTGCAGGCGATGGCCGAGGGAGGACACGAACGCCACCGGGAGCTCGTCCTGCGTCCGGTCGACGCGCTCGCGGAAGAACCCCTCCCAGTCTGCGGGCAGGATGGCCCCGAGCGCGGCCACCACGTCTGCCAGGTCGTGGGGCAGGACCTCGCCCGCGGGCCCCGAAGCGCCGAGGAACGAGCGACAGAAGTCGTCGAGACTCCGCGTCTCGTTCGTCTCGCGGCGGATGCGCGCGTCCACCTCCATCCAGATGAGCGCGCCTTCCGCGTAGTAGTCCTGGCTCCGCCGATGGAGGCCCCAGCTCGGCGATCCCTCGCGCAGCAGCCATGACGAGGCGGCCGTGTCGCCCAGAGGGCGCCAGCGCCGTCCCTTCTGGTGCATGAGCCCGGAGATGCTCTGGGCGAGGCTGGCCCGGTAGTCGTCAGGCGACACGAGTCCCGCGCGCGCCGCGAGCACGTCGCCCAGGTATTGCGCCAGGCCCTCGTAGATCCACAGCAGCGACGTGCGCTCGGGGACCTGGAAGTCCGGCGTCACCATCGCGCGCGGACGCCGCCACTTGCCGCACCACGAGTGCGCGTACTCGTGAGGCAGCAGGTAGGCGACCCACGGCTCGATGTCCTCCGGATCCGCGAGGGCGCGCTCCTTCACGCCATTGAGGCTGCAGCGCAGGTGCTCGAGGCCGAGATTGCCGATCTCGTCGCTCAGCGTCAGCAGGAAGTGGTAGCCGTCGTGCGGATACCGGCCGAACATGACGCCGGCCTCGGCAACGACGCGGCGGTAGCGCGCCAGGATCGCCTCCGGCAGTTGCAGGGCCTCCTCGCTCGCGGCGACGACATGCAGCACGTGAGGCGCGGCCGCTCCGGCATCGGTCAGCGGGAAGGCCCGCACGTGCCGGCCGGCGATGAGCGGGCTGTCGACGAGCCGCTCGAGCGACACGGGGTCGAAGCGCAGCGCGCGGGGGTCGGCGCTTGGCTTGTCGTCAGAGACGACGAGCGCCGAGGCGTGGCGCCAGCCGTCAGGCAGGCGCAAGGTGACCGCGACCTTCGCGTCGGCTGTCCTCGTGCCCTCGGGGTAGAGGAACACCGTGTTCCAGTTGAGGATGCCCAGGAGCGCCGTCCCGTAGCTGTCGGCGCCGCGCGAGTTGGCGGTGGGCTGGTTGCAGATGTACCGCGTGCGCACGACCACGCGGGCGCTTCCGGGCGGCACGGTGCACGTGAACCGGTGCGGATCGGTCTCGTCGCGCCGCCAGGGAATCGGCTTGCCGTCCGCCGTCTCGAAGGCGAGGCCGCCGAGATTCTGCACGGGCCCGCCTGGCGAGTGCGTGCCGGGAATCCAGCGCGGGTAGAGGAAGACCTGCTCGCCGGGACCGACGCGCCACGTGATGCTCGCGCTCACGAGCTTGCGCGGGAGGTCTCGAGCGTCCACCTCCATCTCGGCCACGGCGCCGGCGGCGGCGTTCGTCGCCGTCGCGGCGATCGCCAGCGCGAGAAGGAGGACGATCGACGGGCGGGGAGGGAGTCGCTTCACCAGGACCTCCGGGATGGGCGGGGCGACGCTACACGACGGCTCGAGGCCGAACAACCGCGGGACGCGCCGGGGACGCGCCGGGGTCGATCACAGGGCGTTGAGGACTTCCTCGATGCTCGTGTAGCCGTAGACGACCTTGTTCAGGCCATCTCGCTTGAGCGGGATCATGCCCGCCCGGCCTGCGGCTTCCCGGAGTTCGGCCGGAGACTTTCTGCCGACGATGAGCTCGTTGATCTCCTCGTTGAGCACGAGCAGCTCGAAGAGGCCGAGCGCGTCGCGGTAGCCCGTGCCCCCGCACGCAGCGCATCCGCGACCGCGGTAGAACTTGATGTCAGGCGTGAGCTTGAAGCCCATGTCCGCCCCCATCTGCTCGGGGGGCTGGTAGGCCTCCTTGCACCCCTGGCAGATGCGCCGCACGAGGCGCTGTCCCAGCACGGCGTTGACGGCGGCCGTGACCAGGAACGGCTGCACGCCCATGTCCATCAGGGTGCTCAGCCCGTTCGCCGCGTCGTGCGCGGACATCCGCGCGATCACGATCCGCTTGGAGAACGCGCCCTGGATCATGAGGCGCGCGACCTCGGGGTCCGTCACCTCGCCGACGTACGCGACGTCGGGGGCGGAGTCCATCATCGCTCTCACGCCGTCACGGAACGTGAAGTCGCCCTGGAACGAAGGCTTGCCCTGGACGACGCCCGGCAACTCGTACTTGGGCACCGTCTCGAACGCGGCGATGGCCTTCTGGGGCGAGTTGAGGAGCTTGAGAGAGGCGTAGGCCGTCGTCGTGCGACCCGATCCCGGCGGGCCGACGATCAGGACCAGGCCGTGCGGCTTGGCGAGCGCGTCCTTGAAGGACTTGAGGACCTCGGGGAAGAAGCCGAGGTGCTCGAGGCTCGCCTCGAAGCCCCTGCGGTACTGGATCGCGAGCGTCACCTTCTCGCCCAGGACGGACGGAAAGACGTAGGCGGAGCACTCGGCGCGCTGGCCATCGAGCGTGACCTTGAAGAAACCGGTCTGGGCGATCCGGCTCTTCGTGATGTCCATGCCGCCGAGGATCTTGAAGCGGTTCGCGACCTTGCCGTGGAGACTCGACGGCAGCGGATCGAGGGGCTCCATGACGCCGTCCTTGCGCATGCGCACGCGCGTCTCGCTCGGCCCCGGCTCCACGTGAACGTCGCTCGCGCCCTCGCGCAGGGCGCGCTCGAGAATGCCGTCCACCTTCTCGACGATGCCCTTCTCTTCGAGTTGCGCGGGCTTCTGCCCCTCGTCTTCCTTCGCGCCGGCCTCGAACTTCAGCTTGGACATCAGCGAACCCCCGAGGTGTGCGGGGCGGAACGCCGCCGCCGACGGCCTCGCCCGGGTAGAGCCGCCTCGCTGCATCATGCTCCGGGCTTCGAACGGGCGTCAACGTTGCCCCGGGGCGGGCGAGGGGCCGCGGTCGCAGGCTGGGGTGCATTGACACGGTGGTGACCGCGTGCGAAACTCACCAGCTTCCGGTCCAACCCGCCCGTGGGTCTGGCCACCTCGCCAGTCCGCGGGATGGATTCTGCGTTTCATGGACATCGAGCTGAATCGGCTGTCGGCGCTCCCGATGGCGCTCCAGGGCGACGTTCGGATCGCGGACGACCCCGACTCTTCCCTCGCTCAGGACGGCATCCGCTTCCCGGATCCGTTCCGGATCGATGGCGAGGTCAGGCTCGACCGCGGGCACGTGCTCGTCAGGGGCCGGATCGAGGGGTCGGTGCAACTGGAGTGCGGCCGGTGTCTCGGCCCGATCATGCAGCCGGTGGCGCTCGTCTTCGAGGCCCGGTACGCCGAGTCGGGTCTCGCTCCCCGCGTGCCAGGCGCCAGCCCTTCCGGCGGAGCACGCGACGATGACGACGGCGTCGAACTGACGCCCGAAGACATGGACGTGTCGTTCTTGGCGCCGGGAACCACGACGCTGAAGGCCGCGGAGGTCATTCGAGAGCAGGTGTTGCTCGAGGTGCCGATTCGGCCGCTTTGCAGGCCCGACTGCCAGGGGCTGTGCCCGCGCTGTGGCGCGGCGCGGAGCGCAGGCTGTGATTGTCCCGGGACTCCGGTCCGGGACATCCGGCTCGCGGCACTGGCGGAAATCAAGGCCCGACTCGATGGGAGTTCGGGCGGCAGCAACTGAGGACGAACCCCGCTCGCCGGTTGGCCAGACGCCGCCGGCTGCGGTAGCGAGTGCAAGACGATGCCGAACCCCAAGCGACGCCACAGCAAGGCGCGCCGCGACAAGCGACGCGCGCACGATGCCCTCCAGCCCGTGACCCTCTCGCGCTGCCCTCGCTGCGAGGAGCCGAAGCTCCCGCACCGTGTCTGCCAGAATTGCGGCACCTACAAGGGCGTCGAGATTCTCGACGTCGGGAACGGCTGATCGATCTGCACGCGCGGCTGCGACGGAGATCGCGAGCGTGACCACGCGGATCGTCGTGGACGCGATGGGCGGCGATCATGCTCCGGGCGTGGTCGTGGAGGGCTGTGTCAGCGCGGCCCGCGCCGGCGGCGTCGATCTCGTCCTGACGGGGCCCGAGTCGTCCATTCGCGAAGCCTTCGTGCGGGGCGCGGGCTCCGAAGCCGAGCTGAGCCGGCTGCCGATCCGCTTCGTTGACGCGCCCGAGGTCGTGGGCATGGACGAGATGCCCATCCTGGCGATCCGCCGCAAGAAGCGTTCGAGCATCCTGCTCGGTCTCAGGCTCGTGCGGGACGGCCAGGCCGACGCCTTCGTCTCGGCCGGCAACACGGGCGCGATCATGGCGGCCGCGACGCTCGTGCTGGGACGGCTCCCGGGCGTCGAGCGTCCGGCTCTCGCGGCGCTCCTGCCCAACGCCCGGAGCTGGACAGTGCTGCTGGATGTCGGCGCCAACGTGGACATCAAGGCGCAGCACCTCGAGCAGTGGGCCATCATGGGCTCGTGCCTCGTGCGGTCGCTCCGGGGCATCGACGAGCCGCGCGTCGCGCTGCTCTCCATCGGCGAGGAAGAGGTCAAGGGCAACGACCTGCTCAGGAAGGTCCACCAGGATCTCAAGCGGGCGCCCGTGAATTTCGTCGGGAACATTGACGGCAAGGACATCTACTCGGGACACGCGGACGTCGTCGTGACGGACGGGTTCACGGGCAACGCGATCTTGAAGGCCTCGGAGAGCCTGCTGAAGGAGCTCCTGACCCTCGTGAAGCGCGAGATTGGCGGATCGGTCATGGCGCGCATGGGCGTGCTCTTGCTGGCGCCCCGGCTGCGTCGCATGCGCCGGATGCTGGATCACTCCGAGTACGGCGCCGTCCCGCTCCTCGGCGTGGCGCATCCCGTCTTCATCGGACATGGCTCGTCCTCGGCGAAGAGCATTCAGAGCGCCATCGGCCAGGCGCGCGCCTTCGTCGAGGGACGCGTCAACCTCGCCATCCAGGAGAACGTGCGGCAGCTTGCCCTCGTGGCGGAGTCGGCCGCCGCAGAGGTGCCGCCCACGGTCGCGGGTCGCTCCACCGGAGGCATCGCGTGAGCATCAGGGCACGAATCGTGGGGACGGGCCGGAGCCTTCCGGAGCGCGTGGTCACGAACAAGGACCTCGAACGCATCGTGGACACGTCCGACGAGTGGATCTGGACGCGAACGGGGATCCGGGAGCGCCGCATCGCGGCGGAGGGCGAGAAGCTCTCGGATCATGGCCTGGTCGCCGCGCAGCAGGCGCTCGAGATGGCCGGATGGGAACCCGAGTCGCTCGACCTCCTCGTGTGCGCGACGGTCACGCCGGACTGGCACCTGCCCGCCACGGCGTGCTTCATCCAGCGGCGGCTGGGCGCCAAGTGTCCGGCCTTCGACCTGCAGGCGGGCTGCTCCGGGTTCATGTACGGGCTCGGCGTCGCCGACGCGTTCGTCCGATCGGGGCAGGCGCGGCGCGTCCTGGTCATCGGCGGCGAACTCCTGTCGAAGTACATCAACTGGAAGGACCGCGCGACCTGCGTCATCTTCGCCGACGGCGCCGGCGCGGTGCTCCTGGAGGCGAGCGAGGGCGAGAGCGGGCTCCTCGCCACGCGCTTGCACGCGGACGGCTCCATGGCGGAATACATCTCGATCCCGGGCCTCGGCACCGAGTTCCCCGCGTCGGCGGAGATGCTCGAGAAGGGGCAGCACCTCATCCACATGAAGGGCAACGAGACGTTCCGCCTGGCGATCCGGTCGCTCACGGATGTCAGCCAGGAGGTCCTCGCGGCCGCCGGCGTCGCGGTCTCCGACGTGACGCTCTTCATCCCGCATCAGGCCAACCGCCGCATCATCGACTCGGTGGGCGAGCGCCTCGGCATCGGCGAGGACCGCACCTGGATCAACATTGACCGGGTCGGCAACACCTCCGCGGGCAGCATCCCGATCGCGCTGGACGAGGCCGTGCGAGCCGGACGGGTCAAGGAGGGGGACCTCCTCCTGTTCGCGGCCTTCGGCGCGGGCCTGACGTGGTCGGGCGCCGCGGTGCGGTGGTGACATGACCGTCGCCTTCGCTTTCCCGGGCCAGGGAAGCCAGCATCCCGGCATGGGCGCCGAACTCGCGGCCGCGCACCCCGAGGCCCGCGCCGTGTTCGAGGCCGTGGACGACGCGCTGGGAATCCCGCTCTCGACGACGTGCTTCGAGGGAACCGCCGAGCAACTGGCGATGACCGAGACCACGCAGCCCGCGATCCTCGCGGTGTCCGTCGCCGCCTGGCGCTGCCTGGCCGCGCGGGGCGTCCAGCCGAACTTCGTGGCAGGCCACAGCCTCGGCGAGTGGTCGGCGCTGGTGGCCGCCGGCACGCTCTCCGTCACGGACGCCGCGCGGGCCGTGCGCCTGCGCGGCCGGTACATGCAGGAGGCGGTCCCGCCTGGCGTCGGCGCCATGGCGGCGATCATCGGCGGAGAAGAGGCCGCCGTGCGGGCGGCCTGCGAGGAAGCGACGCGTGACGGCGAGCTGGCCTCGCCCGCGAACTTCAACGCGCCGGGCCAGATCGTGATCGCGGGACACGCCGCCGCCGTCGAGCGGGCGATCGCCGGTTGCCTGGCGCGCGGCGCGCGCAAGGCCATGAAGCTCCCGGTGTCTGCGCCCTTCCATTGCGCGCTGATGGAGCCTGCGGCGGCGCGGCTGGCCAGCGACCTGGAGCGCGTTTCGTTCGCCGCGCCTTCGGTGCCGCTGATCGCGAACGTCACGGCCGCGGAGGTCACGGACGGCGAGGCCGCGCGGGGACTCCTGAGGCAGCAGGTCACGGCGCCCGTGCGCTGGCACGAGTCCGTCGAGCGCCTGGTGAGCCTGGGCGTGGACACGGTCGTCGAGGTCGGGCCCGGCAAGGTCCTGGCCGGGCTGATCCGGCGCATCGCCAAGGACATTCGGGTGCTGAATGCCTCGACTCCCCAGGAGATCGAGGCCGTGGCGGGCGCCCTCGCCGCCTGAGCGCCCCGCTGACGGCCTCTTTCGCGGGGTTCGGCCGCCCGCTGGTATAGAATCCGGCCCTTCCCGAACGTTCCATCCGAGATCCCCCGTGACCTCTTCGCTCGCAGGCAAGGCCGCGCTCGTCACCGGCGCGTCGCAAGGCATCGGCCGCGCGATCGCCCTCGCGCTCGCGGGCGCCGGGGCGCGCACGTGGCTTGCGTCCCGCAACGCCAGCGCCCTCGCGGCGCTCGCCGCCGAGATTCGCGGGACAGGCGGCCAGGCTGACATCGTGGATCTCGACGTGGGCGACGCCGCCAGCATCGAGGCCCGCCTCGAGCCCGTGCTGGGCCAGGGCGGCGCCGAGATCCTGGTCAACAACGCCGGGATCACGGACGACGGTCTCCTCGTACGCATGTCCGATGCGCAGTGGGACGGCGTCGTGGATGTCAACCTGGGCGGGAGCTTCCGCGTCACCCGGACGCTCCTGCGTCCCATGATGAAGAAGCGCTGGGGTCGCGTCATCAACGTCTCGTCGGTGGTCGCGAGTTCCGGCAATGCCGGCCAGGCGAACTACGCCGCCTCGAAGGCGGGAATGGAAGGCTTCACGCGCGCGCTGGCGCGCGAGGTAGCCTCGCGCAACATCACCGTCAACGCGGTCGCCCCGGGGTACGTCGAGACGGCGATGACGGAGAAGCTCACGAGCGAGCAGAGAGAGAAGCTCCTGGCCACGGTGCCGGCGGGTCGCATGGGATCGACCGCGGATGTTGCCGCGGCCGTGGCGTTTCTCGCCTCCGAGGAGGCGGGCTACATCACGGGGCAGGTGCTTCACGTCAACGGTGGCATGTACATGTAGCGCGGGCGACCGCGTCCCTCACTGGAGATGACGACATGAGCAGGGCCGAGATCGAGGCCAGGGTGAAGGAAATCATCGTCGAGCAGCTGGGCGTCGAGGAGGACGAGGTCACGTCCGAAGCCTCCTTCCAGCAGGACCTCGGAGCCGACTCGCTCGACATCGTCGAGCTGGTCATGGCTCTCGAGGAGGCGTTCGGCATCGAGATCGGTGACGAGGAAGCCGAGAAGCTGCAGACCGTCGGCTCGGCCATCGAGTTCATCGAGAAGATCCAGGAAGGCAAGCGCTAGAAAAGCTGGCGTGGAGCCCAGGAGCATTCAGGAATGAGACGCGTTGCGGTGACGGGCGTGGGCCTGCTCACTCCCGTCGGCGTCGGCACGGAGGCCACGTGGGCCTCGCTGCTGGCTGGCACCAGCGGGGTGGGCCGGATCACGCGATTCGACACCACGGGCTACGACGTCCACATCGCGGCCGAGGTCAAGGGCTTCGACGCCGGACAGTGGATGGACCGCCAGCTCGTCCGCCGCATGGACCTGTTCGTGCAGTACGCGCTGGCGGCGTCCCGCATGGCCATGGTCCATGCCGGGCTCCCCGATCGCGTGCCGGACGACGAGAGCGAGCGATCGGGCGTCATCATCGGCTCGGGCATCGGGGGCCTTCCCACGATCGAGGCGACGTACGACAAGCTGCGCGAGAAGGGGCCGAGCCGCATCAGCCCGTTCTTCATTCCGGGCGTCATCGTCAACATGGCGGCCGGTCTCGTGTCCATCGAGCTGGGCCTGAAGGGGCCCAACTCGGCGACCTGCACCGCATGCGCCACCGGCACGCACGCGATCGGCGAGGCCTTCCGGTTGATCCGGTTCGGTCTCGCGGATCGCATGCTGGCGGGCGGCACGGACAGCGTCATCTGCCCCCTGGGTGTCGGCGGATTCGCCGCCATGCGGGCGCTCTCCACGCGCAACGACGATCCGGCCACGGCATCCCGCCCGTTTGACGAGGGCCGCGACGGCTTCGTCATCGGCGAGGGCGCGGGGATTCTCGTCCTCGAGGAGATGGAGTCCGCGCGCCGGCGCGGGGCTCGCATCCTGGCCGAGGTCCTCGGATACGGGATGTCGGCGGACGCCTTCCACGTCTCGGCGCCAGCCGAGGACGGCGACGGCGCGCGCCGCGTCATGGTCGCGGCCCTGGCGGACGCGAGCACGTCGTCGGATCGCGTGGACTACGTCAATGCCCACGGGACCTCCACGCCCCTGGGCGACCTGGCCGAGACGCGCGCCTTGCAGGCGACGTTCGGTGCGCACGCGGACCGCCTCATGGTGTCCTCGACGAAGTCGATGATCGGCCACCTGCTGGGCGCGGCGGGTGGGGTGGAGGCCGGGGTGACGGCGCTGAGCGTCCACCACGGGGTGGTTCACCCCACGGCGAATCTGGTCAACCCGAGCGAGGGCTGCGTCCTCGACTACGTGCCGGGCTCGGCGCGCGAGGTGCCGGTCCGGGTCGCCATCTCAAACTCGTTCGGGTTCGGCGGCACGAACGCCGCCCTGGTTCTGGGGAAGGTCTGAGGGGGAACCCCTCGGCCTGAAGTTTTTCGATATCGTCAGAAAAAGCTAACTCATTGATTCCGAGCTACTTTGACGCGGAGCGGCTCCGGTCGAGCGCCATCAGGTCTTGACCGGAACGCCACGGGAAAGTAGAAATCGGCTCCCACGCTGCCCCCGGGCAGCCGCGGCCTCCAGTCGCGGCGAGCGGTCGAGCGGTCATGCGTGCGCACGGAGCCCCTCAGCGAGCCCTCATGCTTCGGCGTTTCTACACGGTCATGATCGTCCCCCACGAGGGTGGTGCGTTGAGGCGCCTCAGCGTCTCGATGAACTTCATCCTTTCCATGGGAGCGATCTTCCTCTTCTGCTTCCTGTCGTCGGCCTTCCTCGTCCACTTCTTCCTGGGCGGGGCGCCGGTGATCGCGGCGGATGAGCGGCTGCGGGCCGAGAACGAGCGCATCAACCTCGAGCTCGCGCGAACCCGCGGCATGCTGCAGGAGACGTCGCTCAAGCTCGAGGTCTTCGCCGACCGGACCGAGGAACTGGCCCGGGCGCAGGGTGTCTGGAACGGGATGGGCGGGGGAGTCGAGGCCGATCGCAAGCCGGCGGGCGCGCTCTTCGTGGCCGAGGGCGACTGGCTGTCCGAGACCCGCGCCATCCTGGACAAGGCCGACTACCAGCTCGGCCAGCTCGAGGAGCGCCTCTGCGCCCTCAACGCGGAGCCCGGCAGCGGCGTGGACATGGGCGAGGACGTTCTCTGGCCCGTGAAGGGGCGGATCACGTCGGGCTTCGGGACGCGGCGCGATCCCTTCGATGGCAGCAAGCGATTCCACGAGGGCGTGGACATCGCGGCGCCCTTCGACACCGATGTCGTGGTGATCGCCGACGGGATCGTGATCGAGGCTCGCCGGCATGGCGGGTACGGCAACATGATTCTCGTCCAGCACGCGGGCAACCGGAAGACTCTGTACGGACATCTGCGCCGGCTGAAGGTGGATGTCGGCGAGCGCGTCACCCGCGGTCAGGTCGTCGGCACGGTCGGCTCGACCGGTCGCGCCACGGGGCCCCACGTTCACTTCGAGGTCCTCGAGAACGACCGGGCCGTGGATCCGGTCAAGAGCCTGTCCTGAGCCCGTCCGGGCACGCGACCCCGCGCGTTCCCGCAAGCCGCCTCGTCGCCACCTGCTGGGCCCGCGATCCGCTTGAACTCCTCGAGGCCGTGACCCGCGCCGCGAGCCGGCTGCGTGATGCCGGCGAGCCCCTCATCGAGGCCCGGCTCGACCTGTTGCAGACTCCCGCGGACGACGCCCTGCTGGCCGCGCTGGCACGGTCATCCCCGCGCGTCATCGCGACTTGCCGGCCGAGCGGTCCCGGCTGTCCCGCGGCCGAAGCGGATCGCCTGAGCCTGCTGCACCGGGCGGTCGCTCGCGGCGCCGCGGGGATCGACCTGGAACTCGGCGCCACGATCGAGTCGCTTCCGCAGAGCGCGACGTTGATCGCGTCACACCACGCGAGCGAGCCGCTCGATGCGGCGGCCACGGCGGCCGTCGCCCGCGCCCTCGCCGCCATGCGCCCGAGCATCGTCAAGCTGGCGATGCCGACGCTTTCTGCCGCCGACGGGCTCGCCTGGGCCGACGCCGCCGCGAGCGCGCTGCCGTCGAGCGTCGGCCTGGCGGCGGTGCCCCTGTCGCCGGCGGCAACCTGGATGCGGCACCTCGCCGGCTTCCCCGCGCTCGCCGGCGGGCGGCCCCTGTCGGCGCTGACCTACGTCGCCGAAGGCGCGCCGCTGCCCGGTCCCGCGCTCGGCCAGCCGAGCCTTCACGACGCGCTGGGCGATCTGCGCGTCTCCAGCGTCACCGGCGCCACGCGGGTCCACGCGGTCCTCGGCTGGCCGCTCGAGCACACCTGGTCGCCGGCGCTTCACGCGAGGCTCTTCACGGCGCGCGGCGAGGACGCGCGCCTGGTGGCGCTGCCCGTGCGTGACGGCGGGGAGGCGCGCCGCCTGCTCGAGCGCCTTCGCGTCCGCGGCGCCGCGCTGACGATGCCGCACAAGGCGCTCGCGCGCGATCTCGCGAGCCGCTGGCACGGCGCCGCCGGGCGGCTCGGCTCGGCCAACACGCTGCGCTGGCGTGATGGCGCGTGGGAAGCCGCGGACTTCGACGGTCCGGCGGCCGCCGGCGCGCTCGCCAGCGTGCTGGAGCTGAGGGACGCGGAGATCGCCGTGGCGGGCGCCGGTGGCGCCGCGCGCGCCGCGGCGCTCGCGCTCGTCGCTGCGGGCGCGCGCGTGCACGTTCTCGCGCGCGACGTCGCGGCGGCGCGCGAGGTCGCGGACCTGACGGGCGCCGCGGGGTCGGGCCCTCTCGATCCCGATCGCCTGCGACGGAGCGATGCCCTCGTGAACGCGACGCCCGCCGGATCGCACGGCGTTCCCGGACTCCTCGCGACCGACGACGCGCTGCCGCGGCGGGCCGTGCTGGACATGGTCACGACGCCCCACCGGACGGAACTGGTGGAGAGAGCGCGCGCGGCCGGCCTGAGCGTCGTGGACGGACTCGCGATGCTGGCCCGGCAGGCCGCGGCGCAGCAGCGGTTCTGGGCGGATGCGGAGGGCGCGACGGGGACGGGCGCGATGCTCGAAGCCGAACAGGTCGAGCGAACGCTCCGCGCGATCGTGCGCGAGGCCGGCGGCGCATGAGCGGCTACGTCCGCGTCGCCATCGCGCAAGCTCACGGCGACCTGCTGACGTACCGGCTGCGGCCGGGCCAGGCGCCGCGCCCGGGCTCGCGCGTGGCCGTGCCGCTCGGCCGGCGGCGGGCGACGGGCTTCGTGGTCGAACTCCTGGACGCGCCTGATATCGCCGAGTCCGCGTTGCGCGACGTCAGCGAGGTGATCGACGACGAGCCTGCCTTCAGTCCCGCTCTCCTCGAGCTCGCGCGCTTCATCGCGGACTACTACCTCTGCCCGCTGGGCGAGGTCCTCCGTGCCATGCATCCCGGCGGCGGGTCGCCGCAACGCCGCGTGCGACTCACGGCGCAGGGGCATCTCGCCCTCGCGGGACTCGCGCGCGGCGAGCGACAGCACGCCGTGCTCGCGGCGCTCGCCGCGGCCGCCGACGGCCTCGCGACCACCGCGCTCGCGCGCAAGGCGGGCAAGGGAAGCCTTGGCGTCCTGCGTGACCTCGAGCGGCGCGGCTTCATCGAGATCACGACGGTCATGCCGCGGGAGACGGGCGAGGCGTCGGTCATGGCCTACTCGCTCGCGCCGGGCACGCCGCTGATCTCCGCGCCCGCGCGCAAGGCGACGCTGGGCGAGCGCGCGCGCGGCGTTCTCGCCGAGGCGGTGGCGCCGCTGAGCGTGGCCGAGATCGCCGAAGCGCTGGGCGCGAGCGAGGGTTCGCTGAGACCGGCGCTGCGCAAGCTCGAAGCGTCGGGCGTCGTGCGGGCGAGCCGGCGCGTCATCGAGCGGTTGCCCGACGCGCCGCCGGCGCTCCCGGCGTCGCCTGGCGGGGCGGCGGAACGCGTGTTGACCCCCGGCCAGCAAGCGGCCCTCGAGGCCGCTCGCTTGCTCGTGGACGCCGGCAAGTTCGGCGTCGTGCTGATCGAGGGCGTGACGGGTTCCGGCAAGACGGAGGTCTATCTTCGCGCGCTCGAGCACGCGATCGCGCGCGGGCGGACGGGGCTCTATCTCGTTCCGGAGATCGCCATCACGCCGCTGCTGCTGCGGACCGTGCGCGCGCGGTTCGGCGAGCGCACGGCGATCCTCCACTCGGCGCTGTCCGAGGGCGAGCGGCGTGACGAGCGCGCCCGCGCGAGCGCCGGCGGAGCGGATGTCGTGGTCGGCGCGCGCTCGGCGGTGTTCGCGCCGATCCCGCGCCTCGGTCTCGTGATCGTGGACGAGGAGCACGAGTCGTCCTACAAGCAGGACTCGGAGCCTCGCTACCACGGCCGGGATGTCGCCGTCGTGCGCGCCCGGCTCGAGGGCGCTGCCGTGCTGCTCGGCTCCGCCACCCCGTCGCTCGAGTCCTCGCGCAACGCCGAGACGGGTCGCTACGCGCTCGCGCGCATGCCGGAGCGAGCAGGTGGCGCGCAGCCAGCGCGCGTGGAACTCGTGGACATGCGCGCCGAGTGGCGAGCGACGGGCGGCGCCGCGCTGTCCCGCCGGCTGCGGCAGGCCCTAGACGCCACGCTCGCGGCCGGCCGGCAGGCCATCATGCTCTTGAACCGGCGCGGCTGGGCGGCCTTCGTGCTCTGCCGCGAGTGTGGCGAGCCCGAGCGCTGCGAGCACTGCGCCGTCTCGCTCACGGTGCACCTGCGCTCGCGGACCATCCTCTGCCACTACTGCGACTTCTCGCGCGAGATCCCGTCGGCGTGCCGCCGATGCGGCGGTTCCTACCTGCAGAACATCGGGCGCGGCACCGAGCAGCTCGAGAAGGAGCTCGCGCAGATTCTGCCCGGCGTGGCCGTGGCGCGCCTCGACGCGGACGTGGCCCGGCAGCGCGGCGCCGTGGGAGCCACGCTGGCGGACTTCGAGGCGGGCCGCACGCAGATCCTCGTGGGAACGCAGATGGTGGCGAAGGGGCACGACTTCCCGGGCGTCACGCTGGTCGGCGTGCTGCAGGCGGACCGATCGCTCTGGCTGCCGGACTTCCGGGCCTCGGAGAGGACGTTCCAGCTCCTGACACAGGTCGCGGGCCGCGCCGGCCGCCGGCAAGAGGAGGGCGTCGTGATCGTGCAGACCCACGCGCCCGATCACCCGGCCATCGCGATGGCGGCGACGCAGGACTACCCGCGCTTCTACGAGGCCGAGAGCCAGGGCCGGGAGGCGCTGGGCTACCCCCCGTTCACGCGCCTCATCGGCCTGCTGGTCAGCGGCCCCGACCAGCAGCAGGCGCGGGACGCGGCGAGCCGGTTGCGGGAGGCGCTGCGCGAGGAGATTCCCGAGGGCGTGCGCGTGCTCGGGCCGGCGCCGGCTCCGCTCGAGCGGCTCAAGGAGCGCTGGCGCTTCCAGGTGCTGGTGAAGACCCCGGAGCGCGGAAGCTCGCAGGCCGCCGTGCGGCGCGCGCTGCAGCGCCTGGTCATCCGGGAACCGCTGCGCGTGGACGTGGACGTGGATCCGCAATCGCTCCTGTGATCCCGCCCGGCGCTCGCGGCGCCTACAATCTCCGCGTGGTCCAGCCCGCCCTGACCTCGCGCCCGTCCCCGTGGATGGCTGGCCCCGCGCCTGCCGGGCGGCCCTCGCGGCGCGCGTCGTCCGCCGGAGGGTTCTCGCTCGTCGAGGCGCTGGCGGCCGTGACGATCCTGGGCTTCGCCCTGCTGATCGGCCTCGGCGTCGTCATCTGGGCTGATCGCCTCGAGCAGCGCGCGATGTTCCGCATGGCCGCGACGGAGCTCGCCGCGTCGGTGGCCGAGCGCGTCCGCTCGATGCCGTACGAGAGCGTGGCCTCGGGCAGCGTGGACCTGTCGAACGAGATCCTCCCTTCGCTCCCGGGGCGCGCGGTGCAACTCGACGTGCGCGAGGATCCGGATCTGCTGATGAAGCAGGTCGCCATCACCGTCTCGTGGGAGGCCAGTCCGCCGGGGCGCCTCCAGCTCGACACGGCGATCGGCTCCGCGGAGGTCTACCGATGAGGCTCCGTGACGCGCGCGGCGTCAGCATGGTGGAGGCCCTGGTCGCCATGCTGATCCTGACCATCGTGTTCATCGCCGTCGGCTCGGTGTTCTCGAGCCTGGGGCGGCGGGCCGATCGCGAGGGGAGTCGCGCGCCGGGCATCGGCGGCCCGACGGAGGCGGCCGTGGAGCGCCTGGAGCGGGACTTGCTCATGGCCGAGCGCGTGAAGCGCGGGGGGAGCGCGCGCGATGGCGCCTTCCTGGTCATCGAGCTGGCCTCCGGCAGCCGCGTCGAGTGGGCGCTCTTGGACGAGCGCCTCCTGCGCTCGGAGTCCGACCCGGGCGCCGATCCGGAGGTGGAGCCGCGCGCGCGGCTCGTGCTCGATCGCGTGTGCCTGCTCGAGCTGCGGTCGAGGGGGCATGGCCTCGTCGATCTCGCGCTGCGCCGCGGTGACGAGCCCCTGCGCGCGCGCACCGTGCTCTTGCGCAACGCGGATCCGGGCGGCGGACCGTGAGGCGATCGCGGCGCGGGAGCGCGCTCGTCGTGGCGCTGATGCTGCTCGCCATCCTGCACGCGCTCGTGCTCGCGGTGACGGCGCGCGCCATCGTGGCTTCCCGGGCGGTTCGCCGGGCCGAGGATCGCTCGCGCGCGCTGAACGCGGCCGAGGCCGGCCTGGCGGACGCCGTGCAGCGCATGCTCGTGGACAACGTGCCCTCGCGCGGCGAGGGGCGAACGGGAACCTGCGCGTGGGAGGTCGAGGCCGGAGAGGAGCTCCGCGCGCCCGGCCTGAGCGTGGCCACGTTCGACGCCGAGGCCCGCTGCCGGGAGCAGTCGCGACGGCTGGTCCTGCGCCTCGTGGTCGAGCGCGATCACGTGCTGTCCATCCGCGCCATCCGCCGCCTGGACTGGACGCCGCGCTGACGGAGGCCGCGGCGGCGCGGCCCCGCGACGCGGTCAGCCCGCCGTGCCCGCCGCGCGGGCGCGCGTCCACCAGTCGATCGCGTCGAGCAGGCCAGCGCGCAGGTCGCGGCTCGGACGCCATGCAGTCTCGGCGAGCAGGCGGCCCGGGAGGCCCGTCATCACGTCGGCGTCGCCAGGCGGGCGCGGGCGCGCGCCGAACTTCACGAGATCGGGGCGGCCCATCTCGGCGCCGACGATTTCGAGAACGTGGCGCAGGGTGGCGGGATCGCCCGACACCACGTTGACCGCGCCGGTGAGCGGGGACTCCATCAGCGCGACGAATGCGGCGGCGACATCGTCCACGTGCACGAAGTCGCGCTGCTGCCGGCCATCGGTCGTCTCGATGGGCTCGCCCGCGAGGAGCGCGCGGATCACCGCAGGGATGAGCCGGGCCGGGTGCTCGTGAGGGCCGAAGGGATGGAAGACGCGGCCCCAGGCGGCCGAGGTCCCGGCGCCTTCCGACCGGGCGAGCCAGTCGCGGCGCAGCGCGTCCTTGCTCGCTCCGTAGAGCGTGTCCGGATGGCAGGGGGTGGCCGCCTCATCGCAGGGACCGGCATGCGGGCCGTACTCGGCGACGCTTCCCGCGGCCACGACCCGGCGCGCGCCACTTTCGAGGCAGGCCTCGAGCAGCTCGAGGCTGGCTCGCGTCCAGGCCACGTTGTCGGGCGTGGTCCAGAACTCGCCCGGCGTCGCGTTCCACGCGAGGTGGAGCACGTGCGTGGCTCGGACCGCGTGCGCGAGTTCCGTCGGAGCGCCCGGGCGGAGCAGGTCCGTCGTCCGCCACCGGCCGGGATCCTTCGCCCAGGCCGGCACGCTGCGCGCGACCGGGACGACGTCGTGGCCGCGTCGTTCGAGACGGGCCACGCACGCGCGTCCGATGAACCCGCTCGCGCCGGTCACGAGCACGCGGTGCGGCCGCGCGGCGGGTGACGTGGCGTTCGCGGGCTCGGCGCGCGGGGGACGTGGCTGGCTCACGCGGCGCGCCGTCAGAGTCCGCGCGCTCGCTCGGGTCGCAGGGGCACCCGGCCGTCGAGCGCCGCGTCGATGAGAGCCACGAGGCGATCGCGATCGCGCGGCAGGCGTCCGGCGATGGGCAGGTAGTTCGACGCGTGGTTCGTCCGAAAGAGGGCGTCGGTCGGGGCCGCCCCGGCGATGAGCGTGCGGAGCTCCGCGAGCAGGTCGCGCACGTCCGGGAGCTCGAACCGTCCCGTCTCCTGGAGGCGGGCGATGGGCGTGCCCGGCACCACCGTGAGCGTGAGCGCCGCGGCGTATCGCGGGTCCATTTCCGTCAGGAGCCGCGCCGACTCGATCGCGTGCTGCGCGGAGCGCGCGACGCCACCGGCGCCGAGCAAGAAGATGACCGAGAGATCGAGCCCCGCGCCGCGCGCCCGCCGCGCGGCCTCGACGTGATCGTCGAACGTGGCGCCCTTGGCGATCCGGCGCAGGGTCTCGTCGTCGCCCGACTCGGGTCCGATGTAGAGCAGCGAGAGTCCCGCCTCGCGCAGGGCGTTCAGCTCCGCCGGGGTCTTCTCGAGGATGTTGCGCGCCATGGCGTAGCAGGAGACCCGCTCGAGGCGCGGAAAGACGGCGCGACAGGCTGCGAGAATATCCGCCCAGAGGGCGGGAGGGATGATCAGCGCGTCGCCGTCGGCGACGAACACCTTCGTGACGGCGGGTCCCGCGAGGCGCCCGGCAGCGGCGACATCGGCGAGGATGTCGGCTCGGTCCCGCACGCGGAACTGCTTGTCGCGATACATGTCGCAGTACGTGCAGTGGTTCCAGGAGCAGCCGATCGTCGCCTGCAGGATGAACGCGTCCGCCTCGCTCGGCGGCCGGTAGATGCGGCCCTCGTAGGGCGTGATGGTCTGGCTCACGCAGGCGATCATGCCATCGCGGCCGCGCACGCCGCGTGCGGCCGGGCGGTTCTGCGGCCGGCCCATGGCATGCTGCGGGTCGTGGATGCGCGAGGAGGTCATCCAGGTGCCGGTCAGGGCTCGCCCGGGGGTCGGTGTGTCGCCTCATGGCGGGCGCTGGTGGTGGTCGCGCTGGCGGCGGCGAGCGGGGCGTGCAGGTTGGCCACGACGGGCCCGGTCGCGCCGGGTCCGGCCACGACGAGCGTTCGCGATCTGGACGGCCGAGATGTTTCGCCACTGACGTCGGGCCGGGCCCGCGTGACGGTGCTGGTCTTCACGCGCACCGACTGTCCCATCGCCAACCGGCATGCGCCGGAGATCAACCGGCTGCACCGGGAGTTCGAGCCACGCGGCGTCGCGTTCTGGCTCGTGTACCTCGACCGGCACGAGGGTTCGGATCGGCTGCGCGCGCACCGCGCCCAGTACGGCTACTCGTGCGCCGCGCTGCGAGACGACGACCACGCGCTCGTCGCGATGACGGGAGTCCGCGTGACCCCGGAGGTCGCCGTGTTCGCGGGCGGGCGGATGGTGTATCGCGGCCGGATCGACAACCGCGTTCAGGACTTCGGCAAGGAGCGAGCCGTCGCGTCGCGTCACGATCTCGCCCTGGCGCTCGAGGCCGCTCTCGAGGGCCGGGTCGTGGATCCGGCGACCACGACGGCTGTCGGCTGCTTCATCCGGGATCTGCGATGACGCCGCGCCTTCGATCCACGGCGGCGATCGCGCTGGCGCTGGCCGCGCTCGTCCTGGCTGCGTGTCGCGAGCCCCCGCCCGCGCCGGAGCCGTCGCGCCCGTTGCTGGCGGCGACAGGGCCAGCCGGGGCCGCGGACGACGAGCGCGCCGACGCGGCGCCCGCTCCGCTCCCGGCTGGCTATTCGCCACGACCTCCCGGGACCCTGACATTCGCGAAGGACATCGCGCCGCTGGTGTTCGAGACCTGCGCGCCGTGCCACCGGGGGAGCGGCGTCGCCCCGTTCGAGTTGCTCACGCACGCGCAGGTCAGGAAGCGCGGCCGGCAGATTCGCAGGCTGGTGCTGAACCGCACCATGCCGCCGTGGCTGCCAGCGCCCGGCCTGTCCTTTCTCGGCGAGCGCCGGCTGAGCGACGACCAGATCGGCATGCTCGCGCAGTGGATCGACGAGGGGCTGGCCGAGGGCGATCCGGCCGCGCTCCCGCCGGTGCCCACCTGGCCGGATGGCTGGTTGCTCGGGCCTCCCGATCTGGTCGTCACCCCGGCCGAGGCCTACACGTTGCGGGCGGACGGGCCGGACCAGTTCCGCAACCTCGTGCTGCCAGTTCCGCTCGGCAAGACGCGCTACGTCCGCGCGATTGACGTGCGACCCGGCAATCCCCGGGTGGTCCACCACGTGACGATAGAACTGGCGCTCCCGTCCGCGCGTGCCCGCGACGCCGCTGATCCGGCGCCGGGCTTTGACGGCATGGCCCTCGCGGACTCGCGGCCGCCCCCGGGGCATCTCGTCGGCTGGACGCCCGGCCGCACGGCGCGCCTGTCCGAGGAGGACATGGCCTGGCCGCTCGAGGCCGGAACCGATCTCCTGGTTCAGTTGCACCTGAGGCCATCGGGCAAGGTCGAGCGCGTCCAGCCAATGCTCGGTCTCTACCTGACGGACCAGCCACCCTCGCGCCTGCCGGTCATCCTGATGCTCCGCAACGACGCCATTGACATTCCGGCGGGCGCGACCGCCCATGTCGTGGAGGACCGGCTGACCCTGCCGGCCCCCGTGCACGTCCTCGGGATCTCTCCGCACGCGCATTACCTGGCGTCCACCATGGAGGTCTTCGCGACCCTTCCCGACGGGTCGCGCACGGAGCTCCTGCGGATCGACGACTGGGACTTCAACTGGCAGGACCGGTTCACCTACGCGCATCCCATCCCGCTGCCGAAGGGCGCCGAGATCACGATGCGGTATGCGTTCGACAACTCGGCGGGCAACCCGCAGAACCCCAGCGATCCCCCGCGACGCGTCGTGTTCGGCCCCGAATCGTCCGATGAGATGGCGACGCTCGGACTCCAGGTGCTGCCGCAGGACCCGGGGGATCGCGCGTCCCTCGACGAGGCGCTCTGGCGCAGGCAGCTCGAGCGCGATCCGGGTTCGTGGGAGGGGCATCACACGCTCGCGACCATCGCGCTCACGCAGCAGAGGACCGCCGACGCCATCGCGCACCTCGAGAGCGCCGTCGCGATCAACCCGGCGCACGCGCCGGGTCACTACGATCTCGGCGTGGCGCGGGCGTCCGCGGGGCGCACCGACGACGCCCTTCGCAGCTACGAGCGTGCGATTCAGGTGGATCCGACGCATGCGGCCGCCCACCGGAACGCGGCGCAGATCCTGGTCGCGCGCGGGGACCTCGCGGCGGCCATCGAGCTCCTGCGCACGGCGGTGCGGCTTCGGCCCGACCATCTCGACACGCGCTTCGAGCTGGGCGCAGCGCTTGCCCGGGCCGGGGATCTCGCGGGCGCCGAGGACCAGCTGCGCGCGGTGATCGCGGGGCAGCCCGGAGCGACCGACGCCCGTCGCGAACTCGCGGGCGTGCTGGCGCGCGCGGGGCGGATCCCGGCCGCGCTCGATGAGCTGCGGGCCGCGAGCCCGGCGCGCCCGAGCGACGCCCAGGCGCATTTCCAGCTCGGCCTGCAGGTCGAGGCTGCGGGCGCGCCCGCCATCGCGCTGGGCTTGCAGCGGCGCGCGATGGAGCTCGACCGCGCGTGGGCTGCGCCTTGCGTGCAGGCCGCGCGGCTGCTGATCGCGAACCCGGCAGCCACGACCAGGGATGCGGCCGAGGCGCTCGCGCTCGCTCGGCGCGCGGCGGATCTCACGGAGAACCGGAACGCGGTCGTCCTCGACACGCTCGCCACGTGCCACGCGCTGTCGGGCCAGCTGGACGCGGCGATCACGGTCGGCGGACGCGCGCTCGAACTCGCGCGCTCGGAGGATCCCGAGCTCGCGCAGCGCATCGCGGGACGCATCGAGGCGTACCGCGCGGCGCGGGCCGCGGCGCCGCGTCAGGCCGAAAAGTAGCGCGCGTCCGGGTGCTGGAACACCAGGGCCGAGACGCTGGCCTCGGGCTCCATCATGAAGCCTTCGGTCAGCGTCACGCCGATGCTCTCGGGCCGCAGGAGCTGGAAGAGCGTCTCCTGGTCCTCGAGGCGCGGGCAGGCCGGATAGCCGAAGGACACGCGCAGGCCGTGGTAACGCGCGCGGTAGATGTCCTGCATCGACAGGTCAGGCGGATCCGGCCAGCCCCACGAGCGCCGGATGGTCGCGTGCAGCCACTCGGCCGCGGCCTCGGCGCCCTCGATGGCGAGAGCTTGCAGGGCGTGCGCCTGGACGTACTCGCCAGCGTCCATGAGCGCGCGCGTCGTCGCGCGCACGTCGTGGCCGCACGTGGTCACGAACAGCGCGACGTAGTCCGGGTCCGCGGCGTTGTCGGACGCGAGGAAGTCGGCGAGGCACAGGCGCTCGCCGCCCGGCTGCCGGGGGAACGTGAAGCGCGCTCGCTCGGCGCCTCCGGGCCTGTCCAGGACGACGATGTCGTCGCCCGCGCCGATGGCGGGGAAGAACCGCCAGCACGCGCGCACGCCCAGCACGCCGGACGCGACGTGGCGGTCGATGACGCGCAGCACCGTGTCGCGCAGCTCGCGGGCCTTGGGATCGTCCTTCTCGAAGAGGCGCGCCACCAGCCCTCGCAGGCCCAGGTGCTTGCCGTACAGGACCTGCTCGTTGAGCCAGGGCAGGACCGTGGCGAAGTCCACCTCGCCCAGTTCGTGCCGGCGCAGGTCCGGCGGGGACTTGCGCTCGACGGCCGCGCGCGGGCGGATCGGTGACGGCGCCTCGGGGGCGGCGGCCACCGGCGCGACGGCCTCCGCCTCGAAGGCTTGCTGGGCCTCGCGGGCGTCGCGGGCCACGCGCGCGAGGAGCGCCTCGCGGCTGGCGGGCGCGATCAGCTCGTTCATGACGCCGAGCCCGGACGTCGCGTCGGGGCAGTAGATGACGGGCGCGTCGTACTCGGGCGCGATGCGCGTCTGCGTGAACTTGCGCGTGAGCGCGGCGCCCCCCACGAGCACGGGCACGCGCAGGCCCGCCTCGCGGAACGCGCTGGCCGTGACCACCATCTCGCGCGCGCTCTTCACGAGCAGGCCGGACAGCCCGATCGCGTCGGGCTCGTGCTCGCGCGCGGCGCGCACGAGCGTCTCCGGCAGCACCTTGATTCCGAGGTTCACGACCGTGTAGCCGTTGTTGCCCAGGATGATCTCGACGAGGTTCTTGCCGATGTCGTGCACGTCCCCGCGCACCGTCGCGAGCACGACCTTGCCCCGCGCGTGCGAGGCGCTCTTCTCCATGAACTGTTCGAGGTGCGTGACCGCGGCCTTCATGACCTCGGCGCTCTGCAGGACCTCGGCGACGATGAGCTCGTTCGCGTTGAACAGCCGGCCGACCTCGTCCATGCCCGCCATGAGCGGGCCGTTGATGATGTCGAGCGGACCCCGCTCGCCGGCCAGGGCTTCGTCCAGCGACGGGATCAGGCCGTCGTGCACGCCCTCGACGACGTGACGCGCGAGCCGCTCGTCGAGCGGCAGGCCGGCGAGCGGCGCGCGATCCGCCTGGCGCGTGCGACCCCGGAAGTGCGCGGCCAGCGCCGCGGTGGGATCGTCGCCGCGCCCGTGCAGCAGGTTCTCGGCGAGCACGCGCTCGTTCTCGGGAATGTTCGCGTACCGCTCGATGCGCTCGGTGTTGACGATGGCGAGGTCGAGGCCCGCGCGCGTGCACAGGTACAGGAAGACCGAGTTGACGACCTCGCGGGCGGCCTCGGGGAGCCCGAACGAGACGTTCGAGATGCCCAGGATGGTCGCGCACGCCGGGAGCGCCTCCTTGATGAGGCGGACGCCCTCGATCGTCTCGATGGCCGAGCCCTCGTACGCCGCGTCGCCCGTGCCCGCCGGGAACACGAGCGGATCGAACACGATGTCGCGCGCGGCGATCCCGTACTGCTTCGTCAGGATCTCGAACGATCGCAGCGCCACCTCGAGCTTGCGCTGCCGCGTGACGGCCATGCCCTGCACGCGATCCTCGTCGATGCAGCCCACGACGACGGCGGCGCCGAAGCGCCTGACGAGCGGCACGATCTCGTCGAAGCGCTCGAGCCCGTTCTCGAGGTTGATGGAGTTGACGAGGCACTTGCCCTGCACGAGCTCGAGCGCGGCCTCGAGGACGTCGGCGTCGGTCGTGTCGATCATGAGGGGCGCCTTCACCTTGCGCACGAGGCGCGAGACGAGGGTCACCATGTCCTGGCGCTCGTTCCGGTCGGGGTCAGCCAGGCACACGTCCACGATCTGGGCGCCGCCGCGCACCTGTCGCCGGCCGATCTCGGCGGCGGGATCCCACTCGCCCGCGTGCACGAGTCGCTTGAAGGCGCGGCTGCCGATGACGTTCGTGCGCTCGCCGACCAGGAGCGGACGCGCCTCGGGCTCGAACGTGACCGCCTCGATGCCCGCGACCGCGGCGACCCGCCGGCCGGCGGGCACGCGCGGGGGCATGTCCTTCACGGCGTCCGCCAGCAGCCGGACGTGCGCGGGCGTCGTGCCGCAGCAGCCGCCGACCACGTTCAGCCAGCCGTGGTGCACGAAGTCGCGCAGGGCCGCCGCGAGCTGCTCCGGAGACTCGTGATACGAGCCGTCCTCGTCCGGGAGCCCGGCGTTCGGATAGCAGGAGAGGTGGCAGGTCGCGAGCTCGGACAGGGCGCGCAGGTGGTCGCGCATGAAGCCGGGGCCGGTGGAGCAGTTCAGCCCCACGAACAGGGGATGAGCGTGCTCGATCGACGTCCAGAACGCCTCGACATCCTGTCCGGCGAGCATGGTGCCCGTGGGCTCGATCGTGCAGGAGATCGCGAGGGGAATCTCGGAGCCGAGTTCCTCGCGCGCCTTCTCGATCGCGATGATGGCCGCCTTGGCGTTGAGCGTGTCCTGGCACGTCTCGAGAAGCAGGACATCCGCGCCGCCCTCGATGAGGCCGAGCGCCTGCACGCGGTACGTCTCGAGCATCTCGGGGAACGTCGCCCCGCCCGTCACCGAGAGCGAGCGCGTGGTGGGCCCCATGGAGCCGGCGACCCAGCGCGCGCGGCCGTCCTCGCGCGCCACGAGATCGCAGGCCTCGCGCGCGAGCCGGGCGGCGATGCGATTGAGATCGCGCGCGCTGTCTTGCAGGCCGTACTCGGCCAGGACGAGCGGCGTGGCGCCGAACGTGTTGGTTTCGATGATGTCGGCGCCCGCGCGCAGGTACTCCGCGTGCATGCGCCGGATGACGTCGGGTCGCGTGGCGACGAGGTTCTCGTTGCAGCCTTCGAGATGCTCGCCACCGAAGTCAGCGGCGGTCAGATCCGCGGCTTGCAGCCAGGTGCCGGTCGCCCCGTCGAGGACGAGGACGCGCTCGGCGAGAGCGCGGCCGAGAGGGGACGCACGAGGATCCGGCGGGAGCCGGCTCACGCCGGGGGAGCGTCATCCGGCGAGTCGCCGGTCGCGTCCGGGGCGGCCCCGGGCGCCGCGGCGTCGCGCTGGTCATGGTCGGTGTCCGCGCCAGCCGCCGGGTCCGGCGCGTGATCGGGGGTGTCGTCCTCGGGACCGTCCGCGTCGTCGAACTCGGCTTGCGCGGCTGCCAGTTCCTCGGCTTCGCGCGCGGCGGCTTCTCGCGCTTCGAGCCGAGCCTTGAACGCGTCACCGAACACCGCGAAGCCGCTGCGCGGCGCCGCCGCCGGGTTGTGAACCGGCTCGCCGCCGCCCTCGCGCCTGGGCTTGCGATCGCCCCGGGGCGGGCGCGGGCCATCGCGATGGCCGCCGCCGGGACGCGGGCCGCCCCCGCGCGGGCCGGCCCCGGGACCGGCGCCGCCGCCAGGTCCGCGACCGTGTCCGCCGCCGGGGCCGCCGCCAGCCCCGCGCCGCGGTCCGCCGCCGGGGCCCCTGTCCTGGTCCCCTCCGCCGCCGTCGTGACGGGCATGCCGGGCGGCCGCCGCCGCGGAACGCTCCGCTGCCGTCCGCCGCGTGAGGCGGATCTTCTGGCCGTCCTCGGAGATCTCGAGGATCTCGACGGTCACGCGCGATCCGGGCGGGAAGGCCTTCGAGAGATCCTCACCGAATGGAATGAGGCTCTCGGAGGCGTGCAGGAGCCCCGTCTTGCGCGCCCCGAGCTTGATGAACGCGCCGAACGGCACGCAGTGATCGACGAATCCCTCGACGCGCGCGCCGGCCTCGATCGCGGGCGCTTCGAGGACGTCGCCTTCCGACGCGCCCTCGGGTGCCGGCAACAGGGTGATGCGTCGCCGCCGGGCGTCCAGGTCCACGATGCGAGCCAGCAGCTCCGTTCCCGCGGCCGGGATGTCCGTGGCCGCTTCCGAGGGCACGCGCGCCGGGATCAGCCCCTCGAGCCCGGGCGCGAGCTCGACGAACGCGCCGACTGAGGTGACGCGGCGCGAGGTCACCTTGACCACCTGGCCGACTTGCAGGCTTGCGCCGAGCGTCTCGAACGGATCGGCCTCGAGGGCCTTCATGCTCAGCGAGATCTTCTTGAAGCCCTCGTCGTGCTTGAGCACGAGGACGTCGATCTCCTGGCCCGACTTCAGGAAGCCCTTCGGATCACCGACGCGCGCGTGGCTCATCTCCGAGACGTGCAGCAGGCCCTGGAGCCCGCCGAGATCCACGAAGGCGCCGTAGGCCTGGAAGCCCACGACCCGTCCGGTCAGCCGCGCGCCCGGCGCGATGCGTTCCCGCGCGCTGGCCGCCAGGCGCTTCTGCTCCTTCTCGAGGAGCTTGCGGCGGGACACGACGATGCTGCGTCCTTCCGCGTCCCACTTCGTCACCAGGAACGGAACTTCCTGGCCCACGGGATCCCCGCGCAGATCGTCGCGGCGGAGCGTGAGTTGCGAGCTCGGGCAGAACGCGCGCACGCCGAGGAGGCGCACCTCGTAGCCGCCCTTGATCGCGTGCGCGATGCGACCGGTCACGGGCGTCCGCTGGCTCATCGCGTCGGCGAGCTTCTCGAGCGCCTCGGCGCGCGCCGATCGCTTGTGCAGCCACAGGCCGCCCTCGGTCTCCTCGAGCGTTCCCGAAACGGGGTCGCCCACGACCGCGTGGATCTTGCCCTGCGCGTCGGCCAGCTCGATCTTGTGCATCCGCGCGGTGCGGCCATCCTCGAGCAGCAGGATCGCGTCCTCGGCGTCGAGCGACTGGATCGTGCCCGAGGCCGACGGCCCCTGCGGGGGCTCCTGGCGCTCGGGCGGGGCCGCCGCGGGCGGCGTCGCGTCCGGGGCCGTTCCGGCAGCGCTCGCTGGCTCGGGCTCGGGCGAGTCGCCGACCGGGCCGGCGGACTCCGGGGCCTCTGGGAGGCCGGGGGTCTCGGGGGTCTCGGACGGTTCGGGAGAGTCGGGACGGGGCGGCGGCGTGATCGGGTCGGTGCCGCCGGGCGCTTCGTCGCCGCCGGGCGGATCGACCTGATCCGGATCGTGTGGGTGCATGAACTGCGGCTCCGCGTTCCGCTGGCCGAAAGGGCACCTCTCACGAAGGAGAGGGTGCGGCGGTTTCGGCGTCCGGCGCGCTTCCTCGTGGGGTAGGGGATGAGCGGTCCGGCGGGAAGGGCCGGATCATGGCAGGAAGCGGCGCCTGGCGCCATTGGAAGCATGGTGCGGAGAAGATCGCGCCTCGCTGCTGGGATCCAGGCGTTCGTCGCGACGCCCGGCCTGCGCGGGTGCTTGGCGGGCGGCTGCCGAGGCGAGGCGGAGCCAGGAGGGCTGCCGGGCGCGCCCGGCCTCGGCAGGAACGGAAAGGGGGAGCCCTGGCGAGGGCTCCCCCTTGGCTGCGATCGAGCGCGGCCGCTTCCGCCGGATCAGGCAGGCCCGCGGCCGTGCATCGGCGCACGCTCGCGCGTGCCCCGGCGATCCGCGGCGTTCGCGCGCGCGGCGTCGATCTCGTCACGCGTCAGGTACCCGTCCCGGTTGCCATCGATCTTGTCGAAGTGCTGGCGGCGGCGCTCGTTCATCTCGTTCGCCGAGATGACGCCGTCACCGTCCGCGTCCGCGCGATCGAACATCTTGCCGGCGCGCGGGCCCGCGGGAATCTCCGAGCGCTCGATCTGCCCGTCGCCATCGCGATCGGCGCGGGCCGCGAGACGCCCCTTCGCGGCGAACTCGTCGAAGCTGATGCGGCCATCGCCGTCAGCGTCCGCGCTCTCGAAGCGGGCCGCTGCCCGATCGGCGCGCCTCGCTTCGCTGGCGGCTCGCATCTCGTCGGGCGTGAGCTGCCCGTCGCCGTCCGCGTCGGCCGCCTCGAAGCGCTTCCGGCTAGCGGCCTCGGCCTCGGCCCGCGTGAGGACGCCGTCGCCGTCCGCGTCGGCGTGATCGAAGCGGTCCAGCGCGCGCGCGTCGTTCGGAACCTCGGCGCGCAGCACCCGGCCGTCGCCATCCGCGTCGAGCCGCGCGAAGCGGTCGCGCGCCGTCAGCTCCGACCATGACAGCGCGCGGTTGCCGTCCGTGTCGAGGCGCTGGAGGCGCTGGGCCGGCGTCGCGTCGCCGCCGCGAGCGCCGGGAGCGCGATGGGCGCGGGCGCCGCGCTCGCCGCCGAGCAGGGGAGACGCCAGGGCGCAGCCGGCGAGGCCGACGGCCAGGAGGGTGCGAAGACGTGCAGGGTTCATGAGGTGCTGTCCTTTCCGGGCGCTTGCCCGCGCTGCTCGAACCCTTGGACGCCCTCCGCGTCGCGAGGGTTCAACGCGCCGCCGAGACGGCGCCGGCGGCGCGCGTGCGCGATGGCCGATCGGACTGGCCGCGCCAGCGTGGCATGCTCCCCGGCGTGCTGACGGACGATCCAGCGTGATCGTCATCGTCCATGACGGTGACGCGGCGCGTGGCGCCGAGATCGCGAGTCATCTCGCGCGCCGCCTCGCGTGCGCCGTGGCGCCAGTCGCCGGGGCCACGGAAGGCGAACTCCTCGCGGCCGCCGCTCGCGGCCAGCATCTCGTGGTCGTCGGGAGCTTCCGGGACGCGACCGACCTCGCGCTCACGCGCCGGAGCCTCGGGAGCGTGGACGGCGAGGTTCACGCCTACCGCGTGGTGGATGGCCCGGCAGGTGGCGCCGCGTCCGCCGAGAGCGGCGACGCGGGGCTGCCCGTCAGCGCGGCCGGACGGTCGGCGGACGCCGTGGCGGGCGCGATCTGGCAGGACGCGTGCGAGATGGTCGTGCTCTCGCCGCCGGATCCCTTCTGGGCACAGAAGGCCGAGCACGAGCGCGCGCTGCTCGCGCGCGAGCTCGGCGCGCTCGCGATCAGCATCGAGCATGTCGGCAGCACGGCCGTGGCCGGGCTCGCGGCCAAGCCCGTCGTGGACATCCTGGTCACGATCGACCGGCTGGACGATCCCGCGAGGCTCCTCGGGCCGATGGGGCAGGCCGGCTACGCGTTCGTGGACTACCCGGAGAACATCAGCCGCTGGTTCTTCCGCAAGGGCACGCCGCGATCTCACCACGTGCACGTGGCCGAGCATGGCGGCTCCGAGCATCGCGCGCTGCTGGACTTTCGCGACGCGCTGCGGGCGGACGCCGTCACGCGCGAGAGTTACGAGCGGCTCAAGCACGCGCTCGCGGCCGCGCACCCGCGCGAGCGCGCCGCCTACGGCGCTGGCAAGACGGCTTTCGTGGACGCCACGCTGGCCGCCTGGCGCGCGCGCGCGACGCCCGCGCTGCCGGGCGTGGCGCGTAGCCCGCCGGGCGGGGGAGGGCGGCTTCGCCGCCACGCGCGCCGGGCCTTCATCTTCACGCGGGCTCTGGGATCCAACGCCGTCAACATGGTGTCGAAGGATCTCCACGCGGCGCTGCGCCGATCCACCGGCCGTGGCGTGGACGGACAACCACCGGAGACCATCGCGAGGTACTTCCAGTTCTGCCTGCAGGACTACTGCCGCGATCTCGGCGTGCCCGACGGCGGCGTGGACGAGTTCCTGCGCGGCAAGGTCGTCCTCGAGTACGGACCGGGCGACATCCCTGGCGTCGCGCTCCTCATGGTGGCGCGCGGCGCCGAGCGCGCGATCTGCGTGGATCGCTTCCCTCTCCTGAGGTTATCTGAGACGAACCGCGCGGCGGTCACGGCCCTCGCGGCGAGCCTCCCGCCCGCGCAGCGCGAGCGCCTGGCCAGCTGCTTCACGGAGCCGGACCATCGCGGCGCCCTGCATCCCGACCGCGTCCGCGTGGTCGTGGATCGGGATGGGCTCTCCGGCTTGCGCGGCCAGGCCGACATCGTGATCTCGCGCGCCGTGCTCGAGCACGTGAACCGGCTCGACCGGACGCTCGAGGACTCCGTGCTCGCCCTGCGGCCGGGCGGGGTCGCGTGCCACGTCGTGGATCTCAAGAGCCACGGCTTCGAGTGGGAGCATCCTCTCGACTTCCTGACCGTACCCTCATGGCTGTGGCGCAGCATGAGCAGTCACAACGGCAGCATGTCGAACCGGCGGCGCCTGTCCGACTACCGGCGCATCGTGGCGGGGCTCCCCGTGAGCGATCTGACGATCACGCCCACGGACGTGATCCCGCCGGAGCTCGCCGAGAGCATCCGCCCGCGGCTCGCGCGCGAGTTCGCCAGCTGCGACCTCGACGACCTCACGACGCTCGGTTTCTGGATGAGCCTCTGCCGGGCGTGAGGGCCGCGACGGCGAAGGCTCTCAGGTGCGCAGCAAGCCCGCGCCCCACGTGAGGCCGGCGCCGAACCCCAGCAGCAGGATGGACCTGCCGGGCGCGAGACGCCCGGTCGTGGCCGCCTCGTCGAGCGCGATGGGGAGCGAGGCGCAGGACGTGTTGCCGTAGCGCTCGAGGTTGATCAGCACGCGGTCGAGCGGCAGCCCGAGCGCGCGCGCGGTGGCCTCGAGCAGCCTGGGGCTGGACTGGTGGGGCACGACGAGGTCCACGTCGTCGGGACGGATGCGCGCCACCTCGAGCACCCGGCGCGCGGCCGCCACCGAGTGGCGCACCGCGCTCTTGAAGAGCTGCGGCCCGCGCATCGCGAGGGCGCGAGCGCCTCCGGGCGCATCGGTGGCGTGAGGCTGCCGCGACCCTCCGGCCGGCACCCTCAGCAACCCGGCGCCACCGCCGTCCGATCCGAGGCATGCCGCCTGCAGTCCCTGTCCCGTGTCGCTGGCCGGCCCGAAGACGGCCGCGCCCGCTCCGTCACCGAAGATGGGCGCCACCGTGGGATCGTGCTGATCCACGAGGCGCGAGACGACGTCCGTGCCCACGACCAGCACGCGGCGCGCGAGGCCGGACGAAAGCGATTGCGCGGCGATCACCACGCCGTACACGAAGCCTGCGCAGCCGGCCTGCAGGTCGAACGCGCCCGCGCCGTGGATGCCCAGGCGCTGCGCGATGAGGGCGGCCGTCGAGGGGAACAGGTGATCGGGCGTGACGGTCGCGCAGATGACCAGGTCGACGGCCGAAGGCGCGACGCCGGCTCGCTCGAGCGCCTGGCGGGCGGCTGCCACGCCCAGGTCCGACGAAGCCTCGTGCGGCTCGGCGCGCCGGCGCTCGACGAAGCCGACGTGCTCGCGGATCCACGCGGGCTCGACGCCGCAAGCCCGCGCGATCTCCTCGTTCGTCACGACGGAGACAGGCAGGTGCGCGCCCGTGCCGAGCAGGCGGACGGGAACCGCAGCCGGGATGGACCCGGGCGCCGGAAGGGTGGTCAAGCTGGCCTCGCCGAGAGCCCCATCCCGTCGCTGGCCGTGGCAAAAGGTAACGCTCCGGGCGCCCTCCAGGCCAGTCCGAACGGCCCCAGGTCAACCTGCGTCTACACTTTCGGCCATGAATCTCGTCAAGACCACGCTCCTGCTGGCCGCCCTGACCGGCGGCCTGGTTCTGGTGGGCGGTGCCCTCGGGGGCCGCATCGGCGCCGCCATCGCGCTGGCGGTGGCCGTCCTGATGAACGCGGGCTCCTACTGGTTCTCGGACAAGCTGGTCCTGGCCCGGTACCGGGCCGTGGAGGTCTCGCCCGCCGAGGCTCCGCGCCTTCATGCCATCGTGGACAGGCTCGTGGCCCGCATGGGGATCCCCAAGCCGCGCGTGCACGTGCTGCCGTCGGACTCGCCGAACGCCTTCGCGACCGGGCGGAACCCGTCGCACGCGGCCATCGCCGCCACGCAGGGGCTGCTCGAGATGATGGACGACGAAGAGCTCGAGGGCGTCCTCGCGCACGAGCTCGGTCACGTCGTCAACCGCGACATCCTGGTCTCCACCGTCGCCGCGACGCTCGCGGGCGCCATCATGCTCCTGGCCCAGTTCGGCCGGTTCCTGCCGCTGTTCTCGGGCGGACGCAACGGCGGGCGAGGCGGCGGCAACCCGCTGGCGTTCCTGTTCGCGATGCTCCTCGCGCCGTTCGCCGCGACGCTGATCCAGCTCGCGATCTCGCGCACCCGCGAGTATGGCGCCGACGATGCGGGCGTGGAGGTCACGGGCAACCCCGAGGGCCTCGCGCGCGCGCTCGAGAAGCTCGGGCGAGCCTCCGGCCGCATCCCGCTCGACGCGAGCCCGGCGACCGCGCATCTCTTCATCGTGCGTCCGGCCTCGGTCCTGGGCGGACTCCAGGCGTTGTTCTCGACGCATCCGCCCATCGAGGATCGGGTCGCGCGCCTGCGCGCGCAGGCCCAGCGCGGCCGCACGGCGGGGGCGCTGCGATGAGGCTGGCGCGCATCGCGCTTCTCGGCGTGGCGGCGTCCGTTCCCGTCTCGGGATGCGCTGGTATCGGCGCGGCGCCGCAAGAAGCGCCCGCCGCCCCCGCGTCGGTCGCGCCGGCCACGGAGGCGCCACGCACGGACGCGCTGACGGAGACGGCGCCGTCGTCGCGCATCGGCGCCGCCGACGGCCGGGTCGATCGCCGCTCGCCCGTCGTTCGCACGGTCGAGCGCGTCGGGCCCGCGGTCGTGAACGTCTCGACCGAGGCGCTCGTGAGGAACCCGTTCTACGGCGGCCCGCTGGCGGAGCTGCTCTTCGGCGAGTCGCGCGCGCCCGCGCAGTACATGCCCAACTCGCTCGGCTCCGGCGTGATCGTGGACGCCGAGGGACACGTCGTCACGAACGAGCACGTGCTGGCGGCCGCCTCGCGCGTGTCCGTGACGCTGCTCGACGGACGGCAGGTTCCCGCGGAGTTCATCGGGTCCGCGCCGCAGTACGACCTCGCCGTGCTCAAGCTGAGCGAGCCGGGACCCTACCCGTTCGTGTCGCTCGACTTCGACGAGCCGCTGCACCCCGGCGAGACGGTGATCGCGATCGGCAATCCCTTCGGACTGCAAAGCAGCGTGACGGTCGGCGTTCTCTCGGGTCTCCATCGGCGCGCGGAGAGCGGGGGCGAGCGCTACTCCGACTTCCTCCAGTCAGACGCCGCCATCAACCCGGGCAATTCGGGCGGCGCGCTGCTGACCATCAACGGCGACCTGATCGGCATCAACACGCAGATCGACGCGCGGGGCCAGAACCTCGGCTTCGCGATCCCGGTCGCGCGCGTGCGCAAGGTCGTGCACGACCTCGTGCGGTTCGGCGCCGTCCAGGCCGCATGGCTCGGACTCGACGCCGAGTCCGTGGACCTCACGGCTGGCCTCGCCAAGCGCCTCGGCGTTCAGGGTGGCGGCCTGTTCGTGCGCTCGGTCATGACCGGAAGTCCGGCTGCCCGGGCCGGGGTCCTTCCCGGCGATGTCGTCACGGAGATCCAGGGGGAGCGGGTGCGCGACGACGAGCAGTGGCGCACGGCGCTCTCGAGGCTGCGCGTGGGCGACGAGGTGCGGCTGTCGGCCTTCCGCAACGGGGAGACTGCGCGCGTGACCTGCATCGCCGAGAAGTTCCCGCTCGATCGGGGCAAGGAGATCGTGTGGGATGCGCTGGGTCTCGCGGTCGAGGCCGCTCGCGGGCCACGCGGCCCGCTGCTCATGATCAGCGGGGTGCGCGAGGCCAGCCAGGCTCATCGCATCGGCTTCCGTCGCGGGCTCCTCCTGCTGGGGGTGGACGGCGAGCGCGTCGAGACCGAGGAGCAGCTCTACCGCGCCGTCGTCTCGCGCATGGCCAACGGCAGCGTGCTGCTCGCGGTCTCGGACGGCCGGCAGACGCATCGCGTGCCGCTCGCGCTGCGCTGACGCGGCGCGCGGGTCAGTCGCCCGTCGCCGGTTCGATGCAGTCGGGCCCGTCGTGACGGGGATTGTTGACGCGCGTGGAGACGGCCGTGAACCGGAGCTCGCGCGTCGAGGGAACCAGGAGCGGCGCGAGCGCGGACGCCTCCCGTGGCCCCGCGTCGAGCCAGACCGGGAAGGCGTCGGGCTGAAGGATGACCGGCATGCGATCGTGCACGGGCCGGATCTGATCGTTCGCTTCCGTCGTCACGATCGTGAACGTGCGCAGGGGACCGTCGGGCGACGCCCACTCTTCCCAGAGTCCGGCGAGCGCGAACGGGCCACCGTCGGGGAGCGTGATGCGGATGGGCTGCTTGCGGGTCTGTCCGGGGACGACCTGCCACTCGTAGAAGCCGTCCGCGAGCACGAGGCAGCGGCGCTTCTTGAAGGCGTCGCGGAAGGAAGGCTTCTCGTGCAACGTCTCCGATCGCGCGTTGATGAGCCGGCTGCCGATCGTGGCGTCCTTGGCCCATCGCGGAATGAGGCCCCAGCGGAAGGAGGCGAGCCGCGCCGGCGCGTCGTTGGCCACCACGGGCGCGTCTTGCGTGGGAGCGATGTTGTACCGCGGGAGGATGGCCTCGGTGGCCTCGAGCGCCGGCAGGATCGCCTGCAGGTCTCGCACCGTGACGGTCAGCGTGTAGCGTCCGCACATGGGGGGAGCCCTCGCGCTCTCACGGCGGCGCCGCCCCGTCGGGGGGCGAAGCGGCGGGCGCCGCGGCTGACTCGCCGAAGCGCAGGACGACGTGATCGAGAATCGCCTGGATCTGCGCGTTCGTCAGCTCGTCTTCGAAGGCGGGCATGATCTCGCCGCCCTCGCGCACGGCGGCCATCAACTCCTGGAAGTTGCGCCGCCCGGCACGCGCGAACTCGGGATCGCGGAAGTCGGGCGCGTCGGGATCGTCAGGCGCTCCGGTGACGGCGTGGCACTCCGTGCAATGCAGGCCATAGAGGATGCCGGCCTCGACGGGGCTGACCCGCGCGCCCGGGGCGCGCACGGCCGCGGTCGCCTCGGCGGGGCTCGAGGCGCGCGACGCATCGGCGATGAAGACCCAGGCGGTCAGGGCCGCGACGAGCGCGACCATCGCGCCGAGCATGGCGAGCGGGAGCTTGCGGGAGGACGGCCGCCGATCCTTCGCGCGATCGAGGAAGGGCAGGAGCAACAGGAACGTGGCCATGGCTCCGGGGATGCCCATGGTGCCCACCCAGTCCCACGGCGGCTCGAAGACGTGCAGGAGCTGGAACAGCCAGTAGAAGTACCACTCGGGCCGCGCGTCGAAGGGCGTCGTGGGATCGGCCACGTCTCCGAGGGGGGCGCCCTTCACGATCGCCACCACGAGGAGGGCCGCGAGAACCACCGCGAGCGCGACCGCGTCCTTCATCGCCTGGTGCGGCCAGAAGGGCTCGCGGCGTGCCGGGACCTCGCCGTTCGCATCCAGCACCGGCGTCACGCCACGCCTGCGAAACAGCGCGAGGTGAACGGCGAGGAGCGTCGCGAGGAGCGCGGGCAGGACGACGACGTGCAGGACGTAGAACCGGACGAGCGTCAGGTTCCCCATGACCGCGCCGCCCTGGAGGAGCGCCGCGAGCGGCTCGCCCACCACGGGGCTGCTCGCGGCGATGTTGAGCCCCACGCGCGTCGCGTAGTACGCGGTCTGATCCCAGGGGAGGAGGTACCCCGTGAACGCGAACCCGAGCACGACGCCGCCCAGGGCGAGGCCCGTGATCCAGTTCGCCTCGCGCGGCCGGCGATACGCCCCGGTCCACGCGACCTGCAGCAGGTGCGCCACGAGCAGCACGACGAGGAACGACGCGCCGTGGTGATGCATGCCGCGCACGAGCGCGCCGAACGGGACGCGCTCGGGGTCCATGATGCGCTCGACGCTGGCGTGCGCCGCGTCCACTGTCGGAGCGTAATCCAGCGACAGCACGAGACCCGACGCGGCCTGCGCGAGCAGGAGCCCCGCGAGCACGCTGCCGAGCACGTACGCCCAGCGCGACCCGCCCGGCACGCTCTCGTCAGCGAGCCAGCGCCACAGCGTGCGGACGCCCGTGCGCTCCTCGAGCGCGTCCAGCATGCGGCGCACGCGGTCGCTCACGCGCCGACGGGCCTCTTCTCCGCGACGTTCGCGACGTAGTCCACCCACTGGACCTGGAGGTCACGGCCCACGAGACGGGTCGGCAGGGCGTCGAGGCCGCGTCGAGCGGGTCCGTGCCGTCGCGCGCCATCGGCGGCGAAGCCCGAGTCATGGCACGGGCAGCCGAACTCGGAGCGCGGCCCCGACCACTGCACGGAGCATCCGAGATGCGGGCAGACCACGGACAGGACCTTGGCCTCGTTCTCGCCCGTGCGGATGGCCCAGGCCGCCCGCACCTGCTCGCGGACCTCCCATCCGTCGCGGACGCTGACGGGGATCGCGACGCGAACCGGCTGGCCGATGACGAGCGCGTCAATGCTGCCGACCGACTGGAAGGCGTCCGCTTCCTCGCGCGGCATGCGCGCCGCGCTCACCAGCCGGCCGACGAGCGGCACGCCGGCCGCGAGCCCCGCGATGGCGCCGGCCCCGGCCGCGACGGCGGAGAGGAACTTGCGTCGGTCCATTCGCCGAGCATGCCAGAGGCGGCCGTGTCGTCGCAGGGCCGGACCGGCGCGGGCGGGGGGCCAGAACGAAGGCCTTGACCGCGCGGGCCAGCATGACCGACCTTTGTTCGATATCGGGCCACCCCGGGCCTTCCCCTCTCTCGGCCGCAGGTCGAGACTGGACTGCCAGCCATGCGATGCCGCGCGCTCCGTCCGCTTCGAGCCTTCTCGCCGTGCGCCGCGGCCGTGCTGCTCCTTCTCTGTTCCGCCGCCGCCCCGCGCGCGGGGGCCGCGAGCGGCGGGCCGGCGCCGGGGCCCGCGCCCTCCGTTCGCGACGCGTCGGCCGTGCACGCGCGGCTCGGGCCCGCGTGGTCGCTCGACCCTGACCCGGCGACCGGGCGGCCGCGGCGCCTCGCGGGCGGCGCGATCCCGTGGTTCTCGACCAGTGGGGGCGATGCGAGGCGCCCCACCGACGCGGACATCCTCGCGCGCGCGCGGGCCTTCCTCTCCGAGAACGCCGACCTGCTCGGCATCGTGGACACCCCGCGACCGGCCGAGCCGGCGGTCGTTCGCGCGGACGGCGGCCAGCTCGCGTTCGTGCACTTCGAGATCGCGCCGGGCGGCGTGCCCGTCGAGGGCTCGCGCGTCACGCTGGTCCTCTCGAGAGGGAACCTGATCTACGCGCACCTGGTGGGCACGGAGCCGGTCGCCGCCAGTCCGGACGCCGACATCTCCGACGTGGACGCGATCGCGATCGCGATCGAGGCCGCGGCCATGCCGCGCGGAACGCTGGCGCGGGCCCCCGACGCGAGCACGGTGTTCCTGCGCGAGGGCGGATCGCATCGGCTCGCCTGGATCGTCACGCTGACGGCGGCCGCGGGCCCTCGCCGGATGGTCGTGCGCCTCGACGCGCGCGACGGTCGCGTGCTGTCGGTCCTGGACGAGACCGTGTCGGCGTGCGATCCCGTGCCCGGCGGGGGAGCCGAGCGCCGCGTTCTCGGAGGCGTGCGCCCGACCTCGCCGGCGGACGCCGAGCGTCCCGAACTCCTCCCGCACGCGAGCGTGGGCACGGCCGTCGCGGACGTCGCGGGACTCTTCGCGCCACCGCCGGGTTCTCCTCAGGGCCGGCTCGACGGGCCGGTCGTTCGCGTCGAGTGCGTCGGCTGCTCGCTTCCGGTTTCACCGCTCGCGCCGCTCGATGCGCGCGGCGACGCCGACTTCGGATCGGGCGGGCGCGACGCGACGGGCAACGGCATGGCGACGCCGGCCGATCGCGCGTCCTACTTCCACGCCGAGGCCGCGAGGCGCCTGGCCTCGCGCTACCTGGACCTGCCGTGGTTCGCGGATCCGCTCGTCGTGCGCACGAACGTGGACTCGGCCTGCAACGCGTACTGGGACGGTTCGACGCTGACCTTCTTCCGGTCCTCCGCGCGCTGCGGCAACACGGGCGAGATCCGCGATGTCATCCAGCACGAGTGGGGCCATGGCCTGGACAGCCGCGACGGCCTGCCGCCCCCGCCGCTCTCCGTGGACGGCGCCACCGGCGAGGCCGTGGCGGACATCGTGACCATCCTGCGCAGTCGGGACGCATGCATCGGCGAGGGGTTCTTCGTCAGCGTGTCGGACTGGCCCTCGGCCGCGTGCTCGGGCGTGCGCGACCTCGACGAGCTGGCGGCGGGCCATGACTTCGGATCGCCGGCGACGCTCTCCACGAGCAACGTCGCGAGCAAGTGCCCGGCGAGCGCGTACTACCGGGGCCCTCTCGGCCGCGAGGGACATTGCGAGGGCGAGATCCTGGGGCAGGCGTTCTGGCACCTGGCCAGGAATCTCCTCGACGGCGTGGCGTACGCGTCGGGCACGCCGCTTCCGGGAGGCGCGTTGCCGGAGGAGGAAGCCTGGCAGCTCCTCGAGCGCCTCTTCTTCGCGTCGCGGCCCATCATGGCGTCGTATGCGCCCAGCACCATGCAGTCCATCGGGCCCTCGGCGCACGACGCGTTCCTGCTCGCGGACGACACGGGTGACGGCCTCGCCAACGGAACGCCCCACGCCGCGATGATCCACGAGGCCTTCGCGCACCACGGCATCGCCGAGACGCCGCTCGCCGGTCCGACATCGCCGCCCTGCGTCGCGCCCGCGGATCCCCTGGTCACGACGAGCTCGCCGACGGATCCGTCATCCGGGCTGCCCGCCGTGCTCGTGGCCTGGACCGACACGGGCGCCGCGACCTACGAGGTGCTGCGCGCCGACGACGCGGGCGACGCGTTCCTGCCGATCGCAGCCCCGCTTCCCGCGGGCGCGCGGTCCTTCCTCGATCGCGGGGTGCTTCCGGGGCGCGCGTACGGCTATCGCGTCGTCGCGAGTTCCGCGGCCGGGTGCCGGTCGCCGGGCGCCACGCCGGTCACCGGCTCGGCCGGCCCGCTCCTGCGGCTGGCCGCGGTCGTTCTCGACGACAGCCTGCTCGGCAACGGCGATGGCCTCCTGGAGGAGGGCGAGCAGGCCGACATCCGCTTCGACCTGGGCAACGACGGGAGCGGCCCCGCGAGCGACCTCGCGGTCACGCTCGCGAGCACCGATCCGCTCGTGCAGGTCACGGTCGCGGGGCCCATCTCCTACGGCACGATCGCCTCGGGCGCGACCGTCGCGGGGCCCAGCGCGTTCCGCCTGAGCGCGCTCGCGGGCGCGCCGCGTCATGCGCGGCTCGTCGTGAGCGGCGAGGCGCGCGAGGGGTGCCTCCGCGCGCAGCACCTTCTGGAACTGGCCGTCGTGGATCTCGCGCTCGCCAGCCATCGCGTGGAGGACGGCCTCGGCGGCGATGGCGACGGCGCATGGGAGCCCGGCGAGACCGTTGACCTGGCGGTCTCGCTGCGCGATCTCGGGCTGAAGGACGCCACGAGCGTCGCGGGCACGCTGGCCTTCCGCGCTCCCGTTCCGGGCGTCACGCTCGTGCGCACTGGCGCGACGTGGCCGGTGATCGCCTCGGGCGCGACCGCCGAGTCCATGGCGCCTCACTTCGCGTTGAGAGCCGACGCCGCGCTCGGTCCGCGCACGCCCGTGCCGCTCCGTCTCGACGTCACGGTGCAGGGCCGGGCGCACCGCTCGTTCAACCTGGACCTGACGGTGGGCGGCATGCCGCAGGCGACGATCGAGTGGTCCTCGCCGGGCGCCACCACGTCGCCCACGCCCATCGTGCTGCAGCTGACCGACGACGACGGCGATGGCGTCATCACGCGGTGCGACATTCCCGATGTCGTCATCGGCCACTGGGCGAACAACCTGATCCGCGCGTTCTCGGGCGCGAACGGCGCGTTGCTCTGGGAGGTGGGCGTCGCTCCATGCATCCGATTCAACGCGTTCGGCGCGTTCGCGGGCGGCGACATGGACGGCGACGGCCGCAACGAGATCGTGTTCGGGGATCTCGACGAGTACCTCTGCGCGCTCCGCGACGACGGGTCGCTCTTCTGGAAGACGGCCGCGCCCGTCCGCTCGGGCGGCGCGGGCGCCGTGCCGCACCTCTTCGACCTCGACGGCGACGGCACCGTGGAGGTCGTCAGCGGACACACGCTGATCGATGGGCGCGACGGCTCGGTCAAGTGGGAGAACGCCGGCACGCTGAGCTCGCGCACGCTCGTGGCCGATCTCGATCTGGACGGATCGCTCGAGATCATCGCGGGCCGATCGACCTGGCGCGCGGACGGGAGCGCGTTCGGCGCGACGTTCGAGGACATGTCGCTGGCGGGCGCCGCGGCGAACATGGACGACGATCGCTACCCGGAGATCCTGTCGCTGGGATCCGGCGCGACGCGCGGCGTCGTCACGGTGTTCGAGCACGACGGCTCGATCAAGTGGCAGCGCGCGGATCTGCCGGCCACGGGTGGAACGCATGGGCCGCCGTGCGTCGGCGACTTCGACCGTGACGGCAGGGCCGAGATCGCGATGCCGCGCGGCACGGTCTTCATCGTGCTGGATGACGACTCGACCGAGCTCTGGAGCGCGCCCATCCTGGACGCCTCGGGCGCCTCGGGGTGCTCGGTCTTCGACTTCGACTTCGACGGCGTGCCGGAGATCGTCTATCGCGACGAGAGCTTCGTCACCGTGTACGACGGCCTGTCGGGTCAGGTCCTGTGGCAGCAAGCGGCCAGTTCGGGCACGGGATACGAGTACCCGCAGGTCGTGGACGTGGACGGCGACGGGCTGGCGGAGATCCTCGTGACGGGGAGCGTGCCGGGGCGCGTCGGGCAGCTGCATGCCTTCGGTCACTCCGGTTTCCCGAGCGGGCGGGGCGTGTGGAACCAGGAGGACTACTCCGTCACGCACGTCGAGGACGACGGCTCCATCACGCCGGCGCCCCTTCCACGCTGGCTGACGGGCAACGACTTTCGCGGTCAGAGCAGCGTCTGCCCGTGCGATGGGCCGGCCCCGGCGTTCACGTTCCGGTCGGACTGCGATGCGACGACGTGCTTCACCGCGCTGGTCGCGGGCGGCAGGCTCCCGCTGCGCGTGGAGTGGGATTTCGGCGACGGGTCGCCGCTCGTCACGGGTCCCACGCCGTGCCACGTCTACGCCGGTCCGGGCAACTACCCGGTGATCCTGCGCGTTCACGACGCCAACACGTGCGTGGTCGAGACCGGCCAGATCGTGCGCATCGGCGATCCGCTGGACGCGAGCCTGGTGGCGAGCCCCGCGTGCGCGGGCGCCGACTCGTGCTTCACGGCCACGGTGACGGGCGGCGTCGGGCCGCATGACGTGACGTGGGACTTCGGCGACGGTTCGCCGCAGGCCACGGGCCTCTCGACGTGCCATGCGTTCGCCGGGGGGAGCTTTCTGGTGACGCTGCTCGTTCGCGACGCCCGCGGCTGTCTCGCCGATGCCTCCGTCCTGGTGGACGCATGGGATCCCGCGTCCATCCCGGAGATCAGCCCGCGGGGGTCGGCGCAACCGCTGCGGCTCTCGCGCCCCTCGGCGACGGACCTGCGCCTGACCTTCGACGCGGCTGGCGTCGTGGCGGGCGTGTACCAGGGGACGATCGCCGGCCTGTGGGCCACGGGTTACGACCATGCGGCGACGCCCGCGTGCCGCGTCGCGACGGGCTCGGCGATCCTCCCGGCGCCGTCCTTCGACGCGTACTACCTCGTCGCCGGCTCGGCGTGCGAGGCGCCCCGATTCGAGGGGTCCTACGGCATGGACTCGTTCGGGCGCCAGCGACCGAGCGCCTCGGCCCTCGGCACGCCGATCTGCCCCTGAAAGGGCCCGGCAGCGTGGCTTTCGGGCGGGATCCAGGCTAGCCTGGGGGCTCCTGACGAGGTGTTCGTGGTTGCGCGGAAACGGAAGGCGAGCAAGACCAGGGCCGCCGCGCGCACCGCCACCGGCAGCAAGCCCCGGCCGCCGGCGATCGGCTGGGCCGAGTACGTGTCCTTCCCGGCCTGGGGGATCCACGCCATCAAGGCGAAGGTGGACACGGGCGCAGGCATCTCCGCGCTCCACGTGGACTCCGTGCGCGAACTCGGCGAGGGTCGCGTTCGCTTCGAGGTCGTGCTTCACCGGACTCAGGGGCACCTGCGCGTCACGGCCGAGGCGCCCGTGCTCCGTCGCTCGCGCATCAAGTCCAGCAACGGCGCATGGCAGGAGCGCTACGTCGTCGCGGCGGTGATCCGGATCGGCGACGTCGAGCGCCACGTCGAGGTGAGCCTCGTGTCGCGTCCGGACATGGTCTACCGCATGCTGCTCGGACGCGGGGCGCTCCATGGCCTGCTCATTGACGTGCGCAGCCAGTGCTTGCTCGGCGTGCCGAAGCGCCCGCGCGGCGGACGGGAGGCCTCGTGAGGGTCGTCTTGCTGTCCCGCAGCAAGGAGAGCTACTCCACCCGCCGGATCCGCGCGGCGGCGATCCGGCGCGGCCACGTCGTGCGCGTGGTGGACACGCTCGAGCTCGTCATGCACCTGGAGGAGCGAGCACCGCGCCTGTTCTTTCGCGGCCAGCCGCTGCCCCTGCCGGACGCGGTCATCCCTCGCATCGGCGCCTCGCTGACGTTCTTCGGCACCGCGGTCGTGCGGCAGTTCGAGATGGCGGGCGTGTTCTGCCTGAACGCGTCGCGGCCCATCACCATGGCGCGCGACAAGCTGCGCACGCTCCAGATGTTGAGCCGGCACGACGTGGGCATGCCGCCGACGGCCGTGGTGGGGGACCGCCTCGGCATTCGTTCCGCCATCGCGCGCGTGGGCGGGGCTCCCGTCGTGCTCAAGCTCCTCGAGGGCACGCAGGGCGTCGGCGTCGTGCTCTGCGAGACCTCGAAGAACGCGGAGGCCGTGTTCGAGACCCTCCACTCCGTCGGGCAGCGCGTGCTCGTGCAGAAGTTCATCGCGGAGAGTCGCGGGACGGACATCCGCGCGTTCGTGGTGGGTGGCCGCGTCGTGGCGGCGATGCGGCGGACGGCCTCGGGCGACGAGTTCCGCGCGAACGTCCATCGTGGCGGGCGCGTGGAGCCGGTCGTGCTGCCACGCGAGCACGAGCATGCGGCCGTGCGCGCGGCGCGCATCCTGGGCCTGCACGTCGCGGGCGTGGACTTGCTCGAGAGCGCCGACGGACCGCTCGTGATGGAGGTGAACGCCTCGCCGGGGCTCGAGGGCATCGAGACGGCGACGGGGCGTGACGTCGCGGGCGAGATGATCCGTCACCTGGAGGAGAGCGTCGTGTTCCCCGAGATAGACCTGCGCGAACGGCTCGATGTCGGCTCGGACTGGCAGGTCGCCGAGCTCAAGCTCCGCGACATGCCGCATCTCGAGAACCGGACGCTCGCGGACACGCCGCTGGCGCGGCGGGATATCCGGGTGCTCTTCATCCGGCGGGCTGGGACGGAGATCCCGAATCCGGCGGGCACCACCACGCTCGTCGAGGGCGACAGCCTGGTCTGCTACGGCCGGGCGGCCTCGCTCCGCGCGATGCTCACGAAACCGCGCGCGCCGGACCCCCGGCGGGTCTGAACGACTCGCGCCGCGCCGCCGGGGGGCGCGCGGGGAGGGTGTCAGCGGGGGGCCGTCTGGCGTAGGATCCCTCGTTCCCCGTCACCATGACCCGTGCGTGGCGCCTCGAGCGCTGGACGCGGTCCCGCTGGAGGCTTGCCGCGCATGCCCCGAACGTCGCTTCCCCTGTCCTCACGCCGGCGCTCGCTGCCCGCGCTGCTCCTTTGCGCCACCTCCCTCGCGATCGCGCCGGCGGCGCTGGCGGTCCGCGCGCCGGACGCGGCGCTCCTGCCCGACCTCGACGTGCGCGCGTCGCGCGGGGCGCGCCTTCAGGCCGCAGTCGGGCTCCAGGCCGGCGTCAAGCCTGCCCAGATGCTCGCCGGCCCGGTGGCCGAGCCGGGCCCCGTTCGGCTCGCCGCGCTGGAGGCGCTGCGGCGCGAGGCGGGACTGATCCAGATCAGCTGGGACGAGATCACGGGTTCGCCGCGCATGCTGTTCGCGCGGACGGGCTTCCTGTCGCCGCCCGACGCGCGCGAGGCCTCGATCATCGCGCGCGAGTTCCTTCTCCGGCATCGCGGCCTGTTCCTGCTGGAAGAGGCGGCGGCGCGCGCCCTTCCCGTGTCCGCCATCGTGCCCGCGGCCGCCGGCGGGTCCATCGTGCGCTTCGAGCAGGCGATGGCCGGCCTCGACGTGCTCCACGGGCATCTCGCGATCAGCCTCACCGCCGATGGTCGCATCGTCCACGTGATGGGCGGCGGAGTCTCCGGGGCGGTCCCGCTGGCCGCGACGACCCCCGTGCACGACGCCGCCGAGGCGCTGCGCGCGCTCGCGGACATGGTCGGCGCGCCGCTCAAGGCCATGCCGGCGCCCGTGGCCGCCGATGCGACGTCCGCCACGTTCCGGGCACCTGAACTGCGTGGCTCGGCCCGCGTGCAGCTCGTGGCGTTCCCCACGGCGGGCGGTCCGCGGCTGGGCTGGGAGGCGCACCTGGCCGTGGCGGGCGCTGCGGCGTCCTACGCCGTGGTCGTGGACGACGCGACCCTGCAGCCGGTTCGTCGCGCGGCGACCACGTGGTTTCTCGACACGCGCGGGCGGGTGTTCGTGAACAGTCCCGCGAACAGCGCGTTCGATCTCGTGCGGTTCGCCGACTCGCAGGACTTCCGCCGCGATCAGTCGCCGCTGGGCTGGGCGGACGAATCGATGGCCCCGCTCGTGACGATCGGCAACAACACGGTCGTCCAGGACGACATCGCGGATGACGACGAGGCCACGCCGGGCGCCACCGGGCAAGCTCTGGGTCCCGCGCCATTCTGGGCGTTCGACCATCCCTTCACGACGGGCGGCGACGCGGACGCGCAGGCCTCGCTCACGAACCTGTTCTACGGCATCAACTGGTCGCACGACCGCTTCATGGACCTCGGGTTCGACGCCGCGTCGGGCAACTTCCAGGTCGAGAACTTCGGGCTGGGCGGCCTCGGCGGAGACCCCGTCCTGGGCGACGACATGGACGGGTCGGGAACGAACAACGCCAACTTCTCGACGCTGCCCGACGGCTTCCCGAGCCGCATGCAGATGTACATCTGGGACATCTCCGGCACGCGTCGCAGCTCCTCGTTCGAGACGGGCATCGTCATTCACGAGTACGTGCATGGCGTCAGCACGCGCCTCGTCGGCGGAGCGTCGGACGTGTCGTGCCTGCTGGGCAACCAGGGCGGAGCGATGGGCGAGGCCTGGAGCGACTACTACGCGGCGTCCTTCCTCAACGATCCCGTGATCGCGGAGTGGGTCTCCGGGGATCCCGCCGGGATCCGGATGTTCCGGCTCGACCAGAACCCGGCCACGGGCAAGGACTATCGGAACTTCTGCCGCTACCCGAACGACCGCTCGCCGCAGTTCTGCGAGCCGCACGACAACGGCGAGATGTGGTCAGGGCTCCTGTGGCTCATCCGTGACGCGTACATCTCGACGTACGGCCCCGCGGACGGCGCGCGTCGCGCGGACCTGCTGATCACGGACGCGCTCAAGCTCACGCCCTGCAATCCGACCATGCTGGACGCGCGCGACGCCCTGATCCTGGCGGATCGCCTCCAGACCCAGGGCCAGATGGAGTGCGTGATCAAGTCCATCGCCGCGAGCCGCTGGTTCGGCATGAACGCGTCCTCGACCGGGACCGGGGATGCGACGCCCGTTGCGGGCAACCAGCTCTGGCCCGAATGCGTGGACGCGGGCCTCCTGCGCTTCGATCGCGACGGTCTCGAGACGGGCGCGCCGCGGGCGCGGTACTCCTGCGGCGACATCGTCACGATCAGCCTGGTGGACGGCAACTACCTGCCGGGACCGGGCGGCGTCGAGGTCGTGGTCTATCGCGCGGCGATCGAGGTGGACCGCGAGACGCTCACTCCCGCCGCGGCGGACGGTCCGGGCGTCTTCACGGCGTCCATCACGACGTCCGGCCTGCCGCCGGTGCCGGGCGATGGCGCCTTGCAGGTGCAGGCGGGGGACGAGATCGAGGCCACCTACGTGGATGCTTCGCCGGTCGGCAACGTCGCCGTGACCCGCGCGGACATTGACTGCACGCCGCGGCTCTCCGTGATCCGGCATCGGGTCGCCAACGGCTCGTGCGACGCCGACGCGGTCCCGGGCTACCCCGATCTCCCCGGCTTCGTGGATGCGGGCGAGACGGCGGACGTGTTCGTGGAGATCGGCAACGCGATGGCCGTGCAACTCACGGGATCCATGCAGATCACGACGGACCGTCCGGACCTCATCACGGTGCTCCCGACGGCGCCCCTGGACGTGACGTTCCCGACGGCGGTCGGCACGTCGCCGGCGTCGCTCACGCTGCGGCTCAAGGTGGTGGGCTCTCCGACCATCACGCCAGGCGATGTCGCGAACCTGGAGTTCCGCTTCGACGCCGCGGGTTACGACAATGCGGTCGCGGCGGTGACGCTCCCGCTAAGCCTCGGCCTGGACTACGTGCTCGAGTCGGGCCTCACGTTCGGATTCGACGTCGAGGGCGAATCGGCTCCCGTCGGGCCGCTCTGGACGACCGGGCGCCTCGACGCGGTCGGCACGAACCAGTGGACCGTGGTGACCTGCGCCAACACGACGCCTGCCGGCACGAAGGCGTTCCGCAACGGCCCGGCCAACTGCGCCGGCCGCTACTCGGATGCCCAGGGCGATCCCTGGCTCGCCTCGCCGCCCATGATGCTGTTCGGCCCCGACACGGCGGCCGCGCGGGTCACCGCAGCGCAGTGGCAGAACGACATTGACCTCGGCGTGATCGGCTTCCCGCCGAGCGTCCCGCTCATCGTGGACGCCGACGCCGTCGCGGTCGTGCTCACGAATGATCCTGCGGTCTTCGACACGAGCAACCCGATCGCCATCGCCACGACGGCGCTCGCGATGTACATCAAGGTGGACTTCGGCGGCTTCAGCCAGGACTCGAACACGGTCGGTTTCGTCCTGGACAGTCGCCCCGTCGCGCCGGGTCAGCTGGCGGGCGTGGACCTGTCGCAGCCCGTCCACCTTGCCTGGTACTTCCTGCCGGACATCACGTTCGTGCAGCCGCCCCTGGACGCACAGGGCGAGGGGTACTACCTCGACGATGTGCAGCTCACGTACGAGCGCGTCCGCGCCGTGCCGCAGGCGGCGGCGTGCGTGCCCACCGTGGCGCCCTACTCGCATCCCGTGGTCACGGAACCGACGATCGGATCCACGTGCGCCGGCGACCGCGTGACGGTGGACGGGAGCCTCTCCGAAGCCGCGCTGTGCGGCCCGCCAGCCGATCTCGAGATGCGCTTCCTCGTCGGCGGCGCCCCCGTCGCTTGCGCCCAGGCCGATGGCGTCACGCCACGCGTGCAGGACGCGAGCGGGTGGGGGCCCGACGCGATCTGCGTGGACTACCCCGTGGATGACACGACGTACGTCGTGGAGGTTCGCTGCGCCGCCACGCCCACGCCGACGGATGCGGCGAGCGTCGTGGTCAGGGTCATTGACGGCCTGCCCGTGCTGTCAGGCTCCGAGCGGGCGTTCTGCGCCGGATCCGGCCAGACCATCACCATTGACGCCGGAGGGTCGTCGCTCGTCGGGTGCCCGGGCGTCGCGGAGTTCGCCTTCGACGATGCCGCCGGTCCGCTGGACTGCGACGGCGATACGTTCCCGGACGGCTTCAGCGAGACGGCCACCTGCATCGTGGGCCCGTCCGACGTGCCGATGGACGTGACGGTGCACGTGCAGTGCTCGGCCCTCCCGGGCTGCCTGCTGAGCGAGACCATCACGATCCCCGCGGTGGCGCTCACGGCGGATGCCGTCGAGGTGACCACGCCGCCGGGCGGCTTCTACTGCACGGGCGCCGTGGCCACGCTCGATGCTTCCGGTTCGGTCGTGACGGGATGCGACGGCGGCCAGGTCGAGTACCGCTGGACCTCGGATCGGGGCGGCGACTCGGGCTGGTCGCCCGTGCCGACGCACGACGCGGTCGTGTCGGACGACGAGAACTGGTCGGTCGCCGTGCGCTGCAGCCTGAGCACGTCCTGCGTGTCGGCGCCCGCGGGCCCCATCTCGCTCCTGCGTCGCACCGGCACGTTCATCTTCAGCTACGCCACCCAGCCGGCGGACTGCGCGGGCGACCTCTTCGAACTCCGCGGCGGCCAGCAGCCGGGCGTGCGCTGCGCGGGCACCGTCGAGTACCGCTTCCTCATGGACCTCAGCGGGACCCTCGTTCCGGTGGCGTGCACGGAGGACGAGGCCGGCACGATTCCGCGCACGGCAGACGTGGATGGCTGGGGCGCCGGCGACACGTGCTGGACGCCCCACGTCGCCGGGGGTGCGAACTTCGTCATGGAGTATCGCTGCAGCGACGATCCGACGTGTCTCATGCAGCGCTCCCTGCCCCGCATGATCGCGCCGCGCACGGGCATTCCGACGGGCACGAACGCCGGGATCCTCCGGGCGCGCAAGACCGCCGGTTGCCCGGCCGGGGGCGACGTGCGCCTCGCGTGGGCCGACTCGAACTTCAACCCCGCGACGTTCGTCGTGTTCCGATCGGACGATCCCCAGATCGATCTCGTCGCGGACCGTCTCGCGAACGCCGATGACGTCTTCTACTCGGACGCCGGCGTGGCGTGCGACGGCGGTGGCGTGCCCTATCGTGGCGTCGCCGTGTACTTCTACCTGCACCTCGGGCGCAACTCCTGCACGGACCAGCCCATCCCGTGAGCAGCGGGCTCTCGTGGGCGAGCTGAAGCGGGAGTTCTTCTGGAGCTTCTCTCGCGCCGACCGTCTCGAGCGGTGCGCGCGGAAGTACTACTACCAGCACTACGGCGCGTGGGGCGGGTGGTCCCGGTCGGCGACGCCCGTCCAGCGCGAGCTCTACCGGCTGACCAAGCTCGAGAGCCGCGCCACGTGGCAGGGGTCGATCGTGCATCGCGTGATCGCGCGCGCCCTCGATGGCGCGCGCGCCGGGGTCCCGGCGCCGGACGTGGACGCCGTCGTGGACGAGGTCCTCGGCTGGATGCGACAGGACTTCGCCGACAGCCGCGATGACGTGGCCCGCAGGACCGGGGACGTCAAGGCGCACGTCCGGTTCGTCGAGCACGAGCGGCCCCATGACCCGGCCAGCCCGCACTGGCGCCAGCAGTGGAAGTCCGCCGCGGAGTTCGTGGAGCGATGCATCCGCGCCTTCTTCGCGTCGGAGGACTGGCGCCATCTCTCGCGGTTGCCTCCGGAAGACTGGCTGGAGATCGAGGACTGGAGCGGGCGGCTCGGCCCGACCGCGTTCACCGTCGAGGGCGTGAAGGTCTTCGGCAAGATTGATTGCGCCTTCCGCGAGGGAGACCGCGTCGTGGTCGTGGACTGGAAGACGGGCCGCGACGCCGACGGCGCGCCGCGCCAGCTCGCGACGTACGCGCTCGCGCTCGCCGCCTGCCACGGGGCGGACCCGGACCGCATCGTGGCGCGGGAGGTGAACGTCGCGACGGGCACGCGGCGCGAGCACGACGTCACCGCCGCGGCGCGCGAGGCGTTCCTCGTCCACTTCCGGTCGTCCGTCGCGAGCATGCGCGCGCTCCTCGTGGACGTCGGCGCCGACGAGCCGAGGCCCGAGTCGGAGTTCGCGTTCGCCGAGGATCCGGGCGAGTGCCGGTGGTGCCGGTTCCGCAGCGTGTGCCCTCGCACGGCCGCGGCGATGTGAGCCGCGCTGCGCCTCGGGGGTGCCTTCGGCCGGCCGTGGGGTGTATCTTGCGGTGACGACGCGCTCGTGCGTGCGCTCGGTCCGTCCGCGCTCGTGCTTGTTCTCGCGCGCTCTCGCGGAGCCCCGCCCATGCGCCAGTTGATCGCGGTCTTGCTCATCCTGCTGCCCCTCGCCGGGGCGGCGCAAGCCCCGGATCCGTGCGCGGGTCCCTTGCCCTCGTTCTCGTCGGGCCCCTACGGGCGCAATGCGCGGGATCTCGCGGCGGACTTCACGGTTCCCACCGTGGATGGCGACTGGACGTACTCGGCGCGCTGGAACGGCTGCGACAGCCTGGTCTTCGTGAACTACCACCCGTCCTACCAGTACGCCGTGGACCTGTGGGCGTCGTCGGTGGACGACCTGATCGACGGCTCTCCGGGCAACGTGCAGTACTTCTTCTGCTCGTTCCAGACGAATGCCACGCTCGTGCGCAACGACGTGCTGGCCATGAAGGCGCGCGTGGACGCCGCGCTCGGCGCGCGCTCCGCCGCCGAGCAGGCGGCCTGGGCTCCGCGCTTTCACTACGTGACCACGGGCGCGTTCCAGCTGCCGAACTGGATCGGCGCCAAGATGCAGGCGCGCGGGGTCTTCTCCTGGGCCATCGATCGGGCCCAGCGGGTGCGGGATGTCGGGCTCCTGTTCCACCCGGGAGGCCCCGGCGTGGCCGAACTCGCCTACACGGCGCACGAGACGCGGCACTACAACGCCGAGCGCGAGCGGGATCGGGCCCTGGCGGCCAGGCCCTGGACCACGGTCACGGCGTTCGCGAACGCCGCCGCGGGCACCGTGTCCGCGGACGTGAGCTTCCCGACGCCGGCCGAGATCGCGATGCCCGACACGCTGCTCCTGGACCTGACGCTCGACTGTCCCGGGCATGACGAGGCCAACTGCGGCGAGTGGGACTACATCGTCAACCTCATGCTGTGCGAGCCCGGGAACTCCGCCAGCTGTCCCGTCGAGCTGGGCCGGTGGATCACGACCTACGGTCGCGAGGGGCGGTGGATCACCGACGCGACGCCGTTCCTGCCGCTCCTGGCCGCGGGAGGCGTGCAGACGCTGCGCTTCGTCTCGGGACAGGTCTACGACATGACGTTGCGCCTGCACTTCGGGCACACGGGCCGCGGCGAGCGCCCCGTCGCCATGCGGAGCCTGTGGACCGGAGGGGGGTTCGATCAGAACTACTCGTCCCGGCACCCGCCGCAGGTGGTGCACGTGAGTTCGGCCGCGGACCGGGTGCTGATCGCGGCGCTGCTGACGGGCCACGGCTGGGGTGTCGAACTCGACAACTGCGCCGAGTTCTGCAATCACCAGCACCGCTTCACGGTCAACGGCGTGCCGTTCCAGCTCGACCATCCCGAGGCCGGCATCGCGGACGGGTGCATCCGGCAGATCGAGAACGGTGTCGTTCCGAACCAGTACGGCACCTGGCCCTTCGGTCGCGGCGGATGGTGCCCCGGCCTCGACGTCGCGCCCCGCGTGCTGGACATCACGTCGGCCGTCCGCGTGGGGGCCAACACCATCACGTACGAGGGGCTGTTCAACAACGCGCCCTACGTGCCCCGTCCCGATCCCAATCCGCCCGGCGGCTTTCCCGCGACCATCGCGCTGACCTCCTGGCTCGTGCAGGTCCTCGCGACGCACGAGGAAACCGACTGCGCCAACGGCGTGGACGATGACGGTGATGGGCCCGCCGACTGCGATGACACGGACTGCGTCGGGGATCCCGCGTGCGCCGGCGCGGACACGGACGGTGACGGCGAGCCAAACGCCACGGACTGCGCTCCGGCCGACCCTGGTTCGCGCGCCGTGCCGGGCGAGGTCGCGCCGCTCATGGCGACTCATGCCGGGGGCGATGACGCGCGGCTGAGCTGGCCCGATCCCGCGATCGCGTGGGGCGCGGACACCGTCGTGGACGTCGCCTCGGGGACCATCGCGTCGCTGCGCGCGGATCGGGGCACGGCGAGCGCGACGATGCCCTTTCGCGACGTCCGGCTCGGCGTCACCGACGGCAGGCCGCCGGGCGGCGATCGCGCGGGATTCTGGTATCTCGTGCGCGCACGCAACGCCTGCGGCGCCGGTCCCCTCGGCGATCCGGATCTGGATGCGCGCAGGCCGTTCGACGAAGGGCCATGGAACTGTGCGGATGGCGAGGACAACGACGCGGACGGCCTGACGGACTGCGCGGACCCGGCGTGCACGGACGATCCGGCGTGCCCCGAGGATTGCTCGAACGCCTCCGACGATGACGCGGACGGGGCCGTGGACTGCGCCGACACGGAGTGCATCGGCCACGCGGCGTGTCCCGAGACGGGGAACTGCGCCGACGACCTCGACAACGACACGGACGGTGCGGTCGATTGCGACGATCCGGACTGCGATGGCGACGCCGCGTGCGGCGAGGGCGACCGCTGCGCGGACGGCCGCGACAACGACGGCGACACGCTGATCGACTGCGCGGATCTCGACTGTCAGGGCGATCCCGCCTGTCCCGAGTCGGGCGATGCCGCCTGCACGAACCTGTTCGACGACGACGGCGACACGCTCGTGGACTGCGCCGACCCCGACTGCGCGACGGCGCCAGCTTGCATCCCCCCCGTCGAGGACTGCGCGGTCCCGGGCGACGAGGACGGCGACGGAGCGGCGGACTGCGACGATGACGATTGCGACGGGCCTGGCTGCGCCGAGGTCGGCCGTTGCGCGGACGGTCGTGACAACGACGGCGACACGCTGGTGGACTGCCAGGACCCGGACTGCAGCGACGACGTCGCCTGCCCGGAGAACTGCACGAACGGCGCGGACGACGACGCGGACGGCC
>CAZTIW010000007.1:142990-146414 GCA_964613915.1 uncultured Thermoanaerobaculia bacterium
GACGTCGCCTGCCCGGAGAACTGCACGAACGGCGCGGACGACGACGCGGACGGCCAGGTGGACTGCGCGGACGCCGAGTGCGTCGGGGCGCCCGCGTGCCTCGAGGCCGGCAACTGCTCGGACGCGACCGACAACGACGGCGACACGCTCGTGGACTGCCAGGACCTGGACTGCAGCGACGACGCCGCCTGCCCGGAGAACTGCACGAACGGGGCGGACGACGACGCGGACGGCCTGGTGGACTGCGCGGACGCCGAGTGCGCTAGCTTCCCGGCGTGCGCCGAGGCCGGCAACTGCGGCGACGCGACCGACAATGACGGCGACACGCTGGTGGACTGCCAGGACCCGGACTGCAGCGACGACGCGGGCTGCCCGGAGAACTGCACGAACGGCGCGGACGACGACGCGGACGGCCAGGTGGACTGCGCGGACTCGGAGTGCGCCGGCGCGCCTACATGCCTCGAGACCGGCAACTGCTCGGACGCGACGGACAACGACGGCGACACGCTGGTGGACTGCCAGGACCCGGACTGCAGCGACGATGCGGGCTGCCCGGAGAACTGCACGAACGGCGCGGACGACGACGCGGACGGCCAGGTGGACTGCGCGGACTCCGAGTGTGCCGGGCTCCCCGCCTGCCTCGAGGCCGCCAACTGCTCGGACGGCCAGGACAACGACGGCGACACGCTGGTGGACTGCCAGGATCCCGACTGCACGGACGATCCCGCCTGCCCGGAAAACTGCACGAACGGCGTGGATGACGACGCCGACAACAACGCGGATTGTCGCGACTCGGAGTGCGCGGCCCATCCGGCCTGCCAGGAAGTGGGCCGCTGCGCCGATGGCCTGGACAACGACGCGGACACGCTGGTGGACTGCGACGATCCGGACTGCTCCGACAACATCGCGTGCCCCGAGGATTGCTTCAACGGCGTCGATGACGACGCGAACGGCCTCGTGGACTGCGCGGACACGGACTGCGCGAGCGAGCCCGCCTGTGACGAGAGCACGCAGTGCGCCGATGCCGCCGACAACGACGGCGACACGCTCGTGGACTGCGACGATCCGGACTGCTCGTTCATGCCCGAGTGCCCCGAGATCTGCGACAACGGGATCGACGACGACGCCAACGCGCTGGTGGACTGCGAGGATCCGGACTGCGGCGCGGCGCCCAACTGCTACGAGTCCGACTGCAGCGACGGCATCGACAACGACGGCGATGGTTTCACGGACTGCGCCGACCTGGAGTGCTTCGGGGAGCCTGGCTGCTGAGGCGGGGCCGGGGTGTCCGGGCGGGCGAGGGGACTGGCGCGGCGGCGGGCGAGGGGGCTGGCGGGGCGGCCGGGGGCCCGTCGTGAGGCTTGCCGCGGCGGGACGTGGGCGTCTCCGCGCCGGGTGCCGGTGCCCGGTGCACTTCCGCCCCAGGGATTCGTTGACGTGCGTGGCGGGAATCTGACGCGGCAGCCGCTTTTTCTCGAGGCTGGTCATGGGCCACGAGATGGCAACGTAACTTGTTCGAGTCCGCACAAGACTATTTGAATCAGTAGCTTGTGCTAGATCCAGCGGTCCTGGGGTGCACCACGCGCGCCCCCTGGACGCCCCCGGGGACCCGCTTGCGCGCTTTTCGTTTTGGCCCTAGTGTCTACGTAACTTGATTTTCTAACGCGCGCGTGGAGTGCGGCTGGCGTGCTGCTCAGCCGTTCGAGAGGGGGGCGCGTCCGCGATTTCGTCGAGGTGCTCACCCCATGATCCCGATCGCATCGTTCAAGGCGGCCACGACCGCCCGCCTTCTTCGCTGTCTTTCGATCATCGCTCTCGCCATGGTTCCCACGCTGGCTGATGCCAGCGGGCCTTGCACGACCACGCTGACGCCGGCTGACAACCTGCAGCAGGCCATCAACGACGCGACGCCCGGCGACGTCCTGTGCTTCACGCCGGGGCGCTATCTCCTGCCGCAGCGCCTCCTGGTGAACAAGGCGCTGACGTTCTCGGGGCCCCAGGCTGGCGTGGATCCGCGCCAGACTTGCTCGACGCGCGGTCTGGAAGGGACCCTGCCGCCCGGTTCCATCTTCACGGAGGCGGTCCTGGACGGGACGGGGCCTGGCGCCCCGGGCCACTTCGACATCAGCAGCCCGAACGTGACGATCGAGGGCCTCACGCTCTACCAGTGTGGTCAGGACTCGATCATCACGCCCGGCGGCCCCGGCCTCCTCGCGGGCATCGTGGTTCGCGACAACATCTTCCAGAACATTCGCTCGGCCAACAACGGTCGCGCCGTCCATGCGCGCTTCTTGACCGGCGCCCTCATCGAGCGGAATTACGTGGACGACGCGCGCAAGGCAGCCTTCGAGCTGCTGCGCTGCGAGAACACGCAGGTGAACTTCAACGAGATTCGCTCCAGCCAGGGGCTTCTCAGCGAGTTCGGCATCTACGTCACCGACCAGGACGACGCCACCGCGCGGGTTCAGGGCAACGTCATCCGGGGCAACGACATCGCGGGCGCGTCCTTTCGTGACGGCATCACGCTGGGATTCACCGGGAACTCGCCCGCCGGGCGGGACCGCCTCGACCACGTCGCTGACGCCATCGAGAACGTGGTGACCGGCATCGAGGACAGCAGCGTGGCCGTGCCGAGTTCGCGCGCGCCGACGGGAATCAAGATCTTCTCCAGCGGGGCGCTGGTCTCCTGCAACGAGATCTCTGGCTGCAAGCCCTGGACGACGGGGGCGATCTACCTCGCCTGGAACATCAACAACGTCACGATCGAGCACAACGACATCCACGACAACGGCCCGAGCGGCGGCCTGTCGGACTCGACGAAGTCGGCCGGCATTCGAGTCGCCAGCACGGTGTGCTCGACGACGGTCCGCGTCAACTACAACTGCTTCCGCAACAACGAGCGCGGCGTGATCGTGAACCCCACTGCGTGCATGACGGATCTCGACGCCGAGAACAACTGGTGGAACTCGGCGAGCGGGCCCAGCGGCGCTGGCCCCGGCAGCGGCGACTACGTCAGCAACAAGGTGGACTTCACGCCCTGGCTGGGGTCGTCGGGTCCGGCCTGCGGCGCGGGCGCCTGCGTCTTCACGCCGGATCCCGGCGTGCAGGACACGGACGGCGACGGCGTGTGCGGGAACCTCGACAACTGCCCGGACGATCCGAACCCCGGCCAGGAGGACACGGACAACAACGGGATCGGTGATGCGTGCGATGGCTGCGCTGCCGACGCCGACCTCGACGGCATCTGCGATCCGGACGATGCCTGCCCGAACGACGCGGCGAACGACGCCGACCAGGATGGCTTCTGCGGCGACGTGGACAACTGCCCGAGCGTTCCGAACGCCGGCCAGGAAGACGCGGACGGCGATGGCCAGGGCGACGCGTGCGACGCGTGCCCGAACGACGCGGCGAACGACGCGGACGG
>CAZTIW010000008.1:0-20273 GCA_964613915.1 uncultured Thermoanaerobaculia bacterium
GGGCCACGCCGTCGGATCGCTCCTGCCCGCGCTGCTCGCGATCGCGCCGGCGGCGGCCGGGACCGCGCGCGATCCCGCGAGCGCCACGCTGTCGGCCAGCGCGCTGGTCTTCGCCGTGACCGCCGCGCTCGCGCTCGGGCTCTCACCCGCGACCGAGGGCGGCCTCCGCTCGGCGGCTCTCCGGCAGGTCACGCCGCGCACGCGCGGGATCCTGCTCCGCATCGGCGGGCTCTTCGCGGTGGACAGCGTCGCGGGCGGGTTCCTGACGACCGCCCTGCTGTCGTACTGGTTTCACGATCGCTTCGGCATCTCGGCGGCGCAGGTCGGCGGGCTCTTCTTCGCAGCCCGCCTGCTGAACGCGGTCTCGCATCTCGGCGCCGCCTGGCTCGCGCGCCGCATCGGCCTCGTGAACACGATGGTCTTCACGCACCTTCCCTCGAGCCTGCTGCTCATCACGGTCGCGTTCGCCCCGAGCTTCCCCGTCGCGGCGGCGCTGTTCCTGCTGCGCGAGGGCCTGGTCGAGATGGACGTGCCCACGCGATCGTCCTACGTGCTCGCCGTCGTGGGCCCGGAAGAGCGCACGGTCGCCTCGGCCGCGACCCATCTCGTGCGCATGGCTGGCTGGGCCATCGCGCCCGCGTTCGCGGGAGCGCTGATGGTCGGCGCCTCCCCCGTCGCGCCGCTCGTCATCGGCGCCTCGATGAAGATCGCCTACGACATCCTGCTGTGGCGCGCCTTCCGCAACGTCCGTCCGCCGGAGGAGCGCGCGGGGGCGAAGTGAGGCAGCGGCTCCATCTCTCTGGCTGCGATCCGGTGGCCGCGCTCTCAGGGGAGCCGGGCGATCACGTCCGCGACGCAGGCCGTGACCGAGCGCGCGGTCGGGATGTGCAGGAACTCGTTCGGACCGTGCGCGTTGGACTCGGGGCCGAGCACGCCCGTGATGACGAACTGCGTCTTCGGGAAGCGCTCGCCGAGCATGGTCATGAACGGGATGGAGCCGCCCTCCCCCATGAGCGCGGCCTCGGCGCCGAAGTGATCGCGCGAGGCGGTCGCGATTGACTCTCGCAGCCAGGGCGCGAGCGGGGGCGACTCCCAGCCGGTGGACGGCTCGCCGTGACACGTCACGCGCGCGCCGGACGGCGGGTCGCTCGTCAGAGCGCGCGTGAGCGCCGCCATCGCGACGCTCGCGTCCACCGTCGGGGGCAGGCGCACGGAGAGCTTGAACGCCGTGTACGGGCGCAGCACGTTCCCGGCGGTCTCGAGCGGGGGCAGGCCCTCGGCGCCCGTGACCGAGAGCGTCGGCCGCCAGGTGCGGTTCAGCACGAGCTCGCCGATGTCGTCGTGCATCGCGCGCGTGTCGCCCGCCCACGGGAATCGATCGAACGTGGACGGGCCGAGCACGCTGGCCACGGCCCGCGCCTCGGCCTCGCGGCCCGGCGGGATGGCGCAGGCGAGCTCCGGAAGAAGCATGCGTCCGGTGCGGGCGTCCTCGATGCGATCGAGGAGCTGCCGCATGACGCGGAAGCTGGACGGCACGACGCCCGAGGCGTCGCCCGAGTGAACGCCCTCGTCGAGCACGTCCACGCGAACGGTCAGCGCGATCATCCCGCGCAGCGACGTCGTGAGCCAGAGGCGGTCGTAGTCGCCGCAACCGGAGTCGAGCCCGATCACGAGATCGGGCGTGCCGATGCGCGCGCTCGCGGCGTCCACGTGCGCGGGGAGATCGGGCGACCCGCTCTCCTCTGACGCCTCGATGAGCATGACGCAGCGGGGATGCGGGATGCCGCGCGCTTGCAGCGCCGCGATGGCGGTGGTGGCGGCGAACACGGCGTAGCCATCGTCGGCGGAGCCGCGGCCGTACAGGCGCCCGTCTCGCTCGACCGGCGTCCACGGGCCGAGCCCGGGCTTCCAGCCGTCGAAGGGCGGCTGCTTGTCGAGGTGGCCATAGAGCAGGACGTTGCCGGGCCGCGTGCCGGGGACATCCACCAGGAGCACGGGCGTGCGCCCGGGCAGGCGCAGGATCTCGACGGTCGCACCGCTGAGCTGGCGCGCCGCGACCCAGTCGCGCGCGAGAACGACCGCGCGCTCGAGCTCGCCGTGCGCCTCCCACGCCGCGTCGAACGCCGGGCTCACGGCGGGAATGCGGATGTACTCGCGCAGGGCGGGCAGCACGTGCTCGCCCCACGTGGCGTCAACGAAGGCGCGGATGCTCTCGGGTTGCATCCGGGGAGGATACAGCCCCTCTCACGGGCAGGGCAGGCCGGAGGCGGAGTTGGCGTCGGGGCGGGCGATGCCGCGCGAGGAGCGACCGTAGGACGACTCGGTGCCGTCGCAGGCGGCGGCGACGCCGAGGTAGTAGACCGCGCCGAGACCCGGGACGTGCATGTCCGTGGGAGCGGCCAGCCCGCAGGCGCGAGCGAGGTGATCGTACGAGCCGCCGAGGATCGGGATCGAGCCCTCGTAGAGGCGGTACTCGGCGGCGCCGACGTTCTCCCACGTGACGATGATGAACGAGTGCGCCGCGTCCGACCAGCGCACCGTCAGCGGGAGCGCGCCGGGGTTCTGATCCAGCGCCGACGGCTCGGTCGGCACGGGCGCGCTGCCCGCGATGACCACCACGACGTCCACGGCCCGGCAGCCCGTCGCGATGTCCGTGATCGTGAGCGTGTAGGTGCCTGCCGATGTGGTCGTGACGGTCGAGGCCGCCGGATCGGAGACCTCGCTCGCGGGCGCCCACGAATACGAGTAGCCCTGCGATCCGTCACCGCCCGAGGCCGAGCCGACCAGCGTCGCGACGGGACCCACGCAGCTCACCACCTGATCCTGACCCGCGTTCGCGCGCGGCATGGCGGGATCGCGCGTGATGATCACGGTGTCCGTGGCCGTGCAGCCGTTGGCGTTGTCCGTGACCGTGAGCGTGTACGTGCCGTCCGTGACCGCCTGGGTCGCGGCCGCGTTCGGGGCGACGACATCGCCCGCGGGCGACCACGCGTACGAGAAGCCAGCCGATCCGTTGCCTCCCGAAGCCGAGCCCGTCAGCGGCGCCAGGGGCTGCGTGCAGGAGATCATGGCGCCCGGCCCTGCCTCCGCGATCGGCCGCCTGAAGTCGGAGCCGACCACGACGACGTCCGAGACGACGCATCCCGTGGCGATGTCCACGACCACCAGCGTGTACGAGCCGGGCGTGCTGGTCGAGGGCGTGGCGATCGACGCGTTCGAGACGCTGCCCGCAGGCGACCAGGAGTAGGCGTACCCCATCGAGCCGTCGCCGCCGATGGCGCGCCCTTGCAGCGTCACGACGGGCGAGTCGCAGTCAATGACCTGATCCGGTCCCGCGTCCACGAACGGCGGCGCGCCGTTGTCGGCGATGACGACGGTGTCGCTGCTCGTGCATCCGTTCGCGTTGTCCGTCACGGTCAGCGTGTACGTTCCCGGGATGCGCGCCGTCGTGACGGCCGCTGCCGGATCGGTCACGCCCAGCGGCGGCGTCCAGGCGAAGCTGTAGCCCTGCGTGCCGTTGCCGCCGGCGGCGCTCCCCCGGAGCGGGGCGCTGGGATTCGCGCAGCTGATGCCACCGTCGGGGCCGGCGTTCGCGCGGGGCGTCCGGAAGTCCTGCGTGAGGACGACGGTGTCGGTGCCCGTGCAACCCGTCGCGATGTCGGTCACGGTCAGCGTGTACGTGCCGGGCGTGAACGTGATCGGGCCCGCGATGTTCGGGTTGTTCAGGAGCGCCGCGGGCTCCCAGCGATACGCGTAGCCCTGCGAACCGTCGCCGCCGGTGGCGGTCCCCTGCAGGGTGAGCCCCGGGTTGCGGCAGTTCAGCATGGCGTCCGGGCCGGCGCCCGCGGTGGGACGGACGCCACTCTGCGTGATCGTGACGGTGTCCGTGGCCGAGCAGCCCGTGGCGCGATCCGTCGCGGTCAGCGTGTACGTGCCCGGCAGCGTCGTGCTGGTCACGGCGGCGCTGGCGTCGGCGACGCCCGCCGCCGGCGACCACGAGTAGATGTACCCGAGCGAACCGTTGCTCCCGGACGCGGATCCCTGCAGCGGGACCGCCGTCACGGTGCACGTGAGCGTCGCGGAGGGACCCGCGTCCACGATCGGCGGGATCGCGTCGTCCGCGATCACGACCGTGTCGGCGCCCCGGCAGCCGGTGAAGACATCGGTGACGATGAGCGTGTAGGTGCCCGCGACGGTCGTCGTCGTCACGAACGCCGACGGGTTCGCGACGCCCGCCGCCGGCGACCAGCTCGCCGTGTAGCCGAGGCGGCCATCGCCGCCGCTGGCGCTCCCGGAGAGCGTCGCGGCCCGATCGCAGCGCAACGTGCCGTCGGGACCGGCGTTCGCGATCGGCGGCGGCTGGCTCGACGTGACGAGCACCGTGTCCACGGCGATGCAGCCATTCGCCAGGTCGGTCACCGTGAGCCTGAACGAGCCCGTCGCGGTCGCGCCGGTGATCGCGGAGGTCGGGTCCGTGACGGCGCCCGCGGGCTGCCACGAGTAGGCGTAGCCGGCCGATCCGTTCCCGCCCGATGCGGAGCCGTTCAGCGCGACGCTCGCCGCGGCGCAGTCCAGCAGCGCGTCCGGGCCGGCGTTCGCGATCGGGGCGGCCTGATCCACCGTCACGACGACCGCGTCCACCGCCGTGCACAGGTTCGCGAGGTCCGTGACGGTTAGCGTGTAGGTGCCCGGCAGCACCGTCGTCGGGTTCGCGATGGTCGGATCGGAGACGTTCCCCGCCGGCGACCAGGCGTAGCCGTAGCCGGACGTTCCGTTGCCACCGGACGCCGAACCGAGGAGCGTGACGTCCGGCGTGGCGCAGGTGATCTGGCGATCCAGCCCGGCGCTCGCCACCGGAGGCGTCGTGTCGGGCGCGACGCTCACCTGGTCCGCGTGCGTGCACCCGTTCGCGAGATCCGTGACGGTCAGCGTGTACGTGCCGGCCGTCGTGGTCGTCGGCGACGCGATGGCGGGATTGCTGACGAGGCCCGCGGGCGCCCAGGCGTACGCGTAGCCGGCCGAGCCGTTGCCGCCCGAGGCCGAGCCGAGCAGCGTCGCGATGCCCGTGCAGCCGATGGGCCGATCGGGCCCCGCGTTCGCGACCGGCGGCACGCGATCCTCCGTCACGATCACGATGTCGGACGCGCTGCAGCCGGAGGCCACGTCCGTCGCGGTGAGCGTATAGGTGCCCGGGAGCGTCGTCGTCGTCGTCGCGGCGGTCGGGTTGGCGACGCTCGCGGCGGGAGCCCACGCGTACGTGTAGCCGGACGATCCGTTGCCGCCAGAGGCGGAGCCCGTCAGCGTCGCCGTTCCGCTCGTGCAGGTCAGGACGCGATCGGGACCGGCGTTCACGGTCGGAGCCGTCGTGTCGTTGACGACGACCACGGTGTCGGCCGCCTGGCATCCGGTCGCGATGTCGCGAACGAGCAGCGTGTACGTGCCGGGCGTGGTCGTCGTCGTCGTCAGCGCCGAGGGATCGGCCACGAGCGCGGTCGGCGACCAGGTCGTCTGGTACCCCTGCGATCCGTCGCCGCCCGAAGCCGAGCCCGTGAGCGTCGCGGTCGCGCGCGCGCACGTGACGCTGGTGTCCGGCCCGGCGTTCGCGACCGGAGGCGTCTGCGACGACGTGACGATCACGGTGTCCGCGTGCGTGCAGCCGTTCGCGTTGTCCGTCACGGTCAGCGTGTAGGTCGCGACCGCGATGGCCTGCGTGACCGCGGCGGACGGATCCGTCACGGCGCCCGCTGGCTCCCAGTGGTAGGCGTACCCGGCCGAGCCGTTCCCGCCGGACGCGGAGCCGTTCAGCGTCACGCTCCCCACCGCGCAGTCCAGGACGCGATCAGGCCCGGCGTTCGCGACCGGCTGCGCGATGTCCTGCGTGACGACAACGGTGTCCGCGGACGCGCACCCGTTGGCGATCGCCGTCACCGTGAGCGTGTAGGTGCCGGGCACCGATGTCGTGGGCGAGGCCGCGGTCGGATCCGAGACGGAGGCGGCCGGCGCCCACGCGTAGGTGTACCCGAGCGATCCGTTGCCGCCGGAAGCCGACCCCGCCAGCACGACCGCCGTCGTCACGCAGTCCAGACGCCGATCGGGCCCCGCGCTCGACACGGGCGGCGCGGTGTCCTGCACGACCACCACGGTGTCAATGTCCGTGCATGCCGTCGCGATGGCCGTGACGGTCAGCGTGTACGTGCCCGGCGTGGACGTGGTCGGCGCCTGCGCGGCCGGGTTCGAGACGAGAGCCGCCGGGCTCCACGCGTACGCGTAGCCCTGCGAGCCATCGCCGCCGGACGCCGAGCCCTGGAGCGTGACGATCGGCGACGCGCACGTGGTCACGTGATCGGGTCCCGCGTTCGCCGTGGGCTGCCGCACGTCGCGCGTGAGGAACACGGTGTCGCTGGACTGGCAGCCCGATGCCACCGACGTGACCGTCAGCGTGTAGGTCCCGACGGTCGTCGTCGTGGGTTGCGCGATGTTCGCGTTGCTGACGAGGCCGGCGGGCTCCCAGTGATAGCTGTAGCCCTGCGAGGCATCGCCGCCGCTCGCCGATCCCTGCAGCGTGATGAGGCTCGTGTCGCAGTCAAACCGCTGATCGGGCCCGGCGTTCGCCACGGGCGTCGCGGTGTCGCTGAAGACGACCACGGTGTCGGTCGCGGTGCACCCGTTCGCGAGGCCCGTCACGGTCAGCGTGTAGATGCCGGCCTGCGTCGTCGTCGTCGTCGCCGAGGTCGGCGAGCTCACCGCGGCCGCGGGCGACCACGCGTAGCCGTAACCCTGCGAACCGTTCCCGCCCGAAGCGGAGCCCGTGAGCGTCGCGGGGTTCCCGTCGCACGTGAGCGTGCGGTCCGGGCCCGCGTTCGATGTCGGCGCCGCCGCGTCCTGCGTCACGATCACGATGTCCGTGTCCGTGCAGCCGTTCGCGACGGACGTGACGGTCAGCGTGTAGGTGCCCGGAAGCGTGGTCGTCGTGACCGCCGCTGTCGGCGCCGACACGTTCGCGGCGGGCGACCACGCGTACGTGTACCCCTGCGAGCCGTTGCCGGACGACGCCGAGCCCGTGAGCGTCGCGACCGTGTTCGTGCAGTCCACGCGGCGATCGGGTCCCGCGTTGGCGTACGGAACCGCGGTGTCCTGGGACACGACCACGGAATCCGTCGAGCTGCAGCCCGACGCGATGGCCGTGACCGTCAGGCTGTAGATGCCGGGCGTGCTGGTCGTGGGGTTCGCGATGGCCGGGTTCGAGACCTCGTCGGACGGCTCCCAGGCGTACGCGTAGCCCTGCGAGGCGTCGCCGCCGGTCGCGGAGCCATCGAGCGTCACGACCGTGACCGCGCACGTGATCGTTCGCGCGGGACCGGCCTCCGTGACGGGAGGCGCCGTGGCGTCCACGACGAGCACCGTGTCCGTGCCCGAGCAGCCCGTGGCGCGCGAGGTCACGCGCAGCGTGAAGATCCCCGGCGCGAGCGCGACCGGCGTCGCGGAGACCGGGTTCGAGACATCCGCCGCCGGCTCCCACCAGAAGTCGTAGCCGAGCGAGCCGTCGCCGCCCGAGGCCGACCCGCTGAGTTGCGCCAGCGGAGCGTCACACGAGATGCGGCCGTCCGGCCCGGCGTTCGCGGTGGGCGCGACGAAGCTGTCCGTCACGACGACCTGATCCGTGCCCGTGCAGCCCGTCGCGATGTCGGTCACGGTCAGCGTGTACGTGCCGGGCGTGGTCGTCGTGGGATTCGGCGTCGCGGGATTCGTGAGGTTCGCGGCGGGAGCCCAGGAGTACGCGTAGCCCTGGGATCCGTCGCCGCCGCCCGCCGAACCCGCGAGCGTCGCCGTCGGGAAGGCGCACGTGCGCCGCTGATCGGAGCCCGCCGACGCCACGGGCGGCGTGCGGCCGTCCACGACGTCCACGGCATCCACCGCCGTGCAGCCCGTCGCGATGTCGCGCACCGTGAGCGCGTACGTGCCCGGGATGGTTGCCTGCGGCGTGGGCGATGCCGGATCCGACAGGCCTGTCGCGGGCGTCCACGTGTACGCGTAACCCTGCGAGCCGTCGCCCCCCGAGGCCGAACCGTCGAGCGTCACGGACGCGACCGCGCACGTGATGGTCTTGTTCGCGCCCGCCGACGCCACGGGGGGCGACGTGCCGTCGGTGACGACCATGACGTCGAAGGCGCGGCAGCCCGTCGCGACATCCGTGATGGTCAGCGTGTAGGTGCCCGGCACGGTCGTCGTCGTCACGAAGGCCGACGGGTTCGCGACGTTCGCCGCTGGCGACCACGACGCCGTGTAGCCCTGCGAACCGTCGCCGCCGGAAGCCGAGCCGACGAGATCGCCGACCGTCGCCGCGCACGTGATGCGGTCATCGGGTCCGGCGTTCGCCGCCGGCCCGCCGACCGTGCTGACGAGCACCGTGTCGGTGCCGGCGCAGCCGCTGGCGGTGTCGGTCACCGTCAGCGTGAAGGTGCCGGCGGCCGTGGCGTCCGTCACCGCGACGTTCGGATCCAGCACGTTGACGGCCGGCTCCCACCGGAACGCGCGGCCGGCCGAGTCGTTGCCGCCCGAGGCCGATCCCGTGATCCGCGCGCGCCCGACGGCGCAGTCGAGCGTGGCGTCGGGACCCGCGTCCACGGTCGGCGGCACGGTGTCGTCGGCGATGACGACGGTGTCGGTGTCCGTGCAGCCGTTCGCGAGGTCGGTCACGGTCAGCGTGTAGGTGCCGGGCGCGCTCGCGCTCGTCGCCGCCGATGCGGGATCCGCGACGCTGCCCGCGGGCGACCAGGCGAACGCGTAACCCTGGGACCCGTTGCCGCCCGAAGCCGAGCCGGTCAGCGGCGCGGTCGGCGCGTTGCATCGAATGACGCCGCCGGGGCCAGCCTCGGCCACGGGCGCGGCCGTGTCGATCAGCACCGCCACGGCATCGCTGGACGAGCATCCCGTGAAGATGTCGGTCGCCGTCAGCGTGTAAGTCCCCGCGGTGGAGGTCGTCGGCTGGGCGATCGCCGGATCCGACACGAGGCCCGCGGGACTCCACGAGTACGAATACCCCGAGCGCCCATCGCTGCCGGACGCGGCGCCGAGAAGCGTCACCGTCGAGCTCGCGCACGTGAGGAAGCGATCGGGGCCCGCCGTCGTGACGGGCGGCCCCGTCAGGTCCGCGACCGTCACCGTGTCCACGCCGACGCAGCCGTCCGCGACCGACGTGACCGCGAGTGTGTAGACGCCCGGCATCGTGGTCGTCGTGACGGCCGCGGCCGGGTTCGCGACCTGCGCCGCGGGCGACCACGCGTAGGTGTAGCCCTGCGAGCCATCGCCGCCCGAGGCCGAACCGCTGAGGGTCGCGCTCGCGATCAGGCACGTGATGGAGCTGTCCGCTCCGGCGCTGGCGATCGGCGCGTCGGGATCCGCCGCGACGCTGACGGTGTCGGTCGCCGTGCACCCGGTGTGAACATCCGTGACGGTGAGCGTGTACGTGCCGGGCACGCGCGTCGTCGGATTCTCGGCCGCGGGATCGGAGACGCGATCGGCGGGCGACCACGCGAAGGCGTAGCCCTCCGAGCCATCGCCTCCCGAGGCCGAGCCATCGAGCGTCACCGGCCCGGCCGCGCAATCGAGCTGCCGATCCGGTCCCGCGCCGGCCGTCGGCGGCGCCGTGTTGGCGACCACGACGACGACGTCCGTGTCCGTGCAGCCCGTGGCGAGCGCCGTCACGGTCAGCACGTAGGTGCCGGCGCTCGAGGTCGTCGGCGACGCCGCCGACGGATCCGACACGCCGGACGCGGGCGCCCACGAGTACACGTAGCCCAGCGATCCGTCCCCGCCGGATGCCGAGCCCGTGAGCGTCGCGCTCGGCGACGCGCACGTGAGCTCGCGGTTCGGACCGGCGTTCGCCGTGGGGGTCTCGCGCGACTCCGTCACCAAGACCGTGTCGGTCGCGATGCAGCCCGTCGCGATGGCCTCGACCGTGAGCGTGTAGGTGCCCGGCGTGGACGTCGTCGGCGAGGCCGCCGCGGGATCCGACACGTTGCCGGCAGGCTCCCAGGCGTAGGCGTACCCCTGCGACGCGTTGCCGCCCGAGGCCGACCCCGTCAGCGTCACGACCGTGCGCGCGCATGTCAGCACGCGATCGGGGCCGGCGTTCGCCGTCGGATTCACGGCATCGCCCGTGACGACGACCGTGTCGGTGGCCGTGCAGCCGTCGCCGCGATCCGTGACGCGCACGGTGTAGGTCGCGCCGAGCGTGGCCACCGGGTTGCTGACGGTCGGGTCGGACAGGCCCGCCGAGGGCGTCCACAGGTAGTCGAATCCCATGCCGGTCCCGCCCGACGCGGTGCCGAGGAGCTGGAACTCCGGCGCGTCGCACGTGATCGTGCCCCCGCTCCCCGCGTCCACCTCGATCGAGCCGCTGAACTCGTCCCGCGCATCGTCGCGCACGGTGCTGAGCGCGGGCTCGGCGCAGCAGTCGTTGACGGCGATGACGCGATACCGGTAGTCGCGGCGCGGCACGGGCATGAGGTCCAGGAAGCTCGTGGCCGTTCCCGGGGCGGTGCCGACGAGCGTCTCGGTGTTGGGCGCCGCCACGGGCGCGCGCCAGATCTCGTAGTGACCGGTGGAGCAGCTCGAGCCGTTCGTGCCGGCGCCCCAGTTGGTCACGGCCGTCCAGGTCACGAGGATGCCGGGGATCCCGCACGGGTCCTGATCCTCGGCCGCGGTGATCCCGTTGAACGACGGCGGCGCGCACGAGGCGGTCTCGGCTGGCGACAGGCAGCGGACCGTCAGCTCGTAGGGCCCGCACGTGCCATTGCGACCGTCCACGATCAGCCAGTAGTCATCGTTCGCCGTCGTGCGGTCATCGTAATGGACCGTCTCGTCTCCCCACGCCGCGCAGTGCGGCGGGTTGCACGCGTCCGAGATCATCAGGTCCAGGTCGTAGCCGTTCGGCTCCGGCATCGTCTCGGTCAGCGTGATGATGAAGTTGGCGCCCGACGGGAAGTTCAGGTCGTAGATCTTGTTGTCGCCGGTGTACGAGATGCCCGGCGCGCACGGGTACGAGGTCGTGTTGAAGTTGTCGTGATCCGTGCACGTGTTGCCCGTGCGCGTCGCGACCTGGCCCGTGCAGTTGATCTGGTTCGAGTTCGCCTCGCAGTTCGTGTTGCACGCGGCGGCGATCTCGATGCCATCAAAGCGCGGCGGGCCGCAGCCGCACGCGTTGCAGGCGGTCAGCCGCACGATGAAGACGCCGTCGGTCGCGTACGCGTGCGTCGGGTTGCGGACCGTGGACGTGTTGCCGTCGCCGAAGTCCCAGAACCAGGACGTGGGGTTGTTCGTGGACAGGTCGGTGAAGTTGATGTCGCGGTTCTTGCAGTACCGGTTGCCCTGCGTCGAGTACGAGAAGTTCGCGACCGGCTTGGGCTGGATCGTGATGGGGCTCTGCTTCTGGTTCGAGCCGCACGCGTTGGTCGCCGTCAGCGTGACCGTGTACGTGCCGGGCTGGGAGTAGATGTAGCAGGGCTGGAACTGCGTGCTCGTGCCGCCCGCGGGATCGCCGAAGGACCAGAGCCAGCTGGTGCCGTTCGCGGACGTGTTCGTGAAGCAGACGGCCGTGTCCTCGCAAGGACTCGGCGGAACCGTGAAGTTCGCCACCGTGGGGTTCCGCACGTTGACGATCACCGTGTCGGACGCCGAGCACCCGGTCGAGGAGGCCGTCGCCGCGAGCGTCAGCGTGCGCGTGCCGGCCGACGCGTGCCGATAGTTCGGGTTGCGCACCGTGGCGCTCGGCGAGAAGGTCCCGCCGGCGCCCCCGTCGCTCCACGAGAACGTGTCGCCCGTGGATGTCGCGTCGGACAGGGCGACGTCCACGCCGGCGCAGGCTTCCTTCGTTGCCCCGGCATCCACCGCCGGCAGCGCCCTGACGTTGACGACGACCGTGTCCGTCGAGACGCAGCCGTCGGCCGACGTCACGCGCAGAGTCAGCGTGCGGATGCCCGCGCCGTTCGTGTAGGTGGGGTTCAGCACGCTGGCGGAGGGCGCGAACGTTCCGCCCGCGGCCCCGTCGCTCCACAGGATGGTCCCGGCCGAGGCGGTGGCATCGGTCAGGCCCACCGCCACGCCCGCGCAGCCGAGCTTGTCCGCACCGGCGTTGACGGTCGGATTGGCGAGCACCGTCACGATCGCCTGGTCGCTGGCGCTACAACCCGTCGAAGGCCGCGTAGCCGTCAGCGTGAGCACGTGCGCGCCGGGCGTCGCGTTCGTGTAGGTCGGCTCGAGCACCGTCGCCGAGGGCGAGAACGTGCCGCCCGCCCCGCCGTCGGTCCAGAGCACCGTGGTGCCCGGAGACGCGAACGCGTCGTCGAGCGGGATCGGCTGGCCGGCGCAGCCCGTGTCATCGGCGCCGGCGGAGACGAGCGGCGCCGGGTTGACCGTGACCTGCAACGTGTCGCTCGCGCTGCAGCCCGTGGCCGTCGTGGTGGCCGTGTACGTCAGCGTGTACGTGCCCGCGCGCGCGTTCGTGTACGTCGGGTGCTGCACGCGGGAGTTCGGCGAGAAGGAGCCGCCGCCTCCCCCGTCGCTCCAGCGATGCGTCCCCGGCGCGTCGGACGTGGCCTGGTCGAGAGCGACCGGCGTGCTCGCGCAGGCCTGCACGTTCGGGCCGGCATCCACCACGGGAAGCGGGTGAACCGTGACGGCCACCGTGTCGCGGGCCGTGCACGCGCGGCACGCGGTCGCGCTGACCTGCACGTTGTCGAGACCCCAGCTCTCGTTCGCGATGGCCTCGAGCCCGCTCGCCGCGAAGCGCAGCGTCACGCTCGGCGCGGAGTGCCGGAACGTGAAGGTGAGCCGGTAGACCGCATCGCCGCCCTCCGCCGCGGGGTATCCGAGCGTGTCCACCTCGTCCGCGCCGGTTTCCGGCGGATGCGCCGGGCTCCCGGAACCCAGGGCATCCTGGTACGTCTCGGGGTAGGACTGCTGTCGCGGCGCGGCGTTCGCGAACGTGGCGTGCAGCAGCTGCGGCCCGGAGACGACCGAGATGTCCATGAGATCGGGCCCGACCTCGGGGAGCGCGCCCACGTGGCCATCCCACGAACGGATCACGAAGAGGTCAAGGCAGACCGAGAGCTGACCGTGCGCCGGCAGGCCCGTCAGGCTGAGCGTGACTGCTTCGTTGCTGAACTGGCCCAGGAAGCGACGGCCGCCCGCGGGCGTCACGCTCGTCGTGGTGGACGACCACTCCGGTCCGACGGCGCCTTCGAAGTCGGTCTGGTAGAGGACGGGGTCCTCCGCCGCGCGGTCGGTCGCGACGAAGCGCAGCACGTGCGTGCCGACGGCCGGATTCGTGTACGTCGGGTTGAGCACGAACGGCGAGGGCGCGAACGTGCCGCCGGCAGCGTCGTCCGTCCACGCGTACTCGGTCGCGCTGCCGCCCGAGGCATCGAGGAGAGCGACCGACGAGCCCGTGCAGGCCGACTTCGGCGCTCCGGCCTCGGCTTCCGGACAGTCGGAGAACTCGACGACCACGTAGTCGGTGGCGGTGCAGCCCGTGGCGGTGTTCGTGCTGGTGAGCGAGAGCGTCGCGAGGCTCGCGACATCGTTGAGGTACGTCGGGTTGAGGACGCTCGCGGACGGCAGGAACGTGCCGCCCGCGCCGCCGTCGCTCCACGCGAACTGCGTGCCGCCGCCGGCGAGGGCGTCCACCATCGGGACCGGCTCGCAGGCGCAGCTCTTGCGATCCACGCCCGCGTCCGACGTCGGCGCCGCGTCGAACGTGACGCTGACCGTGTCCGTGCCCGTGCAACCGGTCGGGACGTCCGTGCCGGTCAGCGTCAGCTCGTACGTGCCTGGCGTCGGGTTCGAGTACTGCGGGCTCAGCACGAAGGCCGACGGCGTGAACGTGCCGCCCGCGCCGCCGTCCGACCACGAGAACGTGTCGGCGATGCCCGGCGTGCCCGTGAGCGAGACGCTCGAACCCACGCAAGCTTGCCGCGAGGGGCCGGCGTCCACGACGGGCCTCGGGTTCACGGTGAGAACCAGCGTGTCCTCGCGAAAGCACCCCGAGCCCGAGTACGTGGCGCGCAGCCGCAGCGTGACGGCGCCGGACGCGACCGCGGGCGTGTAGGTCGGGTTGCGCACGCTCGCTGACGGCGCGAACGTGCCGCCCGCGCCGCCGTCGTTCCAGGCGAACGTGTCCGCGAACTGGCTCGACGCGTCGGCGAGCGCGGTCCCCTCGCCCTGGCAGGCCTGCTTGTCCGCGCCCGCGTTGACCAGGGGGCAGCACGTGACCTGCGAGACCAGCGTGTCCACGCCCTCGTCGGCCTGGCACGCGGCCGCCGATGTCGTCTCGGTGCACTCGGACAGCACGTTGTCGGGGTCCACCGTGAACGTGATCGTGCCGTCCGGACACGAGAGCGTCATGGGCTGCGTGTAAGGGATGACGCCATGCGCCGGCACGGGCCCCGGCACGGTGATGTTCAGGACGTCGCCGCACTGCGACGTGATCCGCACCGGCACGTCAGCGGGCTCGTCCACGCAGCCGATGTTCTGGACCTCGAAGTGGATCTGGTAGGTCCAGCAGTCGCCCGTCGCCGAAACGTTGGCGATGGCGATTTCCGGAAGCGGGTTGTAGGCCGCCCAGGCCTCCGTGCAGTCGAAGAAGATGTCGAACTGCGGCGTGTTCGTGCCGTCGCAGTTGGAGAAGAGCTGCCACCCGTTGCCGCCCGAGATGATGTCCACGCGGTAGATGCCGCACAGGCCCAGATCGTCGGCGATGAAACAGTCGATCGTCTGCTCCTCGCCGTAGTTCACCGTCGTGGCGACGCCGCTGTTCGGAAGGTCCGCGCACGGCACGTCGTAGCGCGTCGTGCAGTTCCCGTTGTTCGGCGTGGAGTCGGAGAAGGACACCCGGCCCTGCGACACGTTGTTCGTGACGTCCAGCGGCGGCGCCCACCAGGGGCCCGGCTTGCCCGGGCAGTTCGGCGGGCTGCTCCAGCTCCGCGAGGGACCGAGGCCGAGAGCGGTCTCGTTGACGCAGCGCAGGTCCGGCTTGAGCCCCGTCACCATGTTGGTGATCTCGAGGTCGAGCCCCTCCATGTCGAAGGTCGGCAGGTGCATCTCGCGCCCGCACTCGACCAGGATGTAGAAGCGATAGGGGCAGTTCAGGCAGAAGCCCCCCTCGTAGAAGCGCCAGAGATTGCTGGTGCGCGCGCTGCAAGGCGTGGTGTTGCCGCCGGGTCCTGGCTGGCCCGCGTTCGCGTTGCACGGCGAGCCCGTGTAGTCGCACCACGTGCCGGTCGGGGCGTTGCAGCCGGCCGGCGGCGGGCCGGACGAGAGCGGCTCGGGGCCCGGATCGAAGGGCATCGAGACGTCATCCGGCGCATCCCACAGGCGGAAGGCCGTGCCGGACGCGGGGCGCGCACTCCTGCCGCTCGCCGCCGTGAAGCCCGGGGGCACGTGCAGGTACTGCGCCGTGATGGCGCCCGGCTCGATGGCCAGTTCCACGGTGGCGAACCCTGCGGCCGTCGGCGAGGCCAGCGCCGTCCAGCGCACGACCACGAGGTCGCGATCCACGCGCGCCAGGACGCGACCCCGGGGCGCGACGCGGACGAGCTCGCCGCCGAGCACCTCGATGCGCGGGCCCAGGGCCGGCAGCTCGGCGCGGGCGCCTGGCGCCTCGGGATCTCCGGGCGGCACCGGAGCAGTGAGCAGGTGAACCCATCCGGGCCCGACGATCAGGGCGCCGAACCGCTCGCGGTCGAGAGCGAGTTCGAAGGGCAGTTCGATCACGGCGTCGAGCCGGCGAACCTCTTCCGTCAGGTCGCGCGCGCCATCCAGCGGGATGTCGGCCACCCGAGGCAGGGCCTCCCACGCCGGGCCGCGCGCGGCGGCCGGAGCGTGGCTCGCGAGGAGCCCTGCCAGGAGAGCGAGAGCGAGGACAGGACGGCGGCGCACCGGCAGGGGGCCTCCGGTCGCGGGACGGGCAACCTGGAAGCCGGGCGGGGTGACCCGGCAATGACGCGGATGCCCTGAACTTTGGGCCAAACCGCCGCCTGCCGCAAGCCCGGCGCGGGGGCTTCCCCGGCCGTGGCGATTGGCACCAGGCTCAGGCCGGGATCATCGGGCCACCTGCCCTCACCGCGCGGCTTCCGCGACGGGGCGGCCGCGCCTGCCGCGTCAGGCCAACGCCCCCGCGGTCACGCCGAGCAGGCAACCCCGCAGCGTTTCGCCGTCCAGGGGCCTGAAGAGCACCTCGACGCGCGCGTCGTTGTAGGCGGATCCGATCAGCGAGCTGGGATCGTCCGCTGCGGCGATGACGACGACGCGGCCGATGGGCTGGTGGTGCAGGAACGCCCGGCTCACGACATTGGCCATGCGTCCGGGCAGCAGGCCGTCCACGACGGCGCCATGAACCGGACGGCTCCCCAGGACCGCGAGCGCGGTGGTGGCGTCTTCAATGTGGACGACGCGACAGCTCGGGGGAAGGATGGCGTAGACATCTCGCACGACGGCGGGATCCGCCGAGACCAGCACGATGTCGAGTGGGCGTTGCTCCGACCGCGTCAACCAGCGAAACATGTCTCCTCCTCACGTTCGCCCGGAATCGGGCTGGCGAGGGCAAAGCAAGCCCGGTGCCAGCCGCAGCGCGAGCCGCGGACTCACGGGCGGCGCCACGCGCCGACCCTGGATCAGCTGTTCAGATGGAGTCCTTGCCTCCCGACTCCTTTGTCACTCGCACAAATTGCCGGCGGCGGCCCCTGGACCGGGGGCGCCGGGCGGCCGGGTTGATGGCGCCGTTCGAGACCCGTACAGTCCCCGGCATGTCCAGCACGACCGGATGGGTCCCCGAGTGGCGAGCGAACTTCTTTGCCGGCCTGGCGGTCGCGCTTCCGCTGGTCATCTCGCTGGCCATCGTGAAGTGGCTGTTCGGAACGCTCGCGAACCTGACGGACGTCCTGCTGTTCTGGCTGCGCTACCTGCCGCTCGATCCCGCCTGGGTGTACCAGGATGGCGTGAAGGGCGAGATGCTCCTGGGCTGGCAGGTGGTCGCCATCGTGCTCGCCGTCTGTCTGGTCGCGCTGATCGGGCGCCTGGCGCGCCATCACGCCGGCAAGATGCTGCTCCGCGCCGGCGAGCGGGCGCTGCTCAAGGTCCCGTTGCTGAACACCCTGTATGGCGCGGTCAAGCAGGTGCATGACGCGTTCGCCACGAGCAAGAGCACGGCGTTCCAGACCGTCGTGATGATCGAGTTCCCTCGCGAGGGGCTCTACTCGATCGGGTTCATCACCAGCGACCAGAACGCCGAGGTGCAGGCTCGGACGAAGGAGCGCGTCATCTCCGTCTTCGTGCCGACCACGCCGAACCCGACGACCGGGTTCCTCGTGATGGTTCCCGAGGACAAGGTCACGCGCCTCGACATGTCCGTCGCGGACGGCATCAAGTTCATCATCAGCCTGGGCTCCGTCTCCCCGCCCCACCCCTCGCAGCTCCCGCAAGCGCCCGCGGGTCCGTGAGCCGCCCGCGGGCAGACCACCTGCTACGCTCTCGCGTCCCCACCACCCCCTCCGGCTGCCCGCGTCATGCGCTCCCTGTCGGTTCACATCCTGGTCTTCGTCGGCGGCTTCACCGTGATGAGCGTCGAGGTGCTCGCCGGCCGCGTGCTCGCGCCCTACTTCGGCGGGAGCATCCACGTGTGGGGCAGCGTCATCGCCGTGTTCATGCTGGCGCTCTCGGTGGGCTACCTGGCGGGAGGGCGGCTCTCGCTGTCGCGGCCGAGCCATCGCCGCCTGGGCGGCATCTTCCTGGCGTGCTCGGCGAGCCTCCTGCCGTTGCTGCTGGTCGCGGATCCGTTCCTGGACTGGCTGTTCGTGCGGATCGATGACCCGCGACACGGATCGCTGGCCGCCTCCGCGGTGCTGTTCTTCGTGCCGACGATGCTCATGGGCATCATCTCGCCGTACGCCATCCGGTTGCTGGTGCCCACCGCCGAGCGAAGCGGGAGCGTGGCCGGTCTCCTTTACTTCGTCTCGACGGCCGGGAGCGCGCTCGGCGTGCTGGTGACGTCGTTCTACTTCGTGCTGTGGTTCGAGGTGTCGAGCATCCTCGCCGGCCTCGCCACGGGCCTCGCCGCGTGCGGGGCGATCGCGATCGCGCCCGGTCGCGCCACTCCGGTGGCGGCATGAGAGGCCGCCTGCTGGCCCTGGCGTCGGCGCTGGCGCTGTCCGGCCTCGCGTGCGCGCCGCTCGCGCGCGGCGAGATCGTCCACCAGCGCAAGTCGCTCTACCGGAACATCGTCGTCGAGGACGTGGGCACGTCGCGCTGCATGCGCTTTCGCATCAAGGGCCCTGACATCCCGCAGTCGTGCATGAACAGGAACGCCCCCGATCAGCTGGTGCTCGACTACACGCGGCTGGCGACGGCAGCGTTGATGCTGCGCGCGGAGGACCCCCGGTCCATCCTGATCATCGGCATGGGTGGCGGCGTCATCCCGCGCATGCTTCATGCCGCGCTTCCGGCGGCGCGCGTGGATGTCGTCGAGATCGATCAGGCGGTGGTGGACGTGGCCCGGGACTACTTCGCGTTCGACATGGAGCCGCCCATCTTCGCGCACGTCCAGGACGGCCGGCGATTCGTGAAGCTCGCGGTGAAGGCTGGCAAGACCTGGGATCTCGTCATGCTCGACGCCTTCACCGGGGACTACATCCCCGAGCACATGATGACGGTGGAGTTCCTCCTCGAGGTCAAGGACATCGTGGCCCCGGGTGGCGTGCTGGTCGCCAACACCTTCTCATCGAGCCGGCTGCGCGACTGCGAGAGCGCCACCTACGCCGCGGCCTTCGGCTCCACGCTCGAGGTGGAGCGGGCGGACGGCAACCGCTTGATTCTCGCCCGCCCGGGCGCTTCGCCCTCGCTGGATGACCTGCGCGCGGGCGCCGCGCGGCTGCGCGCCTCGCTAGCTCGGTACGGCGTGGATGCGGACGCGGTCGCGGGGCTTGCCCGGACAGCGCCACCTCCCCCTGCGGGCACTCGAGTCCTCACCGACGACTGGAGTCCGGCGAACGTCCTCCGCGGCAAGTAGGCCCTGCCGCCGGACATCCATGTGGCAACACGCCGCATGGGGTCGGCGGACGGCGCTCGCTGCCTGGACCACCCGGGCGATCGCGACGTCGCGGCGGTGATAGGCTCACCGGCGCCCGTTCGCCCCCTGGAGTTCCGCCGTGCACACCCTAGCCTCGCCGCGCCGTCACGCCCTCGCTCTCGCGTTCATCGCCATGCTCCTGGCCGTGCTGACCGCCGGCCCCGCCGCCGCGGGCGGCGGCGGCACGGACACCGATGGCGACACGGTCCTCGACAACCAGGACAACTGCCCGACGATCCCCAATCCGGGCCAGGCCAACGCCGACGGCGACCAGCACGGAGACGCGTGCGACAACTGCCCCGGCGTCGCGAACAACAACCAGGCCAACGGCGACGGCGACACGCTGGGCAACTCCTGCGACAACTGCCCGACCGTCACGAACCAGGACCAGGCGAACGCGGACGGCGATGCTCTCGGCGACGCGTGTGATTCTTGCCCGAACGATGCCGCCAACGACTCTGACAACGATGGCATCTGCGTGGGAGCCGGCTTCTCGTCACCGAAGACGGGCGGCAACGACAACTGCCCCGCGACGAGCAATGCCAACCAGGCGGACGGCGACGGTGACGGCTTCGGCGACGCCTGCGACAACTGCCCGAACGTCGTGAACCCGGCCCAGACGAACAGCGACAACGACAGCTTCGGCGACGCGTGCGACAACTGCCCGAACACGGGCAACGCGAACCAGGCGGACGGCGACGGCGACGGCGTCGGCAACGCGTGCGACAACTGCCAGAGCACGGCGAACGCGGATCAGGCGAACGGCGACGGCGACACGCTCGGCGATGCCTGCGACAACTGCCCCACCGTCACGAATCAGAATCAGCTCGATCAGGACGGCGATGGCGCCGGCAACGCCTGCGACAACTGCCTGGGCGTTTCGAACCCGGGCCAGGCCAACGGCGACGGCGACTCGCTCGGCGACGCCTGCGACAACTGCCCGAACGTCACGAACCAGGATCAGGCCAACGGCGACGGCGACTCGCTCGGCGACGCCTGCGACAACTGCCCGGGCGTCACCAACGAGGACCAGGCGAACGGCGACGGCGACGCGCTCGGCAACGCCTGCGACAACTGCCCGCGGGTCATGAACGACGATCAGGCGAACAACGACGGGGACTCGCTCGGCGACGCCTGCGACAACTGCCCGGAC
>CAZTIW010000008.1:20373-136201 GCA_964613915.1 uncultured Thermoanaerobaculia bacterium
CAGGCGAACAACGACGGGGACTCGCTCGGCGACGCCTGCGACAACTGCCCGAACGCCACGAACGAGGACCAGGCGGACGGCGATGGCGACTCGATCGGGAACGCCTGCGACAACTGCCCGCGGGTCACGAACGAGGATCAGGCCAACAACGACGGGGACTCGCTCGGCGACGCCTGCGACAACTGCCCGGACACCACGAACCAGGACCAGGCGAACAACGACGGGGACTCGCTCGGCGACGCCTGCGACAACTGCCCGAACGCCACGAACGAGGACCAGGCGGACGGCGATGGCGACTCGATCGGGAACGCCTGCGACAACTGCCCGCGGGTCACGAACGAGGATCAGGCCAACAACGACGGGGACTCGCTCGGCGACGCCTGCGACAACTGCCCGGACACCACGAACGAGGACCAGGCCAACAGCGATGGCGACGGCGTGGGCGACGCCTGTGACAACTGCCCGGATGCCACGAACGAGGACCAGGCGAACAGCGATGGCGACGCGCTCGGCGATGCCTGCGACAACTGCCCGGACGCGACGAACCAGGACCAGGCCAACGGCGACGGCGACGGCGTCGGTGATGCCTGCGACAACTGCATCGGCACGGCCAATCAGGACCAGGCGAACGGCGACGCCGACTCGCTCGGCGACGCGTGCGACAACTGCCCGGACATCGCCAACGAGGATCAGGCCGACGCGGACGACGACGGCACGGGCGACGCGTGCGAGTGCACGTTCGGCGACATCCACCCGGACGGCGTGGGGAACGACACGGTCAACCTGTCGGACTTCGTGCTCGGACGCCGCAAGATCACGCTCGCCGTCGAGACGAATGACCGCGATCTCACGTGCGGCGACCTCGCGCCCGGCGCCGTGACCTGCGTGGTCGCGGACGGCCCCGACGCCTGGTGCCGCCAGGGCGATGGCCTCTTCAAGCTCGCCGACCTGCTCGTGATTCGCCGGCTCGTGCTGCAGGCCTACGAACTGTCGTGCACGGCCTGCGCGCCGCGGCTGGCGACGGTGGACAGGCGGCTGGCCGGCGACGTGTCGCCGCTCGCGGCGCCCGATGGTCTCGTGAACGTCGCCGATGTCGTCGCGACCCTTCGCTGGTCCGTCGGCCTCGACACGCCGACCCGCGAGCAGGCGCTGCGCGCCGATGTCGCTCCGGCGTCGGTCGAAAACGCCGTCGCGACCGTCCAGGGCGACTCCACGGTGAACGTGGCGGACGCCGTCCTGCTGCTGCGCGCGTCCGTCGGGTTGAGCGCGCTGCGCTGGCCGGAACGGGACCTCGCTCTCCGCATCGAGATGCCGGCCCCGACAGCCGGGTTCCGGTTCTCGGCCACGGGCTGGCCCGCCTGGGCCCCCGCCCCCGAGCTGCTCTCGCGCGCGTGCGGGGCCGGCGATGGCGCCGAGGAACTCGACCACGGCGTCGGGGCGATCTGCTCCGCCGTCGAGGGAGCCCTCGGCGCGGACGTGATCCTGCGCTACCGGGCTGCCGAGCCCGTGGATCCGTCAACTCTTGTCCTGTCCGCGGACGCCGTGAACCTCGATCTGGAGCCGATTCCGGCCACGGTCGGGCTGCGCTCGCCCTGACGGGCAGCGGGCCCCGCCGGGGGGGGCGGGTTGCGCTGGGCGGGAGCATCCGGCAACCTGAGCCCCCTACGTCTGTTGATCTGACTCGCGGGCCGCCCCGTTCGCGTGGCGTGCCCCCGCCGGAGGAGCCATCCCATGTCTCGATCCCCTGTCTCGATCACCGCCAGGCTCTCCCTGGCTCTCGCCCTCGCTCTCGCGCTCTGCACGCTCGGCCTGACGACCGCCTGCGACGGTAGCTACAACCGCGACGGTGGCCCGATGGACCTGTGCGACGGTGACGACCTCACCGGCGACACGGACGGCGACGGCACCTGCAACGACCTCGACGCCGATGACGACGGCGACGGCTGCCCGGACGCCACGGACCCCACGCCCCTCGTGGCGAGCCCCGACTCGGACGGCGATGGTTACGGCGACGAGTGCGACACGTGTCTCGGCGACGATGATTCGGGAGACACGGACGGCGACGGCACGTGCGACGACCTCGACGTGGACTCCGACGGCGATGGCTGCAACGACGGCGTCGATCCCGCCCCCACGGTCCCCAGCGGCGACTCCGACGGCGACGGCGTGGCGGACGACTGCGACCTCTGTGTCGGCGACGACACGACGGGCGACACCGACGGCGATGGGACCTGCAACAACCTGGACGGGGACGATGACGGCGATGGATGCGCCGACGGCGTGGACCCCGCCCCGACGGTCGCGAGCGGCGACACCGATGGCGATGGCGTGGCCAACGACTGTGACCTCTGCGTCGGCGACGATGCGACCGGCGACACGGACGGCGACGGCACGTGCGACGACCTCGACGTGGATGCCGACGGCGATGGCTGCAACGACGCCGTCGATCCCGCCCCGGCCGTGCCCAGCCCCGATTCGGACGGCGACGGCTTCGGCGACGACTGCGACATCTGCGCCGGCGACGACGCGACCGGCGACACCGACGGCGACGGCACCTGCAACGACCTCGACGCCGATGACGACGACGACGGCTGCGCCGACGGCGTGGACGCCGCCCCGACGGTCGCGAGCGGCGACTCGGACGGCGACGGCGTCGCGGACGACTGCGACTTCTGCGTCGGCGATGACGCCTCGGGCGACACCGACGGTGACGGCGCGTGTGACGACACGGACACCGACGACGACGGCGACGGCTGCGCCGACGGCGGTGACGCCAACCCGACCGTCGCGAGCGGCGATTCGGACGGCGATGGCGTCGCGGACGACTGCGACCTGTGCGCGGGCGACGACGCCAGCGGCGACACCGACGGCGACGGCACCTGCGACGACACGGACACCGACGACGACGGTGACGGCTGCGACGATGCCGTCGATCCCGCGCCGACCACGGCCAGCGGCGACTCGGACGGCGACGGCGTGGCGGACGACTGCGACGCCTGCGTCGGCGACGACAGGTCGGGCGACACGGATGGTGACGGCACCTGCCAGGACATTGACAACTGCCCGGCCGACAGCAACCCGGATCAGGCCGACTCGGACGGCGACGGACTCGGCGACGTCTGCGATCTCGAGAACTGCTCCAACGCGTTTGTCGGCGCCAACGACGATGGCAACGGCATCACGTGCTGGCGCGATCCGGCCGTGAACAACCCCTGCGGCGGCGCGAGCTTCCGCATCAAGGTTCTCTGGGACGCGAGCAGCGGGGTGGCCGAAGTCACGGTGAACGCCTCCGCGAACCCCGGCGGCGGCGGCGCCTCGGCGACCGTGTTCTCGGGCTCGTCCTGCGATCCGACCTGCGATGCCGATCCGTCCACGTTCTCCTGCGTCGTGACCGACAACAGTGGCAACGCTCAGTCGCTGACCGGGACGGTCTCCGGCGACTCGCTGACCGGCTCGCTGACCATTCGCTGCGACGACGGCACGACCAAGGTGATCAACTACACGGCCCGCGAGCGCGCCAACGAGGCCGACTGCTCGTGACCCGCGCCCGCCGCGGGGCATCGCGCGGCGACCGTCCGGGTCGCCGCGCGATACCTGCGGCGGGGGCCGCCCTGCCCGTTCAGTAGGTCTGCCTGCCGGGATCTCGCGCCCACGCGCGCAGGATCTCGGCGGCCTCGTCGGTCAGCGCGCGCGTCACCGGCGGGCGCGGCGCGCCGTCCCGCAACGCGAGGAACATGGCCGCGTCGTCGAAGCCGGCGGCGGCGGCGTCCTCGCGACCCGCTCCGGCCACGATGCCGTCGAGGCGCGCCCACCAGGCGGCCGAGAGGCACATGGGGCACGGCTCGCAGCTCGCGTACAGCGTGCATCCGGTCAGGACGTGCGTGCCCAGCTTCGTGCAGGCGGCGCGGATGGCCACGATTTCGGCGTGCGCCGACGGGTCGCTCCAGGGCACGACGCGATTGCGCCCCTCGCTGAGGATCTCGTCCCCGCGGGCGATGACGGCCCCGAAGGGACCGCCACCGTCCGCCGCCGAGGCTCGCGCGAGCTCGAGGGCGCGCCGGAGGGGCGAAGGCTCCATGCGGGGAGCATCCTGCCACGACCCCGCTCGCGCCGGGGCCCCCCTTGAGGCACGATCGGTGGCGTGACGACGACGCGATCGGCTCCTCGACCTCGCGGCACGCCGGCCAGCCGCCTTCTCGAGGGCGTCGTGCCCGATCGCGTGCTGCTCTCGCCCTGGGTGCGACGGCTCGCGCGCATCGAGTTTCTCGGCGCCCTGGGGCATGCGCCCGGCTGCCGCTCGCATCCGACCCGGCTCGACCACTCGACCGGCGTGGCCCGGCTGGCGCTCGAGACCGGGCGCGAGGCCGGCCTGCCGGAGCCCGAGATCCGCCTCCTGGTCACCGCGGCGCTCCTTCACGATGTCGGGCACTTCCCGCTCTCCCACACGGCGGAGGCCGCCTTCCGCGCGCTCCTGGGCGCCGACCACCACGACCTCGCGCGGTTCATCGTGCTCGGCGGCGGCCCGGTGGCGCCCGAATCCGCGCTGGCGCCGGCCCTGCGGGCGGGCGGACTCGATCCCGAGGCGGTCCTCGGCGTGCTGGCTGGCACGGGGCCGCTCGGAGCGCTCCTCTCCGGGGCCGTCAACCTCGACACGCTGGACGGCATTCCCCGGGCGGCGCGCGCGTTCGGCATGCGGGCGCCGAAGCCCCCCGAGCGGCCGTTCGTCCTGCACGACGGCGAGCTCATGATCCGGCCTGGAGCGATCCCGGCGGTGGATCGGTTCTGGCGGCTGAAGAATCGCGTCTACCGCGAGGTCATCAACGCGCCCGCACACGCGGCGCTCGAACTCCGCGTTTGCGCGCTCGTCGGCCGTCTCGAGGAGCGGCGCATCCCGAAGGACCTGCTCCACTTCGACGACGCGGCGCTCCTCGACCATCTCGGGATCGCCGCGTCGTCCCTCGCGCCGGACGACGCCGAGCGCGAGTCGCGCTTCGTGACGGCGGCGGATCCCGCCGTCGCGCCGGTGCGCATCCTGCGCGAGTACGCCGTGAACCCGAGCGTGAAGCCGGAACCGCTCGGCCTGCGCGCCGCGGACTGGGGGCGCCGCTGGACGGCGGCCAAGCACCGATGGTTCCTGCTCACGCGGTCGCCCGCCGTTCAGATGCTCCTGCCGTCGGGCTGGGAGACGGAGGGGCGCCTTCCGTGATCGACGCGGCGGACCTGCGTGACTGGCTGGCAGCCGTCGGCCTGGCCGAGTCCGAGGTCCCCGCGCTCATCGCGTCGTCGGACTACTCGCGCGCGCGGCTGGCGGCGGCCCGCGCGGCGCTCGAGAACACCCGCTCGCACGCGATCCCCCTCGCGCTGGGCTCGTTCGCGCGGCACGAGGCGTGCGCGCTGAGCGACCTGGACGTCGCGTTCGTGCACGACGGCGACGCCACGCTCGCCAGCAGCGACCGGCAGGTGTGCCTCCAGGCGCTGCGCGCGCGCGGATTCGACGTGCCGGAGAAGACCTTCCGCCGATCGGTGCCCTTCGAGGATCTCGCCGCGGCCATCGGGGGGCCGTCGGACACGCACGAGAGCCTCACGCACCGGGCGCTCGTTCTCACCGAGGGAGCCTGGCTGCGCGATGAGGCCGCGACGCGCGCCGCGTGGGATCGCCTGTTCGATCTCTACCGGACCGGCGCCACGAGCGGCCGGTGGATGACGCTGCTCATGAACGACCTGCATCGCTACTACCGCACCGTCTGCCTCGACTACCGCCACAAGATCGAGGCCGAGGCGAAGGGATGGGCTCCCCGGTATCTCAAGCTCCGCTGCACGCGAAAGACGCTCCATCTCGCGAACCTCACGGTGCACTGCGCGGCGCGCGCGACGGGCGGCGAGGACGGTCACGACGCCTGGCTCCGCGACCACCTGAGCCTGCCGCCGGTCGCCCGCATCGCGGCCTCGCTGGCGGCCATCGGCCGAGGGCCCGAGGCGGCCGATCTCTGGCGTGAGATGGACGCGTTCCTGGCGGGTTTCAGCGATCGCGACGTGCGCGAGGAGCTCGACCGGCTCGTGGCGGGCGCCGAGAAGGACAGCCGGGCCTTCCAGCGGATGAGGGGCGTGGCCTCGCGGCTGGAGACGGCGGCCGAACGTGTCGTTCAGGCCCTGCTCGACGACTCCCGCACCCGCCGCCATCTCCTGCGCTTCGGCCTCCTCTAGCCCGGCGGCCGGGCCCGGTGCCGGGCGCGAGACTGGCCGCCATCGCCCTCTCGCGAGGGAGCCTCGGGGAAACAGCCGGGCGCCCGCGGCTCCACTCAAGCTGGGGGAGGACTGTGCCGAAAACGTTCGATGGGTCCCACTGGACCCCGCGGGCTCGTGGCCCGCAAGGAGAGGTCGAACGTGAGGACGCCCCGCATCGGTGAGTTGTTGGTGACGGAAGGCCTGCTCACCAGGCCCGAGCTCGAACAGGCCCTGACCGCCCAGCAGATCTACGGCGGGCGGCTCGGGACCGTGATCGTCGAGCACGGCTTCGTTCACGAGGACGACCTCGCTCGCCTCCTGGCTCGCCAGCTCGGCGTGCCCGTGGTGAGCCGCGAGGACCTGGCCGATGTCCCGCCCGACGTGCGGGCGCTGATCCCGCAGGCCATGGCGATCAAGTACGGCATCGTGCCCTTCCGCTATCACGAGGCGCGCAACCGCGTCTCGGTGGCCATGGCCGATCCCACGAACCTCCAGCTCGGCGACGAGATCCAGTTCGCGCTCGGCCGCGGCACGGAGTTCTTCGCGTGCCCGGAGATCGTGCTCGGACGCGCGCTCGAGAAGTACTACGGCGTCCCGCGCAAGCTCCGGTACATCCGGGTCGCGCTGGGCGACTCGCCGCGCCCGCGCGCCGTCGAGACCGGCAGCGAGCCCAAGGCCAAGGCCGAGCCCGATGCCACCAAGCGTGACGGCATCCTGGGCCTGCTGATCCAGGCGCCCACGAAGGAGCGGGCCATCGAGTGCGTGCTCGACTGGCTGGCCACGTTCGGCGATCAGGCCGCGTTCCTGGCGGCGTGCGGGCCGACCCTCGCGGCCTGGAGCGTTCGCGGACCGGGCACGTCGAACACGGAGGGGCTCCGCGAGACCTGCCGCCTGCAGGACTCGCCCACGGCCTGTTCCGCGTTCCTGTCCCAGGGCCCGAGCGGCACGACGCTGTCCACCAGCGATCCGCTGCGCGCCGGCCTCGAAGGGCTGGGCGTGGATTGCGCCGGGCGCGTCATGGTGGCGCCGCTGTTCGTCCACGATCAGCCGTTCGGGCTCTTCGTGGTGTCGCGGCTGCGGACGGGCGTCACCGTGGACGTCACGCTCGTGTCCGAGCTCATCCGCCGTCTCTCGCTCCGCCTGCAAGCCCTCCACCTCATGGAGATGGTCGCTGCGCCGCTGGGGCCGGCGAGCTGAGATCGGAGCTCGGAGCTCGGCAAGGGCGGCCGTGGCTGCGACGGGGCATGATGGCGCATGGCTGCGGGCGAACTCGACGCGCTCATGCGCGACCTCGCGCGACCGGAGGCGTGGCCTCACGCCCCGGACTCGATCGAGGTGATCCAGACGCACGCGTCGGTCGTGTTCCTCGCGGGCGATCGGGCGCTGAAGATCAAGAAGCCGGTTGACCTGGGCTTCCTCGACTTCTCGACGCGACCGGCGCGCGCGGCCGCCTGCGAGGCCGAGGTGATCCTCAATCGCCGCCTCGCGCCCCGCACCTATCGCGGCGTGGTCGCGGTGCGTCGCGCGCCGCGGGGCGGGCTGACCGTCGTCTTCGAGGAGCCTCGCGACGAGGACGAGCCGGCCGTCCTCATGGTGCGGCTCCCGGCGGATCGCACGCTGGCCTCTCTCCTGAAGGTCGGTGGCGTGACGGACGATCTGGCGCGTCGCATCGGGCGCCGGCTCGCCGCGTTTCACGACAGCGCGGAGGGCGGACCCGACGTGCGGCGCGCCTGCGCGTTCGACCGCGTCGCGCGCGTCGTGCGCGAGAACCTGGCGGAAGCGGCGACGCTCGCGAGCGCGGTTCTCGACGCCGGCCTCCATCACCGCATCAGCGGCGCGCTCGAGCGCGAACTCGGCGCACGGGAAGCTCTGCTGTCAGGCCGCGCGGCTCGCGGCATCGGGCGCGAGGGACACGGCGACCTGCGCCTGGACCACGTCTACGTCCTGGACGAGCCGCCTCCCGACGACATCGTGGTCGTGGACTGCGTCGAGTTCAGCGCGGCGTTTCGCCGGAGCGATCCCGTCGGCGACATCGCCGCCCTCGTCATGGAGTTCGGCTTCGAGGGCCGCGCGGACATCGGCGACGCGCTCTTCGAGGCCTGGGCCGACGCGCGCGGCGATGCCGAGGGCGCGGCGCTCCTGCCCCTGTTCGTCGCGCACCGCCACGTCGTGCGCGGCAAGGTCCGTGGCATCGAGGCGCGCGAGGCCGAGGTTCCCGAGGCCGCGCGCGTGCGCGCCGCGGCGCGCGGTCGCGCGCACTTCCTGGGCGCCCTGTCCGCGCTCGCTGGCCCGCACGAGCGGCCGGCCCTGGTGCTGGCGTGCGGCCTGCCCGGCTCGGGCAAGAGCACCGTCGCGCGGGCGCTGGCTCGCGAGGCGAACATCGAGCGCGTGTCCTCGGACGAGACGCGCAAGGCCCTGGCGGCCGCCCCGGACGGAGCGGGCGGCCTGCCGGCGGATCTCTACTCCCGCGAGTGGACCGACCGCACGTACGGCGAGTGCCTTGCCCGGTCGCGCGCCCTCCTGCTGTCGGGCCAGCGCGTCATCGTGGACGCGAGCTTCCACGACGGCGCGCGACGCGCGCCGTTCCGCGAGCTCGCGCGCGAGCTCCGCGTGCCCTGCCTCGTGATCGAGCTGGTCGTCAGCGACGCCGAGGCGATCCGCAGGCTCGCGGCACGCGTGAACGATGCCTCCGACGCGGACGCGGACGTTCGCCGCGCCATGACGGCCGCGTGGCAGGCGCCCGCGGGCGACGAGCTGGCGGACTGGACGCGCCTGGACGCGAGCCGCTCGCCGCGCGAGACCACCGATCGCGCGATCGCGGCGCTCCGAGCGCGCCGGCTGGCGCGCTGACGCGGTGACGCGCGGGCGCGCTGACGCGCGGGCCGCGTGATCCGTGCGGCCCGATCCTGCGACAATCACGCACCAACCCGCGAGGTGCCGCCATGTCAGAGCCCGTGCCCGTTCGCCCGTTCATCGCGTCGGAAGAGTCGCTCGAGTGGGGCGAGGTCGCCGCGCCTCACGGACAGGCGGTGATCCTGCGCAAGCGCCTGGCCCAGTCCGCCGGAGGCCGTCAGCTCGGCTGCTCTCTCACGCGCATCCCGGCGGGCAAGCGCGGCTGGCCGCTTCACTGGCACGCCTCGAACGAGGAAGCGCTCTACGTGCTCTCGGGCAGCGCCAGGCTCCGCAGGCCGTCGGGCGACGTGACGCTGCGCGCTGGCGACTACGTCGTCTTGCTAGCGGGGCCCGAGGGCGCGCACCAGATCATCAACGAGGGCGCGGAGGACTTCACGTACCTCGCGATCTCGACGATGCACCCGACCGACATCTCGGTCGAGCCCGACTCGGGCAAGTGCGTCCTGTTCGCCGGCGCCGCGCCCGGGGGCCTGCCCGAGGAGCGGTCGCTGTTCAAGTTCCTGCGCCTGGACGCGGAGGTGGACTTCTGGGAGGGCGAGTAGGCGACGCTCGCGATGCGCCGCGGCGTCAGCTCGCGCGGAACACCAGGGACGACGGCGCGCGATCGCCCCGGTGGTGCGACAGCGTCGCATCGAGGATGCGCGCGAGCGGCGCCTCGTCGGCGGCGTCACACGGACCGCGCGCGAGGCCGAGCGCGGCGAGCGCGGCGTCCACCGTGCGATCGTGCATGGCCTCGATCTCGGGGCTGACCGGCTTGTCCGGGTTGACCTCGTGGGCGAGCTGGAGCGCCTCGGAGGTGAGAACGTGCACGCGATAGCCGTTGTGCAGGAGCCACGCGATGGCCGCCGTGGCCGTCGTGAGATGCCAGTTGCGGTGTCGCCGCCACGCCGCGTTGGCCTCGCGGTTGCGCTCGCCTGACGGCTTGTAGATGTTGGGCTGGATCTCCCAGAGCACGGCCACGGCGGGATCCGAGAGCGCGCTGCCGCTCGCCTCGCCGATCGATCCGGGAAGCGTGTGCTGCTGGCCGACGCCGCGATTGACCGCGTGCGCCTGCGCGATGTCGGAGGGAACGATGTCCAGGGAGAACTCGCCCGGCCGGTTCCCGTGATGGCTGTTGCGCGAGAGCATGAGCAGCCCCTGCGGCCGCGGCTGGTCGGGTCCCGCGGCTCGCGCCGCCGCGTCGGCGATGCGCCGGATCAGATCCTCCGACGGCGACGCGAGATCGCCCAGCGGCGTCACCAGGCCGGTGGGCCCGCCCTCGATCCGGCGATCGCGCCAGAAGCCGGGACTGGGTTCGCCCGCCACCCACTTCGCGTGATTCGCGTCCACGTACGCGGCGCCTGCCTGCGTGCGGACATCGTCGAGATCGGCTGGCACGAGCTCGCTCGGCTCGCGACCCGCGGCGTCGCAGATGGCGGCAAACGCATCGAGCGCCGGCTGGCCGAGGAACATGTACTGCTCGGCCAGCCGCGCCCGCACGTCCGGCGGCACGCCCCACGAGACCAGCACGCGCGCGAAACGTTCGGGAAGGCTCACGGGCGCGATGGTATCGGACCTCGCCTTCGCCGCACGCAGGCAGGCGCCGCGGGGCCGCGAACGCGGGGTGTTGAGGGATTGGCTCGGAAGAGGCAACATGGCCCTCCCCTCCCCGGAGATACGCCGTGCTCGCCCCGCGCCGCCGCAGCTGGATCGTCGCCGTCTTCCTCGTCTTCTCGTCCCTCGCGACCGTCGCGCACGCGGGGCTGGATGCGCGATTCATGCGCTATCCGGACGTCTCCGCGAGCCACGTCGCCTTCGCGCACGCCGGCGACATCTGGGTGGCGCCCCTGGGTGGCGGGCTGGCCTCCCGTCTCTCCACGCCGCCGGGCGAGGAGTCGTTCCCGCGGTTCTCGCCCGATGGCCGGCTCATCGCGTTCTCCGCGAACTACGACGGCAACTTGGATATCTACGTGCTGCCGATCGAGGGCGGCGTTCCGCAGCGGCTCACGCATCATCCGGCCGCCGATCGCGTGCTGGACTGGACGCCGGACGGCCGCGGCATCCTGTTCTCATCGGGACGCGAGGCCGGTCGCGACCGCTACGAGGAGTTCTTCATCGTTCCCGTCGGCGGCGGCCTGCCCGAGAAGCTCCCGATTCCGTACGGATCGTTCGGGACCCTGTCGGCCGACGGCACGACGCTCGCGTACACGACGAACGGGCGCGAGTTCTCCACCTGGAAGCGCTATCGCGGAGGCTGGACGTCGGAGATCTGGCTCTTCAACCTGAAGACAGGGGCCTCGCGCCGCATCTCGGACGGCGTCGTCAACGACTTCCAGCCGATGTTCACCGGCAACCGCCTCATCTTCCTGTCGGATCGCGGCGCCTCGCTTCGCGCCAACCTCTGGAGCCTCGACCTGACGACCGGCGCCACGACGCGGCTCACCGACTTCACGGATCTCGACTGTCGCTTCCCCTCCGCCGGCCCGGCGCACGTCGTGTTCGAGCATGGCGGCGCGCTGAAGGTCCTGGAGCTGGCCACCGGAACCGTGAGGACCGCCGACATCACGGTGCAGACGGATCGCCGCGCGCTCAAGCCCCGGACCGAGAACGTGTCGGATCTGATCAGCGGCGCCTCGGTCTCGCCGTCGGGCAAGCGCCTCGCGGTCGTCGCGCGCGGCGACGTGTTCTCGGTGCCGGCGGAAGAGGGCGTCATCCTGAACCTCACGCGCTCTCCCGGCACGCACGAGCGCTCGGCGGCCTGGTCGCCGGACGGCAAGCAGGTGGCGTACTGGACGGATCGCACCGGCGAGTACGAGCTGGCGCTCCGGCCGGCGGACGGGTCGGGCACCGAGAAGATCCTCACGAGCTTCGGACCCGGCTTCCGCTACGAACTCACGTGGTCGCCGGACTCGAAGCGCATCGCGTTCGTGGATCAGGCGATGCGGATCCAGGTCCTCGACGTGGCCACGGGGCGCGCGACCGAAGTGGATCGCGGCATCACGATGTTCGAGGGAGGCTTGCAGGGGTTCAGTCCCGCCTGGTCGCCCGACTCGCGCTGGCTCGCGTGGAGCCGGGACATCGAGACGGGCCCCGCCCTCTTCATCTGGGACGCGCGGGACGGCGTCACGCGCCGGATCACGAGCGGCTTCACGCCCGATCAGCTCCCGGCGTTCGACCCGGACGGCAAGTACCTGTTCTTCCTGACGAACCGCCACTTCGCGCCCGTCTACTCGGACGTGGACAACACCTGGGTGTACCCCAACACCACGCAGGTCGCCGCCATGTCTCTCCGCCAGGACGTTCCGTCGCCGATCGCGCCGAAGAACGATCGCGAGGAAGGCGTCGCGGGCGACACGAAGGACGAGAAGGACAAGGCTGCCCGCGAGGATCGGAGCAAGCCTGGAAAGAAGGGAAAGGATGCCGAGAAGGACGGACCGGTTCCCCCGCCCGACGTCACCATTGACTTCGACGGCCTCGAGCAGCGCGTGACCATCCTTCCGCCGGAGTCCGGCAACCTCAGCGGGCTCGTCGCCGCGAGCGGCAAGCTCGTCTGGCACCGCCATCCGCGCACGGGATCCGGCGACGAGGACTCCGCGATCGTGTTCTGGGACTTCGAGGAGCGCGAGGAGAAGACCATCGTCGAGTCGGCGGACGCGTTCGAGCTGGCTGCCGGCGGCGAGAAGCTCCTCGTGCTGGCCAAGGACTCGTTCCACGTCGTGGACATCGCGCCCGACCAGAAGCTCGAGAAGGCCGCGCCCACGTCGGACCTCGAGGCCGTGGTCGATCCTCCGGCCGAGTGGCGGCAGATCTTCAACGAGGCCTGGCGCCTGCAGCGCGACTTCTTCTACGACCGCGGCCTTCACGGCGTGGACTGGGCCGCGATGCGCACGCGATACGGCGCTCTCGTCGAGAACGCCGTCACGCGCGCTGACCTCAACGTGATCCTGGGCGAGCTCATCGGCGAGCTGAACTCGTCGCACGCCTACCGGTGGGGTGGCGACCTCGAGCAGGCGGCCTCGCGCTCGGTCGGCATGCTCGGCTGCGACTTCAGCCTGGACGCGGGGCGCTTTCGCATCACGCGCATCCTGCAGGGCGCTCCGTGGGAGACGGAGGTTCGCTCGCCCCTGGCGGCGCCCGGCCTCGGCGTGAAGGAAGGCGACTGGCTCCTCGCGATCAACGGCGCCGAGCTCGACGTGGCGCGAGATCCGTGGGCGGCGCTGGACGGCCTCGCCAACCGCACGATCGAGCTCACCGTCAACGGCAAGCCCTCGCTCGAGGGCGCGCGCACCGTCGTGGTGACGACGCTCGACGACGAGTCGCGCCTGCGGCAGCTCGCGTGGGTCGAGCGGAACCGCCGGCACGTGGACGAGCGCTCGAACGGCCGCATCGCGTACGTCTACGTGCAGGACACGGGGCGCGAGGGACAGTCGGATCTCGTGCGGATGTTCGCCGGCCAGTTCACGCGACCGGCCATGCTCGTGGACGAGCGCTTCAACTCGGGCGGCCAGATCCCGGACCGCTTCGTCGAGTTGCTCAACCGCCCCATCACCAACTACTGGGCCGTCCGTGACGGGAAGGACTGGCAGTGGCCGCCGGTCGCGCATCGTGGACCGAAGGCGATGCTCATCAACGGCTGGAGCGGCTCGGGCGGCGACTGCTTCCCGTTCTACTTCCGCGAGGCGGGTCTCGGCCCGCTGATCGGACGCCGGACCTGGGGTGGCCTGATCGGCATCAGCGGCTCGCCGGACCTGATGGACGGCGGGAGCGTCACCGTGCCGACCTTCGCCATCTACAGTCCCGATGGCAGCTGGATCATCGAGAACCACGGCGTCGAGCCCGACATCGAGGTCGTGGACGACCCGGCTCTCATGCAGGGCGGCGCCGATCCGCAGCTCGACCGGGCGATCGATCACCTGCTGGCGGAGCTGGAGCGCGACCCGCCGAAGGCGCCCGTTCGCCCCGCGCCCGCCGTGCGCTGAACGAGCCCCGCGATCCCGCCGTGATGGCCGGCCCCCGCATGTGAGCCAGGGCCTCCCTCAGGCGCGGGCCTCGAAGCGCCAGCAGCGGTGGACCTGCCGGTTCCGGTAGTCCTCCGGCACGGTGCGCTCGGTCATCTCGACGGCCCGCGCGACGGGCAGGTCCTCGAGCTCAGGCTCGAATCGCTGGTGCGCGGTGGCGAACCAGAGCGTGCCGCCCGGGCTCAGCAGCGCGAGGCAGGCCAGCACGAGCTTGCGATGATCGCGCTGCAGGTCGAGACCGGCTGATCCGCCGAGCGTGGAGAACGACGGCGGATCGAGGACGATGACGTCCCACGTCATGCCGTCGGCGATCGCGTCCCGCAGGAAGCGCACGACGTCCACGCGCAGCGTGACGTGCTCCGGCCCGCCCAGGTCGTTGATCTCGAGGTTGTCGCTCAGCCACGACAGGTACGTGCCCGACTGATCCACCGAGAGCGTGCCGGACGCACCGCCCCGCGCCGCCGCGACCGTGAAGCCTCCCGTGTAGGCGAACAGGTTCAGCATGCGCCGCCCCGAGCACTCCTCGCGCACGAGTCGCCGCGTGATGCGGTGATCGGGAAACAGCCCGGTGTCGAGGTAGTCGTCGAGGTTCACGAGGAAGCGCAGGTCTCCCTCGCGCACGGCGAGGCGCTCCTCGCGTCGCGCGAGCCGCCCGTAGCGCGCGCCCTCCGCCGGACGCGTGCGGCGCCGGCGCAGGTGAAGCCTCTCGGCCGACACGCCGAGCGCATCGGCCACGGCCTCGCCCATGACGCGGACCCAGTCCCCCGCGGCGGCGGTCTGGCGGCGCTCGTACTCGCCCACCACGACGTGCCCCTCGTACCAGTCCACGACGGCTCGGATCTCGGGAATGTCGCGGTCATAGAGACGGTAGGCGCCGATGCCGGCGCGCTCGAACTTCGCGGCGAGCTTCCGGCGGTTCTTGACCACGCGATGCGCGAGCATCTCCGACTGGGCGCGGGCGCGCGCGGCGTCCACCTCGCCACGGAGCCGCGGCGGCGCTGCTCCCCTTCGATGCGTGCGATCCGACATGCGCGTGGACGGTAGCACGGGGACGGAGCGCCCGAAGCGGGCCGGTGACATGATTCGCCCCGCATGCCCCCCGTGATCCTCGTCGTGGACGACGAGAAGCTCATCCGCTGGACCCTGCGCCAGGCCCTCGAGCCCGCCGGCCACGCCGTGCTCGAGGCCGAGACGGGCCGCGACGCGCTCGCGCTCGTGCGCGAGGGCGTGGACCTCGTCTTGCTGGACTTCAAGCTCCCGGACATGGACGGACTGCAGGTCCTGCGCGGCATCAAGGACCACGACGCCGACGTGCACGTCATCCTGATGACCGCCTTCTCGACCATCGAGAACGCCGTGGAGGCCATGAAGCTGGGCGCCTACCACTACACGCGCAAGCCCGTGGACGTGGATGAGATCCTGGTGCTCGTCGAGAACGCCCTCGAGACGACGCGGCTGCGGCGCGAGGTCCGCGCCCTGCGCGCCAGCGCGTCGGCCCCGTACGCGCTCGATTCCATCATCGGCGAGTCAGCGCCGATCCAGCGGATCAAGGGCCTGATCGGCAAGATCGCGGCCAGTCCCGCGTCCACGGTCCTGATCACCGGCGAGAGCGGCACGGGCAAGGACCTCGTCGCCAAGGTCCTTCACTACAACTCGTCGCGCCGCGAGGCCCCCTTCCAGAACATCACGTGCTCGGCGCTGCCGGAGACCCTGCTCGAGAGCGAACTGTTCGGGCACGAGCGAGGCGCCTTCACGGACGCGCGCGCGCAGCGCAAGGGCCTGTTCGAGCAGGCCGATGGCGGCACGGTCTTCCTCGACGAGATCGGCGAGATGCCGGCCCCCCTCCAGGCCAAGCTCCTGCGCTTCCTCGAAGAGAAAGCGTTCAAGCGCGTCGGCGGGAGCACGGACATCCGCGTGGATGTCCGGGTCGTGGCCGCCACGAACAGGAATCTCGAGACCGAGGTGAAGGCCGGCCGCTTCCGCGAGGACCTGTTCTACCGCCTGCAGGTCGTGCCGATCGAGGCGCCTCCCCTGCGCGATCGTCCCGGCGACGTGCCGCTGCTCGTCGCGCACTACGTGGCGCAGTTCAACCGCGAGTTCCGCAAGCGCATCCAGGGCGTGGACGCGGCGGCCATGCAGGCCCTCGAGCGACATGGATGGCCCGGCAACGTTCGCGAGCTGCGCAATGCCGTGGAGCGCGGGATGCTCCTCGCGGAGGGCTCCACGCTCACGCTCGACGACTTCCAGACTCTCGCGCCCAGCAGCGCGCCCGCCTCGGCCGCGGACGGCTTCAAGCTCCCGCCCAGCGGGGTCAACATCGAGGAACTCGAGCGCGAGCTCGTCTCCCAGGCGCTGCAGCGTTGCGGCGGGAACCAGACGCGCGCCGCGCAGCTCCTGGGCATGAACCGCGACCAGATCCGCTACCGCATGGAGAAGTTCGGCATCGGTCGCGACAGCGCGGCCGACGCCTGACGCGAGGCGCGCGCGTGCCTGCCGCCTCCTCCCCGTCGAGCCCGTCATGACCTCCGCGCCGCAAACGCCGCGCTGGATCATCGCGGCCACCGCCGGGCTGCTCGTCGCCACGTTCGCCATCGACTTGCTGCTCCCCTCCGGCGTGGCCGTGAGCGTGTGCTACGTCGCGGCCGTGCTGCTCGGCCTCTGGTCGCCCCGCAGCCGGCACGCGATCATCACGGCCGGCGTCGCCACGGTCCTCACCACCATCGCGATCGCCATCGAGCCCGGCGGCGGCGTCGGCACGGTCGCGGCGCTCAACCATCTCTTCGCGCTCGTCGGCATCTGGACCGCCGCGCTCGTCACGTGGTGGCACCGGCAGGTCCGCGATCTCGCGGACGTCTCGCGGCGCTCGCTGGCCGACTACAAGACCGCGCTCGACCAGGCGTCCATCGTCGCGATCACCGACCGGCGCGGCATCATCCGGTACGTCAACGACAAGTTCTGCGAGATCTCGAGGTACCCGCGCGAGGAACTGATCGGACAGGACCACCGGATCCTCAACTCGCGCTACCACCCGAAGGCGTTCTTCCAGGAACTGTGGGGAACCATCGGGCGGGGCCGGGTGTGGCGTGGCGAGATTCGCAACCGCGCGAAGGACGGCAGCATCTACTGGGTGGACACGGTGATCGTGCCGTTCCTGAACGAGGCGGGCCAGCCCGTGCAGTACGTGGCCATCCGCACGGACATCACGCAGCGAAAGGTCGCCCAGGCCGCGCTGTTCGAGCAGGAGTCCCTCGCGCGGCTCGGGAGCATGGCCGCGGTCGTGGCACACGAGGTCAAGAACCCGCTTGCCGGCATCGCCGGCGCGCTGCGCATCATCGGCCGCCGCCTGCCTGCCGGCGGCGACGAGCAGGCCGTGATTGACGAGATGCTGGGCCGGATCGGCGCGCTCGACGCCATGGTCAACGAGATGCTCCAGTTCGCGCGGCCGCGAACGCCGCGCCTGGCACCCGTGGAGCTCACCGCGATCGCGCGCGAGACGGCTGCCCTCATCGCCTCCGATGACGCCCTCGCCGGCGTGTCGATCGACGTGGACGGCGACGGCGGCACGCTCGCCGGCGATCCCGACATGCTGCGCCAGGCACTGACCAACGTGATCCTCAACGCCGCGCAGGCGGCCGGACCGTCGGGCCACGTGCGGGTGCGCGTCACGATCGGTCCGAGCGAGTCCGTCGTCGTGGTCACGGACGATGGCCCGGGCATCGCGCCCGACGTGGGGGATCGCGTGTTCGAGCCGTTCGTGACGACCAGGAGCCGGGGGACGGGCCTCGGCCTCCCGCTCGCTCGCCGCCACGTCGAGGCGCACGGTGGCACGCTCGCGATCGTCCCCAGCCCGACCGGCGCGTGCGTCGAGATGCGCCTTCCGCAGCGGCGGGTCCAGGGTTGATCCCGCCTCGCGGGTCCGGGTAACTGTCGGCGCCAACTGCGGAGCATTCCCCAGAGGCGGCGCCCGCACGGTCGGCCAGCCGCCTCGCAGCCGCGCCTGCGGTCCGCGGGGGCCACGCTCCCGCTGGCACCCGCCTTGCTGCGTGGCTGGGACCGTCGCTGGACCGGATCCAGCGACCCACGCCATGCTCTTCCCGGATCACCTTCCGACCGGCGCGGGTCGCGCGCTGTTGCTCGTCGGCGGCTTGACGCTGACCGGCTGCGGTCTCGCGTCTCTCATCGGCCCGGCCTGGCCCCAGGGCGTGGTCCTGGGGGTGTCCGGCGCCCTCACGCTCGCCGCCGGCACGGTCGCCACCGTGACGGGCCTGCGCGCCAGCCGGCTCGTCGGGATGGCCGTGGCCATCGTCAGCCTCGTGCTACCTTGGATCGCGTTCCGCGCCGCCGCGGAGCCCGACGCGATCAGCGCGCCGATGGCGCACGCGCTCGTCGCGACCGGTGTCGTGCTCATCGCGACCTTCGTGCTGCTGAGCCTGCAGGTCCGATCGCGGGCCTCGGCAGGACGCGCCAGCGCCTCGCCCGCCACGTCACGCCCATCTCCCTCCGCCACCCCCCCGGAAGGCCCGCCATGAAGCTGCTCATCGCGCACGACGGTTCATCGCACTCCATCGCCGCCATCGCGGATCTCGCCCGCTGCGGCCTGCCGCGCTCCGGCACGGTTCGCGTCCTGAGCGTGGCGGACGCCTGGCAGGCCGGCGCCGGCGATGCCGCCGCCGCCGCCACCGCGGATCTCGCCGAACCCCTGCGCGCCCAGATGCACCAGGCGCGGGCCGTGGCCGGACACGGCCGCGAGCTCGTGGCCGCGCAGCTGCCCGGCTGGCGCGTCGAGGCGGTCGTCACCGTCGGCTCGCCGGCCTGGGAGATCATCCACGCGGCGGACGAGTGGAAGCCGGACCTCGTGATCCTCGGCGAGACGGGCACGGGGCGGCTCGAGCGCATCGTGTTCGGCACGACCACCAGCCAGGTCGTGAACCACGTGCGGTGCAGCGTCCGCGTGAGCCGGCCGCGCGCCGCGCCGCAGGGCCCCGTCCGCATCATGATCGGCGCGGATGGCAGCGAGCCGTCGATGGTCGCCGCGCGAGCGGTGGCGGCGCGGGCCTGGCCGGAGGGAAGCGAGGCGCGCATCGTCGTCGTGCTCGACGGATGGCTCCTCCAGGCGCTCAATCCGGATGCGGCGGAGGCGGATCGATCCGCCAGCATCATCGCCGATGTCACGACCGCGCTCGGCGGCAGTGGTCTCGCCATCTCGCACGTCACGCGCGAGGGCGACCCGAAGGCCGTGCTCCCGGCAGAGGCTCTCGGTTGGAACGCCGATTGCATCTTCATCGGACCGAAGGGTCGGAGCGGCGTCGAACGCCTCCTCCTGGGGAGCGTCGCGGTCGCCACGGCCTCCCGGGCCTCCTGTTCGGTCGAGATAGTTCGCGGCTGAGCGCGGGAAAGTCACCACCCGCCCCGACCGTGTCGGGGAAACCGGCTGGTTGCCAGTTCAATTGAAACGACGACGTCCCCTCCGGGGAAGACGGTCGCCACGCCTTGCGGGGGTCGCGTAGCGGGGTTGTGATCGGCCGTCCCCCCGGAGGGAACATTCACGCTGGTCTTGGCGATGAGGGTCGTCCCCGCGTGACCTCCGGCCGCGCGCCGTGGTGGTTGCGGGGATCGCATGGCAGGGCGATGATCGGGTCCCCTTGAAGGGACTGCTCGTGTCGCCCTCCCCCAAGTTCCGCCTCGTCGCGCTGCTCGCGGCCATGACGCTCGCGGCGGACGTGCGCTCGGCGACGAACGAGATTGCCGGCCGCATCGGCTTTTCGAACACGAATCCCGCCATTCTCTCCGTGCTGGGCGCCCCGGGCAACGGAGGCCTCTTTCGCACGCACGTCGCGGCCTACTCGCTGCCGCCCGCGCCCTTCACGTCGCACGACATCCTGGCCGCCGCGAGCGATCCCGTGGCGGCGCCGTGGTCGCTGACCGTCGAGGCGAGCGCCGCCGGCACCGCGTACGACGTGACCGCTCGGGCCGAGCTCGGGACGTGGTTTCTCAAGGACGACTACTACTTCCTGCCCGTGACGTCGCCGGCCGTCTTCGAGGAACCGGCCCCCGACGCGGCGCTGGACATCCTCGAGTGCGCCGGCATCATCCGCGTGCGATTCGTGGATGCCGGCGGCGCGCCCGTCACCGTTCAGGGCGATCGCGTGACGGCGGATTCGTCGGCCGGAGGCGCCTCGCCGCTGGGCTACGTGCCCGCCGGGTCCACGACCAAGGACGTCATCGTGCGCGGCGATGGGTCCACCTACACCGTGCGCGCCGAGATCACGTTCGGCATGGATCCCTTCGTGGACCGCATGACGCAACTCCGCACGGCCACGACCGTCGCGCGCTGCGACGAGATCGTGGAGCTTCCCATCGTGGTGGACACGCCCGGATCGCCCGCGCTCGGGACGATCACGGGCACGCTCGACATCCTCGGCGAGGATGAGGTCGTGCTGGGCGGCTCCGTCGCCAACACGCGATCGCGCGTCGAGGGCGCGGGGCCGTCACGGAACCTGCGCGCCACGGCGATCCCGGGCCCGCCGTCCGCGGGCGCGTGGACGCTCGGCAACCTCGTCGCTTCCACGGCGGTGAACCCGCCCGTCGCGTGGTCGGTCAAGGCCGAGGCCGCGTTCGGCTCGGGACAGGACTTCCGGTCGTTCACGACGCCGTCGCTGCCGCTCATGGTGGACGCGGGCGCGAGCGTGGACGCGGGGAACGCGTTCGTCATCATGCCGGCGCGCGTGACCGGCGCGGTGAGGCTCGCCGGTCCGCCGCCCGGCGCCGGCGTGTCGATCCTGCAGCGCCTCTCCCGGGTCTCCGATCGCGACGCGAATCGCGACGGCGTGCCGGACGACCTCTCGCGCATGTTCGACTCGACGATCGTCATCGGGCGCGGGCGCTTCGGGCTGGCGCCCGGCGCGACGCGATCGGCGCTGGGAGCCGTCGGTCACGCCGTCCCCGCGGGCGGCTGGGATGCAGCGACGTCATCGTTCCTCGCGAGCTACCGCCTCGTGCTCGGCAACCTGGATTCGGAACGCGGGCTCTACGAGTCCGACGAGCTGAACATCAAGATGCTGGACATCGCGACGCCGCTGGTGGCGGACTCGTACGTGGACGCGCGCGTGGACGTGGACGAGCCCGGCCCCGAGTGGGACCTGGGCGGCGGGGATGCCGAGGTCCGCGACCGCGCGTACTGCCTGTCGCGCGTGACCGTCCGGCATGCGTCGTCGGGTCCGGTCTTCTTCGCGCCCGATGTCGCGGGCACGGGATCGTTCGACGGCGTGGACGGGCTCGGCCGCGTGGCGCGCTACGACGCGACGCTGTGGTGGGCGCGCGGCACGCCGAACGCGCAGTCGCGCGCGACGACGGAGGGGCAGTCCGTGCTCATGCTCCCCCAGGGCTCGTGGGCGCTCACGCCGTCGGCGCGGTTCGTGAACGTCGATGGCTCGAGCACGCTGGCGGCGCTGCCGGCGTTCTCGATCGAGGTCGGCTGCCGCCAGGACATCGATGCGGGACCGGACGCGCAGGTGACGCTGACGACCAGCGCGCCGCCGTGCGTCCCGGACGCGGTGCTGCCGGTCGCGGGCAGCGGCCGGGCGGCGGGCGGGATCGCCGAGATCTTCTGGTCGGTCAACGGCGGTCCCCCGCAGTCGTGGTGCGTCGCGTGCGGAACGGACGCCACGTTCGCGTTCGACGCGCCGCTCGAAGACGGCGACAACGTCGTGGTGGTGGAGGCCGTTCCTGTCGTTGCGGGCGCGCCGGCTCGCTCGGTCGTGTTCGCGCGCCACCGGCCCGATGGACCGGCGGACTTGCGCGTCACGAAGGATCCCGCCGGACTGCGGCTGTCGTGGACCGGCGACGCGCGCGACACGTTCGGCCTGCACGGAGGGACGATCGCCGCGCTCGCCGCTGGCGCGTACGACCACGCGGTCGTCGGCGCCTGCGGCAGGACCGGAGGCGGCGCCGTGATCGCGCCGCCCGCATCCGACGCCTACTACCTGCTGACGGCCAGCTGCGGCTCCGGCGAGGGCTCGTACGGCACCTCCTCGCGCAACCTCCCCCGCCCCACCAGCCCCTCCCCCTGCCCCTGAAACCTGGGGTCTGACCCCAATTTCAGAAAACGTAACTCGTGTGGATCGTGGGGGTTGGGGGGCGTCGGGTGCGAGGGGTGGGCGCGGCGACTCGCCTGGCGGGGGGAATGGCTACTGGAATGGACGTTCTGGTCGGCGCGTGACGCGTGGTCCATCCTGAGTGGCGCAATTCTGCGCTAGAGCCCTTGACCGAGGCGAAAGTCGGGTGCACGATGAACTAGAACGATTGTTCTAGTGAGGTTGCGTGATCCCCTGGAACTGGACCCTCGTCGAGCCTGGCCGGCTGGAACGCCGCGAGCGCGCCGTCGCCGACCCCGCGCCCGGCCACGTGCGCGTGCGCGTCTCCGGATGCGGCATCTGCCACACGGACATCGGATTCCTCGACGGCGAGGTGGCTCCCCGCGCGGGACTGCCCATCGTCCTCGGCCACGAAGTCAGCGGCGTCGTCGAGCGAGCCGGCCCCGGCGCCGAGGGCCTCGCCGGCAAGCCGGTCGTCGTCCCCTCCGTCATCTCGTGCGGGAGCTGCGCCGCCTGCCGCGCCGGCCGCGGCAACACCTGCGGCGCGCAGTTCATGCCGGGCAATGACGGCGACGGAGGCTTCGCCACGCACGTCACCGTCCCCGCGCGCGGCCTCGCCGAGGTCACGGCGCTTCCCGAAGGCCTTCAGCTCGCCGACCTGAGCGTGATCGCCGACGCCGTGACGACGCCACTGCAGGCCCTGCGGCGCGCGCGCGTGGGTTCGAGCGATCTCGTCGTCGTCATCGGCACCGGCGGCGTCGGCACGCACGCGGTGCAGATCGCCGCCGCCCTCGGCGCGCGGGTCATCGGCATTGACGTGGATGAGGCGCGCCTCGCCGCGCTCGACGGCCACGGCGTCAGCGCGACGATCGCCGCGCGCGGCATGTCGGTCAAGGACATCCGCGCCCGCGTCCGCGACATCGCGAGACGCCTCGACGCGCCGCCCGCCGGCTGGAAGATCCTCGAGTGCTCCGGCACGACGGGCGGCCAGGAGACGGCGTGGTCCCTTCTCGGCACCGGGGCCGTGCTCGCAATCGTCGGCTTCACGCGCGAACCGGTCTCCCTGCGCCTGGCCAACCTCATGGCCTTCGACGCGGACGCCTTCGGCAGCTGGGGCTGCCCCGTCGAGCTGTACCCGGAGGCCATCGCCCTCGTCACGTCGGGGGCCGTCGCCCTCGCTCCCTTCGTCCAGCACGTCCCGCTCGAGCAACTCCCCGACGCCATCGCCGCGGCGCGCACCGGCGCCGGCGGACGGCGCATCGTCCTCGTCCCCTGATGGCAACCGCCCTGTCCGAACCCACGCCCGGAGAACCACGCCGTGCACGATCATGACCTCGCCCCTGGTTTCGAGTTCCAGCACATCGGCACCGAGAATCGCCCCGTGCGCGACGCGCAGGGCAGGCCGATCGAGGGACTGCACTCGACCTGGATCCGCCTCGACAACCCGCGCCAGCTCAACTCGTACACGACGGCCGCCGTGCGCGAGGTCATTCTCGCCTTCCGGCGCGCCTCCGTGGATCGCGCCTGCGTGGCGGTCGTCTTCACGGGCACGGGCGAGCGGGCCTTCTGCACGGGTGGAAACACGGCGGAATACGCCGAGGTCTATGCCGGACGCCCCGAGGAGTACCGCCAGTACATGCGGCTGTTCAACGACATGGTGTCGGGCATCCTCTCGTGCGACAAGCCGGTCATCAACCGCGTGAACGGCCTGCGCATCGCCGGCGGTCAGGAGATCGGCATGGCGTGCGACTTCACGCTCGCGAGCGACCTCGCGCGCTTCGGCCAGGCGGGCCCGCGGCACGGCTCGGCGCCCGACGGCGGCTCGACGGACTTCCTTCCGCTCTTCGTCGGCTGGTCGCGCGCCGTCGAGAGCATCCTGCTCTGCGAATCGTGGAGCGCGCACGAGGCGCTGCGCATCGGCCTCGTCAACGAGATCTACCCCGTCCTGCGGGTGGACGGGAGCTTCCTCCCGAACCCCGCGGTCATCACGGATCGCTGGATCGACGAGCAGGGCCGCATCGTGTTCGGCCAGGACAAGCAGGGCGAGGATCTCGCCGCCGCGAAGGCGCTCATCGCCCGCTCCACGGTGGACTTCACGCGTCTGGACGAGGGCGTCGAGCGTCTCGTCACGAAGCTCTGCCATCTCATGCCCGGCTGCGTCACGCGCACGCTCGAGTCAATCCGCAAGCACAAGCTCGAGCACTGGGATCGCAACCGCGAGTCCAGCCGTGCCTGGCTGGCTCTCAACATGATGGGAGAGGCGAAGGCCGGCTTCCGCGCCTTCCATGAGGGCACGAAGGAGACCGGACGCGAGGTGGACTTCGTCGAGCTCCGGCGCCGCATCGCGGCTGGTGACGCTCTCGATGATCGGCTGATCGACGCGATCCAGCCCGGCGCCGCGCGATCCGCGAACACGACGCCTGCCGCGCCGGGCCTCTGAACATGGGCATCGCGACGCTCCGCCACGCGATCTCGGACGACGGCGCGATCCACCGCGTCGTGCTCGACGGCCCGCCGGCCAACATCATCGGCCGCACGACCTGCCTGGAACTGGTGGACGCGGTGCGCGGCGCCTCGTCGCATCCCTCGGCGCGGCTCATCATCCTCACGGGCGAGGGCCGCCACTTCAGCACCGGGGCGGCGGTGGACGAGCACCTGCCCGGCGAGGCCGCCGCCATGCTCGCCTCGCTCGAGGACGCGGTGCTCGCGCTCGCCGCCTGCCCCGTGCCCGTCATCGCCGGCGTGCGCGGGCGCTGCCTGGGCGGCGGTCTCGAGCTCGCGCTCGCCTGCGGCATCGTCGTCGCCGAAGTGGACGCCGTGCTCGCGGCGCCCGAGGTGAAGCTCGGCGTCTTCGCGCCCGCCGCGTCCGCGCTGCTCGCGCGCGTGGCCCCGGCCGTGGCCGAGGATCTCCTGCTGACCGGGCGCGAGATGCGCGCGCCCGAGGCTCACGTGCGCGGGATCGTGAGCCGCCTCGTGCCCTCGGGCCAGCTCGACGAGGCGCTCGAGACCATCGCGAGCGAGGAGTTCCGTCCGCGTTCCGCGGCCTCTCTCCGCATCGCGACGCGCGCCGCTCGCGGCGCGCGAGCGGCCGAGCTCCGGCAACAGCTCGCGCGCGAACGCGAGCGCTACCTCGGCGAGCTCCTCCCGCTGCACGATGGCACGGAGGGCATCCGCGCGTTCCTCGCCAAGCGGGCACCGCAGTGGAGGCATGCATGACGGCCACCGAAACGCTCCAGAGCCTCATCGAGCGCGCCGACGCGATCTACCATGATGTCGCGCTCGCGCGCGTCGCCGCATGGAAGGCCGCAGAACCCGGCCGGCGCGCCATCGGCTACCTCCCCGGCTTCGCGCCGCTCGAGATGATCACGGCTGCGGGCATGCTGCCGGTCGGCATCGTCGGCGGCGGAGATCAGGTCGAGATCATCCGCGGCGACGCCTACTTCCAGTCGTACATCTGCCACCTGCCCCGCAGCGTCGTCGAGCTCGGCGTGAGCGGCAGGCTCGACGCCTGCGACGGCTTCCTCTTCCCCTCGACCTGCGACGTGATCAGGAACCTGTCCGGCGTGTGGCAGCTGCTCTTCCCGGACAAGCTCGTTCACTACGTGGATGTCCCGCAGGACTTCAGCACGGCGCGCGGCGGCGCCTGGTGGCGGCACGAGCTCGCGACCATCCGCGATCGCCTCGGCGCGCTCCGGGGCCGCCCCATCGCCGACGACGAGATCTGGAAGGCCATCCGCGATCACGACGAGCAGCGTGCCGCCTCGGAGGACCTGCGCGCGCTGCGCTCCGCCCAGCCGTGGCGCGTGCCGACGGAGGAACTCTACGTCCTCGAACGCGCGGGCCTCGCGATGCCCGCCGCCGAGCACGCGCGCTTCCTGCGCAGCTACCTCGACGCTGTCGCCGGCGTCGATCGTCCGCAGCGCGATCGGGCTCGCGTGGTCATTTCGGGAGCGTTCTGCGAGCAGCCTCCGCTCGAGCTCCTGAAGACGCTCGAGCGCGCGGGGTGCTGGGTCGTGGACGATGATCTCCTGATCGGTCCTCGCATGCTGAAGGGGGCCGTCATGCCGGAAGGCGGACCGGAGGGCGATCCCGTGGACGCCCTTGTCGGCGCGTTCCTCGAGAAGCGCGCGCCCGCGGCGTTCATCCTGACGGAAGGCGCCGACCAGGGGCGTCACCTCGTGGCGTCCGCGAGGTGTCATCGTGCCGAGGGGGTCATCTTCGCCGCGCCGAGCTTCTGCGACCCGGCCCTCCTCGACCGCCCCATGCTCGCACGGGCTCTCGCCGACGCCGGCATCTCGCACACGTCGTTCAAGTATGCGGAGAACACGGGACAGTTCCAGGGAATCCGCGAGCAGGCGGGCACGTTCGCCGACTCGCTCAAGCTGTGGGGTGAAGCATGAGCAGCGAGCGCAAGGCGCCATCGAAGCCGGCACTCAAGGACGCGAGCATGGACAAGCAGAAGGACATGCTCGCCCGCTACTACCGCGCACTCTCGCGAGCGCCCGAGCAGGGGGTGCCGACGGCCTACACGTTCGTTCCGGGCAACCTCACGGAGCTCGTGCGGTCGTTCGGCATCCTGCCGGTGCTCCCCGAGATCAACGCCCTGCAGTCCGCGATGCGCCAGAAGTCGCGGCAGTACATCGCGGAGGCGGAGAAGCTCGGCCACTCGGAAGATGTCTGCTCGTACGTCAAGTGCGACATTGGCATGGTCAAGGGCGGCAACATCGGGCCGACCGGCGAGCGCATCCCGCCGCCCGACTTGCTGCTGCTCTCCTACACGGGGTGCTTCACGTTCCTGAAGTGGTTCGAGCTTCTCAAGCAGGAGCATGGCTCCGAGATGGCCATGCTCCACGTGCCCTACCAGGCGGACGGGCACATCACCGACGAGATGGTCACGTATGTCGTGGATCAGCTCCGCGACAAGATCATCCCCGTGCTGGAGAGGATCAGCGGGCGCAAGTACGACGAGGCCGAGCTGCAGCGGCGGCTCGCGCTCTCCGCCAGCGCCGAGGACGACCTGGTGGCCGTCCTGCAATCGGCCAGGCACCGCCCGAGCCCCATCGACGGGTACTTCGGAGGGGTCTATTACATCGGCCCGATCTTCTCGGCGTTCCGGGGAACCGAGGAAGGCTGCGAGTACTACGCGTTGCTGCGAGAGGAAGTCGAGCAGCGCATGGCCCTCGGGCTCGGGCCCATCACGCCCGAGGGCGTGCTCGAGAACGAGAAGTACCGGCTGGTCGTGGAGGGCCCGCCCAACTGGACGAGCTTCCGCGAGTTCTGGAAGATGTTCCACGACGAGGGCGCCGTGTGCGTCGCGAGCACGTACACGAAGGTCGGCGGCGTCTACGACACGGGCTTCCGCCACGATCCCGAGCGCCCGCTCGAGTCGCTCGCGCGCTACTGCCTGGGGTGTTACACCAACCTGTCCCTTCCGGCTCGGATCGACCTCATCTGCCGCTACGTGCGCGAGTACTCGGCTGACGGGTTCCTCATCAACTCCGTGAAGTCGTGCAACTCGTTCTCGGCCGGGCAGCTGGTCATGCTCCGCGCCGTCGAGGAGCGCACGGGCGTCCCCGCGGGATTCATCGAGAGCGATCTCGTGGATCCGCGCTACTTCTCGGCCTCCAACATCAAGAACCGCATCGAGTCGTTCCTGCAGATGCTCGAGCAGAAGCGGGCGTCGGCCCCGCGGGGAGCGTGAGATGAGCGGCGTCTCGTGCGTCGTCGGCGTGGATCTCGGGTCCACGACCACGAAGGCCGTCGTCATGAGCCTCGATGGCGAGATCCTGGGACGCGGCATCACCAACTCGCGCAGCAACTACGACGTCGCGTGCGCCGTCGCGCGCACGGAGGCCTTCGGCAACGCGCGCCTGCTGCTCGCGCGTCGCCACCTCGGAGCGGACCCGGCCCTCGCCGGCCGCGTGGACACGCTCCTGCCCGAGCTCGAGCGGTCCTTCCGCGAGGCCATCCACCGGCTCGCCCTGAGCCGGCTCGGCGAGCAGCTTCACCTGGGCACCGCCGATCCGCGCCACGCCAGCAGGCGCCCGGAGCTCACGCGGGCGGTGGACGCCATCCTGACGGCCATGACCGCCGAGGTGGACGGCCTGTTCGTGCCCGGGGCGGAGCGCCGGTCTGATTTCTTCCGCGACATCGCGGCGAGCAGCTTCATGCATCTCGCCGAGAACCTCGATGAAGCCAGGGCCCTTCCGTTCGACGCGCTCGTGAGCCTCTTCGATCGCGCGATCATCACGGTGGAGAACCAGGAGCTCGACCTGTCTCTGTCCGACCACGCCCCGACCGCCATCACGCGCGTCGCTGCCGCTTCGGGGCTCGACGGCGCCGCGACCGACCGGGCCGCCGCGATCGTTCGGGAGGTCGTGTGCGCGCCGTTCAACGAGGTGACGGGCGTCGGCACCGGCTACGGCCGCGCCCGGCTGCCCTTCCCCAAGGAGCGCATTCGCAGCGAGATCCTCTGCCACGGCATGGGCGCGCACGCGATGTTCCCGGCCACGCGCACCGTGCTCGACATCGGCGGGCAGGACACGAAGGCGATTCAGGTGGACCCCGCGGGCGTCGTCACGTCGTTCCAGATGAACGACCGGTGCGCGGCTGGCTGCGGGCGCTACCTGGGCTACATTGCGGACGAGATGAACATGGGCGTGCACGAGCTCGGACCACTCGCGATGCAGTCCACGCGGCGCGTCAAGATCTCCAGCACCTGCACGGTGTTCGCGGGCGCCGAGCTCCGGGATCGCCTCAATCTCGGCCAGCGGCGGGAGGACATCCTGGCAGGACTGCACCGCGCGATCATGCTGCGGGCGATGTCGTTGCTCGCGCGCTCGGGCGGAGTGAACGACGAGTTCACGTTCACGGGGGGCGTCGCGCGCAACGAGGCCGCCGTCCGCGCGCTGGTGGAGCTCGTCGAGGAGAACTACGGCGCGCGGCAGCTCAACATCTCCGCGGACTCGATCTACACGGGCGCGCTGGGTGCCGCCCTCTTCGCCCTGCGCGCCGTGCACGCGACGCCGCAACCGGAGGTTCTCGCATCATGATCACGACGGGCGTGGATGTCGGCTCGGCCACGGTGAAGTGCGCGCTCGTCGAGAGCGGCTCGGGCGGCGCCCCGCCGCGCATCCTGGCGAAGCGCGTCGAGCGGATCCGCAAGCGCGACCCGCGCACGGTCGTGGACGAGACGCACGCGGCCATGCTGGCCGACGCGGGCGCGAGCCTCGCCGACGTCGCGTACGTCGCGAGCACGGGCGAGGGCGACTGGATTCCGTTCGCGACGGGTCACTTCTACGGCATGACCACGCATGCGCGGGGAGCCCTGTTCTTCTTCCCCGACGCGCGCGGCGCGATGGACATCGGAGCTCTCCACGCGCGCGCCATGCTCGTGGACGGACGCGCCCGCGTGCTGGGTCATCGCATGACCTCGCAGTGCGCCTCGGGCTCGGGGCAGTTCCTCGAGAACATCGCGCGCTATCTGGGCATCGGCCTGGCCGAAGTCGGCGAGCTGTCGCTGCGCGGCACGGCGCCCGAGAAGCCGTCGGGCATCTGCGCGGTGCTCGCGGAGACCGATGTCATCAACATGGTCTCGCGCGGCATCCGCAAGGAGAACATCCTCAAGGGCATCCACATGTCCATGGGCGAGCGGTACGTGAAGCTCCTGCGAGCCGCGAGCGTCACGGGCGCGGCGGTCGTGACGGGAGGGCTGGCCGCGGACGCCGGGCTGATGCAGGCGATGCGAGAGGAGATCGCGCGACAGGGCATCGCCCTCGAGCTCTGGACGCATCCGGACTCGATCCTCGCGGGAGCGATCGGCGCGGCGCTCTGGGGCGCGTTCCGGCACGAGCGGTTGCAGGCGCGGGACGGAGCGGCCGCGTGACCGAGCGGCGGCACGCGATCGTCTGCGGCGCCGCCGGCGGGATCGGCCAGGCCGTGACGCGCGCGCTCGTCACGGCCGGCTTCGGCGTGACCGGCCTGGACGTCGCGAGCGCGCCGGAAACGGCCGGGTGCGTCCTGCATCGCGTGGACCTCGCCGATGGCGACGCGTGCGAGGAAGCGGTGACCGCGGCGGCGTCGCTCGCCGGCCGCCTCGACGCGCTGGTGCACGCGGCGGGCGTCACGAGCGACGCGGTGGCCTGGAAGCTCGCGCCCGGAGAGTGGGATCGCGTCGTGACGGTCAATCTCACCTCCGCCTTCCGCGCGTGCCGCGCGGCCGTGCCCGCCATGCGACGCACGGGCGGCGGGGGCATCGTGCTCGTCTCGTCCATCAACGGCGAGCGGGGCAAGTTCGGGCAGACCGCCTACGCGGCGTCGAAGGCCGGACTGCACGGGCTCGCCAAGTCGCTGGCGCGCGAGACGGGGCGCTTCGGCATCCGCGTGAACGTCGTCGCGCCGGGTTTGATCCGCACGGCGATGACCCGGGACCTGCCCGAGGACACCGTCCGGCAGGCCGTCGCCGAGTCCTGCCTCGGCCGGCCCGGAGAGCCGGAGGACGTGGCCGGCGCGATCGCGTTCTTCCTGTCCGATGCGGCCCGGCACGTCACGGGCCAGGTGCTGCGCGTGGACGGCGGCCAGCTCACGTGAGCGATGCGCCGATCGCCTGACGTTGCGAGAGCTCCCGCGCGGCGGCTACCATCGGCGCTGCCCGCGCTCACCCCCGCGCGCTGGAGATCGAGAGTGCCCACCAAGCCCGTCGCGGCGCCCAAGCCGCGCGTCGAAGCCATCCTGAGCGGCGCGGCGCGCGCGTTCGCGGCGAGGGGCTTCGCCGCGACCTCCATGCGCGAGGTCGCGCAGGCCACGGGCGCGAGCGCGGGATCGATCTACCACCACTTCGCGAACAAGGAAGACATCCTCCGGGCGATCATCTGCGGGAACTTCCGTCGCGTGCAGGACTCACTCGACGCGCGGCTGCGCGGCCAGACCGACGCGCGCGCGATGCTCGGCATCTTCGTGGACAACCACATCGGCTTCTTCGCCCGTCATCTCGACGAGATGCGCGTCATGTCGCACGAGCTGGACACGCTCGAGGGCGAGGCCGGCGACGAGGTCCGGGCGCTGCGGCGCGCGTACACGGCACGTGCCGAGAAGATCCTGCAAGCGCTCCAGCCGACGATGTCGCGCGGCGATGTCCGGACGGCGGCCCTCTGCCTGTTCGGCATGTTGAACTGGACCTACCGCTGGTACCACACGCTCCCGTCCGAGGTGGATGAGGGCAAGCTGGCTTCCCGCATGACGTCTCTCTTCCTGGCCGGCTTCGCTCCCTGAGACACCGGGCCTGACGCCGCGGCGCGAGGGCCTTCCGCGATGCCGGCGGGAGAGTCACCGGCCGGCGAGGTGGGCGACCAGAACACCTGGGGTCTGACCCCAATTTCAGAAAACGCAACTCCCGTGGATCGTGGGGGTTGCGCTGGGGGCGGGGCGCGTCAGGGGCGAGGGGTGGGCGCGGGGAAACCTGGGGTCTGACCCCAATTTCAGAAAACGTAGGTCGTGTGGATCGGGTGGGTTGGGGTGGGGGTGGGGCGCGTCAGGCGGGAGGGCCTTGCGCGATGCCGGCGGGAGAGTCAGCGGCCGGAGAGGTGGGCGACCAGGGCGTCCACGTCGAGCGGGCCGCCGGCCAGGACGCGCGCGCGCGTGAACGCGGTGAAGTCGTCGCCACCGGCCGCGAGGAAGCTGTTGACGACCACGCGGTAGACGCGCGCGGGATCGAGGCGCGGCTCGTCGGGATCGAGCCCGCTCACCTGAAGCCGCGAGCCGCCCTCGTGCGCGAGCACGTCCAGCACCTGCGCGCCCGTCATCTCCAGCACGACGAGCGTGTTGCCCCACGGCAGCGCCGCGAAGGCATCGCCCCACGTCACGCGCCCCGCCGGGAGATCCGCGCGCAGGCCGCCCGCGTTCATGAACGCGATGTCCGCGCCGGTCGCCACCCGCTGCGACTCCGCGACGAACCGCCCGAGCGCGCTCTGCCCCCGCGAGTCCGGCGCCCGCGTCAGCGCCTGCGCCAGCTCGCCCACCGGACGCTCGACGAGCGACGCCACCGCGCGCGACGCGCGATCCGCGAGCGCCGCGGCATCGGCCGCCGGCGCGAGCCCGGGCCCCTCATCCGCCCAGGCCGACACGATGCGCGCCGTGGACGAGACGACATCTCGCGTGGCGCGATCCAGCACGAGGTCGATCTCGGCGAAGGCGCTCCCGCCGGACCACGCCTGCGTCACGAGGACCGGTTCGCCCCTCTCTCGCGGCAGCCGCGCGTTCGTGAACCGGTGCACGTGCCCGGACACGACGAGGTCCACGGCCGGATGAAGCCTCCACGCAATCTCGCGAATCGGCCCCGAGACATCGTCCGCGGTATCGTCGCGCGTGGGCCCGTCATGCGGCGGCTGGGTTCCCCCCTCGTGCAGCAGGACGACGATCGCCCGCACGCGCCGCGCGAGCAGGAGCTCCACCTGCGCGTTGATGGCGGCGGCCTCGTCCTCGAAGCGCACGCCCGCCACCAGGCTCGGCGTCACGAGGCTCGGCGTCGAGGACACGACCGCGCCGATGAACGCCAGCGGCACGCCACCCGCGTCCTGCACGGCGACGGGCGGCACGATGGGCCGGCCCGAGGATCGCCAGACCACGTTGGCGCCGATCAGTGGAAAGCGCGCGCCGCGCCAGAGGCGCAAGAGCTCCGGCACGCCCTCGTCAAACTCGTGGTTGCCCAGCCCCGCGATGACGTTGCAGCGGGGCTCCGCCTCGCGGGCCGGATCCGGCGAGCAGTACTCGTTCGCTAGCAGGTTCAGGAACGCGATCGTCGGCTCGTCGTGCAGCAGCGCCGACGCCGCGGGCGACGCTCCCACGCTGTCGCCCGCCAGCGCGATGAACGTCGGCCCCGCATGCGCGGCCCCAGCCGACGACGCGCGCAGCCATGACGCCAGCACGCCCGCCGATCCGACCGGCCGGCCAGCCACCTTGCGGCCCGCAACGATCTGCCCGTGCAGGTCGTTGAGCCCGAGAATGCGCACGTGAACGGGCTCGCCGGCCCGCGCCGGGCGGCCTGACGAGAGCGCCATCGCCATGCTGGCGAGCAGCGCCCATCGAGCCAGCGCGCGCCAGCGAGATCGCATGGGCCCACCATGCACCCGGGACGCGTCGCCCCTCAAGCGCCGGCGTCCGCTCACGCGCTTCCCGCGCGATCCGCTCACGCGCTCCCCGCGCGATGCGCGCGCGCGGCGCTGTAGGCGGCGAGGACGCGATCGGCGTTGCGATCCATGAGGAACGCATCGCGGACGCGCGCGCGACCGGCCGCGCCGAGATCGCGCCGGAGCGTGGCGTCGGCGACGAGGCGCGTCAGGGCTCGCGCCAGCGCGGCCGCGTCGCCCGGCGGCACCAGCAGGCCGTCCACGCCATCGCGGATGACCTCGTCGGTGCCGGGGATGTTCGTCGCGACGCTCGCCGTGCCCATGGCCATCGCCTCGAGCAGCACGAGCGGCAGGCCCTCGTACAGCGAGGGCAGGCAGAAGACGTCGGCCGAGGCGAGCAGATCGCGCGGCTCGGCGAGGTGCCCCGGAAACGACGCGACGCCGTCGAGGCCGAGAGCGCGGGCCCGCGCCACGAGCGACGCGCGATCGGGCCCGTCGCCCGCGATCATCGCCCGCAGCCGCGGGTGCTCGCCGCGCACGCTCGCGATCGCCTCGAGCAGCGTCCCGATGCCCTTCTGCTCGTGCAGGCGCCCGGCGAAGGCCAGCAGGACCGCGTCCGCCGCGATGCCCTGCCGCTCGCGGAACGTCGCCGCCGACGCCGGCACTTCGAGCTCGCGCTCCTCGAGCGCGTTCGCCGCCACGGAGAGCCGCTCGCGCGGGATGCGCGCCGCGCGCGCGTGGTACTCGGCCACCGCCGCGCTGCACGCGATCCAGTGATCGCCGAGCGCCCGCGTCCAGCCGTCGAGCGTGGCCTGCCACGTCCGCGGATCGTGCGCGATCTGCAGGTCGGTCACCACCGCGGCGTCGGTGCCCGCCGCCGCCAGGCGCGCCACCATGCTGCCGCGCGGGAGCCAGCCGTGCACGACGTGCGGGCGAAAGGACGCGATGAGCCGGCGCGTCGCGCGCACGACGCCGATCTCGCGGAAGGGCCACGCGATCATGCCGCCGATGCCGCGCGGGCTCGGCACGCCGAGCGCCTCCACCGTGAACCCGTCCTCGAGCGCCTGCCTGCCCACGAGCTCGAGCGGCTGCACGCACAGCACGCGCGCCTCGACGCGGGGCGCCAGCCCGGCAGCGCCGCGGCGACGGAACTCGCGCAGCGTGCGCAGCAGCATGCGCTCCGCGCCACCGGGATACGTCGAGGTCGTGACGTGCAGGACGCGCAGGGGATCAGGCAGCGCCGTCACGGCCATCTCGCGATCGCGCCGCGCAGGGGAGGCAGGGTCCGGCTCCGCCGGCCGCAGCGATCCCCTCATCGGCGAGGGAGCCGTTCGCGGATGCGGCGCACGAGGAAGAACGGAAAGTCCAGCGCGTGCCTGGCCGTGACGCACGCGACGCCCCAGAACGCCGCCGCGAGGCCGCCCGTCTGGCGGCATGCCTGCCAGGTCGCGCGCTGCAGGCCCAGCATCGCCCGCACGCGGCCGAACTTCACGCCAGGATCCTGGTACGCGACCCGCTCCTCGTTCGGCTTGATGACGCGGTAGTAGCTGAACCGGGGACCAGGCACGTGAATGAACTCGCCGAGCACGGCCGCGCTCGTCATCAGCGGGAGATCCAGCCACCACGGCGAGTGCGCCAGCGGCACCTGCTGGATCGCGCTCGTGCGCCACAGGCCGTAGATGTTGAAGCACTCGCCGAACGCCGCCTTGCGCATGCGCCCGGCCGTGGAGAGTCCGGCGGTCTCGAAGTCGAACGGCTCCGGTCTCCCGACGCCGCAAGGCTCGCTCGAGAAGTAGAGATCGCCGAACGCCAGGACGGCCTTCGGCCGCGCATCGAGCGCGCGCGCGAGGACGGACACGGTGTCGCTCGATCGCGTGTCGTCGTGGGCCGCCCACATGAAGTACTCGCCACGCGCGCGATCCTTGACCCAGTGAAGGTGCGCGAGCGCGCTCAGGGGAGCCTCGTGGCGCACGACGCGGATGCGCGGATCCCGAAGCCGGAACTCCTCGATGATCGCCGGCGTCTCGTCGGTGGACGCGTTGTCGGAGATCAGGATGTCCAGGCCCTCGGCATCCTGGCCGACGATGGACTCGAGCGCCTGCCGCAGGGCGGGGGCCCCGTTCTTCACGGGAACGCCGATGGTGACGCGCGGCTTCGTCGGTTCCGTCATGCCTCCTTCGACGCTCCGGGCTCGCATGGGGCGGTGGGCGGCGAGTCTACATCACCGCCGGAGGCGGACCGGCGGAACGCCTCACCGCAGCGTCACGGTCACCGACTCGCGGGCGCCGTCCGCCAGCGTCACGGACACGTCGGCGCTCGCGCCGTCGCGCGCGAGCGCCAGCACGGTCTTGCCGGGCATCATCGGGTAGAGCACGAGCTGGCCGTTCTCGTCCGTGACGCTCATCCACCCGCGCGTGGACGGCGCGCGACTCGGCACGAGGTGATCGTCCGCGGGCATGTCGTTCCACGAGGCGATGCGTGCGGTGACGCCGGGCGCCGGACGCCCATCCGCGCCCATGACCTGGAGCGTGAGCTCGGCGCCCGCGGGAAACACGATGGGCAGCGAGTCGCCAGCCGCGAGCGCTCCGATCACGTGCGGAAGTCCCGGCGACGACGCGCGATACAGGAGCCGTTCGTCCGACGGCGCACTCGTGCGCCACGCGCCGCCCGCGTCCACGGGAACGTCCACTGACGGCACGCGCGCCCCGCTCGCGCGCACGAGCGCGAGCTGGAACGAGTTGCCCACGCGTCCCGCTCCCGCCGCGGCCACGGTGCCGGCGATCTCGCCCGCCCCGAGAGCCAGCGCCCCGAGCGACGCCGCGCCCGACGACGGAGCGACCGCGGTCACGGCCGCCGCCGCGCGCCCGGGAGCGCGAGCGGAGATGTCGTAGCTCGCGCCGGGATCGAGCCCGGTCACGATGAAGGAGCCATCCGGCTGGGTGCGCGCGCGGCGCGTGCTTCCCGGGCCTTGCGCGCGGGCCTCGACCTCGGCGTTGCCGACGGGCCTGCCGTCCGCGACGACCGTGCCCGTGAAGGAGCTTCCGGCCACGTCGAGCACGACGGGAGCGCCGCCCGGCACCGCCGGCGCCTCCGCGCTGCGATCCCCCGCGTCCTGGCTCATCGGCATGGCCCGCACAACGACCTTCGTCACGCTCTCGGGAATCGGTCCGAGCGAGAACGAGCCGTCAGCGCCGGAGCCGCCCGTCGCGAGGGGCGCGCCGCCCTGCCGCCACCCGTCGCCACCCGACGACGCCTGCGCGAACACCATCGCGCCCTCGACCGGCGTGCCCGCGCGGACGACGCGGCCCGTCACCATGACGCCGCCCGCGATGCGCACGCTCGCCTGCGCCATGGATCCCGACGTCACGCGCACGGTGCCCGCTGCGCGCAGCGTGTTCTCGCCCTCGCGGCCGCACAGGATGGTGAACTGGCCGGGACGCAGGCCCTCCGCGAGGAACGTGCCCTCGCCGTCGGTCATGCCGGAAGCGCCGAGCCCCTCCCCCATGCCGAACATCATCCCGGCCGCCATGACATCGCTGCGCATGGGCGACGCCTCGTGCACGAGCGCGACCTGCGCGCCGGACACGGGGCCCGCGCCGTCCGACACGGCGACGAGCGCCGAGCCCGAGCTCTCCGCTTCGAGCCGCAGCACGATGCCGTCCGCGCCCGCGGGGCCGACCTCGACATCCACCGAGCCGCGCTGCGTGACGCCGCCCGCCGTGCGCTCGGCTGTCAGCGTGACGCGAGGCATGACGCGGCGCGGCGTGATCTCGAACCGCCCCTGGGCGTCGGCGGTGACGGCATCGCCGCCGCCCCGCACTTCGATGCCGGCCACCGGACCGGTCGCATCCTGCACGACGCCGCGCAGGATCGCGGCGCGATCGAGGCGGATCTCCAGCACCGCGGGCCGCGGCGTGCCCAGCGTCGTCACGGATGTCGCGTACCCGTCCAGCGCGACGACCACGCGCGCGCCGTCCGCCGAGGCCAGGTCGCGCGGATCCAGCGCGACGGAGGCGCGACCCTGCGCGTCGGTCGTGGTGCGGGAGTCACCCGAGCTCACCGTGGCCCCGGCGAGGGGCTGGCCGCCGGCTGCGTCGCGCGCGAGCACGTCCTGCCGCGTGCGCGGGCCCAGGCGGATCGTCGCGGATGTCGTCTCGCCTTCCTTCACCGCGAGGTTGTCCGCTCGCCCCTCGCCCGCGTCGCCGGCGATGGCGATGCACGCATACGTGCCGGCGGGCAGGCCGCGGACCTCGAACGTCCCCTCGAGATCGGCCGTCGCGTCGCCGCGGCCCGCGGGCGCGCCCTGGCAGACGACCTGCGCCGCGACATCCACGTTCTCGGCGCCGAGCACCCGGCCCTCGATGCGACCTCGCGTGCGCAGGACGAGCGCGAGCGGCGCGTCCTGCTTTCCCGCCACGGCCACGCGGCGATCGCTGACCTCGCCCTCCCAGCGCGCCTCGACCGCGACCTCCGTGCCGGGCTCCAGCCCTTCGATCACGAAGCGGCCCTCGGCATCCGTCTGCGCTCCGCCGAACTGGCCCGCCGGACCGCCACGGCGTCCGAAGCGCGGCATCATGCCGGAGGGCATGGCCGTCACCATCGCGCCCTCGACCGGACGCGAGGCGGGCGTCAGCACGGTGCCCTCGACCGTCGCAGCGACGCGCACGCGCAGCTCCGTCTCGACCTCGTCGCCGGACGCGAGGTCGGCGGGCGTCGGCTCGCCGTCCAGAAAGCCCGGCGCGGACGCGTACAGCTCGACGCGGCCGGGCTTGATGCCGTCGAGCACGAACGCGCCCGCGGCGTCGGCCGTGGCCGTCGCGATCGGCATGAACATGCGCATCGCGCGCTCGCGGAAACCTCCGCCGGATGCGGGCGATGTCGCGGAGTCCGCGCGCGCGCCCACCAGGGCGAAGGGCACGGGCGCGCCCTCGGGGTCGAGCACGAGGCCGCGAACCGTGGCGCCCCGCTCCATGACGACATCGAGCGCTGCCGGCGCGGCGGCCGCCGACGCGCGCGCGCACTCGACGTCCACGGCCGCGAGGCCGGGGCGCGCGAGCGTCAGCCGCACGCACTCGCTGGCCGTGAAGCCGTCGAGGACCGCCACGCCGTCGGCGGCGGTGCCGGCGGTCGCGCCCTCGCGCTCGCGCTGGCGCATCGCCTGCACGAAGCCGCCGCGCCCTCCGCCTGGCCCTCCCGCGAACATCATCGGCCGCCCCTCGTCGCTCGGCGCCGCGATCACGAGGACGCCCTCGATGGGCTTGCCCTGCGCGTCCACCGCGCGCACCCTGACGCGCGCCGACGGCTCGAGCGCGAGCGGCTCGGCGCTGGCGCCGGTGCCGGTGCCGGTGCCGCCGGAAGATCCTGCCGGCAGCGGGACGCGACGGACGCCCTCCGGCGAGAAGCCCTCGACGAACGCGGCCACGATCACGGGCGCCGGCGGGAGGCCGTCCACGCTCACGACGCCGTCGGCATCGGCCCGCACGAGCCGCGTGGCCAGCGGCGCTTCGGCCGCGCGGATCACGGCGAGCGCGTGAGCGGCCTTGCGCCCGCCGGCCGTCACGGCCACGGCGAGCGCGCTCGCGGGCTGCGCCACCACGCGAAGGGCGCCAGGCGCGAGCTCCTCACGATCGCGGCTCGCCGCGAGGCCGGATCCCGCCACCGTCAAGCGGTCTGGCGCTCGCGGAACGGTGAAGTCGAACCGCCCGGTCGCGTCCGTCGCCGCGAGCGCCTCGATGTCGCCGGCGAGGGCCACGCGCACGAGCGCGCCCGCCAGCGGCATCGCTTCGACCGCGCCGTCGCGCGGCGCCTGCGCGACGCTGCCCTGCAGCCGATGCTCGCGGGGAACGGGAATGCGCGCGCTCGCGCCGCGCACGGGCGTGCGGACCGTCGCGCCGCCGGGCGTCGTCACGACGATCTCGCCCTCCTGCTGCGGCAGCGTGAACGCGCCCTTCGCGTCGGTCGTCACGGTGACCGGCATGTCCGGCCAGCGCACGCGCGCGCCGGGCACGGGCCTGGCCTCGCCGCCGCCCGATCCGGTCGCGACCACCGTCCCGATGAGTGGCTGCTGCGATCCGACCGAGCTGCGCCCGGCGCTGAGCGCCTGAATCGGGTAACCCGGCTGGAAGAGCCACGCCTGGCCGAGCGGCGGCACCGTCACGCGGAACGACCCGTCGGGTCCCGTCGCGCCCTCGCTCGCGATGAAGCCCTCACCGCGCATTCCGCCGAAGAAGCGCATGCCCATCTCGCGCAGCGCGCCGCCGCGATGCGGCGCGACGACGACGATGCGGGCGCCGGCGACGGCCTTCGGCTCGCTGCCGCGCGTGACGATCGTGCCCGCGATCGCGCGCGCCTCCTCGAGATGCAGGGCCGTGCGCCGGGCGCTCCCCGGCAGCAGGCGCGTGGCGACTCGCGCCATGCTCATGTCGGGACGGTCGGCGAGAAGCGCGACCTCGGCAGGCGACGGCAGCCCCGCGACGCTGAAGCGGCCGTCCTGTCCCGCGCGGGTCGTGAGGATCGTCGCGCCCAGGGGGCCGCTCGCGGCGATCGCGATCCGCGTGCCGGCCGCCGGGCGCCCGGACGGGTCGAGCACGATCCCCATGACGCTCGCGGCGGGCGGCAGCGTGAGCCCGAGCTCGCCGGGCAGCGCCGCGCCGCCGAAGGCGATCCGCTCGCCGTGAAGAACGATCGCCGGCCGGCCCGGCGCGTCCACGCGCAGCGCGTGGAGTCCCGCGGGGACGCGCGTGACATCGAGGCTCGCGCCGCCGTCGTCGCCGGTCGTTCCCGAGGCGAGCGAGCCTGACGGCAGGTCCTGCCCGGGCTCGGGCCGCGCGCTCCAGTCCTGCGGCAGCCCGATGATCGCCACCGTGGCGTTCGCGACGGGCTTGCCGTCCGCGTCCGCCACGCGAAGGCGCAGGGTCTTCGCCTCCTGCGCGGAGGGCGCCCCTGGCAGCAGGAGAGCGACGAGCGAGGCAGCGGCGAGCAGCGCGTGCGAGCGGGGCATGGATGTCCTCGTGTGGGGCGTGACGCGCACCATCCGTGACGGTGACGCGGCTCGATGGCGGAAGCCAGCCGCGTGTTGCGGGAGCCGGGCGGGACCGGCGTCGCCCGCCTGGATGCGTCAGCGTCACGAACGATCTTCGGCAACAGCGTATCGCGGCGCAGGCCGGGAGCGCTCGTTGGACGGCTCTCGGCTCGTCGCGGTTGGGCGGGCCAGCCGGGCGCCGGAACGGGCCGATCAGTCCGCGCGGCGCGGCATCCAGCCGATGACGTCGAGGCGGTCGCTGAAGTGAAGGAGGGCGGGCGGACCGTCGAGAGGGATGCCCTGGGACGTCGCGAGCGTGACGTCCGCGATGACGGCTTCGGCGGGCTGGAGCGGCCAGGGTTCATGGTGGACGTCGGCGCGGAGGATCGATCCATCCCGCGCCGTCGTGAACAGGCAGTACCGCTCGGTCAGGAAGTGCTCGATCGTGCCGGGCTGGGCGACGGACGCCTTCCCGACCGGACCGTAGCTCGCCCGGAAGGCCAGAGGCCGCGCCGCGCCGGAACGGATCGACGCGTACGCGATCGTGTCGCGCTCGCGCGTGCAGCTCATGGTCGCGTGAAAGTACGGCAGGTGAAACAGCGCGCGCGCCATCGCGATCGCGATCCGGTTCGTCGCGTCGAGGCTCACGAACCACACGCCCGGACGCCCCGCCACTTCCACGTAGAGGCGCACGTTGATCTCGGCGAACGCCGAGAAGCCCGGGATGGCGGGCAACCCGCGAGCCGTCACGCCCTCCATGCGAAACGGCACGACGCCCACCCACGAGACCCCGTCGAACTCCTGGATCGCGATGCCCTCGGGGACCAGCGGCCGCAGCGCCGCGGCCGGCACGGGCCAGTGCGCGAAGAGCAAGTCGCGCCAGGTCTGACGCCAGACCCATGGCCTCCGCGGCATGGGCCACGGCCGGTGATGGAAATGACGCAGCGCGGGATGCACGAAGACCAGCGTAGCGCAGGGCGATCTCGTCCGCGCGCCTGCGCTGTCGAGGTAGGCGTCGCCGTTGAGATCGGTGATCAGCGCCTCGGTCATCCCCGGGACCGTCGAGCAGTCGGCGACGACCTGAAGCCTGCTGTCACCGCTCGTTCCCCGAAGCGCGGTCAGCAGGCCGGCTGGGCTGACCAGGATGATGTCGAGTCACCGAGGTAACCTGGAAGGCACGCGCGGGCCTCCTCCCCCCCCCGTGCTCGAGGTGCGCGATGTGGTTCTTCCGCCGACTCGTCCCCGTTCCCGCGCTGGCGGTCTTGCTCGCAACCGGATGCTCGCGGCCGTCGCCTTCACCGCCTCCGGTCGCGGCGCCTGCGACCCCAGCCGATCCCTTCCACCTCGGCAGCCACGGCCGGTCGGTGTCCACCGCGTCGAAGGAGGCACAGCGAGCCTTCGACGACGGGCTGGTGCTCTCCTTCGCCTTCAACCACGGCGCCTCGGAGCGCGCGTTCCGGAGAGCGGCGGAGCTCGACCCGAATCTCGCGATGGCATGGTGGGGCGTCGCGCTCGTGAACGGTCCGCACATCAACAACCCGGCGATGTCAGCCGAGCAGGTCGCGACCGCTTGGAAGGCCCTCGGTCTCGCGCGCTCTCTCGCCGCGAGCGCGAGCCCGGTCGAACAATCGCTCATCGAGGCGCTCGGCAAGCGCTACGTCGAGGACGCCAGCGCCGACCGCGCGCCGCTGGACGCGGGATACGCCGAGGCCATGCGCCAGCTCTGGGCCGCGAACCCGGCGGACGCCGACATCGGCGCGCTGTTCGGCGAGGCGCTCATGAACCTGCGCCCCTGGGATCTGTGGAGCGCCCGGGGCGAGCCGCAGCCGGGAACGGACGAGGTCCTCGCCACGCTCGAGCGCGTGATGGAGATCGATCCGCGGCACCCGCTGGCCAACCACCTCTACGTCCACGCGGTCGAGGGATCGCCGAAGCCCGAGCGGGGCATCGCCGCCGCCGACCGCCTGCGGACGCTCGTTCCGGGCGCGGGCCACCTCGTGCACATGCCCGCGCACATTGACGTGCGCGTGGGACGGTGGAAGGACGCGAGCGACACGAACCTGGCCGCCATCGCCGCGGACGAGGCGTGGAGCGCCCGGCACCCGCAGGATCCCGGCTTCTACCGCATCTACATGGCGCACGATCACCAGTTCCTCGCGTTCTCCGAGATGATGCGCGGCCGGAGCGCGTCGGCGCTGAAGGCGGCGCGGGACATGGTGGCGGGGATCCCCGCCGAGTTCCTCGCGGGGCCCGGCGGAGCGTTCGCGGACGGCTTCATGCCGCTGCCGATCGAGGTTCTCGTGCGCTTCGGCAAGTGGGAGGACGTCCTGGCGGAGCCGCCGTCGCCAGGCGACCTCCCCATCTCGAATGTCCTGCGCCTCTTCGCGCGCGCGACCGCGCTGACGGCGCTCGATCGCATGGACGAGGCCGAGCGCGAGCGCGAGGCCTTCCGCAAGGCCGCCGCGGCGCTCGCGCCCGAGGCGTTCATCGGCAACAACTCGGCCGCCGACATCATGGCGGTCGCGACGAACGTGCTCGACGGCGAGATGGCCGCGCGGCGCCAGCAATGGGACGCGGCCATCGCCTCGCTTCGCAAGGCCGCCGAGCTCGAGGATCATCTCAAGTACGACGATCCCCCCGACTGGATCCAGCCGGTGCGGCATGCCCTCGGCGCCGTCTTGCTGAACGCCGGGAAGGCCGCCGAGGCGGAGACCGCGCATCGCGAGGACCTCGCGCGGTTTCCCGAGAACGGCTGGTCGCTGCTCGGCCTGGAGCGCGCGCTCCGGGAACAGGGCAAGACCGCGGACGCCGACGCCGTGGCCGATCGCTTCCGCGCCGCCTGGGCCGACGCGGACATGCCGATCACCGCGTCGTGTCTCTGCCAGGCGCGGAAGTAGGGCGCGCTATCTCGGCTTGCGGCTGATCGCTTGCTGGAGGCGCTGCGAGGCGTCCTGGATCATGCGTTCCGACATGCGGCTCGTGGCGGCCTCGCCGTGAAGCCAGAGCATGAGGCAGCGGTTGAGATCGGGTCCCGCGAGCGCGCGGACCATGGCTTCCGCGCGATCGCCCGCGCGCCGGGCAAAGGCGTTCTCGATCTCGATCGCCAGGCTCTCGGCGCGCGCCCGGGCGAAGGCGTCGGCCTCCGTCGAGGGCTGCACGCCGACGTCCGTCAGCGCGCCCCGGAGCTCCGCGTGAACCTGCGCCAGGAGCGCCTCGCCCGACTGGTGGTTGCCGAGAAGCATGAGCCGGCGCACGGCCGCGACGCGCTCGGCGGACGCTCCGGCGAGCAGGCGCTTCGGCGGCGCGGCGCGCGCGGCCCACGTGGCCTTGCCCGCGAGCACGGCGCGACCGTGGCCTCCCGCCGCCCGCCATGCCTCCACGGACAGCATCGCCGAGTCCCGGTTGCCGCCAATGGTGACGCCCCATGCCTCGCGGACCGCCGGCGGATCGCTCCACGCGAGACAGGCCGTGGCGACCTCCGCCTCCGTGGTCCGCGCGAGCTCGGCGACGAGGCGTTCCCGCCACGCCGCGACGTCGAACGAAGCGCGGATCTGCGCCGCGGTCGGGCGCGCCGGGTCGGGCGGGAGCGTCGCCAGGTACGCGCCGACATCCGTCTCCATGCGGTCGAGCGTGGCATCGAGGAGCGACGCGAGCTGGAGACGCTCGGCTAGCGCCCGCGCCTGCGCGAGGCTCGCCGGATGCGCCGGCACGGGATCCGGCGGGATGGGAACGAGCTGCGACCGGATGTCCGGGCGCGCGCCCGGCGCAGGACCAGCCTGCGCGGCGAGCGCCGCGGGCGCGGCCAGCGCAACGCACGCGGCCAGGGCGGCCGGCGCGACGAGGGCGGCGAGGATGCGGCGGCCGGGGATGGGGCGTGTCATGCGCGAGAGCATGCCCGACCCGTCCGCGACGCGCCCGCCGCGCGGCGGGCGCCGCGCGGCGCGTTACTGCAGCTCGATCTCGACGCCCCCGGCGACCGCGGCCACGATGTTGTACACGGCGCCCGTGATGAGGCCGCCGATGAACCCGAGGATGCCGTAGACGAGGGGCACGAGGATGATGGCTCCGACGCCGAAGATCATGCTGCCGATCGCCGCGCCAGAGTCGTTGCCGCTCATGCCCATGCCGACCAGGGAGAGCAGCGAGAGAACGCCGCCGATGAGGAGGCCGATGCACCCGTAAACGAGGCCCAGCATCTTCCCCAGGGACAGCACGCCAACACGACGGACGACTTGCATCGAGGCCTCCCGCAACGTGCCGGCCGATGGCGCTTCGTGCGCGAGTCACGGCGACACGTGACCCCACTCTATCGGAGCCCCGCGCGCCCCGTCACGCACTTTCGCCGCTGCAACAGCCTCAGTCGAACAGGAGGAACCAGCCTCGCAGCGCGGCGTTGCTCATCGGCTTGACGATGCGCGCGTCGCGTCCGAAGCCGATCCCGAAGGCCTCCCGGAACGCCGGATGCGCGACGAACGCGGCGACGCGCCAGCCGGGCAGGCGCGCGCAGGCGCGACCCACGTCGCCATAGAGCGCGAGCAGCGCCGCCTCGTCGCCGGAGCCGAGCCGCTGTCCGTACGGCGGGTTCATGACCACCACGCCGCGATCGAGCGGGGCGTCCTTCAGCTCGGCGCCGATCGCGCCGGGCGAGAGATCCCGGGCATCGAGGCGCTTCAGCACGAGGAACTTCTCGCGCTCGGGTCCCGTCAGGCCCGCCGCGCGCAGGTTCCCCACGAGGGCCGCCATGACGTTCTGATCGCTGTCGCTGGCGAGGATGCGCGGCACCGTGCCGGGGAACAGATCGGGCGCGTCCGCGGGAAGGCCGTCGAACGCGCGCAGGCGCGCCAGCCCGAGCTCGCCGGGCTGTCGCACGGCGCGACCCGTGGCCAGATGCGCGGCCTCGATGGCAATCGTGCCGCCGCCGGTCATGGCATCCACGAGCGGCTCGGCGCGCGCGTCCCATCGCGAGAACATGACGAGCTGCGCCGCGAGCGTCTCGCGCAGCGGCGCTTCGACCATCGCCACGCGCTCGCCACGACGGTGGCGAGGCCCTCCGCCGAGATCCAGCGCGACCCGCGTGCGCCGCGCGTCGTCGGCGCCCGCGCGCCGCACGCCGAAGTCCAGGTCGGGACTGTCGGGGCGCAGCTCGGCCGCGATGCCGCGCCGCCGCAGCCCCTCGATCACGGCGTTCTTCACGACGCCGCGCAACTGCAGCGGACCGGCCTCGAAGTCGTCGGCCGTCCGCACGTCCACGGAGATCCCGACGACCTCCGACGGCGCGCGCGCGCCGGAGGGCGGATCGAGGCGATCGTCCTGCGCGACGAGCTCGACCAGGTCGTCGAACAGCGGCTCGAGCCGGCTCGCCGGGGACGACCAGAGCTCCCACGCCACGCGCGACGACGTGCGGTGATGGCAGGCCGCCACCCACGCGAGCCGCGCGTCGAACGGATACAGCAGGACGGCGTCGCCCTCGCGGCGGCCCCGCGGCAGGCGCACCTCGAACGGCGATCGCTTGACGAGGCGCAGGAACTCGGCCTCCATCAGCGTCGTGGCGCCCGCGGATCCCGACAGGCGCAGGTCGTCCTCCCGTCGCGCGGGATCGGTCACGGCCTCATGCCGTCAGGCCCGCTCGGCAAAGGCGCGCAGGTCGTGCCAGCGCACGATGCCGAGCAGACGCGAGGCTTCCACGACGAGCAGCGCGGGCAGCTGGAGGCGTTGCATGCGCTTGACGGCCTCGTCGGCGGTCATGCCCGCGCCGACGAGCGCGTCGTCCGGCAAGGGCGTGGCGACCTCGCCCACGGCCGTGAAGGCCTGCTGGTGCTGCGGCACGGACCTCAGCACGATCATCGCCACGACCCCCGTGATGCGCCCGTGATCGGACACGGGCAGCACGTCGTCGTCGCGGTGCGCGCGAAGCATCGCGACGACATCGGATACCGGCGCGTCGCGAGCGACGACGACGGGCCGCGTGTCGAGGAAGCTCACGAGCGTCGCGGACGAGAGGCGCGACTTCAGCTTCAGCGCGCGGTACGGCGCGGGCGCGATGCGCCACAGGAACCAGCCCAGCAGGATCCAGAGGATCGCGCCAGGAGCGTGCTTCGTCACGAGCAAGATGATGCCGACCCCGGCCAGGAACGCGCCGAACGCCTGGCCCAGGAACGACGCGACGCGCGTGGCCCAGAGCGGCTCGCCACGCAGCCCCCAGAGCACGGAGCGCAGGACGCGCCCGCCATCGAGCGGGAAGGCCGGGACCATGTTGAAGACGGCCAGCACGATGTTGAGACGGGCGAGATCGTAGATGATCGCCACGACGGCGGGGGGCGCGCTCGCCGCCTCGAAGCCCCATCCCGCCAGGGCGCAGGCCGCGCCGATGACGACGCTACTGAGAGGCCCGACGATCGCGATGAGAAACTCGGCCATCGGGCGATCGGGCTCTTCCTCCATCTCGGCGACGCCGCCGAGGAGGAACAGGGTGATGCCCTTGATCTGCAGGCCGTGCAGCCGCGCGACGAGCGAGTGCGAGAGCTCGTGCAGGACGATGGACGCCAGCAGGCCGAACGCGAAGAACAGGCCGATGGCGACCGCGCTGGCCGAGGTCAGCTGGAACGGAGGGCCGATGAAGCCCTGCGCGGTGACCGTCACGACGAGCAGCGCGAGCACGAGCCAGCTCAGGTCGAGCCGGACGCGGAAGCCGAAAAGCGTGACGAGATGGATGGACTTGGTGAACAAGCAGGACCTGACGCCGGGACATCGGCGAGCCGTGACAGTCTACTTCCCCGCCCGCTTCGCGGCATCCGGCGGGCGGTCACGCGTGACGCCGCCGCGCCCGGCGCCGCGCCACGCCCGCCGCGCAGGCCGCGCCGCGCTGCCGGCAGGGCATCCCCTCGATGTCCGCTGAACCGCTGCGCGTCATCGAGCTGTTCGCCGGCATCGGCGGGCTGGCTCTGGCCCTGCCCGCGGGCTGCCGGCTCGTCGCGGCCCACGACCAGAGCGACGCCGCCCGCGCGACGCATGCGCGCAACCACGGCGTGCCGGTGCACGGGCAGGACCTGGCGACCGTCGAGGCTGCCGCGCTCGAGTCCCACGCGGCCGATGCGTGGCTCCTCTCGCCGCCCTGCCAGCCGTTCACGCGCCGGGGCCGGCGGCGCGACGTGGACGATCCGCGCTGCCGCGGCCTCCTGCGCCTGATCGACCTGCTGCCGCTGCTACGACCGCGCCGCGTGCTCGTGGAGAACGTCGAGGGCTTTCACGGCTCGCGCGCTCACGATCGGCTCGTGAGCGCGCTCCGGGGTCTCGGGCACGAGGTCGCGGACCTGCGGGCCTGCCCGAGCGACGAGGGCTGGCCCGTGCGTCGGCCGCGACAGTTCACGGTCTCGAGCGCGGACGGCCTGCGCTCGGCCCCCGCGCACGCGGACGTCGAGCCGCGCCCGCTCGCGTCGTTCCTCGACGCCACGCCCGACGACGCGCTGCTGCTACCAGCCGCCTGGCGCGCCCGCGTCGAACCCGTCGGCGACCCGGACGTGCCGCTCTCGACGTTCACGCGATCCTACGGCCAGGCGATGGTGGGCGCGGGACCGATCCTGCCGTCGCCGAACGGCCCGCGGTTCTTCTCACCCGGCGAGATCCTGCGCCTGCACGGGTTCCCCGCCACGACACGCTTCCCCGACGACATGCCGCTGCGCACGCGCTGGCGACTCGCTGGCAACGCCGTCCACGTGGCCTCCGCCCGCCGCGCGCTCGCCCTCTGGCCAGAGGCGGGTGCGGGCGAGCTCAAGGGCAGGGCCTGACCCGCTCCCGCAGACCTCGCTCGGGGACTACTGGAGCGCGCGCTGGACGACGGCCGTGTCGGTGTGCTGCCTGAAGGACACGACGCGACCCTCGCTGAACTTCCAGACGTGCACGAACGGGGCCTTGAAGCTCTTGCCCGTGGCCTTGTACGTGCCGCTGTACTCGCCAAGCGCGACGACGGTGTCGGCGCTGGCGATGAACTCCTGTGGCACCGCGGCGAAGCCGTCCCATTCGGAGCCAAGCCTCGCGAAGACGCCCTGCAGCACGGCGTCGGGTCCGACGTACGTGCCACCGTAGGGAAAGCCCTCCGCTTCGGTCCAGACGATGTTCGGCGCGAAGGCGGAGAGCACGGCGGGCACGTCACCGCGTGCGAACGCAGCGTACAGGGTTGTGATGGTGTCTGAATGCCCAGCCATGACCGTTCTCCTGTCGGGTTGTGGATGATGGGCTGCGCGTGATGTCGCGCGGCCCGCGCACCATGCGCGCCGCCTCTGCCCTGAACTCAACGTCGGACCGTCGTCTTGCCAGATGGACCTTTCTCGCGGGGTATTCTCCCCATTCGAGGCTGTCCACGAAAGAGGGTCAGGCCCGCCTGTTGGCTTGCAACGCCAGGTAGACACCGATCGGGTCCCGGATGACCGCGTGCCTGGCGCCGATCGCGTCCTGGATGATCTCGCCGCCGCCCTTGCGGACTCGTCGAAGACTCTCCTCGAGATCACCGACGGGCAGGCACAGCAACCAGACGGAGGGAATGCTCTGATCGTCGCCAGTCACCGGGCAGATCTCCGCCGCGGCCACACCGTCGGGTCCCCGCATCTCGAGTCTGCCCGCAGCATCTGCGGCGCCCGCCGACCATCCGACAACCTTCTCGTAGAAGGCGCGCCTGGACGAGACATCAGGCGCCACGAGCGACAGCCACGCAATGCGACCGATGCTCTCGAGATCGGTCGTGGCGTTCGACTCCGCCATCACGGCAGGGATCACGCCGAACGCAGCGCCCGCGGGATCCGCGAGAACCGCCCATTGACTCTGCCCGTCGTCTCCCCTGCCGTGCATCAACTCCTGGCCTCCGAGCTCGATCGCCTGCGCGGCGCTCGCAGCGACGTCGGACACCTGGAAGTGCGGCATCCACTGGAGAGGGAGAGATTCGTACTCCGGGCCACGCACCCCCAGGCCGATGACTGGCGTCCCCTGGTTGTTCATCAGATCGTCTCGCCACAGGGGCACCCGGCCCGTCGTGAGGATCTGGGAGTAGAAACGGAGTTCCCGTTCGTGCTCGGGCACCGCAATGTCCGCGCTCACGACCCCACCAACGCCGAAGAAGAAAGGATCTCGCATGGCCACCTCATCTGATCCTGTGCGCGTGATGCGTGGGCATTCAGCCGCGCCGCGATGCCGGCGGCCGGTGCGGCGCCGGGTCGCAGGCTATCCGACGCCGACCGTCAGTTCCAGCGGTCGCCTGGCGCCTACTTGCCGGCGTGCACGATGCGCTCGCCACCCACGTTCACGAGGTCACGATCAGAGTTGTACTCGTTGTGGCTCCGCGTCCGCCCGATGTAGTCAGTGATCTGCGCGACGTCCAGTGACTCGTCACGACCAGATGATGCGAGCACGAATGTGCTCTCGCCATCCTGAGTGCCAATGGCGTAGAGAAGAGGATGACCCCACGCGTCCTCGAGTGCGAGCGGCGGGTCGGCCCGCTTGGCGAGTCCCTGCCATTGCGACTGCGTCGGTAGCACGTGATGCGAACGCTGGAAGGTGATGACGAGAGCCGCATGACGACTGAGGAGCGCATCGGTTCGGATCTGTCGCCCGTACTGGTCCCAGCCGTACCACACCACAGCCACGGCGCACCAACCCGCAACGGAGATCGTTCCCAGGATGACGTAGAGCGCCACGCCTGCTCGTCCGGGAGTCCGTGGCGCCGCGGCCGCAAGGACACCGCCGGCGACCGCGAGGGCAAGCCACGCGAACCGCGATGTCGGAGGCGTCCACTGCCCATCCAGATAGGTATACATGCAGAATGCCGGCGCGGAGGCAGCGGCGAACCAGGCAAGACTGATCAGGCCCCGCCGCATGCTCGCGTTCACGGACTGCCTCCGCGATCCGTTCCGAGTCTGATTCGCTGCCGAGCTAGGACTCGTCTCACAAGTTGGCGCTCGACTGCGGCGCGACGTGACCGCGGGTCCAGGCGCGACAAGACGCGCGCCGTCAGCTTCGGCAGCATGTCAGCCTCCCCTCGTGCTGGGCTTCAACAGTACCCACAGGTAGAACGCACAGCCCACGAGCAGAAGGAGCGCTGCCGCGACCAGCAGGCCCCCGACGATGAGGCCAGCCCATCGCGCCAGACTGTCGGCCAGATAGAACGGCCCGAACAGTCGATCGAAGGCCGCGAACCCCGCGACCGTCGCAAGCAACTCGGCCGGCCAGAGCCAGAGCGGCCGTCGTGCCCCAGCCCCGCACTCGCGACAGGCGCGGGCGCCGCTCAGACCCATGGCCAGCCAGTGCCCCAGCGTGAAGCCGACGCACGAGCAGGAGGGGCAGACTCGGCCAAGTGGATTCATGGTCACGCTCGTCTGTCCAGCGACGGGGCGTGCAGCTGCTGGCGGCTCGGCGGCGGCTGCTGCAACGCCGGATTACCCAGATTCTACTCGCACGTCCCCCGAGCCGTAACCCGACTCGAGAAGGGACTGGCGCAGGTTCTCGACGGCACGTTCACGGTCTTCAGGCGTGGCCTCATTCCACCTGTCGATCTCGAACTGGAGCCACACGGTACCCGCCATGTCGCGCGCCACCTCGGTGATCTCGCGCTCCCACTCCGTCCGCTCCGCGTGCCTGGCGATTCGCCGCATGACTTCGTCGCTTCTCTGGTCGTCGTAGAGACGCACTGGAACGCTCCCGAAGAGAAGGTCATACCCTTCTCCGTAGTTCGCGCTGTCAATCTCACGCACGATGGTCCACCCGGCACGACGCTCGAAGTGCCGCACGACGTTGCAGACCCGCTCGTCAGTGCGAAGCTGGAGATGCCAATACCGCGCCATTGGTATTCTGTCCAACGAGTTGGCGTTGAGCCGCGCCGGCTTGGCGGAGGCGGCGGAGGCTGCAGTGCAGGGTCAGGCCGCCCCGTTACTGAAGGCGGATCTTGGAACGGTTTGCCTTGACGAATACGAACAGCTGGCCAGCGATGTCTTCCTGCGCATCGTAGTACTCGTTGTCGAGCGCGCTCAGGCGCTCCTCGAGTGCGCCTCCCCCCTTCTCTACTGCACGTGCGACGGCGTCCTCCGTTGGTGCGCCGGGGATTCCCAGCTCCTCGAGGGCACGCGCTGCGATCTCAGCCTGTTCCGAGCAGCCGATCGCTCGCAGGGCCAACTCGATCTCGCCAGCGTGCACGCAGGACGCGTTCGTGAAGAACTGCAGGTATCCCCCATTGTTGACTTCACGCTCGAGCGCTTCGACGGCGAGAACCACGCGCTCCTCGAATGAGAGCGCCCCGAGGCCATCTCGTTCTGACCGCCGCCCGAGCGCCGCCTCCATCGCACAGACGAGCGAGTCGATGCGGTGAGTGGCTTCCAGCGCGATGAGCTCGTCCAGGGATTGACCTGCGTAGCCCTCGAGGAAGGAGGGTTCAGCCATTGCTCCTCCGCGTCTAGCGGTGTCACATCTCGAGCTGTCTGGCTGACGACTTGGCGTTCAGCCGCGCCGCGAGTGCGGCGGGGCTACGACGCCGGGTCAGACAACCCCAGCAGTGTCTCACGGGGGTGCCTGCTCCTCGCGGGGACGCCGCAAGGCCAGGCGGCAATAGAGCACGGTGACCGCGTTGCCGATGGCTCCAATGCTGACTAGAGCCGCCGCGAGGGCTACCAGCCACCAGGGCATGCCCAGCCAGAGACGTAGCAACCCGATGGCGCCGAGCAGAACGACGGCGATCGCGATCTGGATGGGCAAGGCGCGTTCAGCTTTCAATAGCGCCACCACGAGTTCTGCTCTCCTCATGCTCGGGTCCCTCGATGGCCGAGCCCTGAACGTTATCTCGACGATATCCTCGGAGTTACTCAGGAAGCTTCCTACCTGGGCGGACGCGGCTGGACTGATGTAAGAGTACTCCTCATCCAGCCACACTGTGGCTTCGTCGGGACTCATCGGACCAAGCGATGCCTTGTAGTCCACCATCTCGTCTTGAATCTGACGCCAAGACGCATAGGGCTTCCGCGAGAGGAGCACCGCGGATTCCGTGAAGACGATGTGAAGGTCCACTTCGCTGTCCAGCGAGTTGGCGTTCAGCCGCGCCGCGAGTGCGGCGGCTTCTGCAACGCCGGGTTAGCCTGCCTCCCGTTGCGCCGGCTCGTGCACATCGTTACCCCACAATAGTCCTCGCGCTTCGCACCTGGCTAGGCCCGCAACCGTGCGAAGGAACGCAAGGCTCAAGTGCTGGAATGAGAACTCCGGAGGCGCCTGATATGCCGGGCCGTGACGAAAGCTCGCCATCGCGTCAAACGACTGCGCGAACTTCGGGAGGTCGAGCACCTGGAGTTCTTCGTGAAGTCTCTCGGTCTCGCTCTCCGTCAGCCAACCGTGAATCCCATCCGAGTTTGCAAACATGAATCCCACCACGAACCCGCGGTACTCGAGCTTCAGGAGAAGGTCTGTCAACGGGTGGTCCGCACCAACACCGAGCCCGCGGAGCGTCTCTGCGTAGCGCAGCGGGCTCATGCTTCGCCCGAGGAACTGCCCAGGCCCGAGGCACCTGTCCACGACGCACGCTTGCACCAGCAGGTTGAAGTCCGCCGCGACAGTCGGAGGCCTGGATTCGTGCAACGGACACACGGTCGAGCCCACGCATGTCTTGGATGCACACGCGCGCTGGTTCCAGTCACGTGCCCACTGGTCGCCATCGCGTCCAGTGAACGCGAAGTCAGGCTCGAGGTAGTGACAGACCTCCTTGAACGAAAGACCACACCCTTGAATGCCCGTGAAGTCGGCCGCATCTTCCACGCTCAGTCGGCGGACAACTCGATCCAGCCAGTCTGCGCGAGCACCAGTCCGAACGAACTGCTGCACGGCGGGCAACACCTCCTCACGAAAGGCATGGATGTCAAAGATGAAGGCCCTGGCATCGGAGCCCATCGCGCACCACCTCCGCTCGGCGTCACGAGTTGGCGTCCAGCCGCGTGGCACCGCGCGACGCGCGCCGTTGCACGCGGCCCGTTCGAGCGCCGCAGACATACGGCTGCAACGGCCGGTTCGGCGCCAGCCTACACCAAGCGCCGCGCACGGATTGCGGCGCCGGCCGGCGCATGACGCGGGCACCGGAGCGACGAGGCCGTCTGGCCGTCGGTGACGCACTCGCACATCCCGCGTCGACCCCTGTGGCGCGATGCCACGACGACCGGCCTGGCCAAGTGGGTCGAGCGCCACGAGCCCGAACAAGCTGCGACAGAACAGGCGCAGCCTGCGGCCCGAGCTACAGTGGCTACAACGCCGGCTTGGCCTGCTCGTTGAACTCTAGTAGTGGGAGACCCACGCGACGTAGAGAGTCTGAAGGACCCATCCGGCGACTCCGGCCAGGAAGATGAGAACGCCCGGCAGAGCTGCGAGTGGCTCGTGTCGTCTGATGGCCATCAGCACGAACGAGACCAGTGCGCCGACCGACAGCAACGGAATCGCGAACCAGATGACGTTGTACGCGCCTCCGAGCACGGCTAGCAGCAGACTCTTGCGATCGCACGACGCGTGCTCCGGAGGGTACGGCGCTCCCTGGAACTCATGGCTGAGCGCATGTGGGCACATGACCCGCGACGAATGCCACGGGCCGTGCTTCCCACCGAGCGCCTCCCACTCGACGCGCGACGGCAGTTGTCCCGTGGCTCGAGCCACACCGTAGACCACGAACGGCACGAGCAGTGCTGCAGCGAAACAGCACGCGAGCGCTCGCGTCATCCGGGGACCGATGGGCCAGTGGTGTCGCATCGAGTTCGCCGGGCTAGCGTCCTGGCTGGCTGCTGCGGCCAGAGGGCCACTGCGAGCGTGGGATGGCCCTGCGGACGCGCTCTGCCAATGCAAGGACATCGGCGGGCGGGTCCCCGTGAGCCGGGTTCATGCCGAGCGTCTCCATGAGGACGCCCTCCAGCGGGAAGCCAACGACTTGGCTATCTGGCGCGCCCTGCACCCAAGCTGACCAACGGCCAGCCTCGATGGCGACGCACACCTCACGGCCGTCGCGGAGCGGGAACTGGCAGGGATCCATGAATTCGTTCCTCCGCCTGACGAGTTGTCGATCTGCCGCGGCGCGAGTGCGGCGGCTGCAGCTGCGACGCCGGGTTGGACGCCTCACTCACTGTTCGTGGAACCACTTGAGGAACTGCTCTGCGACGTCGGGCTGTAGTTCGAGAACAGCCTCAGCGACTCCAGGATGCCCCGTGGCGGCCGCGACTGCTGAGAGAGCACAGCAGAGGAACGACGAGTCCCACTCGCGACTTGCGGCGCTTCCCACGAGTGCCGGCAATGCTGCGAGTGCTGCGCTGTAGGCCCCCTGGAGGTCAGGCGGTACGGGCGTGGAGTGGCGTGCGCGGGCAATCTCGATGCATGCGGGCAGTTGGAAGAAGCTAGGGTCGGCTCGAAGAGGGTCCGTTGCCAGAACGCGAACGATGTGGGGCACGGCCGCGAACGACGCAGAGTAGGCATCGCCCTGATGACAGAGGGAACCCCAGAGTGAGAACCAGGGCTCGTCGTCTCCGCGAGCCACCGGAAAACTCTCTAGCTGTCTCAGGAGGCCGGGGATGTCGCCCGCTGGGCCATAGGCATGGCGCAACTCCGACCACCGACGATCGTCGAGTTCGAGCATGACGCAGGCCGATCCTCCGAGTGTCGCGTGCCTCTAACGAGTGGGCGCTCAGCCGCGCCGCAAATGCGGTGTCGGCTGCAACGCCGGGTCAGGCGCTGCCAGCATGCCACCGCCTCGCGAGATGCGGCATCGCCAGATACGCGGCCACCCAACACGCACCGAGTAGCACGTAGATCAGGACAAATCCTGGGTCCTCGAAGACGCCGGCAGGGTGATCACGCAACATGATGATCAGGTTCGGGAGGCCGTACAGGAAGAGAAGAAAGAACACGGTGAACGGAGCAAACAGGAGCATCCCTACCACGGTTGCCATGTCGCCCACGCCGTGCAGACCTGACGCGAAGGCCCCGTCGGCAAGCATGAGCAGGACGAGCGTCGCCATGACCGGATAGCTGGCGAGGCCGTAGGCCAGCATGAACCTCCTTGTCTTCCTCATCTTGTTGCCTCACGCCCCACGCTCAGCGACCCGGCCCATGGGACGCAACGATTGGAAGCCGCGACGCGATGCCGGGTGCGCTGCAGCGCATGGTCAAGCGCTTCGTGGTTCGGTGTGCTCGTGTCCCTGCCAGTAACTCTCTGCCTGCGCGCGCAGGAGGGGCAACACCTCTAGCGCCGTGTCAGTGTAAACACTCGCACTTTCTGGCTCAAAACGAAACCAGTGATCTCGATTGTTCGGAGGGGGTCGCACGCCGAGACGCAGCCGACTGCGGTAATGCTGGTGGTGAACTCGTGCTCGGTCTGGAGACACCGCCTCTCCAGTGTGCATCGTGAATCCAGCAGCCGGGCGATGGGCAATCTCGACGACGAAACTGCCGCCCCACTGACTGAACTGGAAAGTGAGAAGGTCAAGCTGCGCCGTCGCGCGCGTCACGGACTCGACCTCGACCTCGCCCGTCCGCGTGGCCAGCCTCTCCCCCGCGCGCAGCCGCCCCGCCGTCACCCAGCCGCCCCGGCTCGCTGACAGCACGCGCTGCGTCGGCGTGGCGATTCATCACTCGGCAAGTCCCTGCCATGCAAGGGGCGCATCGGCGTTGCGAAGGACCTTCGTCACCGCTCCCTCCGATTGGAGGCGCGAAACGTCCGGAGCAAGGACCTGCGGCCCGAGCACGACCAATCCGTGTCGCACATCGGATGCCGTTGACAGGTACGCCACGATCAACTTCTCTTTCAAGAGCCCCGCCGCGAACTCGCGGCTCGGTTGCAGCCTCTGGATCCGGCAGAAGTGTCGCATTGTCGACTCGAACGGGGGCGCTGCGAGCGCACGAAGCGGCGATGATTGCCCGCTGGAGATCAGGAACCCTTGAAGCTCCCTGCGGCAACTCTCCGGTGGAGACACCGGCACGTCGTCCGCATGAATGGCTCGTTCCGCCAAGGCGACACCATCTTGCAAGGCCACGGTCCAGCCAGAGAGCTCGAGCTCCGAGCGGATGAAGCGAGACCTCGTGCTCCCAGGGCCGCTCGTGACATGTTCCCATCCCACGATCCAGAACGAGCTCAGTTGCCGAGAGTGGTATTGAGCCAAGAGACTCCTCCCGACGTGTAGGCACGAGCCCTCTGACATGGGGACGAACGAATGTCGGAATGCACCTTCGAGCGTTTCAGCCCACACGCGAACGGTACTCGAAGCCTCATCCAGGCTCAGCAGATGTGCGTTGGGCCCGAGCGGCACCTCGGCGCCGCATGACAGCTCGTGTTTCATCGGTTTGTCCTCGGATCGTGCGCGGTGGGATAGACGTGGTGGGTCGTCCCTACCATTCCAGGCCCTTCGACTCCGTAGTGTGGCGGCATGCCGCCATCGCGGTGGCCGTACGGATCATGGTGCACCGTACGGCCCGTGTCCCTGCTTCTCACCTCGGTTCGGGACCCTGGCGCACCCTGTGGAGATTGAGAGCCCGGACGCAAAGGCTGATCTGGCAGGACTTCCCTACCGCCGTGCCGTCCCATGCCAGCCTCGCGCTCCGCAGCTCGTCGCGCCGCACGCTGCGACGGATGATGGACGACTCGCGACGCTCCTCCCCCCCGACCCAGATCGCAATTGTGACACGTCACCTCCGCCCGCGTCACGTAGTACGCGTGGCCGTGCTGGAGGTCGAGGTCGTGCACGGTCGCGCCCTGCGCCGTCGCGCGCGTCACGGACTCGACCTCGACCTCGCCCGTCCGCGTGGCCAGCCTCTCCCCCGCGCGCAGCCGCCCCGCCGTCACCCAGCCGCCCCGGCTCGCTGACAGCACGCGCTGCGTCGGCGTGGCCACCAGCTCCTCACCTCCCGCCAGCTTCACCGTCACCAACTCCACCGTCCCGTGGCGGATCGTGCCCATCACGCGGTCGCCCGCCTCCACCGCGGGCAGCACGCCCTCCCTCCAGTCCGTCACCCGCGCGAGCCCCGCGTACGCTCCGCCCAACAGCTCGTGCGCGCCCCCGGGGCTCGCGCCTGCGCCCTCGCTCGCGCTCGCATCGTCCGCTGCCCAGCACTCCTCCCGCGCCACCGCCAGCGTCACCTGCGCCGGGCCTTCATCCTGCAAGCCTCGCGGCTCGAGCTCGAGCGTCAGCACCGCCAGGTCGTCGGCGCACTCCGCTTCCGCTCCCGCCGGCACCACGAGCTCGTCTCCCACCTGCACGCCTTCGATCGCCACCAGTCCCTGCGCCGTCACCACGAGCGTGCCCGCTGCCAGCGAGCACTTCAGCGCTCGCTTCAGGTCGCCCAGCTTGTCCAGCACCGTCGCTCCCAGCTTCGCCAGCCCCGCTCCCAGCGCGCTCAGCAGTAGCTCTGGCCCGTACGTGCCCAGAACCTTCCCCAGCATCCGACCCTGCTGCTCGTCCGTCGCGTCGCTCCAGCACACCACCAGCCGCGCGAGTTCAGGCGCGAGGGATCCCGCCAGCTCCATCAGGTCCCCGCGCGACAGCGCGCCCACCAGGCCCTTGACGCCATCGTAGAGTCCGCGTGCCGTGTCCACGGGATGCATCACCAAGCCCGCCATGGTGTCCCACATCCCCTGCGTGCTGTTCCTCAGGCCCGTGCCCAGCCCGTTCCACATGCCGCGCGCGAAGTTCCTGGCGCTCCACGCCGACAGGCCCACGGGGTCGATCCACGTCGTGGGGTTGTTGCCGCCATAGGCACGGCCGTGCCCGAACGCGGCGGGATCCGCCCAGTTGCCCAGCGGATCGCGCGTGAGGAACTGCCCCGTGTCCGGATCCAGCCAGCGCGCTCCCGCATGAAGCAGCCCGCTGCGCGGATCATGGTGGAGCCCCGCGTAAAGGAACCGCGCGCCGATTGCCGACGTCGCGCGCTCCTGGCCCGCCGCGTCCAGGAAGTGCGGCCGGCCGTAATCGTCGTACTGATAGCGCTCCACGACGGCGCCCGTGACGCTGGTCGCCAGGATCGTCGAGAGCTGATCGTCCTGCACGAACGCATGGTCCACGCCGAAGCGGCGCATCGAGATCACGTCGAACGAGGACTGGCCATGGACGAACGTCGCGATCGTCGCGCCCGATTCATCTCGCACCTCGACGAGACGATCATCATCGTAGTAGTAGTACTCCGAACCCGGGGAAGACCCGCCCCAGGTGGCCTTGCGCACGAGCCGCCCGAAGGCGTCGTGGTAATACTGCGTGGATTCTCCCAGCACGGGATCGTGGTGATATCGCAGCCTGTTCGCAAAGTCATGGCGGAGCCGGCGCGAGCCACCGTCCCTGGCCTGATACTCGACAACGTTGCCGTTGGCGTCGTGCTGGCGCGGCCCGACGGGCGTGGCCGTGTACTGGTTGACTTGCCTGTCCGCCGGCTCGGGCGTCCAGTCCGACATCTCGTAGGCGCCCGCGTCAGGGCCTCCGGCAACCGAGCGCCGATTGCCAGCGGCGTCGAGGTCATACCGGATCGTCACGCCGGGCGCCCCGGCCGGGTGGCGATCCGTCCGCTCGAGCCGAGAGGCCGAGTCGTGGCGGCCGCTCATCGCCAGCCCGCCCTGACGCAAGTCCGCGCGGTACGTGACGTTGTCCTCGGGGTCGTGAGCGATGCTCAGCTGCGCCAGAAGGGCCCCCGCGCCATCGCGGGCGATGATGGACCGAGGCCGCGCATCCGCGTCGTACTCGTGAAGCGCTGAGATGCCAGTGGAATGGGCGATCCGCTCGATCCGATCGACGCCAAGCCAGGAGAACGTGGCCAGCACCCCGGTTGCGTCCGCGACCGATGCCGGTCGGCCCAGCAGATCGTACGTTCTGACCAAGCGTCGCCCGCTCGGCAGGCTCACCTCGGTGGGGCTTCCGAGCGCGTCGTGGCGTGACGTCGTGACGACGCCGTTCAACGTCTCGCGCGTCACGTTCCCCATCGAGTCGTACGCACGGAGCACCGTGGCGGCGCCATTGAGCGCCTGCCGGACGCGGGAGGCTCCGTCGTAGCGGAACTCCTCCCAGGTGAACACCTGATCGGCGATCGGCGCGAGTTCCGCGTCGCGACGCACGACGCGGCCCGCGTCATCATGGCGCCAGGTCACGATCGTGCCGTTGGCGTCCACCGTGCGCACGAGATCGCCGTGCGCGTCATGCTCGTACGACTCGATCGTCCCGTCGGCGTGCTCGACCGTCAGGAGCCTGTCCAGCCCGTCATGAATGTACGTCGTGACGTTGCCCTCGCCGTCGATCTGGCCCGTCAGGCGACCGCTGGCATCCCACGTCTGTCGCGTTTCGATGGCTCCGACGTCAGCGCCGACTCCGATGCCGCCTGCGCGCAGCTCCTGCCGCGTCAGGAGGAGACGGCCAAGCCCGTCGTGCGCATGATGCGTGCGGTTCCCTCGCTCATCAATGAATGTCGCCAGGTTGCCCGCGGAGTCATGGCGCCACGCCTGCGTCTGGCGGAGCGGATCCGTGAACGTGAGCCGACGATCCAGGTTGTCGTAGGTTGCCGTGCCCGTCCATGTGGCATCCGGGCGACCGGACGTGGACCGATCAACTCGCGTGAGAGCGACCAGGTTCCCGACCGGGTCGTGCTCCCGGTGCTCTTCGTTGCCGAGAGAGTCCCGCGTCATGACGAGGCGGAGGGCGCCGTCGTATTCGAATGTCGTCACGCCGCCGCCCGGATCCGTCACGGTCTCGATCTGGGAGGTGTCCGTGTAGGTGAAGAACGCCAGCGCCTCGCTCGCTCCCGCGGCCCCGAGCGGCTCGCCCGTCGTGAGGTCCACGAAACGCGTGGACGTCGACGCGCGCCGATCCATGGCATCGAACACGTGCGTTCGCTCGCTCAGGAGCACGTTGGCCGCGGAGCCGGGGCGATCGTCCATCTCCCCGTGCAATCGCTCAGCGACGACATTCCCGTTGCGATCGTGCACGTAGGACCAGACGTTGCCCATTGGATCGGTGACCGACGCGAGCCGGCGGGCGGCATCATGAACGAAGCGCGTGACGCGCGCGCCGTCCTCGAGGCCGGTGTGAACCGCCCGGATGTTCCCGACGCGGTCGTAGTCGAGTTGCGTCGTGGCGGCGTCGGGCCCACCGTCACCTCGGGTCTCGCGAAACATGAGGCCGCGTTCATCGAATGATCGCCGGATCACCTGATCCGGCTGGCGGCCCGCGACCGCCTCGGGGAGTCGCGCCAGCGTGAGTTGCCGGTTGGCGTCATGCCCGAACTCCGTGATCGCGTGCTCGGTCTCGCTGATCTCCTCGACGACCCGAACGAGTTCGTCAAGTCGCCCGTACTCCCGCCGCGTGGTCAGCCACGCGTTGGCTCTCAACACGCCATCCGCATCGCGGTTCTCGACGTCGACGCGCGTGGGGTTCCCGTTGGCGTCGTGCCAGATGTGCGTGACGACGGGCGTCGGCGCCGTGGCCGAGACGGGCGGACTCGTGATGCGCACGGTCTCGCCCACGGCGTTGACGATCATCGATGTCCGATTGCCGCGCGGATCCTGCACGGAGCGGACATCGCCCCACGGCGTGTACTCGAACGTGGTCACGAGACGCAGGCCCGTCGCGTCCAGGACCTCCGATTCTCGATAGCCGCGCATGGGTCCCGCGGCGTAGTAGGTGAACTCATCCCGGCGACGGTGACGGGATCCGTTGTCTGGATGGACGTGGGCCGTGAGCTGTCCGTGAGCGTTGTACTCGAACGTCTCGACGATGGACGGGATCCTGTGGGCGACCGCCGTCACGTTGCCTCTCGCGTCGTGCGTGAAGCGCGTGCTCGAGCCACGGCCATCCACGTGACGGCTCGCGAACGCCGTGCAGCCGCAGCCACGACTGGAGCCGGCGTATTCGAACTCCTCCCGCGTGGAGGCCGCCGGGATGTAGGCGCCCGGCGCCCGCTCTCGAACCCGCAGGTCGCCGCGGGCGCGGACCTCGCACGCGGGGTTGATGTCGGCTTCGTAGGTGTTGCGCACCTCCGTGCCGTTGGGGTTCACGATGCGCTTGACGAGCCCCTGGACGTTGTAGGCGTAGTGGGTCTCGAAGTACTGGGGGTCATCCTGCCGGAGCGGATTCCTGGGTCGGTTCTCGGTCGGAGTCGTGGGGTGGCCCGGCGTTGCCCGCCCGGTGTACCGGCGCTCTCGGAGCAGGTCCGACCAGCGCTGCGACTCGGAGTGACCTCGCCCGAAGTAGAACTCGCTGACATTGCCGACGCGATCCGTGACCATGACCCGCCGACGCGCCGGCTCGAATGGCGTGCCCTCACCGAGCGGATCGTAGTGAAGACAGATCGTGTCGCGCGAGGGGTCCGGCCCCCACACCTGGCGGATGACCCGGTCGAAGGTCGCCGTGCCGAACGCGGTCTCGCCGTAGACATTGGTCAGCCACGGTCCGTGGCCAAAGGTCGGATCGTTCGGATCGTTCCGGCGGCCGTCCGTGATCGTGAGCAGGTTGTGGTTCAACTCGCGATCGGCGTGCCCCTTCGAATACGTGTACGTGACCGCCCGGCCCTGCGGGAAGTCGTTGCCGTTGGGCGTTCCGAGAATCGCGGGAGAGGTGACGCTCTTGAGGTCGCCCGCTCCGCCGTCCGCATCTCCCTCGAGGTAGTAGGCATAGCGAACGGAGCGCCCGGCGAAGTCCGTCACGCTCTCGATGAATCCCTCGCCGTTGTACCCGATCGTGATGAGGCGCCCGAGTGCATCCACGACACTCGAGAGACGGTTCGCCGCGTCGTATCGCAACTGCAGGCTGTTGCCGTTCGCGTCCACGATGCTCTTGAGGCGACCGGGCGACGAGGTCGCGCGAACGGGGTTGAAGAGCCAGTAGCCTCCCGACTCGAAGGCCAGCTTGATCTCGCCCGTGCTGGAGTCGCGCGTCAGCACGCGGCCCGTCTCGCGGTTGAGCCACGTGTCGCGAGCGTTCGTCTGGAAGTAGTAGATGTCGTCGCGCTGATGGCCGTCGTGAATCCGGATGTCGAATCCGGAAGGCTCGAGCCAGACGTCGTAGCTGGCATCCCAGCCGTAGCCCTGGCGCGTCACGACATTCGAGTGCGATGAGTACTTGCGGGTCCAGACGAAATCCAGCCCGCGACCCTTGACGCGAAGATCCTCGACTTCGAGCCAGAACGATCCACTGGACAGGTCGATGGGATCCGAGCCACCGCCCTCGTCGTCGTCGGACGGGCATCGGATCCCGCGCGGTGCGGCCGGCGGAGTCTCACCAGGAGCTCCGGCGGGCGGGCCGCTGGGATGAGGATCGAAAGAGTCCGGGTAGCGCTGATTGTCATCGGGAAGAGGCCAGGCGCGATCCCGGGGCTGGTCGTCATCGCCTGTGGAATCGGGGACCCACCGGTCCTCGCACACTTCTTCGGGACCGCACTCCTGCATCGTCACGGGCTTGTCGACACCGTCTGGCTGCTCGACGAGGACGATGACGAGCCCGCAAACGAATTCCTCCTTGCATTCCTTGATCCAGCGCGCACTCACCGGTGCGGCACCCAGCAGCGCCACCATGCCGGCAAGAACCATGGCGAACGGCACGCGCCGGTGGTCCGCCCGCGCGACATCCCGGCCGTCGAGCCCCCGGCGCGGGGGCGCTCCCGCGAGGCGGATCTGGCCCATCACGCCACCCTTCTGAAGGCGATCGTCATCGCGTCGAAGAAGATGAGCCAGCCACCGTGCACGCCCTCCAGGAGCGTGCCTGCGGACGGTGTCAGCGGCACGCGCACTGCCGTCTCGGTCAGGGCGATGAGATCCACGACGAGCGACGCCGCCTCACCGGGTGAATGAAGCAGCAGGCGTCCTGGCGACACGCTCCAGGGGAGCATCCTGGCGGTCTGTTCCGTCCACTCCCTGCTCAGGTCACCAGCTTCGAAGGAGCCCCGCGAGTGCTGGTGTACCGGACGCAGATCGGCGGCGGCGAGAACCTTGATGACGCCATCCGCTTGCCGCGTCACGAGGTGCTCGGGATCGAGAACGCTCAGGCCGACGAAGCCTCTCTCGTGCCTGCCCAGATCCGTCTGCCACGGCAGCAGTCCCTGCGGACCGAGCGTTCGCAGGCTCCTGCCCCGCGCGTACGTGACGTGATCGCCAGCGCCATGGGCCACGACCCCCACGAGGGGTCGGGGCGGCTCCGCCGGAAACTCCGCACGCCAGGACTGCGTGCCATCGAGCCTCAAAACCGAGAATCCTGGAGACTCCTGCGGCCCGCCGGGCGACCACGCGACGATGGCCTCCCCGCTCGTCGAGAAGTCGAAACGGCGGCCGTCCTGTCGCGTCCAGAGGAGGCCCGCGTGGACGCTCAGGAGGCTCACGCCATGACGGCCGGCGGCTTCATGCGTCACGAGCAGGTGGCGTCCATCTGGCGACACCGCCATGTCGCGGACGGACCCGAGAACGGTCAGGGAGAGCACGCCGCCCGAGCCGGGGGCCACCAGCGCCACCGCGCCCGCTTCTCGTCCGTCGCTGGGAAGCAGGCCGAGCGCGATGATGCCGCCTCCGCTCGCAACCTGTCCGCTCACGCGCCAACCCGCGGGAACGGGCACGGCCACATCCGCTGCGCTCGCTTGCGCCGCCATCATGCAAGCGACTGCGACCATGCTCCGCACGCGCATGCCAGACCCCCTGCTTGCCAGGTGTCGCGCCTGGCGGACTGAGGCGGCCCGTTCGGGACCGCACCATCGACCCGGGGATCCTGAGCCTCGGTCGCAGACTCGGACAACGCGGAATCGAGAGCGCGTGCGGTTCATGGTTCGGAGTTCCGAACGCGTCGCTCCGGAACGGAGAGCGCTACCGCTCTCGCCTCGCAGGGTCTCTACCTCCTCGTCGTGACGGCCACATCCTCGCTTGCGCCACGATCGCCCCGCAGGCCGCGTTGCAGCGTCGCTCGGAGATGGCCTTGCCGTCGGCCTGCTGCGTCGGGCGTGCGACTCGGGGCGAGCGAGGCGATGCCGACCACGGCCGGTGTCGGGCGCGGCGAGACCGGGAGGCGCCGCCGGCTGGGCCGGCGGCGCCGATGCGGGAGTGGCAGCTCAGCTCTTGTCGGCGAGGATCTTCTCGAAGCGTGCGAGCTGCTTCGAGTAGTGCTCTTCCTCGGGGTCCTCCGCGACAGCCTGGCGCATGAGGCTGACCGCCTCGCTGCAGTTGCCGCGCAGGTTGCAGATCTCGGCCAGCGTGTCGAGGACCTGGGCCCTCTCGCCGCCTGCCGCGCTGAGCTCCACGCCCTTGCGCGCGAGGGCCTCGGCCTCGACGAGATTGGCCTTGTTCTCGAAGCACCACCACGCGTACTCGTTCAACCTGCCGCCGTCCGTCATCCAGCCTTCGGGCATGGCCTGCTTCTTCAGCACGGCAGCGGCCTCGGCGTCCTTGCGGATGAGCAGCGCCTCGTCCACGAGCATGTTCTTGCGCGCGTCCACGAGCCAGCCCGACTGCACGTCCTTCGTCGCCTCGAGCGCGGCCGTGAGGTAAGGCGCGAGGAGCGTCTCGTCCTTCTCGCGGTCAGCAATCCGCCGCATCGTCATGGCGACGTTGACCTTGGCCTCCGGCGTGGCCGCGGCGCTGGCGAGGACCGCGTCCGCCGCGCGCTTCACGTCAGCCAGGGTGAGTCCGCTGCCGTCGCGCGGCTGCAGGGCGGCGACCTGCTCGAAGATGGCCAGGTGGTGCGGGCCCGCGGGGTCCAGCTCGAGCGCGCGGGCGTGCAGGGCGAGGGCCTCGGCTCGCTGTCCGCGCGCGCTCTTGATGCGCCCGAGCGTGGCGGCGTCGGCGGCCGTGGGCGACGTGGCGAAGCGGATGAACTTGCGATCCACGGTCACGGGATCCGCGAGCGCGGCGGCTGCGGAGGCGAGGAACGTCGCGGGATCTCGATAGCCGACCCACCAGTCCACGACATCGCCCTTGGCGTTCATCGCGACGAACGTGGGATGGCCCTTGACGCCGTACGTCTTCATGAGCTCGGCGCCCTCGGTCGAATCCGACATGAGGTGAAGGAAGACGACCTTGCTCAGCGCCTTCTTGATCTCGTCATTGGTGCTCGCCTCACGGGCGAACCGCTTGCACGCCCCTCAGGTGGGCGACGAGAAGTCAATCAGGACGAGCTTGTCGTCAGCGGCGGCCTTGGCCTTGGCCGCGGCGAAGTCCATCTCTTCGGCGGCTGCGGCTTGCAAGGGCGCTCCGGAAGACGCGAGCAGGATGAGCCCGAGCGTCGCGGATGCGAGGACATGGGGGGTTCGTGTGGCCATGGGTATCTCCTGAGGGTTGGAACGACGGGAGTTCTGAGGATAGCACCGCGGGTCCGCGCGCACCTCCCGGGGGGCCCGCCCTCGCCGCGCTCGCCCTCGGGTCGGAGCCCGGGGTCCGGTAGACTCGGCGCGTGATGCGCCCTGGTGCCCTGCCCGTCGTCGTCGTCGTCTTCGTCGTTCTCGCGGCGATGACCGCCGCGTGCCGGGCGCCGTCCTCGCCGCGGCCCGAGGGCAGCCCCGCGACGGGCAGCACGGCGCCGGTCACGACCAGCGCGGGCCCTGACGGCGCCGCGTGCGCGCCCTGCCATGCGGAGATCGTCGAGCGCTTCGCGGCGTCGGCGCATCGCCTCGGCGCGCGACGCTTCGACGACGCGAGGCACCCTCCGCGCGCCCGCTTCGACACCGAGGCGCCCGTGGACGCGCTGGCCCGCGCGGTCATGGGCCTGCGGCCGGCGGGCGAGGCTCCATCCCCCGACGCGCCGGCTCCCGCCGATCTCGTGATCCCGGACGCTGACGGCGCCTCCGAGACGCGCACGCCGACGCACGTCATCGGCGGCGTGCGCCGCGAGGACTTCCTGGCGGCCGTCGGCGACGCGCACCACGTGCTGCCCGCATCGTGGTCCGTCGCGCGCGCGTCGTGGGTCAACCCCACGGCCGAGGAACTCGGCGGCGAGATCGAGGGCGGCGCGCCGTCGTTCTGGACATCGCCCCGGCGCGCCCACGAGAACGCGTGCTCGCGCTGTCATCCGCTGCCGGAGAAGCCCGAGCCCTCGGGCATCACGTGCGCATCCTGTCACGGCGACGCCACGGCGCACCTCCTGCGGCAGTCGGGTCAGGCCGACGCGACGACGTGGGCGCGCGATGGACTGCGACGCAAGGTCAACGATCCGTGGGCGGGCTGCGCTCACTGCCACGCCACCGGCAAGGAGCGGCCGTTCGACAAGGACGCGAGCGAGTCGTCGTCTCTCAGCCGCGTCCTGCTGCCCTCCACGTTCGCGGGCTCCGGGGGCATTGACCTCGCGTTCCGGATTGACGGCGCGCCCCGCGTGGCCCACGGCATGGAGGCGCAGGCCCTCGCGACATCGCCCTGCTTCACGCGCGGAGGCGCGTCGTGCCTGGCCTGCCACGATCCGCATGGCGGCGCTGGCGCGGCGCTTCGCGACGCCGACCCCGACGCCTCGTGCCGCGGCTGCCACGCCGAGATCGCCGCGGCTGGCGAGACGCACGCGCGCCATCGCATGGCGCCGGCGGGCAGCGTGCCGATCGCGCGCAAGGAGCCGGGCGGGCCCGCGCCCGCGCGCGGCAGCGGCGCTCGCCTCCCCGGCTGCGTGGACTGCCACGCGCCCGCGCTCGTGCCGTTCGGCGGGGGCGACCTTGCGCGCGACCACGCGATCTCCGTGCCCTCGCCGAAGCTCTCGGCGCGAGCGGGCCTGCGCGACGCCTGCGCGACATGCCACCCCACCGAGAGCGCCGACAGGCTGGAGCGCTCGATGCGGCTGGCGCGTCGCGAGAAGCCGCGCGAGCGCGAGGCGCGCATCGAGGCGTTCCTCGCCGCGACCCGCGCGACCGATGCCCCGAGCACCGCTGCCGCGGCCGGCAAGCTCGCGGGCGTGCTCGCCGACCCCGCGCAGGACGCCTGGTCCCGCGCCTCGGCCGCGTGGCTCCTGGCGGGCGCGGGTTCCCTGGCGGCGCCTCACGGACCGACGATCGAGGAGACGTGGCGACAGGCGGCCGATCCCGTGCTCGCGATCGCCGCCGTCAGCGCGCACGCGCGCGCGGGCGGCGGCCTCGCTCCGCTGAAGGAGCGCCTCGCGTCCGAGCCCGACTGGCGCGTCCGCATGGCGATCGCGGGCGGCCTTTCCGCGCGCGGCGATGCCGAGGGCGTCACGCAGCTCGACGCGATGTACGGCGACGGCTCGCTCCCGCGCATCGCCCGGTCGGATGCCGGCATCGATCTCGCGGTGCCGCTCATCCAGCAACAGGCGTGCCGGCGCGCAGCCTCGGTCCTCGGCGAGGCGCTCCAGCGCCAGCCGCTCTCCGTGCCGGGCTGGCTCAACATGGGCGTCGCTCGCGCCTGCATGGGCGACCACGCGGGCGCGCGCGAGGCCTTCGTGCGCGTGCTCGACTTGCAGCCCGGCCACGAGCTCGCGATCCGCAACCTCGCGTCGCTCGAAGTCGCCGAGTCCGCCGGGCCGCCCGAAGGCGAGTGAGCCCCGGGCGGGCCGCCGAGCAACCGGGTTACGATTCCGCACCATGGTGGCGGTCTTTCGTTTCCTCGCGCTCGGGCTCGCGCTGGCGAGCAACGCGCCAGCTCCGGCGGATCCCGTCGTCACGGGCCTCGGGCTCCTGTCGGCCGGTCGCGCGGCCGAGGCCGATCGCCTGCTCGCGCGGGCCGTCGCGAGCCGCCCCGAGGACGGCCCCGCGTGGAACGCGCTCGGCCTCGCGCGTCACTCGCTCGAGCTCTGGCCTTCCGCCGCGACGGCCTTCGCGCGCGCGGCGACGCTCATGCCGGACGACCCGAGGGTTCGCGCCAACCTCGGCGCGGCCCTGCTGGAGGCCGGCGATCTCGCCCGCGCGCGCGAGGAACTGCTGACGGCAACGCGCCTCGACGCCGCGTACGCCAAGCCCCACCTCCTGCTGGGCCGCGTCGCCGCCGCGACCGGCGATGCCGTGGCCGCCGAGGCCGCGTTCCGGGAGGCCGTGCGCCTCGGGCCCGAGGAGCCCGCGGCCTCGTACCATCTCGGTCTCCTCCTGCTGCAGCTGCGCCGGCACGACGAAGCGATCGCCTCGCTGATGGCGTGCCTGCGGCTGAGCCCCGACATGCCGTCCGCGCACCTGAACCTCGGCCTCGCGCTGCGGCGATCCGGTCGCGAGGCGGACGCGGCGCGCCATCTCGATCGGTTCCGCGATCTCTCCGAGGCCATCGCCCGGGACGCCCACGAACAGGCGAGGCTCAGCAGCGCCCTGGTCGAGGCGCGTCTCGCCCTCGAGAACGCACGGCCGGACGCGGCGCTGCGGCATGCCTACGAGGCGCGATCGCTCGCGCCGCATGCGCCCGCTCCGCATGCGCTCGCGGCCGAGGCCCTCATGCGCCTCGGCCGCCCCGAGGAAGCGGCCGCCGAGAGGCAGCGCGCGCAGCAGCTCGCCGCAGCCAGCGCGCCGTCGCGATGAGGCGGTCACCGCGCAGCGTCGCGATCGCGACCCTCCTCGCGCTCGCGTCCGGGCTCGCGTGCCGCACGAGCGAGCCACCGCGCGTCGAGGCGACCGCGCCGCGCGCGCCCGCGCCGCCCGCGCCTCCGCCCTCGTTCACCGACGTCACGGCCGGCAGCGGCGTGGACTTCGTGCATCGCAGCGGCCGCTCGCCGCATCGGTACATGCCCGAGACCATGGGATCGGGCGTCGCCATCTTCGACTTCGACGGCGACGGCCTGCAGGATCTCTACTTCGTGGACGCGGGGCCGGTGCCGGCGGATGGCAGCGATCCCCTTCCTGGCGGCAACCGCCTGTACCGCAACCTCGGCAACTGGCGCTTTCAGGACGTCACCGCCAGCGCGGGCGTGCCGGGCCGCGGCCACGGCATGGGAGCCATCGCGGGCGACATGGACGGCGACGGTGACCTGGATCTGTTCATCACGGGCTACCGCGCGACCGTCCTCTATCGCAACGAGGGCGACGGCACGTTCCGCGACGTGACCGCTTCGGCGGGAACGGACGACGCCGAGTGGACCACGGGCGCGGCGTTCCTCGACGCGGACGGCGACGGCGCGCTCGACCTGTTCATCCAGCGCTATGCCCGCTGGTCCGTGGCCCTGCACCGCCCGTGCCGCAAGAACGAGCAGGAGATCTACTGCACGCCGGACCTGCTCGACCCGCTGCCGAACCGCCTGCTCAAGGGGCGCGGTGACGGCACGTTCGAGGACGTCACCGCGAAGAGCGGCGTCGGCATCCCGGGCAAGGGCCTCGGCGTCGTGGCGGGCGATCTCGACGGCGACGGCGATGCCGACATCTACTGTGCCAATGACACGTTCCGGAACTTCCTCTTCGAGAACCTCGGGGGCGGGCGCTTCCGCGAGATCGGCCTCGTGTCCGGCGCGGGCTACGGCGCGGACGGACGCGAGGAGGCCGGCATGGGCGCCGACGCCGCCGACCTCGACGGCGACGCCCTGCCCGAGCTCGTCGTGACGAACTTCCAGAACGAGCCCGTGAACCTCTATCGCAACGAGGGGCGCCTGTCGTTCACGGAGATCTCGGGCCTGTCGGGGCTCGCCGCGGCCACGCGGGCCAGCCTCGGCTTCGGCATTCGCGCCGCGGACTTCGACCTCGACGGCCTCATCGATCTCGCCGTCGCCAACGGGCACGTGTACGACAACGCGGCCCTGGCGATGCCCGGCTCCCTGCACGCGCAGCCGGCCATCCTTCTTCGCGGCATGCCCGGGCTCCGGCTCGAGGACATCACCGCGTCGCTGGGCGGCGCGCTGGGCGCTCCGCGCGTGGCGCGCGGGCTCGCCTCCGGCGATCTCGACGACGACGGCGACCTCGACCTCGTGATCACGACGAACGCCGGCGCCCCCGCGCTGCTGCGCAACGAGGGCCCCGGCGCGGCGTCATGGCTCTCCGTGCGGTGCGTGGGCACGCGGCGCGACGGGAGCGCCCTCGGCGCGCGCGTGACCGTCCGGGCCGGCGGACGCGAACAGACCCAGGAAGTCCGGAGCGGGGGCAGCTACCTCTCGCACTCGGACCTGCGGCTGGTCTTCGGCCTCGGCTCCGCCGATCGCGTCGAGAGCCTGACCGTGCGCTGGCCCGACGGCACGATCGAGACGGCGGACGGCGTCCCCGCGCGCCAGCACGTGACCTTCACCGAAGGGCGGGGCCTGACGGACTGAACGGGAGCTCGGTCACGCGCCCGCCCAGCCTGGCGTGATGCGGACGGAGCGGCGCAGGGACTGCTCGAGCGTCAGCTCGCGGTAGGTGCCTTCCTGCGCGACGAGAGCGTCGTGCGAGCCGTCCTGGACGATGCGCCCGCCATCCACGACGAGGATGCGATCGGCCGAGCGGATGGTCGAGAGACGGTGCGCGATGACGAAGCTCGTGCGCCCCTTCATGGCGCGCGCGAGCCCGCGCTGGATGAGCGCCTCGGTCTCGGCATCCACCGAGGAGGTCGCCTCGTCGAGCAGCAGCACGGGCGCGTCCGAGAGCAGCGCGCGCGCGATCGAGACGAGCTGCGCCTGGCCGGTGGACAGGAGCGTCCCGCGCTCGCCCACCAGCGTGTCGTAGCCGCCGTCGAGCGAGACGATCATGTCGTGCGCGCCCGCGAGACGCGCCGCGGTCTCGACCTCGGCGTCCGTCGCCGAGAGCCGCCCGTAGCGAATGTTCTCGCGCACCGTGCCCGAGAACAGGAACGGCTGCTGCAGCACGACCGCGACCTGCGATCGCCACCACGCCAGGCTCAGCTCGCGGTACTCCGTTCCGTCGAGCAGGATCTGCCCGCTCACGGGCTCGTAGAAGCGGCAGATGAGGCTCGCGAGCGTCGTCTTGCCGCCGCCGGTCGGACCCACGAGCGCCACGGTCGTGCCGGCCTCGACCACCAGGCTCACGTCGCGAAGAACGGGCGGGCCCTCGCCGTACGCGAACGAGACGTCGCGCAGCTCGATGCGACCGACGCGCGCCGGCCCGGGCCCGACCCCCGGCGCATCCCGGATCGCCGGGACCTCGTGCAGGAGCCCCAGCACGCGCTCGGCCGCCGCCTGCGCCATCTGCATCTGCGCGAAGGTCGCCGCGACCTCGTGCACCGGATCGAAGAAGCGCGTCGTGTAGTGCACGAACACGATGAGCGTCCCGACCGTGAGCGCGCCCAGCGCCACCTGGCCCGTGCCGAGCCACAGCGCGAGGCCAGCGCCGACGCTGCCGAGCGTCATGGCGATCGGCAGGTACAGCGCGGACTGCACCGCGTTCTTGACGGAGGCCTCGTACATCTCGCCGGAGATGTCGCGGAACTCGCGCTGGCTTTCCTCTTCGCGCGCGAGCGCCTTGGTCGTGCGCGCGGCCATGATGTCCTCGTTGTAGGTCGCCGTCAGGCGCGAGTTCGCGCGCCGCACGCGCCGGGCCGTCGCCAGGATGATGCGGCGGAAGTACCACGACACGAGCGCGAGGAACGGCACGACCACGAGCGCCGCGAGCGCGAGCTTCCACGACAGGATGACGAGCACGGTGCCCATGGCGATCATGAGCGCCGCGCCCCACACGCCGTCCAGCAGGCCCCACGCCAGGATGCGCGAGAGCCGGTCGCAGTCGGACGTCATGCGCGCCATGAGCCAGCCCGTGGGCCGGCGGTCATGGAACGAGAACGACAGCTCCTGGAGGCGGGCGAACGCCTGCACGCGGATGTCGCGCGCGACGTGCGTCGCGATGCGCCCCGCGAAGCGGATGAACGTCCTCACGCATCCGGCCAGCACGACCAGGAGCGCGAGGTACGCGAGCGCGGGCCACGCCAGGCTGGCCGAGGCGCCGCGCGCGACCACGTCGTCGATCACGTGGCGCGTCACGAGCGGGATGGCCGTGTCCACGCCGGCGGTCAGGAGCGCGGCGATGACGAGGCCGCGCACCTCGCGCGGGTACGCCAGCACGAAGCCGAACAGCTCGCGCCAGGCGGCCAGATCCACGCGGCGATGGGTGTCCTCGCCCGTCAGCAGTGCCGCCGTCATGCCACGCCTCCCTGGTCCGCGCGCTCGAGCGCATGAGCGATGTCGGTTTCGAGCTCCGACTGGATGTCCCACAGCCGCCGGTAGGCCCCCTCGACCGCGGCCAGCTCGTCATGAGTGCCGAGCTGCGCCACGCGTCCGCCGCGCAGCACGGCGACAACGTCCGCCTGCCGCGTCGTGGTCAGGCGATGCGCGATGACGATGGATGTCCGGCGACCGCGCCGCGCCGCGAGCGCCTCGCGTATCCGCCCCTCGGTGCGCGTGTCCACGGCCGACAGCACGTCGTCGAGCACGAGCACGGGGGCTTCCTCCAGGAGCGTGCGAGCGAGAGCGACCCGCTGCCGCTGGCCTCCCGAGAGCGTCACGCCGCGCTCGCCGACGAGCGTGTCGTATCCGTCCGGGAACGCCATGACGGTCTCGTGCAGGCACGCCGCGCGCGCGACGTCCTCGACCTCGTGCCGGGTCGCGCGCGGCCGCCCGACGCGGATGTTGTGGTCGATGGTCCGCGAGTACAGGAACGGCTCCTGGAGCACGGTCGCGACCAGCGAGCGCACGAGCTTGCGCGGCAGGTCCGCGATGTTCACGCCATCGAGCAGGATCTCGCCCTCCTGCGGATCGTGCAGGCGAAGCAACAGGGCGATGAGCGTGGACTTGCCGCAACCCGGCGGGCCCACCAGCGCGAGCGACTGGCCTGGCTCGATGACGAGGTCCAGGCCGTCGAGGACCGCGTGCCCGCTCCCGTGGGCGAAGCGCACGCCGCGGAACTCGATGCGGCCGGGCCACGCGCCCGGGATCGCCGGGCTCTCCGCGGGGTCGGCCTCTTCGGGCATGTCCAGGATCTCCGTGATGCGCCGCAGCGCGACCACGGCCTTGCCGGACTCGGTCAGCGTGCGGCCCAGCTGACGCACGGGCCAGATCAAGAGGCCCGCCCACGCCATGAACGCGAACAGCGAGCCGATCGAGAGCTGGCCCCGCGACGCGAGATGAGCGCCGACGAAGAGCGTCAGGCCGACCTGCACGCCGCACAGGAGATCCGACAGCGACCAGTAGTTGCCCATGAGCTCGATCACGCGAACGTGCAGGTCGCGGTAGCGCCCCGCGCGCGCCGAGAAGCGCGCGTTCTCGTGGTCCTGCCGCGAGAAGGCCTGCACGACGCGGATGCCGGTCAGGTTCTCCTGGAGCGTCGCGGTCATGGCGCCCTCGGCCTCGTCGGCCTCGAGGAACCTCTGCTTGACGCGCCGGAAGAACACGGCGCCGAACGCGAAGATGACGGGAAACACCGCGAGCGAGACGAGCGTCATGCGTCCGTCGATCCAGATCATGACCGGGAGCGCCAGCAGGACCATCACGACGGTGCGGCCGATCTCGAGCACCTGCGTCGTCAGGAACAGGCGCACCGTCTCGACGTCGGACGTGCAGCGCTGGACGAAGTCGCCCGTGTCCGCCCGGTCGAGCGTCGCGCAGGGCAGGTGCTGCAGGTGATCGTGCAGCCGGTCGCGCAGGTCGCGCACGGCGCGCTCGGCCGCGCGCGCCGCCGTGCGGTCGCGCAGCCACGCGAACGCGCCCGCGGCGCCGGTCAGCGCGACGAGCACGAGCGCCGCCAGCCACGGCCGATCGAGCACGGGCGCCGCGAAGCTCGCGAGGCGCCCGGCGGACGCGGCCGTGCCGACCGCGCCCCCGCGAACCGTGGCGATGGCGTCGATCACGCCGGCCGACACGAGCGGCACGAGGTGGCCGAGCGCGACCGACACCGAGAGCGCGAGCGTCGCGAGGCCGAAGGCGAGGCGATGGCCTCGCGTCAGTCTCAACAGGTCTTGAAGATCTCGGAACATGATGGCCTGCCAGGAAGGAAGGGGGACGAAAACAACAGGGCCCGCTCGACGCCGAGCGGGCCCATGGAGTTCGTCCGGCAAGCCGGATCGATGAAGGGTCGCTCAGCGCGTGATGGCTGCTCCGCTGGGGAGACTGACTGGCTGTCGCTTCATCGAAGAATCCTCCCGGTTTCGGGGGACGCGGCATCGCGCCGCATCAGGATGGCGCAATTTAGGACAGGTTGCCGGAGCCTGGCAAGGGGGGTGCCCCTCACCCCCCGAGCGTTCCGCACGTGCCCCGACTCCGGACGGCGTCGACGGGGGCCGCTCGCGGCGCGGTGAACGACCGACGAGGTTCGACCGCTACCACGTCAGGCGCACCGTGTTGGCGACATCGTCGGGAACGGCGCGGACATCGTTGAGCACGGTCTCGACGGAGTAGAACAGCAGCGGTAGCGCGGGATCGTCGAGCAGGCCGGGCGCGTCCAGCCAGGGAAGATCGCCCGTGGTCGCGATCTCCACGAGCGAGTCGGGCCGCGAGCCGCGGAGGATGCGAAGCGGCAGGCCGACGGCGCCGTCGGGGTAGAGCGCGTAGCCGAGACCCGAGGCATGAAAGCCCCAGTCCACGAGGCCCGCGTCCCCCGTGCCCTGCCGGCACGTGGAGTACGGCGCGGCCATGCCCACGTCGGCAGCGAGAGCCGGGCCAGCGTCCAGCGCCGGGCTATCGGCGGCGTCGCCGCATGCGAGCTGCGAGAGGTAGTGATCGTGAGCGGGTCCAGGGACGAAGAGGGGATCCACGTCCAGGATGTTGGTGCCTGCCGGTCCGAGCCCCCCCTCGACGATCGAGTCGGTGCCGTCAATGTCCCAGCCCCCGCATGGATTGATGCGGGACGACCAGTCGATCCCGCCCATGACCACCGAGCGATGCCATCGCGAGGGTAACGGGGGGCTGGTGATCTGACTCGTCTGAGCGGCGACGGCCACCGCGTGGCCGGCGAGCGTGGTGTTCTCGAAAACAAACGGCGGGTCGCGACCGCAGGCGAGGACCACGCCGAGCCGCCGGTTGTCCGCGATGAGGCAGTTCACGACCCGGGAGCCGCGTCCTGCGGCCTCCGTGCTGAACGCCAGGCCGGCGTCATCATTGCCGACGATGACGGTGTCGCGAACCTCATGAGCGCAACGTCTGGCCCCCAGGCGCAACGCTGGACATCGCGGGTAGTTCGGCTCGTCCCACCGCCACGTGGGCGCGGGACCACCGCCCAGCGAGTTGCGCGCGATGAGGCACCGTTCGACGGACGGCCCGCTCGTGGAGTCAGAGAGGAACCAGACGCTGACGACGCTGGGATTCGTGGATTGCCCCGTCTCCGGATCCGTGGCCAGCAGGAGATTCTCGACGACCGCGCAGTCGCGCAGGAACGGCGCCCCCGGCGTGCTGCGACCGTCGTACGCGCCAACGATGCCGATCGTGCTGACGTTCCATCGGAACACGCACCGCTCGACAATGCCATCTCCGTCGGTTCGTGCCAGGGCGGCCCCTCGGCAGCGCTCGACGATGCAGTCCCTCACGCTCGCCGCCGTGCGATCCAGCGTGATCCCGGCCATGACGCGCGGGTCGGCCGAGAATCCGTTCCTCACGACGAACCCCTCGAACGAACTCGCGTCCGTTCCGGGGCCGAGCATCACGACGCCACCCTGGAACTGACCGTCCAGGATCGCGGGATGCGCCCGGGGATCGCGCGCGAGCCCGCCCCTGGCCCAGCCGCCCTCGAGCAGCGTGTCGGGCGGCACCGTGATCCTCTCGCGGTAGATCCCCTCGGCGACGCGCACGACATCCGCTTCGGGCGTCGCGGCAGCGACCGCGAGCGCCGCCGTCACGCTCGCCTTGGCGGCCGTCCAACTCAGCCCGTCATCCATGTCCGAGCCGCGCGCGTCCACGAAGAGATCCGCCGCTCCCGCACCGCTCGCCAGGAGGCCCGCGACCATCGCGATCGCGCCGGCGCGAGCCACGCGCTTCACCGCGGGAGCCTCGGCCGCGGGATGCGCAGGTCATGAGGCACGCCAACGGTCACGGTGCGCGTCGCGACGTTGCCCGACGCGTCTTCGGCCTCATAGACGAGCACGTATTGCCGGCCACGCCAGCCTCCCGATCGCTCGGCGCGCCTGGCGCCGCGTGCGCGCGCGTCAGGCGAGGGCCTGACACGTCGCCGCCGGCCGCTAACAAGACGATCGCCGCGAGCCGCCGTGCCTTCGTTCATACGCTCCTCCTCAAGACCGTGCGGAAACCGTGGGCTGAAGGTAGCCGTCTCCCGCTCGGCCGTCAACGCCCCCCGCCAGACCCTCATCCCCCGAGCGTCCCGCACTGCGCGGGCTGCCGGCCGGCGCAGCGCTGACCGTGACGGCAATGCTCGGGTCAGGCTCGCGAGGCTCGCCGCGCCATCGCGTCGTGACGCAGGATCTGGTCCTCCGCCCGTGAGGCAGGCGTCAGGTTCGACGGACAGGTGTCCGCGCGGCCGTCACGTGCGGGCCGCTGCCGTGCGGCTGATGGCCGTTCCCGACGCTGACCGCTCCGGCATCGTCCTGGCATCAGGCCCGGGCGGGTGCCCGTCACATCTCGCCGCGCCGCGCATCGGCCGGATGCGCGCCTCGCGCTTCCGCGCCAGCCGGAGAGCAGCGTCCTCCACGCGCTGCTCACGGCGCATCTGCGCACGTTCCTGGCTCGCGCCGACGAGCGCGGCGGCGTGCCGCGGTTCGTGGAGAGGGAGATGCGGCGCTACCTGGAGTGCGGAATCCCCGCGCACGGGTTCGTGCGCGTGCGCTGCGCGGGCTGCGGCCACGATCGCCTGGTGGCGTTGTCGTGCAAGGGCAGGGGCTTCTGTCCGTCCTGCGGCGGACGGCGCATGGCGGAGTCGGCCGCGCACCTGGTGGATGGCGTGCTGCCGGCGGTGCCGATGCGGCAGTGGGTGCTCACGCTTCCGTTCGGGTTGAGGTTCGCGCTGGCGCGGGATCATCGCTTGCTGACGGCGGTGCAGCGCCTGGTGATGCGAGCCGTGCTGGGCATCCAGCAGGATCGCGCGCGTTCGGGCGCAGGCGTGTCCGGCCGCTGCGGCGCGGTGACGGCGGTGCAGCGCTTCGGCAGCGCCCTCAATCTCAACGTGCACTTCCACGTGATCGTCCTCGACGGCGTGCACGCGCTGGGCGCGGACGGGCGGCTGCGCTTCCATGCGCTGCCGGCGCCGACGGCGCGGGAGCGGCGTGCGTGGACGGAGCTGATCGCGGCGCGCGTGAGGCGGCTCCTGCTGCGCCGCGGACTGCTGCGGGAGGATGGAGCTTCCGACGACGGTGGTGAGCCCCTCTCGGTGATCGACGCATGCCAGGCGGCGTCGGTGCGCAACGTCGCGGCGATGGGCGCGCGGGCTGGCCGTCCGCTGCGCAAGATCGTGCTGCCCGGGCTGGCGCGGGGCGAGGCAGGAGGCGAGGGGCGAGCGATCGGCGGCTTTGATCTCGACATCGGGCCCGTCGTGCGAGCGACGGAGCGCGCGCGACTCGAGCGGCTGTGCCGGTACTTGCTGCGACCCGCGCTGGCGGCGGATCGATTACAGCAGATGCCCGACGGTCGCGTGCGGGTGTCGCTGCGCCGCACGTGGCGTGACGGGACGACGGCGGTGGTGATGGAGCCGCTGGAGTTCATGGAGAGGCTGGCGGCGCTGGTGCCGGCGCCGGGGCGCCATCAGGTGCGGTATCACGGGACGCTCGCGCCGAACTCGGCGTGGCGAGGGCTCATCGTGCCGGGAGTGAAGGAGGCACCGGCGTCGGCGCCGTCGTCGTGCGGGGGATCGCCGTCCGGGGAGAGGCACCGCTCGACGCGGATCGCGTGGGCTGACCTGCTGAGGCGAGTGTTCGCGGTGGACGTGCTGGAGTGTCCGCGATGTTCGGGGCGGATGCGAATCATCGCAACCGTCACGGATCCCGAGGCGGTCCGGAAGGTCCTCGCGTGCATCGGCCTGCCGACGCGCGGTCCGCCGCTGGCCCCGCCGAGGGAGAGGGAGCAAGGGGAGTTCGGGTTCGGGGAGTGAGGCGGGCGGCGGAACGCGGGACCCGTCAGGGAGGAGTGCGCGCGGTCGGGGCCCGGAGCGTCGCCGGAGGCGCGCTGGCGGCCCGCTTCGCCTCGCCAGCGAAGCCCGCCGGTCGCCGCCGATCGTCATCCCGCTCGCGACCCGCGTCCGAGAACGGGCGATCCGTCGGCTCGACGCCGAGAGCGTGAGACGATGCGCGGGCGGGGAGGCCGTTCGAAGCGCCTACCCACGTGACGGCTCAGGAGCCGCGCGCGTCCGAACCGGTGTGAGCGGTCGTTCCTCCGCGGCGACGGACATGGCAGAGCGGGTCTTCCCGTGCAGGTCGGCTGACGGACGGGGCGCGGGCGTTCAGCTCTCGGGGCGCAGCCGGCGCCGAATCTCCTCGAGTTCGTCGACGGCCAGGACGTCGCGGGTGCGGCCCACGGCTCTCTTCGACGCGATCAGTGCGTCCAGTCCGAGCACCAGACACGTGTCGCCCTCGCCGAGATTGATCAACTCGGCCGCCGCAAGCACTTGGGGCCATGCCCCCACTCCCGGCACGTCCCAGATGACGTCAAGCCGGCCGGCATCCGTCCAGATGCTGAAGTCCTCGGATTCGGCCAGGGCCCTGGCCGTCCGCTGCAACGGGGGTGCGGCCTCCGTGCGGCCGTCGCGCAGGTTCAGCGCCCGAAGACCGTCGAGCAGGCGCGCGACATTCTCCGGTGTGCGGCGGGCGCAGACATCGAGGTCTCGCGTGACGATGCTCGAGCCATGGACCACGCCCGCCATGCCGCCGACGAGGACGAACTCAGCCCTGGTGCGGGCCAGGCGGCGCAACAAGTCGAGGGTCGGGATCACGCAGGTTCCGTCCGGCGCGCTCGAGCATGAGAACGATCTCGAGCGCGCGATCGTGACGCGCAATGCGTTCGGCCGGTGATAGGGCCAACATCTCATCGATCAGACTGGGATCAAACCGATCGTCGGCGCGGCGCTGGCTCATGCACATGGAGTCTACCTCGCCCGAGAGGCGCGCGGACCGGGTGGGCCGCGTCTGTCCCGCCAGAGACACGCCAGTACTGATCGCTGCAGTGGTTGGGAATGACAGGCCATCTCCCACGGAGGCGGCCAAGTGGGCCGTCGCAGGCCGTCGTGGCGATGGGGCCTCGTGCGGGACGTCTCTTGCGCAAGATCATCCTGCCGGGCCTGGCGAGGGACGAAGGACAGCGGACGCCAGTCTCGGCATCACGTGCTCGATGAGCCGCCGCGGGAACTGCTGGACAACGCGGTGGCCGAGAGCTTCTTCAGCACCCTCAAGCTGGAGTGGCTCGACCATCACCGCTTCCTCACGCGAGCGCAGGCCCGCGCTGTCGCGTTCGACTTCATCGAGACGTTCTACAATCGCCAGCGGCGTCACTCGTCGCTGGGCTACCTGAGCCCCGAGGCTGACGCCCGGCAGCTCGCGACTACATGATCAACCTGTCCACGAGATCGGGGCAGGCCCAGACACCTCCAGCGCGGCCGGCATGCTCACGACGGCTCCGTCGCATTGCACGAACGTGCACGGTGGTGGCTCTGCGCGAATCGACCACACGTTTCCCTCATGGATGCTCGCGTCCGGAACACTTCATGGCAGGACGATCCGGGGCCATGCACCCGACTTGCTCGCTCACGCCTTCCTCTCATCCCTGCGAGACGACCTCTCTCGCTCGGGCTCTGTGCGACAAGGCGCGCTGGCTGGGCATCGGCGATCGGGGCCGGGTCTTCCGGGCGCACGTCCACGCCGCCACTTGACCCGTGGGCATTCGGGGGGATCGTGAGGGCATCTGCCCGGGAGGCTCCATGCGGTCCCTCGCATCCGCCATCATTCGCTCGCTCGTCGCCCCTGCCACGCTGGCCGTGGTGGCCGCACTCACCCTGCTGGCCTCACCGGCCATGGCCGCAACGTTCGTCGTGAACGATGCGGGCCTCGGCCGCGACGCGGCGCCCGGTGACGGAACCTGTGCGACGGCCACCGGCGCCTGCACGCTGCCGGCGGCGCTCGACGAGGCCAACGCCCTGGCGGGGGCGGACGAGATCAGCGTGGCCGGAGGCGTCGTCGGCTCGCTCGCGCAGCTCGAAAGCACCGTCATCTCGGGAGATCTCCGCATCGTGGGCCCGGGCCGAGTCTCGTCGGACGCGTGGCACTGGGAGGACCTGCACCTTCTTGTCGTCGCGGAGGCCGTGACGCTCACGCTCGACGGCGTCACGCTGGACCGCGTGGAGGTCGAGGCCCGAGACAACAGCACGGTCGTCGCGCGAGGTTGTCTCTTCGAGACGAGCTTTCCGTTCTCGGCCAAGGTCACGTCCGGAACGGGCAGTCGCGTGGTGCTCGATGGCTGCGGCCTCGGCATCGGCACCGTCCGAGTGTGGGGAGGCGAGCTCATCGCCACCGACTGCACCGTCTCGGGCATGGCGCTGATGTGGTGGGCGGACCCCGTCATTGGAGTCGGCAACGGTGGACGCGCGACGATCTCCCGGCTGAGCGGCAGCCTGAGCGGCGACTCGGTCAACGGGATGCCGTACCGCCTGGCTGTCGTGTCGGTGGGGTCCGGGGCCGCCACCGTGACGGACTCGAGCGTCACCGTGACCGCGGCGCATGCCCTGCACGTCCAGGGCGGGACGCTTCATGCGGAGCGCTGTGTCCTGGTGGGGACGCCGGCCTCGGATCTCTACTACACGACCGCCACATCCGCGCTGGCGTCGAGCGAGAGCGGTTCGCTCGCGCTCGATCGCTGCGAACTCACGAGCCACTTCGGAGGCGGCGTGTTCGTGGGACCGAGCGGCAGCGCCGTCATCACCCGGACGAGCATCGAGCAGATGGACGGCCCGGCGGCGAGCAGCTCGGGCGCTCTCGTCATGCGCGACTGCTTCGTGGCCGCCAACCGGCCGCACGTGGTCGGATCGGGCGGCAACTCGGACGGCACGGGCGGCATCGTGATCGCGGGCGGCAACGCGCTGATCGAGCGCACGACCATCACGCGAAACATCGCCATGAGCTCGGTGGGGCGATACCCCTACCAGTTTGGAACCGGGAGAGGAGGCGGTCTCCTGATGTCCGCCGGAACGCTCCTCATGCGCGACAGCGCGATCACGTCAAACACGTGCAGCGGCGCTGACGACGCGCTCGGCGGCGGCGTCCATCTCTCCGGCGGAGAGGCTCGACTCGAGCGATGCGTCGTCGCCGGCAACAGCGTCCAGGGCCAGGGAGGCGGCTTCGCGATCGAGGGCGGCACGCTCGATCTCGTCAACTGCACTGTTTCCGGCAACGGCGCGCTGACGGGGTGGGACCTCATGGATACCACCGACCCGTCGGACGACCGCCTCTACGGCGGCGTCGGCGGCTCGCTCTGGGTATCGGCTGGCACGGTGCGCCTGTGGTCCACGACAGTGGCCTCGGGCGCGGCCGTGGTCTCGGGAGGCGGGATCGTCGCGACCTCGCCGGCGCGAGTCGGCATCGCGGACTCGATTCTCGCGGACAGCGCCGGCGACTGCGACGGGACGGTCGAGTCTCTGGGCCACGTGCTCGTGGAGGACGGCGCGGCCTGCTCCCTGACGGGTGACCTGACCGGCGTGCAAGTGGGCGTCGATCCCCTGCTCCTGCCCCTGTCCGCGAGCGCTGGCGAACTCGCCACGCATGCCCTCGGCGCCGGGAGCCCCGCCCGCGACGCGGCGCGGCCCGCGGGCAACCGCGACGGTCTCGGCGGCGTCCTCGGCGTCGATCAGCGAGTGCTTCCGCGCCATGCTGATGGCGACGGTGACGGCACGGTGATCGGCGATCTCGGCGCGCGCGAGGAGTGCGAGGACGCGCTCGACAGCGACGGCGACGGGCTAGGCGACGCCTGCGATCCCTGCCCCTTGGTGGCGGGGCCGACGGGCGACGCGGACCATGACGGCATGGGAGACGCTTGCGACGACTCGGACACGGACGGCGACGGAGGGACCGACGCGGACGATAACTGTCCCGAGGATGCCAATCCCGGGCAGGAGGACGCGGACCTCGACGGACGCGGGGACGCCTGCGACTCGTGCCCGCTGGCGCCCGACGACGGCACGGACTCCGACGGCGACTCGATTGATGACGCGTGCGACACGTGCCCCGGCGTGATCAATCCGCACCAGATCGACCGCGATGGCGATGGCGTCGGAGACGCCTGCGACATCTGCCCGGAGTCACCGGATCCCGCGCAGGCGGACACCGATGGCGACGGCGTGGGTGACGGGTGCGATGCCTGTCCCCTGCTCGCCGACAATCAGCGCGACCAGGACGGCGATGGCGTGGGCGACGCCTGCGACAACTGCTTGCAGCGCCCGAACGCGGATCAGGCGAACGCCGACGGCGACGCCCGTGGCGACGCGTGCGACTCGTGTCCGCTCGTGTCCGACACGGGCGCGGACGCTGACCGGGATGGCGTCGGCAATGCCTGCGACAACTGTCCCATCGTGCGCAACGCTGACCAGGTCGACACGGACGGTGACGGCATGGGCGACGCGTGCGATCCCGACGATGACGGCGATGGCACTGACGACAGCTACGACAACTGCCCGATGCTCGCGAATCCCGGCCAGGAAGACGCCGATGCCGATGGCGAGGGCGACGCGTGCGACAACTGCCCCGCGCACTGGAACTGGACGCAGGCTGACGGCGATGGCGACGGCGTGGGCGACGCGTGTGACAACTGCCCCGCGGACGCCAACGCGCCGCAACAGGACGGGGATGCCGATGGCGTGGGCGACGCGTGTGACAACTGCCTGTCGGACGCCAACGCGTCGCAGGCTGACGCGGATGGCGATGGCGTGGGAGACGCGTGCGATCCCGACTTCATGAATGCGGAGCCGACCGACCTGCGCGTGGTGCGCCCCATCAGCGTACCGGACTCGCTCGAGCTGACCTGGATGGCGCCGACGGGCCTGGGCGAGGTCTACCAGGGCGACATCGCGACACTTCACGACGGCTACCTCACGTCACCCGTCGCGTGCGCGGTGTCCGGCGAGAGCGCCCTCATCGCCGTGCCGGCGGGCAGCGTGTACTTCCTCGTGGCGTCGCGCTGGGGCGACGAGCGCAGCCCGCTGGGGAGAGATTCGCTGGGCGGGGAGATCGTGGGAGCGGGACAGGCTTGTCCGTAGGGCGGGCGCCGTGGCGCCCCTTGCTGCCGCCGAATGAGCTGGCGCCAAGGAGTCGGCAAGAAGAGGCCCGCCAAGCGTGCGCTTCAAGCACCACTTTCTGGAGCGCATTCCCTGCTGCTGGTCGCCGTCCCTGACTGCAGACAGGACAGCACTCAGGAGTGCGCATCGGGAGGCCGGAGGGATCACCACGACACGACGCGTCCGACCACAGCCGTCCCGCCGCCATGTAGTGATGAGGCCCGTGGGGAGCGCTCGGTGCGGACGCTCGGGACGCAGGAGCGCGGGCGCCGGGCCATGGTCGGGACCTCGTCGCGGGCGAGAGTGGCCGTGTCTGAAGGACTGGCTGGGGCGGGAGGAATCGAACGTGCGATCTCCTGATTACCAGCCGGTCGGCGCGGTGGAGAGTGCAAGTCGCGTGGAAGGCAGACGTTGCCTTGGAATGAAGTAGTTGGCAGCCTGGCGGCCCGCTCCGCCTCGCCAGCGAAGCTTGTCGGGCGCCGCTGCCCGGCATCCCGCGCCTGACCCGTGTCCGGGAAGGGAGGCGATCCGTCGCCTCGGGGGCTCCGCCGTGAGACGATGCGCCGGAGGGGAGGGCGTTTGGAGCGCCTATCCGCCGCCGGGATGGGGACGACACGCCCGGCCGCCTCGGTCGTCCGCCGGGTGAGGCCGCCCTCGCGTGTCCGCATCGTCTGCCGCACGCGCGCGTTCGGCAACTGCTCCCCCTGAAGGGAGCGACCGCCGGATCTCACTTCTGGTTCCACGTGCCCATGGTGATCGCGCCGTAGGCGCGGACGGGAGGACCGCAGCGCCCACGACGGCGCTTCGGGAGATCTGCGGCCGACGGGGCAGGCGATTGGCTGGCGCCCGCTGATCGGCCCCGCGCGCGGGCGTGCGAGCGATCCACTCTTACACGCGCGTCCGGCGGGTCTTGACGGTGACGGGAGGTAGTCTTAGATTGTCGCAACGGAGGCGAGGCCCGCTTGCTCGTGCCGCCGGAATGAGCCGGTGGCCCGTTCGCATCGTGGGGCCTCGGCCATGCGGGCGCTGGCGCGGCGCCCAGGGAGGCTTGCATGCGCTGCTCTACCCCCCCCTCCTTCGACGTTCCTTCGCCTGATCCTCGCCGCAACGGTGATGACGGCAGGCACCGCGCTTGCTGACATTCGCTCCGTGCAGGTGCCGTGCTGGTCCTACAACGATGCCCTCAGCGGTACCGATCTGACCTCTGCGTTTCCCGGATCGCGCGATTGGCCCGGGGTCGTGACCGACTACGCGCGTGCTGCGTTGGAAGTGACCGACACAGGCTCCAACGACATCCAGAGCCAGGGACAGGACTTTGACGAGGACACCGAAGAGCACCTGCTCTGCGCCGTCAATGTCCCTCCGGACTACAAGACGACATCCTCGTCGCTGCCCCGCCTCGTGCTCATGGGCTGGAGCATCACGGACGAGATCTGCGAGTTCAACCCGGGCACGCGCACGGTCATCTTCGGCGTCTCCAGCCGCAGCTACGCGGGAGGCGATTCCGCAAGCCAGGCATGGTCCACCGAGGCGACAGGCACCATGAACTTCGCCTGCGACACCAACGCATGCGCCGGCGGCACGCTCGATTGCAACCGTTCGGACATCATCAAGAGCGTCGAGGTGGACGCCGCCGTGAACGTGAGCGATTGGAATCCCCTGGAGTTGCTCCTCCTGCGCATTCGTCGCAAGGTGCTGTCCGACACCCTCGACTCGGATTTCCACCTCGTCACCGTCCTTCTCAAGTATGACGCGGCGTACTGACGCAGCCCGTTCCGTCGCCCGGCTGGAACGCCAGGCGGCGCTGGAGGTCATCATGAGGTTCTGGATCATCGCCGTGTTCATGACCATCGCGTCCCAGGCCGAAGCACGCTCGCGCGACGGTTTGCCGGGAAGCGCCACAGCGCTCGAGTACAGCATCCGGCATGATGTCATCCGGCCGCGCGAGTCGGTCACCCTGCTGGCGTGCCTGACGAATCAGAACCCGTTCAGCGGTCGTGACATCGCGACGGGCGATGCGTTCACGTTCACCTTCGGAGGCGGGACGCTCGGCGACTGCGGTGGCATCACAGTATTCGATCCTGGCGGGGGCATGACCTCGAGTGACTTCGAGTGCAGCGTGGAGGGGCGTGCGCTGACGTTGCGTTACGCCGCCGGGGGCGCGCCGTGGCGGCCGGGAGCCTGCGCATGCGCACGGGTCGAGTTCGTCGCGCCGGGCGAGAGCATCACGGTCATGACATCGCAACGCGTGAACAGCGAAGGGGCCTTCTCGCATCCGACGCCAGGAGCCGTGCTGCTCGCCGTGGCGGAAGGGCTGGGATCCATCGGACCGACCGGACCTCAGGGGCCCGTCGGGCCGCAGGGACCGGCGGGGCCGGCGGGACCCTCTGGCCCTTCTGGAGTAGGCAATCTGGTGCAGGCGGAGTCCACGGGTGTTGCCCGGGCTCGCCAGAACGAGCCGCCCGTCCCGGTTCCCGGTCTGGATGTCACGCTCGAGGTGCAGGCAGGCTCTCGCGTGCTGGTTCTGGTGGAAGGATCGTTCACGCCAGTGCCCCAACCCTTCTGCCAGGGCTCGGACGCTGGGGACATTCTCGTCGAGTTCGACGGCCATCAGTTCACGACGTTCAGCCGCCAGTGGGAACTCACCTGGCTGAGCGATCGGCTGGACGCGGGACCGCATCGCATTCGCGTTCTGGTTGAGGCCTACCGGCCACCTCCCGGAGGTAACAGCACGACCGATTGCGTCGGCGGGACCGATCCCGAGACGCTCACGCGCTTGATAGCCATCGAACTGCGGGGGCCCTGAGCCCGGCAGGCCGCCAAGAGGGATCCCGCCCGGCCAACACCGGGCGGGATCTCCCGGTTGCGGCCATGCCATCCGGATGGTGCGGCCGCAGCCTGCCGGGCGTCGCCGACCGCCCTCCCGCGCGCGACCCGCCTCCGGGATGGGGCGTTCCGTCGCTTCGGACGCTCCGCCGTGAGACGATGCGCCGACGGGAAGGGCGCTTGAAGCGCCTATCCGCTCGCGCGCCCGGCCTCCACGAGCCCTTGGCTCGTCTGTGCCGTGGCGATGCCCCCAGTGACCAACCACACGACACCCGCGAGTCTCCTGGCCCTCATGCCCATGCTTCCTCCGCACCTCGGGACGAATACCAACTCGCCGACCGATCACTAGCAGGCAGCGTACCCCCGATCCTCCGCAGCGACAATCGGGCAGTCCTCCTTGACGGGCCGAGCCCCCCGCCAGCCCCTCACCCTCCCAGCGTTCCGCACGTGGTGGCGTTGAAGATCTTGTAGAAGAGGAGCCAGGCGTCGCTGGCGGAGGGATCGCGCCAGGAGGGCGTGCTGACGTCGGGGGCCACGCGGACGAGCGCGCGGGGATCGGTCCCGCGCCAGGCCTCGACGTGCGTGGCGGGATCGAGCGGCGGGAGCGTCGGCCAGTGAAACGTCACGGCGCTCGCGACGCCGCCGGGCGCCTGCCGCTCGTAGCCCTGCGCGCGCAGGTGGGGCGAGAAGCTGACGAGCCGCCCAGCGTCGGGATCGCCGGGATCCGCGATGCCGCCGTTCGGCCGCGCGCAGCGCCGGCCCGTCGGCCCGCCATGCGACGGGCCGGGACCGCACGCCCCTTCCGCCGCGGCGTCCTCGGCCTCGATGAGATAGGCGTGGGTGCGGCCCGTGACCGCCGTGATGTCGCGCCATGGCGGCGTGACGAGCCCGCTCGCGACGAGAACCCACGAGGGATCGTCCACCGCCGCGCAGGCTCCATCGCGACGGTAGATGTTCACGACGCCGCCGGGAGAGCCCGGCCTCCACTGCGGCTCGAGCCAGGTCACGTCGAGGCCGGGCACGCACGGGCCCGCATCGGTGACCATCGCGTCCCCGGCCACCGGCGGCGGATAGACGCTGACCGCGTGATCATCCGAGCCGCCACATCCGGCCGCGCCCGTCACGGTGACCGAGTAGGTCGTGGCCGCGAGGGGACAGGCCGCGACGGTGCGCGTGGTCTCGCCCGTGCTCCACAGGTACGTGTCGTAACCGATCGGCGCGGCGAGCGTGACGCACTCGCCCTCGCAGACCTCCGCCGGGCCCTCGACGACCGGCGCGGAGGGCGCCGTCAGGACGTGAAGCGTCGCGCTCCCCTCGTACCGGCAGCCCGTCGCGTCCGTCGCGACCAGCGTGATCACCGTCGTGACATCGGGGCAGACGACGACCTGCGCGCCGGTGGCGCCATTCGACCACTGATGCGAGGCGAACCCCGGCGGCGCGCGCAGCGTGACGCACGTGCCGGGGCACGTCGTGCCGCACGCGTCCACGCCGTCCACGCGCAGGCCGCCGATGGCCCCCGACGCGCCGCCCGCGCGCAAGGGCACGGCCGCGTACGAGTAGGCTCCGGCGTTTCGCGGCGTGAAGCCGGAGACGATCGCGGTCAGCGGCTCGCTTCCCGTGACGCGCCGCTCGCCGGCCGCCACGCCGTCCAGACGGATCCACGCGTGCGTCGTGCCGGGCACCGGCGACCAGGTCCCCGCGATCGGCGCGCCGTCGAGCCGCACGCTCGCGGTCGCGGCGCTCTCCGTCACGATGCCCAGCGAGTGCTCGTAGCCCGGCGGAAGCCACGCGACGGCCGCGCGCTCCCAGCGCTCCACGGAATCCAGCACGGTCATGGACGGATCGCCGACGCCCGCGTTCAGGTTGCCGACCGTGAACGCCGCGACCAGCACGCCGCGATCGGCGGCGATCCGCGCGGCCCCGGGCACCAGGCGCCACGTCCGGTTGGCGAGGTCCGGCGACTCGATGTCCACGTGCGCCCCCGCGACCGGCAGGCCGAACGATCGCGTCCCCGGCTCTTCGGTGACGCGCGCGAGCGTGTCGGCGCAGCCGGCCACGATGCGGACGAGATCGCCGGCGGACGCGGGCGCGTCGCGACGAAACGGCACGTGGAGCGCCTCGCGTCCGAGCATGTCGATGGGCCACGGCGACTCGAGCAACACGTCGGCCCAGCCCCAGAAGCCCCGCGAGCCCGGCGTCGGTCCCTCGTGGCTGATGATGCTCGAGGCCTCCGATCCGCTGATCACGGCGACGGGCTCGCTCGCGGTGACGATCGATCCCGTGATGCTGCCGTCGCCCGGGGCATCCACGCAGCGGTGCATGAGCGCCTCGCCGGCGTCCAGCGTGCGCGTGCCGGGCAGCGGACACGTCGGATCGTCAATGGTCACGCTGGTGCCGGCGCGCGTGGCCACGACCACGAACTCCGAAGCGCCCCAGTACGCGACGGGCGCGTAGCGACGGCCGAGGACGTCCACCGGCAGGATCCGCGCGACCTCGTCCGCGACCGACGATCCCGAGCCGGGAACCCGCAGCAGGACCGAGAAGAGCGCGCAGCCGTTGCCCTCGCGCGTGACGCGGATCCCGCGCGCCACCGGCGCGTCCTCGGTGGTGATCATGACGGTCGCGCGCGGCAGCCGGAGCGTCGCGGGCGATCCCGGCGAGGCGGCGAGCACCTGGTTGATGCCCGGCGCCGTGACGCGGACGCTCACGGGCTGATCTGCCGCCAGCACGACGAGCTGCGCATCGAGGTCGTAGCGCGGGTCTTCCGGCGTGGCGTCCGCCGTGCGCGGCCACGCGAGGCGAAAGTCGCGCCCGAACAGCGACGTCGCGGCGGCCGCGGGCGCCAGGGCTGCGGCTGCCACGACGGGGGCCAGGACGAGGAGCCAGCGAGTCCAGTGAGTCATCAGTGCTTGAAAGCGACACCCTCCACCGTCAATGTACGCCGTCGGGTGGCACCGAGCCAGGGGCGCGTCCTCCGCTCCCCGCGGGCCCTCCGGAAGCGAGGCCGCATGTCGCGCCGCACGGGGCTCCTGCTCGCGGGAGCGCTCGTCTCGATCCTGGTGACGGCCCTGCTGATCGGGTTCTCCGATCTGCGGGACCTGCGCGCGCGCGCCATCGGCATTGACCCGGCCCTGGCGATGGCCGCGGGCCTCGCGGCGATCCTGTCGTACGCCTGCATCGCCGGCACGCAGCATGCCCTGCTCGCGCTCCTGGGCGCGCGCATCCCGGCGTGGGCGTACCTGCGCCTCTCGATGATCTCGGTCGTCATCGCGCGCACGGTGCGGTCGGGCGGCACGTCGGGCCTCGCGTTCCTCGCGATCATGCTGGCGCGACGGGGCGTTCCGCCGAGCGCCACGCTCGCGATGGGCCTGGGCAACGTGCTGGTCAACGCATCCGTCGTGACCGGCTTCATCGTGCTCGGCCTGCTGCTTCTCGTCGCGCGCCCGCTCCAGGCGGGACGCATCGCGCTGATCGGCTACGCCCTCGGCGCGGGCGTGCTCGTGCTGGGCCTCGTCACGGCGTGGACGCTTCTCACGCGCGATGGCTGGCGCCGCGCGGCGCTGCGGCGCGCCGAGTCGCTCGCGGCGCGCCTGGGTCGCCGTTTCGGGCGCGACGACTGGGGTCCGCGCCTCCACGCGCTGGCGGATCAGGGCACGGCCGCCGCGCGCGAGCTCGTCGGGCATCCGCGCCGGGCCTGGCGGGCGTGGGGCTGGGCCATCGCGCGCCTCGCGACCTCGCTGGCCTCGCTCGCCCTGTGCGCCGAGGCGTGCGGCGTCAGGCTCCCGCTGGCCGCGGTGCTGCTCGCGTTCATCGCGATGAAGCTGGCGGGATCGGTCGCGTTCGTGCCCGCGGGTCTGGGGGTCGTGGACGGATCCCTCGCGGGCATGCTGACGCTGCTCGGGGCGCCGTACGAGGCGGGCCTGCTCGTGGCGGCGCTCCATCGCGTGGCGTACCACGTGATCCCGGCGCTGCTGGCCATCGTCCTGGCCGGACCGATGCTGGGCGAGATCCTGCGCGTCAGGCCGGGCGGGCGTGATCCGGATTGACCGGGATGCCGCGCATGCCGTGGTAGCTGATCTCGCGGCGGCGGCGCTGATCCTGGATGGCGTCCGACATGACGCCGTCCTCGTCGATCTCCCCGCGGTCGAGGCAGACGCGATGGAAGCGGCAAAAGCCCAGGTCGTGCACGGGTTCCGAGCAGCGCGTGGTGCCGTCGAACTGGGATGTGAAGCGGCAGGTCGTGTCGCCCATGGGGCCTCCGGGAGGGCCGGATCCTACCAGGATGCGGAGGGGGCCGCGGCGAACCGGGCACGCAGCCCCTCCCGCCTGCGCCCGGCGCATGGCAAGATCTCCTCATGACGTCCAGGGTCGGGTGGCACGACTACTTCATGAGCCTGGCGCGCCACGTCGCGTCGAGGGCGACCTGCGATCGCAAGCATGTCGGCGCGGTGATCGTGCGCGACCGCACGGTCCTGTCCACCGGCTACAACGGCTCCATCCGCGGCCAGGATCACTGCGATGAAGCCGGACACCTCATGGAGGACGGCCACTGCGTGCGCACGGTGCACGCCGAGGCCAACGCCATCATCCAGGCCGCCAAGAACGGCGTGGGCATAGACAACTCCGAGCTCTACACGACGGCGAGTCCTTGCTGGCAGTGCTTCCGCCTGCTGGCCAACGCCGGCATCCGCCGCGTGTACTTCGGCGAGTTCTACCGCGATGAACGCAGCATCGAGGTGGCGCGCCGCGCGGGGATCGAGCTCGTGGATCTCTCGCGGGCGCCGGCGCCCGGACAGGGCGAGCCGATCGCCAGTGAATCGGAGACGCAGCGATGACCAGTACCCGAAGGCTCTACTCGGTCGAGGAGGCCAACCGCCTGCTTCCACGCCTCGTGCACGAGCTCGAGCTCATCAGGGAGAGCCTCGCGGTGCTGAGGAAAGCCTCCGCCAGCCTGCCGCCGGGCTCGCGCATGGACGACGGACCGACGCCCCTCAGCGCCGCGGCGCTCCAGCAACTGCACGCCGCCGAGCGGCGTCTGGCGGAGATGGGCGCCGAGTTGAAGGACGTGGATCAGGGCTTGTTCGACCTGCCCGGACTGAACGGCGACCGCGTCGTCTTTCTCTGCTGGAAGGAGGGTGAGCCCGAGATCGCCTGGTTCCACGACCTGGCCGCCGGGTTCGCCGGACGCCAACGACTCGCCCCGGAAGGCCCCGAGGAAACGGGCCTGGCCCCCCAGGATGGGGACGGAATGGACGCTGACGGGCGGGATTGACCGGCGGGGCCCGCCTGCCGTCGGGGGGGCCTTGCGCATTCTGAGAAAACAGCCTATTGATCGTGACGTAGAGCACTCTTTTCGGGGCGCCGGATCCGGTCCGGCCAAGGAACGCTGACGACACGATGACGATCCGTCTCACTCCCTGCGGAGCCGCTGGCAGCGCGCTCCTCGCCGTCGCTTTCTGCGCCGCGGCCTCGGGGTGTCTCGCGCAGGCGGCCGCGCCCGCGCCGGGATCCGTGTCGCCCCCGATGGCGGGCCGGGTTGGCCTTCGCGCTCCCTCGTCCCCCACCCCGCTCACGGTCAGCCCGGACACCGCCGGCGGCCTCGACCTGACGGTGTCAACGCCACCCGCGCGCCAGCCCGTCTCCCTGACGCGCGGGGAGCGCATGAAGCGCGCGTTCGCCACCGAGTTGCGCGATGTCTCCATCCGGGATCGGCGTGCGGGCCTCTACGGCAACATCCCCGACGCCTTCCCGCAGCTGCTCGAGGATTCGCTGATCGAGCGCCGCCAGGCCGAGCTCGCCGAATCGGTCCTCGGGCGCGCCGTCGAGGCAGCGCTCACCGAGGGCTTCTTCGCCGGCCGTCGCCACGAGTCGCGCATGGGCATCCGGCCGGCCTTCGCGGTCGTGGACCATGGCCTGCGCGTGGACGCGAGCCCGTCGTGGTCGTACCGCGTGACCGGGCCGCATGGAGGGTTCCGCGTCGAGGTGCCGCTGACGCCGAGCGGCATCCGCATGCACGCCTTCCGCGACCTGAAGGGCACCGATCGGACGCCCCTGCGCATGGGCGCCGGCCTCGTCATTGACCCGTTCGACGAGGAAGTGCGCGCGGGCATCAGCTTCCAGTTCTGAGGCGGCCGGTCTCCCGCGCCCATGTCCGCGACTCTCCCCTGCCCGTGAGCGCCTCGCCTGATCAGTGGATGACGGGCGAGCCGGCGCTCTTCTCGAGCATCGCGCGCATGGCGATGGAGTCGGCCGTGTCGAGGCGCAGGGACTCCATCCGCTTCAAGACGCGCAGCGCCTCGTCCGGCCGGCCGAGATCCTCGTAGAGCACCGCCAGCGTCAGGTGCGTCTGCGGCGCCTGGGGCCCGCGCAGCGCGAGTTCGAGTTCGGCGGCCGCCTCGGGCAGGCGGCCTTCCTGGAAGTGGATTCCCGCGACCGAAAGGTGCAGGCGCGAGGCGAGGCCTTCGCCGCCCGGCGTGCGCGCGGCGTCCTCGACGCCCTCCCGCGCCAGGGTCAGCGCGTCCGCGTTCCGGCCCGCCTTGCGGAGCAGGTTGATGAGATTCAGTCGCGCGTCCACCATGTCGGGACGCGTCGCGAGGAGCGCCCGCAGTTCGTGCTCGGCCTCCTCGACCTTGCCGGCGCCCGCGAACCCCACGCCACGCTGGAGCGCGGCCAGGTCCTGGATGCGATCTTTCGGATCCGGTCGCGAGGCCTGCGTCGTTCCGGCGTGCGCCGCCGAGAGGTACCCCAGCGCCTGGAGCGCCTCGCGCTCGGCCTCGGTGAGTTGCACCTGGGCTGGCGCCATGGCGTCCCGCTCGGCTGTCACGAGGCGCGCGAGCTCGCGCCCCAGGTCTGCGGCAGCGGCGGCCTGGCCAGCGTGCAGGTTCGTCCGCTCGCCCGGGTCCGCGCGGATGTCGTAGAGCTCGGGGCGCGGCGCTCCGATGTACTTGAGCTCGTCCCGCCGCACGGCGCGCAGCTCGGCCCACCCGAAATCGAGGCGCCCCATGAACGTCTCGGCGTAGAGACTGCGACCGGCGCGCGACTTCTCGCGCCCCGCCAGCGCCGGCCACAGGCTCAGGCCGTCGGCGTCGGATCGCGCGGGCAGGCCCACGGCCTCGAGGATCGTCGGCATGACGTCCACGAGGCTGACCGGATCGGCCACGATGCCTGCCGCGCGCACGCCCGGTCCCGCGAAGATCATCGGCACCCGGAGCGTGCTCTCGTAGAGGAGCGCGCCGTGACTGAGCTCGCCGTGCTCGCCCAGGCCCTCGCCGTGATCCGCGACCACGATGACGAGCGCGTCCTGGCCGATGCCGCGCTCGTCGAGCCCCGCGAGCAGCTCGCCGAGGGCGCGGTCGAGCGTCGCGATCTCGCCCTGGTAGGGATCCGAGCCGAAGCGCGATCGCTCGGGATCGGGCGGCTCGTAGGGCGCGTGCGCCTCCATGTAGTGGACGAAGAGCAGGGTTGGCGCGCCCCCGGCGCTGTCGAGCCAGGCGAGCGCGTCGCGGTTGACGTCAAGCGCGCTGCGCTCGGTCATGAGGAACGACTTCGTGGCGGACGCCGGCACGTCGGAGTAGACGCTGAATCCCTGGCCCAGTCCGTGGATGGGCGCGAGGACGGCGCTGCCCACGAAGGCGCCCGTGCGCCAGCCCGCGGCCTGCAGGATCTCGGCGAGCGTGACGGCGCCGTCGGGCAGGCCGTGCAGCTCGTTGTGCCTGACGCCGTGACGCAGGGGCAGGTGCGACGTGAGCAGGCTCGCATGCGCCGGCAGCGTGAGGGGCATCGGCGTCATGGCCTGATCGCAGCGGACGCCACGAGCCGCGAGCGCGTCGAAATGCGGCGTCCCGGCATCCGGGTGGCCGTAGCAACCCAGCCTGTCCGCGCGCACGGTGTCGAGGCTGATCAGCACGACGTGTCGCGGGCGGTCGCCGGCGTGCGAGCACGCCCCGAGGACGAACAAGGCAGCAGCCACGGCCACGCGTGCCGGGAGTCGAGTCATGATGCATTACCCAGGGTGCGGAACGGACTCGAAAGCGGGCGGCCCGCCTGGCCGCCTGGCGCCACCCCTGCTGAGAGCGGGCTGGCCAGCGGCGTTGCGATCGCGATCATGCCTCGCCGCGCGAGAATCAGCGAGCGGGGCGGATCGGGCGACGCGGCCGCGGCCCGGCCCCCGTCAGTCGAGCGCGGCGTGGCTCCAGGCGGGGAAGTCCGCCGGCAGCGGCGCGACCACGCTCACGGGCGCCCCCTCGGGACTGGCCAGCGCGATCTCGCGCGCGTGCAGCAGGTGGCGCCCCGGCACGAGACCCTCGTGCGTCGGGACGCGTTGACCGAGCTGCCAGCGCACGAAGTCCCGCTCGTCGCCGCCGTACAGCAGGTCGCCGAGGATCGGGTGCCCCGCGTGCGCGAGGTGCGCGCGGATCTGGTGGCGCCGGCCCGTCCGGGGGACCGCGCGCACCAGCGCCTGATCGCCGCCGGGCGCGATGGCGACGACCGCAACCTCGGTGAGCGCCTCGGGCGCGGCACCGCCGGGCGAGGCGGCTCGCACGCGGCCGGGCACGCGACTCGCGAGATCCGGCGCGAGCGGAACGTCCACGAGGAACGACGAGCGCCCGGGAACGCCCTCGACGATCGCGAGGTAGACCTTCGCCACCCGGCGCTCGCGGAAGGCGGCCTCGAAGTGGCGCGCGGCGGCCCTGTCCTGCGTGAGCAGCAGGCAGCCGCTCGTGAAGCGGTCCAGGCGATGGGCCGGGTTGAGCCCCGTGATCGTGGCGACGTCCTCGCCGGGGCGAGCCGCCGTCGGCGTGGTCGCGAGGCCCGCCGGCTTGTCCACGACGCGCCAGCCGACACCGTCATGCAGGACCGCGGGCGCGGGCCAGCGCCCACCTTCGGGCGACGCGTCCCGCGGGCGGATCGTGACGACCTCGCCAGGAAACACCTGGCGCGAGGGCTTGGCCTGCGCGCCCGAGGAGAGCGTGACGCGATCGGCGATCGCGTCCTGCACCGAGGCGCGCGACATGCGAGGGATGCGCCGACCGAGGAAGCGGTCGAGGCGCAGGCCGGACTCGGCCTCCGACACGATCAGCACCTGCGGGGACAGGGCCCGCCGGGCGTCCGTGCTCAGGTCAGCAACTCCACGCGAGGAATCATGTCACCGCTGCTGGGGCTGTCGGTAGGGCTGCCGCTGCGCGAAGAGTCGCGTGAACTCCTCGAGCAAGGGGACCAGATCGGGCGTCGCCGTTCGCGCGAGGGCGAGCGCCTCGGCCACCGTGCCCGAGGCGTCATCGAACTTGCCCGCTTCCGCCTGGGCCGCCGCCAGCGCCGCCAGCCCGACGGGATCCCGGCGACCCCCGGCCGCCACGACGCCCGAGGCCAGATCGACGGCGGTGGCTCCGTCGCGCACCGCGGCGTCCGGGTGGCTCGCCAGGATCTGCGCCACCGAGAGGCGGATGCCGTCGTCGGCCGACGCGCGCCGCGCCGCCTCGCGCAAGTGCGTCACGCCGTCGCGCGCGCGCCCCATCGCGAGGAAGCCCAGGCCCGCCTGGTGGAGGTTCGACGCAACGTCGGGCGCCGCGCGCACCGCGTCGGCGAGAACGCTCGCGGCCTCGTCGGCGCGGCCCGCCTCGCCCAGCAAGCGCGCGAGGCGAAGCTGCGTGGTCGCGTCGCCCGGACGGCTGGCCACGGCCTCGCGCATCAGGGTGATGGCTTCGTCCATGCGACCCGCGCCGCGCGCCGCCAGCGCGAGGCCCACCCGCGCGCCCTGGCTGGCCGGATCGAGGCGCAGCGCCTCGCGGAAGCTCGCCTGCGCCGCGTCCGCGCGGCCGGACTCGAGCGCGAGTTCGCCGGCACGAGCGTGCACCCGCGCGTCCGCCGGGTTCGCGACGAGGATCGCGGCGACCTCGCGCGAGGCCTCGTCGGCGCGGCCCTGCCGCTGGAGGAGCGCCGCGCGCTGCAGGCGTGCCGGCACCGAACGCGGATCGAGGCGCAGGGCCTCCTCGACGAAGCCCTCGGCCGCGGCCATGCGCCCGCGCGAGAGCTCGGCGACGCTGGAGCGCACCTGGATGTCCACGCGCCGGCTGATGAGCTCGGCGCGCTGCGCGTCGGCGTCGCCCGGGAGCCCCGCGGCCTCGAGGGCGCGCGCGAGGCGGGTGAAGTCGGAGAAGTCCGGCAGGTCATTCCACGTGCCGGGCCACGGAAGGCCGCGCGCGAGGCGTTCGTCCGGCTGCGTCGCGGGCAGCGCCGCGTCGGCGAGGACTTGCGAGACCTCGACCGGACCCTTGTAGATGGCGGTGATCCGGTTCTCCCGGTCCACGAGGAGGCTCGTCGGCACGGGAAGCGGCGCGCACGCGTCGAGCAGCTCGCACTGCACGAGGTTGAGCGCGTCCACCGCCTCGCGCGTCGCGCGAGAGACCGGAAAGGGCAGCGACCTCTCGCGCGCGAAGGCGATCGGATCAGCCGTGGTCCCCTTGTCCTCGCCGAGGCCGTCCACGCTGAGGGCGACGATCTCGACGCCGGCCGACCGCAGGCTGGCATGGCCCTTCGAGAACGCCGCCAGCTCCACCACGCACGGCGCGCACCACGTCGCCCAGAGGTTGACGAGACGCACGGGCGGCGAGGCCGCTTCGCCGGTGCGGGGCGGCAGCAACGCCGTCACGGCGGACGGCAGCGGAATGGGCGAGACGGGCACGAGCCTCAGCTTCCCCGAGGGCGCCGCGACCGGCGGTTCGGACGGGGCGAGGCGCGAGCGCACGTTCGGCCGCGGCGGCGCGAGGCGTGGCCGCTCGCCAGGCCCGAGGACGATGCGCGTGTCAGGCTGCAGGCCCGCGTGTTCCTCGGTGGCGCCACCCGGCCAGCGCACGACGAGGCGTTCGATGCGCGTCGCATCGCCGAGGCCGAAGTGCACCCAGCGGCTGCTCTGGCTGCGGAAGCCCTCGCCGGCGCGCACGGTCCGCACCAGCGGGGCGGCGCGTCCGGGAAGGTGGAGCTCGAGCCGCGCGCCGATGGCGTCCGTGTTCCCCGCGGGCGCTTGCAGCCGCACGGCCAGCCAGCGATGGCCCGTCTCCATGTCGTTGCGCATGAAGCGGAGCCCGGGCGAGGAGCGATTGCGGATCCACAGGTCGAGATCGCCGTCCCCGTCCCAGTCCGCGACGCCCAGCGATCGGGCGTCATCCGGGAAGTCGATCCCCGAGGCGGCCGAGATGGCCGCGAAGCCGCGCCCGCCGAGATTCACGTACGCGCAGTTGCGCTCGCGTCCGCTGAACGACTCGCCGTCCCTTATCAGGCGCTCGAGCGCGCTCCACCCTTCGATGTACTGGGCGCTCTCCCCCGCGACCCCTTCGCCTGCTCGCGCGGGTGACTGCGACACGACCTGTCGCCAGAAGAAACTTCAAAGATCCCCGGTGGACTCGTTCGTCACGTACCCGTTGCACGTGACGAGATCCTCGGCGCCGTCGAGGTCCAGATCCACGAACATCGTGCTCCAGGCCCACCGGCCCATCATGATGCCGGCCTCCTCGCTCACGTCATCGAACGTCCCGCCGCCCGCGTTGCGGAACAGCGAGTTGCCGCGGGCGTGGCGCTGGAAGAGGCTCCGCGTCGCGTCGGCCGCCTCGGACCGGAACTTCCGCTGGTACGTGATCCGGTTGCCCGCGCCCGAGAACATGTTGCTCACGTGGACGTCCATGCGCCCGTCGAGATCCGCGTCGCCCCACGCGACCGACATGCCGGCGGAGATGTCCTCGACGCCAGCGTCCGCGGCGATGTCCCGGAAGTGGCCGCCGTCGTTGCGGTAGAGGTTGTTGCGACCGAAGTCGTTCGCGACGTACAGGTCTTGATCGCCGTCGTCGTCGAAGTCCTCGAAGGCGGCCGCGAACGTGAACCGCGTGTTGTTCTGGCCCAGGCCGACGGCATCGGTCGCGTCCATGAACACGAAGCCGCCGTCGTTTCTCAAGTACACGTTCGGCGCGCCATTGTTCGCGTCGTGGTACGGCAGCGGCAGGACGGTGCTGCCGGGCACGAGCTGGCGCGCGTCACCGTAGCGGCACGCGTACAGGTCGAGATCGCCGTCGCCGTCCACGTCCGCCGCGGCAAGCGTCGTCGTCGGCAGGGCCATGGCGAGCTCCGTCGCCAGCGTGAAGCGCCCGCGTCCGTCGTTGGCCAGCAGCAGGAGGCGGCGCGTCGTGGAGAGCGCGAGGTCCTGGTCGCCATCGCCGTCGAGATCGAGCAGCAGCGCCGCCGTCGAGTAGTCCAGGAAGTCCACGCCGGCGTCCGCGGCCCGATCCACGACGGTCCCGTCCGGCTGGTGCACGAGCAGCGTGTTCGGGATGCCGCCGGGCTGCGTGATGTAGAGGTCGTCGAGGCCGTCGCCGTTCACGTCGCCCACGGCGATGCCATGGTTGCCCTGGTAGAAGTTGCCCAGCGAAGTCTCGAGGCGCCCCCACCAGGTCTGCGGCGACGACAGCACCCGATCGCGCGTCGCCTGTTCCGGAAGCGCGGAGAGCGTGCAGTCGGTCAGGAGCTTGCCGCCCGGACCGCTCACGGCCGTCTCGACGAAGTCGCTCGATCGGATCGACACGAGACGAGCGGGGGCGTCCGGCGCGGGGAGCGTCCATCGCATGGTCCAGGTGGCCCACTGCTCGATGCTCTCGCGCGGGCCGCGCGACACGGCCGACAGGTACACCGTGATCGTGGCCGACTCCGGTCCGGGCTCGACGCGGAACACCTTGAACTCGACGCGGATGTCGCGACCGGCATGCGGGGCCGCGAGCGCCTCGACGGCGGCCAGGAGTGCCGGCGCGCCCCGCTGGCCGGGAGCGTCGCCCGACGGCGTCGCGGTCGCGGTCGCCGTCGGGGCTGGCTGGCGCCGCACGACCAGGCCCGGGCTGGCGTGGACTTGCTCGAGATCCGCGGGCCGCAGGCTCTCGCTCTCGACATCCGGGACGACGAGGCTCTCGACGTGGGCCAGGTCGCGTTCGGCCGCATGCTCGAGCACGTGGCCGAACTTCTTCAGGCGGATCTTGATGTCGTCATGCAGGGCCTCCGAGTCCCACCCATCGGCGAGCGGATCCAGGCGCGCCAGGGGGTCGAACGGAGCGGCCGCGACCGGCGGCGGCCGCGGCCCCTGGTCGGCGCCATCGCCGTCGCGATCCGCCCGCTGGAGAAAGACGAACACGCCGAGCACGACGGCCGCGAGGGCAAGCCCCGGCACGAGGAGCGCGGAGCGTCGCGGCGGCGTGGCAGGCGGTTGCGGGTGCCCGGTCATGGCGCAGTATCACCGATCTCCCACCCGCCAGACGAGTCCGGTCGTCGCCCTCCCCACCTGATGCGCGGGACGACCCGGGCAGGCCCCACCGCGCTGGACCATCGGGGCGCGGGCGACCACGGCCTACGGCAGGAACTTCTTCGTGTTGGCGAGCTTGGCGGGGAGGTACTCCTCGATGACGTAGTTGAGGCCCCACTTGGCCAGCGCCTGCTGCTCGGCGCGCACGCCCATCTTCAGGAGCTGCTGGATGGCGTCGCGCCACTGCGCCCGGTCCTGGAAGAACGGGTCGTTCTTGAGGGCGTCCTCGGCTCGCTTCTTGTCCACGTCCTGCAACGGATGCGTCGGCAGCTTGTACTCGATGATGTCCTGCGGCGTGACCCCGAGATAGCTCGCCCCCGGCACGCAGAAGAACTGGTTCACGTGCGCGGCGTTCCCCGACCCCACCTTCAGCGTCCGGTAGATGTTGGAGATGCCGTATGGATCGCAGTCCACGAACGCGTAGACGGGGATCTTCGCCTGCTCGGACAGCCTGCGCACGAAGCGCCGCGTCGCGCGCGTCGGCACGCCGGCCATGGACACCAGGATGCAGTTCGACTTCTGCCAGAACTTGTGCGACTGCAGGCGCTGGAACATGCCTCCCGTCTCGATGCACAGGATGAACGCCGCCTTCGTTTCGAACTGCAAGTGCTCGACCTGGCTCGGGATCGAGTACGCCCCGGAGCCGAACCGCGTGCAGTCAATGCGCTCGATCACGCCGGTCTCGATGTCGGGATCGTTGACGATGAGCTCGCCCGCCACGGCGCCGCCGTGCTCGTCCGGGATGAAGCGAAGCTGCTCGCGACTCACGCCATGCACCGCGAACATGGCCTCGATGTCGTCCATGACCGTGTCGCTCTCGGTCTGCTCGTCGAACGCCGCCTTGTCCCAGTTCTTGCTCTGGTAGTAGGCGTCTCGCTTGGTCGCGAAGTCGTCGGTCGTGACGAGGTCCTTGCTCAGCGACATGAGCCGCAGGCTCTGCGCGAAGGTCTTGACGGTCCCCACCGTCAGCGTGCGCACCTTCTTTGCCTTGCCGATGACGAAGTGCCCCACCTTGCGGTCGTACTTGACGTTGCTGAGGGCCCGCACGGGCATCGAGAGCGTCGGGAGCTTGCGCCTGGAAGCCGTGTCGTGGACTTCCTTCGCGATCTTCTCGATGGACTGCAGCGTGATCTGGTCGAGCTTCTGCTTGGCCTTCTTGGCGTCGTTCTTCTTCGAGTCGCTGGTCATGCTGGTCCTCTTTCCGGCGCCTTCATGGCGACTCGGGAGCGAGATCGATCGCATCGAGCGCGAGGCGTGCGGCGCGGGCCGTGGCCGGATCCTGGCTCGACACCCGTTCGACCGCGAGATCGCGGCCGCTGAAGTCTCCCTGCAAGGCCAGGACGCGCGCCGCCTCGAGCGCCACGAGCGGCGACGCGTCGGCCAGCCGCTCGCGCAGGAAGTGCGTCGTGCCCGCCCCGCGCATGCCCGCCATCGCGGCGATGGCCGCCTGCCGCTCGCGCGGTCCCATGTCGCGCCAGCCCGAGGCGATGAAGGCGACGCCGGGATCGCCGATCGCCCGCGCGGCCTCGAGCGCCGTGGCGCCCGGCAGGCCCGCGTCCGACATGCCGACGACGAGCAGCGGGAGCGCCGCGCGCGGATCGCCGGCCCGGCCCAGCGCGCGCGCGGCGGCCGTCCTCACGAGCGGATCGGGATGCGAGAGCTCCGAGATGAGCGCGTCGGTGGAGGTCGAGGCCAGCGCGCGCCCGAGCGCGGCGTCGAGGAACACGCGCACGCGCGGCTCGGGGCTGGCCTCGAGCGCAGCGACGAGGTCATGGGCATGCGCGGGCGTGGCCCGCCACGACATGACCACGGCGAGCGCCTCGCGCTGCCGGACGCTTCCCGAGCGCAGCAGCCTCATCGCGTCGAGCCGGAACTCCTCGAGACGCTCGCTCATCGCGCGCGCCGCGTCGAACCGCTCTGCCGGATTGCGCGAGTCGAGCCGCGTCGCGAGCTCGTCGAAGCTCGCGACCCGGAGCGCCTCGGCCGACGACGGAATCTCCGCGAGACGCGCCTCGAGCGCGGCCACCCGCGCTTCGAGCTTCTCGACGCGCGCCGACGGATCCGCCGAGCCGGAGTCGCCGCACCCGGCGAGCGCGAGCGCGCACGCCAGCGCGATCGCCACCGGTGCGGCCAGGGGCCGCTCGCTCAGACCATCCTCCGCGTCTTTTCCATGACGCCGCGCAGGTCCTCGACCGTGCTCTCGCGCTGCTTGTCGGACAGGCCCAGGATCTGCTGCAGTGCGATGCCCACGTGCGGCAGGTACGTGTCGATGTACGCGCGCTTCTTCAGCTCGTCCGTGCGGCGCTTGCCCTTCCGCACGTGGATGCCGAGGCGCCGGCCGACCTCCATGATGCCGAGGCGGATCTCCTTGAGGATGTCGTCGTACGACGCGATGGCTTCCTTCGACTCGGACGTGAACGGCACCCACACCGAAACCAGGTGCACGAACAGGATCATCGGCGCCGTGGGGAGCGCTCCCTGCGACTGCTGGACCTGGTAGTTCCGCCAGGGCACGGACATGGCGGACTTCGTGATGGCGCAGGCGGACTGCTGGTACTGGAGCGGCACGCGGTTGGCGAAGCGATGCACCTCGACGAGCTGATCCCCGGGCAGGCTCCCGCCGTAGGCCATGCCGACCTCGATCTGGAACGGGTTGCCGCGATACACCGTCGGCGACCGGGTGCACGAATCCACGAAGTCGGCGTCGGGCACGCGACGGCGCAGCGCCGCGCGGATCAGGTCATCGCCGATCGGCGACAGGCAGTTGGTGGAGGGCGCGAGGATCTTGACCTGCGGGATCGCGCGGTACAGGCGCTCGGCGTCCGCGATCGTCAGGCGCGAGTTCGACATCTTCGGAGACAGCCCGGCCATCTCGCAGATGTCGTCCGCCACGCGCGACGACACGCGCGAGAAGTTCGCCGAGAGCGCCTCGCCCAGGGTGGGCTGGCTCGCGTCGCGCAGGATGTTCGCGAGAACGCCGAGCTCGACGCCGTGAGGATGAGGCTGGATCTCCTTCGGCGGCTCGGGGAGCTTCTCGGTGACGCGCTCGAAGACGACCTGCGCGTCCTTCGGCGGGTGGTAGACGAGCCGCGCATGCGGGTTGGCGAGCGCGGTCAGCTCCATGTACTCGTCCACCGAGCGGCGGCCCTTCTTGTAGGAGCCCTCGAGCTCGATCTGCACGGAGGTGCCGTGGTCCTTCTCCCAGTACGTGACCTTCTCCCGGACGCGCTCGGCCGAGTTCTTCTTCGTGTCAATGGACATCTCGAGCTGGACCGCCGGCTGGTTCGGGCCCGTCTTCGAGACGATGATCGTTGGCTGGCCCGTCGTGAGCTGGCCATACATCGCCGCCGCGGAAATGCCGATGCCCTGCTGGCCGCGCGACTGGCGGCTCCGGTGGAACTTGCTGCCGTAGAGGAGCTTGCCGAAGACCTTCGGCACCTGGGCCTTGACGATGCCGGGGCCGTTGTCCTCGACCGTCACGCGGAAGCGATCTTCGGTGATCTGCAGGAGCTTGACCGTGATGTCGGGCAGGATGTCGGCTTCCTCGCACGCGTCGAGCGCGTTGTCCACGGCCTCCTTCACGCAGGTGAGGAGTCCGCGCGCCGCGTTGTCGAAGCCGAGCAGGTGCCGGTTCTTCGCGAAGAACTCGGAGACGGAGATGTCGCGCTGCCGCGTGGCCATGGACTCGGCCGTCTCGCGCGCGCGGGGCTTGGCGGCACGGCCGCGCCGCTTGCCGGCGGACGCGACCGGCGCGTCGTCGTCATCGTCCGCGCCGACGGCCACGACATCCATGGGCTCGGTCGCGGGGAGTGCCGCGGGCTTGCGGCTCGCGCGGGGCGTCTTCCCCGTCGCGGTCGCGCGCGGCTTCTTCTCGGCCGCGCCACCGATCGCGCGGGCTGACTTCTTCGAACGGGACTTCACCGGGGACTCCTCGGGCTCGTCGGCTCCGTCGAAGAGGTGGCGCTGGGATGGTTCGCTCGCGCTCGCGGACGCGCGGCGATGACTGGACGTGGACTCGGGCTGCAAGAAGGACCCCCGCCGGGCGCGCGCGCTCCCGCCCCCGGAAGAGCCGACCCCGGGCGATCATGACACGAAGGCTCATCGCGGTCCAAGGTTCCGTCCCCCGACACCCCCGCGCCAACCCACGGAAACGACGTGACTTCCGGGCGAGCGGCGCCGCGACGCGCTCGCCACGCGCTCCGGCGGCCGGTGGTGAGCCCCGGAATCGCATGCCATGCTTCGCCGCTTTCTCTCCCACCGGACAGCGCCCATGCCCTTCTCCCGCCGCCTCATGCTCTTCCCTGCCATGCCTCTCGCGGTCGTGGCGCCGCTCGCGCTCCTCGTGCTGAGCCCCGGGTCTTCCAAGAAGAAGGCGCGCGACCTGCCCGCGCCTCCGCCGGCCGTCGCGCCCGCCGAAGCTGCCCCGGCTGTTGTCGTGGACATCGCCCCGCTCCCCGCGCATCAGGTGCCCGAGGGCGCGACGCTCGCCCTGGCGCCCGCGGTCGGCCCGCGCCTCGCGGCGTCGCTCGTCATGCACGTGCCCGCGGGCCGGCAGCCCACGACCTGCGCCATCCTCGACGATGGCGCGACGCTGGCCGTGACGCATCGCGGCGACAACACCGTGTCGCTGTTCCACACGGAGGACATGACGCTGGTCAGCACGATCCCCGAGGTCGGCTACAGCGCGTGGGGCGTCGCGGCGGCCGGCCAGGACAGGCTCCTCGTCTCGAACTGGGCGGGCTCGTCCATCGCAGTGATCGATCGCGCGACCGGCAAGCGCACGGGCGAGGTCCAGGTGGGCATGAAGCCGTCCTATCTCGCCGTGTCGCCGGATGGTCGCAAGGTCTTCAGCGCCGGCAACTTCAGCGATGACGTCGCGATCGCCGACATCGGCACCCTGCGCGCCATGCGCCAGGTTTCCGTGGGCCGGCGTCCGATGGGCGTCGCGGTTTCACCCGATGGCCTGTTCCTCTACGTCGCCGTCTGCGAGTCCAAGCTGATTCGCAAGGTGGACGTGCGCCAGGAGATGGTCGTGGACACGTTCGGCGCGCCGCTCGCGCAGACCACGAACCTCGTGATGACGCCCGACGGGAAGAGCCTGCTGGCCGCGGGCGAGGACGGCCGGCTGCTCGTCGTCGACCTCGAGACGGGCAAGTCCGAGAAGATCGGAACGGGCTCCGACCTCTCGAGCGTGGCGGTCACGCCCGACGGCCGCGTCGCGCTCGCCTCGGACTACGCGGGCGGCACGATCATCCTCGTGGACCTCGTGCGGCGCGAGAAGTACGCGACCATCGCCGCAGGCCTCGGCACGATCCACGTCGAGACCGACGGCAAGCGCGTCTACGCCTGCAACGACAAGTCGGCCTCCATCAGCGTGTACAGCCTCGCCCCCGCGGACGCTGCCGGCACCGGCACCGGCATGTAGCCGCGGAGGCGCGGCACGCGCGCTACTGCGTCGCCGCCTGCGCCTCGCTCTTCGCCACCGCGCGCGGCGCGGCGTCGCGCACGTGGCGGTCGAACCAGGCCACCTGTTCCGCCAGCACGTGCTCGACCGCCTCGCGCGACGAGTACCCGTGCATCTCGTGGGGCAGCATGAGGAGCCGGGCGGTGCCGCCGGTCCCGCGGATGGCGTCGTAGAGCTTCTCGGACTGGAGCGGGACCGTGCCCGGATTCTGGTCCACCTCGCCGTGGATGATCAGGATGGGCTCGTTGATCTTCGGCGCGTGCATGACCGGGGAGAGGCGCACGTAGTTGTCCATCGCCTGCCAGAGCGTCCGCCGCTCGCTCTGGAATCCGAACGGCCGCATGGTGTGGTTGTATGCGCCGCTGCGCGCGATGCCCGCGCGGAAGATGTCCGAGTGCGCCAGGAGCGTCGCCGTCATGAGGCCGCCATGCGAGTGCCCCATGACGCCGACGCGATCGGGATCGGTCACGCCCATCTCGACCGCCTTGGCCACGGCCGCCTCGGCGGACGCTACGAGCTGCTCGATGAACGTGTCGTAGGCCGTGTCGGGATGCCCGACCACGGGCATGTTCGTGTCGTGCAGGATGGCGTAGCCCGACAGCAGCAGGAACAGGTGCGACGCGCCGGCCGGACGGGTGAACGAGTGCTCCGTTCCCGAGACCTGCCCGGCCGTCGCGGGATCGGAGTACTCGAGCGGATAGGCGTAGACGATCGTCGGGAGGGGCCCGCCCTTCCAGCCGGGAGGCGTCATGAGCGTGAACGACAGCGGCGTCCCGTCCGCCCGCGCGAACGTGACGAGCTGCTTCTTCACGCCGCGCATGATGGGCGCGGGATCCGGGAAGGACGTGACGGCGCGTGCCGTCCAGCGCGTGGCGGCCTCGCCCGCCGCCACGCGGCGGCTCCCCGCGCGGCGCAACTCGACCACGTTGGGCGGGCGCGAGGCGGACTCCGCGCGGACCAGGAGCCGCGTCGTGTCGTTCTCCGCGAACCCGAGGAACCGCTCGTAGGCGTTCCGCTCGCTGCGCCAGGCGCGCGCGCTGACGCGCGTCGTCACGTCGAACGTGTCCAGGAACGGCCGGTCACCTTCGGGGCTCGCGCCCTGCCCGGCCATGAAGAAGCCGCCCGGCACCTGCCGGATCGCCGCGTGACCCGACGGGAGCGCGCGCATGACCGGGCTCCCCGGATCCGCGTAGCCGTCGTTCGCGCTGAGGTCGAAGAGCTTGACCGGCGCGGCTCCTTCGGTGTCGGGATGGAGCGCCGTGACGTGCCGCCAGCGTCGCTCGCGCTCGTACTCCTCGACGACGAGCAGATCGTCCGTGTCGCCCCAGCTCAACCCGCGGGCGCGATGCGTCGCGCGGTAGATCTCCGCCGGCTCGCCCTCGAACGGAGCGGCCAGCGCGAGCACGCGATCGCGATGCGGCACCTGGCGGGACCAGTCCCCGCCATCGAGCGCCTCGATCCAGGTCACGGTCGCGGGCGCCGTCGAGCGCCACGCGTGCTGGCGCGGTCCCTCGGGCACGCCGTGAATGGGAACGGCGTCCGCGAGCGGCAGGCGCGCGAGCGTCACGACCGCGCCGGCGAGATCGTGCACCTCGACATCGCGCGGGAAGCGCCACCAGGCATGACGGCGCGAGAACGGCTTGCGAATCGTCTCGACGAGCACGTGCTTGCCGTCGGGTGACGGGCTGGCGGACGCGATGAGACCGCGATGCGCCAGGTTCACGACGGCTCCGGACTCGGGATCCACCAGGGCGAGGCCGGCGGTCGCGAAGTGCTCGAAGAGCGCCTCGTCGTGGGCGGTCGCCAGCACGTCGCGCGCCTCGTACGTGCTGGTGGCGCGGCCTCCGGAGGACTCGGACACGTTCGGACCCTCGGGCCGGGCGGGAGCCTGCGGCGCGGCTCCGCGATCGGCGGGAACGCGCGTGACGAGGAGCCGGCCATCGGGCATCCAGCTGATCGGATCGCCGAGCATGGGGTTGAGGTGCACGCCCTCGATGCGCCGCGTCGCGCCCGTCTCGGTGACACCCGTGAACAGCTCGGCGCCATGCCCCGCTCGATGCGCGAAGGCGAAGCGCGAGCCATCGGGCGACCACGAGAAGCGCAGCATGCGCGCGTCCTCCGGCAGCTCGATGCGCAGCTGCCGGCCATCGGCGAGCCGCTGGAGCGTCAGGCTCGTGAAGGCGTTCTCCGCGTGCAGGGTGTTCGTGGCCGGATTCACGCGCACGCCGGCGAGGCGCAACATGGGCGCCGCGAGCTCGGCAATGGGCGGGTAGCGGAGCCTCTCGACCAGCGCGATGGTGCGCCCCGTGGGATCCGGCCACGTCGAGGGGAAGTCGGGCGCGTGGAGGACGTCGAGGACCGGCGGTGGCGGCTGCCGCCAGGTCTCGCCGGCGCGGCCCGGGGCGGCGCCGAGGACGAGGGAAGCCACGATCAGGACGGGAGCGAGGGTTCGGACGCGCATGGGTTGCACTCCGCATCGGAGGCACGGGGCCGGCCGCCGGGCGGAAGGCCCGGGACCGGTGGTGCCAAGTGTCCCGACACCGAAGTCCGCATGCATGCTCCGCGGGTCTCGCGGATCAAGGCAAGGGACTTCGGTGTCGGGACACCAAAGGTGTGCCGACGATGGTACCGCGCCCGTCTTGCCCTGTCTGGCAGCCGCAAGCCCGTGCCCCGCCGAGTGCGCGACGGCGACGTCCTGCCAGCGAACCGCCCGGTGCTCGCGAGGGCCGCGATCGTCCGCGAAATGAGCGCGTTCGGCGCATGGGGCGCGGGGCGGTGTCGCGCCCGCGCGGGCCGCGGCCGCCCTCTCGATCGATGGCCGCATGGCGCAAGGTCGTTCCTGCCGCCGCCCGGACGCGCCGGCCGGAGCCGTTCCATGGCCATCGTGTCCCGACCCGGTCATCTCTCGTTCACCGCGCCCGGCGAGTGGCGCTGCTTCTTCACGACGTGGCTGCCACCGGACGCGCCCGACTGCGGGCCGCATCAGCTGACGGCGGCGGCGGCGGGCTGGCTCTCCCGGCACGCGGGCCCGCCGCTGCGCACGGAGGCGCAGCGCGCGCTCGCGGACGGACGCGTGCTGGTCGAGACCCTCGGCATGACCGACGATCCCGTCTTCTCGGGCATCTCCCTGCTGCGCACGGCGTCGCAGGCGTGGGACGCGCGACTCGACGGGCCCGGCCTCCTCGTGGACATCGGCGTCACGGGCAGGCTCGACGCGCGCATGCTCCCCTTCTGGATCGCTCTCGGCGCCGCTCGCGGGATCGCGAGGGCGCGAGGAGGCCTCGTGATCGATCCGGCGTGGCCACGCGCCTTTCCCTCCACGACGCTGGACGAGCCCCTTCCGGGCTGGCCGACGTTCCGCCTGACGGATCACATCCTCGTCATGACGGCGGAGGGGACGCCGGGTCGAGGCGTGCTCATGACGCTCGGCATGCAGCGATTCGGGCTGCCGGATCTCGAGGCCTGGCCGCTCCCGCCCGCCTCGCTCGGCGCGTTCGCCGCGCTCGCGGGCGGAGCGTGCGGCTGGCTGCTCGAACATGCGATCGCGACCCGCCCCGGCCAGCACGGCGTGCGCCGCGTGCGCATGTCCGACGAGATCGAGGTCAGCCCCGCGCTCGTCGCGACATCGCAGGCGCGCCTCGGATCGGGCGCGCCCGGCGCGTCTGGCGCGCCGGGCGAGGGCGAGGGGACCCTGGCGCGCCTCGAGGCCCGCGTGGATCCGAGCCGCGGCGACGTCCTGATGCTCATGCCTCCGTGGGGATTCCACGGCGGTCGCCGGGCCTGGGCCCGCGGCGTCGCTCGAGCTCTGGGCGTCGCGTGGCGGCGACCTCCCGCGAGCGGCTGTCCGCAAGGGTGGTGAGGACGGGTGTTCGATCCGCGGCGCGCGAGGACCGAAGGAAGCTCACCCCTCGATGACGGCGAGCGTCGCGCCAGCATCCACGGGGGAGCCCTTGGTGGCGGTGATCTTGACGATGCGACCGGCGATGGGCGCGCGGAGCTCGTTGGCCATCTTCATCGCCTCGACGACCACGACGGGCTGGCCGGCGGTGACCGTGTCGCCCTCCGCGACGAGGACATCCAGAACGCGGCCGGGGATCGGCGCGTTCACCGTGCGCCGGCCGCCACCGCCCCCCTTGCCCTTGCGCACCGAGTCGCGGAACGGATCGAGGGCCTCGAGCGCGACGGCGCCCGTGGCGAAGACGACGCGCACGCTGCCGTCCGGGCCGCGCTCGACGCGCGCGTCATGGACGTCGTCTCCCTGACGCACGAGCCAGCGACCGCCGCCCAGGTCCGTGGCCTCCAGCGACAGGGCTTCGCTCGTCTTGCCCGCGGTGATCGTGGCCTGCACGCGGCCGTCGCCGGCGTCGCGCAGGACGACCGCGTGCTCCTTCCCTCCGTGCGCGAACTCGTGCTTGCTCATCGGCTGCCTCGCGCGCCGGGCCTGCCCGCGGCCTTCCACGCGGACATGGCGGCGGACGCCGTCGGCGCGGCCCGCGGCGCGCGCCGGCGGTCGTCGAGCGCCGCGATCGCGAGCGCCACGGGCACGAGCTCGGCGGGCGCGCGGCCGATGCCCGCGAGCGCGTCCTTCATCTCGCGGTCCACGAAGTTCACGTCCACGTGGCCCTCGCGGAACACCGGGTGGTCCAGCAGGTGCTGGTGGAACGGGATGGACGTCGCGACGCCCCCGATCGCGAACTCGCGCAACGCTCGCTGCATGCGCTCGATGGCCTCGGTCCGGTCGCGTCCGTGCGTCAGGAGCTTCGCGATCATCGGATCGTAGTGAATCGAGATCTCGTCGCCCGCCTCGACGCCCGAGTCCACGCGCACGCCCGGGCCTTCGGGCGGCCGGAATGACATGAGGCGCCCGGGCGACGGCGCGAACCCGCGCGCCGGATCCTCGGCGTAGATGCGGCACTCGACGGCGTGGCCCGAGAGCGCGATGTCCTGCTGCACGAGGCCCAGCGGCTCGCCGCGCGCGACGCGCAGTTGCAGGCGCACGAGATCCAGGCCCGTCACCATCTCCGTGACGGGGTGCTCGACCTGCAGGCGCGTGTTCATCTCGAGGAAGTAGAAGCGCGGGATGCCGTCGGCGTCGCGATCGCCCGGATCCACCAGGAACTCGCACGTGCCGGCGCCCACGTAGCCGACGGCGTCGGCCGCCGCGACGGCCACTCGGCCCATGCGATCGCGCAGGGCGGGCGTGACGATCGGCGAGGGGGCCTCCTCGATCAGCTTCTGGTGGCGCCGCTGCGTGGAGCAGTCGCGCTCGCCCAGGTGGATGGCCTTGCCGTCGGGTCCGCCGAACACCTGGATCTCGACGTGATGCGGGCGCTCGAGGAACTTCTCGATGTAGACCGCGTCGTCGCCGAAGGAGTTCCGCGCCTCGCTCCGCGCCATGGCGAACGCCGAGGCGAGCTCGTCGGCGCTCGCGACCTTCCGCATGCCCTTGCCGCCACCACCGGCGACCGCCTTGATGAGCACGGGAAAGCCGATGCGCCTGGCGGCCTCGGCCGCCGCGCGCTCGTCGGCGAGAGGCTCCGTGCCAGGAACCACCGGCACGCCAGCGGCGATGACGCAGGCGCGGGCCTTCGCCTTGTCGCCCATCGCGGCGATCGCGGCGGGTGGCGGGCCGATCCACGCGAGGCCCGCAGCCTCGACCTCGGCGGCGAAGGCCTCGTTCTCGGAGAGAAAGCCGTAGCCGGGGTGGATGGCGTCCGCGCCGAGGCGCCGAGCCGCGTCCAGCACGCGATCCGCGCGCAGGTACGAGCTCGCGGCGGAAGCCTCTCCGACGTTCACGGCCGCGTCCGCCATGCGCACGTGCCGGGCGCTCGCGTCCGGATCGGAGTGGACGGCGACCGCGGAGATCCCCTCGTCACGGCACGCGCGCATGACGCGGATCGCGATCTCGCCACGGTTGGCCACCAGCACGCGCCGGATGTCGCGTCGGCGCACCGTCATGCGTGCTCCGCCGGGACGGCATCCTCGTGCGTGAACGCGCCCTTCGCCTCGCGCGCCACGAGCGCCCCGCGCAGCTCGGGTCGCGTGATGACGACGCGCGCCTGCGGGTCAGCCACGACCCGCCCGATCACGCGCGCCTGCTTGTCGTTCGCGAGCGCGATGCGCTCGACGTCCGGCACGCGCCACGCGGGCACGATCACGGCGAAGCCGATGCCGAGGTTGAACACCTGGTGCATCTCGGCGTCCGCCACGCCCGCGGCGACCTGGATCGTGCGGAACACCGGCGGGATCTCCGGCAGCGAGTCGAGCCGCATGCCAACGCCCTGCGCCGACACGCGCAGCAGGTTCGTGAAGCCGCCGCCCGTGATGTTGAACAGCGCGCGCGGGGGCGAGCCCGAGCGCATGAGCGCCTTGCACTCCTTCACGTACATGGCGGTCGGCTCGAGGAGTTCCTCGGCGACGCTCCGGCCGCAGCCGGGCAGCTCGTCGTCCACCGAGAGCTTGAGCTGATCGAAGATGGCGCGCCGCGCCAGCGAGTAGCCGTTGCTGTGCAGGCCCGTCGAGGCGATGCCGACGATGATGTCGCCGGGCTCGACGGTCGAGCCATCCACGACCTCGCGCACGTTCACGACGCCGACGCACGTGCCGACCAGATCATAGTGCGGGCCCGCGCCCTCGCTGCTGAGCATCTCGCGCACCTGCGCGATCTCGCCGCCGGGGATCGAGATCTCCGCGAGCCGCGCGCCCTCGGCCAGGCCCTTCGCGATCTGCTCCATGACGCCCGGGTTCACGGCGTCCACCGCGATGTAGTCCACCATCGCGACGGGATTCGCGCCGCAACACGCGACGTCGTTGGCGTTCATGGCGACGAGGTCAATGCCGACCGTGTCGTGCCGGCCGGCCATGCGCGCGACCAGGATCTTCGTGCCGACGCCATCCGTCGAGACCGCGAGGGCGAGATCGGAGCCCGAGACCTCGAGGACGCTCGCGTAGTGGCCCGCGCCCGAGACGACCCGCGCGCGCGGGTTGTTGTCGAGCGTGCCGCGCAGGTGCGCCAGCATGCCGGCGAGTCCCGCATGCTTCTTCTCGTGATCGACGCCGGTGCTGGCGTACTGGCTCATCATCGTTCTCCGGTCGGGGCCGCGTCGGGCGGCGGGGCGTCGTTCACGGCCGGCTCACAGCGGAATGTTGCCGTGCTTTTTCGGCGGCAGCGCATCGCGCTTCGTGTCCAGCATCTCGAGATTCAAGATGAGCTTGCGCCGCGTCTGATGCGGCAGGATGACCTCGTCCACGTAGCCGCGCTCGGCCGCCTTCCACGGATTCGCGAACGTCGAGCGGTACTCCGCGACCAGGCGCAGGCGCTCGGCCTCGGCGTCCTTCGCCTGCTCGAGCGCCTTGCGCTGCAGGACGTTGACGGCGCCCTCGGCGCCCATGACGGCGATCTCGGCGGTCGGCCACGCGAAGTTCACGTCCGTGCGGATGTGCTTGCTGGCCATGACGCAGTACGCGCCGCCGTAGGCCTTGCGCGTGATGACGGTGAGCTTGGGTACGGTCGCCTCGGCGAAGGCGTACAGGAGCTTCGCGCCGTGCTTGATGATGCCGCCGAGCTCCTGGCCCGTGCCGGGGAGGAAGCCCGGGACGTCCTCGAACGTGATGAGCGGGATGTTGAACGCGTCGCAGAAGCGCACGAACCGCGCGCCCTTGAGCGACGCGTCAATGTCGAGGCATCCCGCCAGATGCGCGGGCTGGTTGGCGACGATCCCCACGGGCCTGCCGCCGAGCCGCGCGAAGCCCACCACGATGTTGCGGGCGTACTCCTCGTGCACCTCGAGGAAGTCGCCGTCGTCCACGATGCGCCGGATGACGTCGGTCATGTCGTACGACTGGAGCGGGTCCTCGGGGACGATCGCGTCGAGCGCGGCGTCCGCGCGCGCGGGATCGTCGGTGCATGCGCGCCGCGGCGGATCCTCGTGGTTGTTCAGCGGCATGAAGGACAGCATCCGCCGGATGAGACCCAGGCACGCGGCGTCGTCCGCCGACACGAAGTGCGCGACACCCGAGCGCGAGGCGTGGGCATGGGCGCCGCCCAGATCTTCCTTCGTGACTTCCTCGTGCGTGACGGTCTTGATGACGTCGGGCCCCGTCACGAACATGTACGACGTTCCGTCCACCATGCACGTGAAGTCCGTGATGGCCGGCGAGTAGACGGCGCCGCCCGCGCACGGACCCATGATGGCGGAGATCTGCGGAACGACGCCCGAAGCGAGGACGTTGCGAAGGAAGATGTCGGCGTACCCGCCCAGCGAGACCACGCCTTCCTGGATGCGCGCGCCACCGGAATCGTTGAGGCCGATGACCGGCGCGCCGACCTTCATCGCGAGGTCCATGACCTTGCAGATCTTCTGCGCGTAGGTCTCCGACAGCGATCCGCCGAAGACCGTGAAGTCCTGCGAGAAGACGAACGCGCGACGGCCCTCCACGAGACCGTGTCCGGTGACGACGCCATCGCCCGCGAAGATCTGCTTCTCCATGCCGAAGTCGCGGCAGCGATGCGTGACGAACCGGTCGAATTCCTCGAACGAGCCCGGGTCGAGCAGCAGGTCAATGCGCTCGCGCGCGGTGAGCTTGCCCTGCTCGTGCTGCTTCTTCACGCGCTCGTGCCCGCCGCCCGCGAGGGCGGCTTCCCGGCGGAGCTTGAGCTGCTCGATGGGCGAAGGGCCGGCGGGTGCTTTCGGTTCGCTCACGGGACCTCGTGCGCGCGGAGGTGAGGTGCTGTCGGAGGGCGCGAAGATTAGCACGCGCGCGGGCCGCCCTGCCCGGGGCGTCGCTGGCCGCGACCGGTCGCGGCCGGGCGCGGCCTCGCCGGAGCCGCTCCGCCCCGCGCCTCGCGCTACAATCGGCTCGCCGCGTCATGCATCCCGCGAGACCCATGCCTTGAGCGACCAGCAGGACTTCACGACGATCTACCGCATCGCTCGCGTGGCGGGCCGGCTGGGCATGAACGAGACGCGCGTGCGGTGGAAGCTCCTGCGCTGGGCGGAGCAGCGGCAGGCGCGACGCGATCGCGTCGGCACTGCCGTCGCGCACGTGAGCTACGAGCACGCCGTGTGCGGCCAGTGCGGTCGCGTGCTGCCCAGGGGCACGCGGGACTGCCCCACCTGCGGCGCGCGGCTCGAGCCCCGCATCGTTCAGATGCTCCGGCGCGCCGGCATGCACTCGCCGGTCGTGCTGTCGGCGGGGAGCTTCCTCGTCGCGATCATCCTGGTCGCGTTCGCGAGGCAGACCGTCGCGACCGGCTTCTCCCTGTGGGGTGGCGGGAGCATCGAGGAGATCGTGCGCATGGGCGCGCACGTCCCCGCCTTCGAGCATGCCGGGCAATGGTGGCGACTCGGCACGGCGGTGCTCCTGCACGCGGGGCTCATTCACGCGCTCTTCAACCTGTTCGCGATGGTGCAGATCGCGCCCTTCGTCGAGGACGCCTACGGGCCGGGCCGGACGGTCTTCTTCTTCTTCGCGCTCGGCATCCTGGCGAACGTGCCGACGTCCGCTCTCGAGAAGAACATGATCGGCGTCGGCGCTTCGGGGGCCATCATGGGGCTCATCGGCGTCGCGGCCGGCTGGGGCCAGCGCGAGGGCACGACGCACGGCACCGCCGTGCGGAACATGATGCTGAAGTGGCTCCTGTACGTGACGCTCTTCGGCCTGTTCCTGCGCGCGGATCACTCGGCCCACATCGCGGGGTTCGTCGCGGGCGCGGCGGCGGGCTGGATCTTCCACGGCGTCAAGCGCCGCGTCGGCGCGACGGACGCCGTGCTCGGAGCGATCGGCGTTCTCGGGTGCCTCGCGCTGCTCGCGCTCGTGCTCTTCCCCCCCGGGTTCCCCCGGGGCTACGCGTGGTAGCGGAGGCCTGACGTGAGAGCGATGGTCGTCGCGCGGCAGGGCGACATCGCGAGCCGTCCCCTCGAGCTGCGCGACGCGCCCCCGCCCGAGCCGGCCCCGGGCCAGGTGCTCGTGCGCGTCCGCGTCAACGGCATCTGCCGCACGGATCTTCACGTCGTCGAAGGCGACCTCGGTCCCGTGCGTGCGGGCCTCATCCCGGGCCACCAGGTGGTCGGCATCGTGGAGCGCGCGGGGGCCGGAGTGCGTTCGCCGGTCCCGGGCGATCGGGTCGGCATCGCGTGGGTCAACGCGACCTGCGGCGCGTGCGCGTATTGCGCGGAGGGGGCGGAGAACCTCTGCGCCGACCCGCGCTTCACCGGCCTTCACGCCGACGGCGGCTATGCGGAGCTGGCGGTCGCGCCCGCCGCGTGGACGCACCGCATCCCCGAGGGCTTCTCGGACGAGGACGCGGCCCCGCTCCTGTGCGCCGGCGTCATCGGCTACCGCGCGCTGCGCCTGTCGGGCGCGCGCCCGGGCCAGCGCCTGGGCCTGTTCGGGTTCGGCAACAGCGCGCACGTGACGATCCAGGTCGCGCGCCACGAGGGTTGCGAGGTCTTCGTGTCCTCCCTCGAGCCGGGTCATCGCGCGCTCGCTCGCGAGCTCGGCGCGACGTGGACCGGCGGCCCCGGCGAGGCCCCGCCGGAGCCGCTTCACGCCGCGATCCTGTTCGCGCCCGCGGGCGAACTCGTCCCGTTCGCGCTGCGCGCGCTGCGCCGCGGCGGGACGCTCGCCGTGGCCGGCATCCACGTGCCGGACATCCCCGCGCTCGACTACGAGCGGGATCTCTTCCACGAGCGCGTGCTGCGCAGCGTCACGGCGTTCACGCGGCAGGACGCGCGGGAGCTCCTCGATCTGGCGCCGCGCATCCCCATCCGCACGCGCACGGTCGCCTATCCGCTCGAGCAGGCCAACGAGGCGCTCGCGGATCTCAAGGCGGGGCGGG
>CAZTIW010000009.1:0-134933 GCA_964613915.1 uncultured Thermoanaerobaculia bacterium
CGGCCGGCGGCCGCGGCGGCTCTGGCGGTGCCGCCGCGGCCAGGGCAAGAGCGATCGCGAGGCACGGTGTCGTCATGACAGCCACCTCAGTTGGTGTCGCGCGCGCTCGCGTAGACGCGCGGGAGCTTCCAGGCCTTCGGCGGGAAGTCGCCCTTGATCAGGCCCTCGTTGAACCACACGTCCACCGAGCCCGTGCCCGCGTAGCCCTTGCGCATCAGCAGCGACCCGTACACCTTCATGTTGCCGGTGCCCGTGTACTGCCCCTCGCAGTAGAAGACGCCGTTGATGTGCAGGTCCAGGTTCATGAGCGCGCCGGTCGCATCGCGCGATCGCGTGGTGCGCTTGACGATCACGTTCGCCGAGTCGCGCGCGACTGGCTCATCCTGGGACCGGAAGTCCACGGTCAGGTTGTGGTCGTTCGCCCACGTGCCGGGCGTCGTGTTGGTCGCCGGCGAGTCGAAGTTGAGGAACGGTTCGTGGACCTGGCGCCCGTGCGTGGCGTTCCACCCGCTGACGGCGGCGAAGTGGTTCTGGAATCGCGAGTCGCGCATCCAGTCCTTGCGGGTCGGCGTGACGTTCTCCTGACCCTGCCTGATGCGCCGCGGCGTGGGGTACCCGGGCACGATGCCGGGGGCATAGCCATGGCCGCCCGTGAACCCCTCGTTGGCGCCGTTGTTGTTGCTGATGAAGTTGTTCCAGGGGGTCGTGCCGACGATCGTCTGGCTGACATCGGAGATGCCGTCGTTGTTCAGGTCGGAGTCCCAGACCCCGTTGCGGAAGGTCTCGGCCTCGCGCTTGGCGACCGCCATGTCGGCGGCGGACGAACCGTTGTCGGTGTTCTTGAGAACGTTCGGCGCGCACTGGCAGTCATCGCCGTCAGCGCCCGTGCAGGTGAAGTTAGCGTCCCTCCAGCCGATGGGACGCACGCCGATCGTGCACCCCTTGGTCTCGTCGTAGCGGATGCACAGGCAATCGTCGCCGACGGTCTGCGATGACGTGTGCAGGTCAATGCCATCGTCGAGGAAGACCTCGCCCGGCATGTTGCACTCCTTCGTGGTTCCGCCGCCCGCGCCGGCAGAGTCGAAGATCTTGCTGTTGAGGTAGATGAAGCCCTCGACGTACAGGTTGGTCGTCCAGGCGTGCGTGCCGGTCAGGTTACACGTGGCGTCGTTGGGCGCCGTCTTGCAGATGTCGGCGGGCCTCACGGAGTTGGTGGTGTCGAAGAAGAAGACGCCGGTCTTGTACTGGTTCAGCCACGCGGTCCAGGTCTGAGCGGCGCCGGTGCCGTCGCGCCGGTAGTTGGTTCCGGCCGACCACTTGAAGTAGTTCATGCCGTTCTGGCCTGACTGCGCGACGTCCTTCCAGAGCTGATAGTCCATCGGTGGGAAGCGCACGATCTGGAACTGGAACATGTGGCTCCAGTTGTTCTCGGACTTCTTGTTGAACTCGCTCTGGTTGTTGATCGTGCCGCTGTTGTCCGTGTTCGCCCGGAACGTGTACGGCTGCGGGCTCGTCGGAAGGGGCGTGCCGCCGACGATGATGCGCCGGCGCGCACGGAACAGGAGCCACGGATCTCCCACCTTGCCGGCTGCGTAGGTCTTGGACGGAGGCGAGCCGGTGTCGCTGGTGTTCTGAGCCTGACCGCTCTTCGTGATCCCCAGGGCCTCCGTCATCCAGTTGGCGATCGTGCCTGCCTGCGTCCCCTGGTTCGTGAACGCTGCCGGGTTGATCGTGTGGTGATAGCCGAACCGGTAGGGCGAGTCCCGGCCAACCGAGGCATCCGGGAAGTTGCCGGACTTGCCGGGCAGCGAGATGTCGTCCGTGGTCGCGGACGACACGACCGATCCCCAGTGAACGCCGGAAGATCCGGCCGCCGAGATCTCACCCTCGGACTCGATGGCGCCGCTCGGCCCGGGGAATGGCACCTCCTGCAGGACCTCGCGCACGGTGCGCCGCGAGACGATCTGATTGCGGACGCGCTTGACGGCGGTTGCCTCGACCGTCGCGATGCCGTAGCGCAGGTTCAGGGTGAAGTCCACGGGCGGGCGGTAGACGCGGACCTGCTCGAGCTCGATCGTGCCGAAGTCGCGCGTGCTGTGTCCGCCAGTGCTCATGGACGCGAGCAGCTGGTTCACGCGGTTGACGTACGTGTGCATCGGATCCGTGCCGCTGGCGACCGTCTGGCAATCGGCGAGGCCACCGATGTTGGCCAGGCCATCCACGTCCAGCGTGGCGTCCTTGCAGATGAGCACGTCGGGCGTGTTCTGGCGTCCCCAGAGCTGGACGGACGTGGGGCCGCGGAAGGGCTTGTCGAAGCGAGACTCGCCGGAGAGTCCTCCCAGCGTGCCGCCCGTGTAGATGTTGCCGTTCGAGCCGTCCAGCCCCGCGTCCGTGTCCGTGGTCGGGAACACGTCGGTCGCCGCCCGCTCGTCCGGGTTCTTCCACGATCCGGAGTAGGCCCGTCCCTTGCGAAGTTCGTAGCGCATCTGGTTCGACAGCGGCTTCATGGGATTGGTCGCCGTGTCGGGATCGTTGAACCACGTCTTGGCGATCTCGACGACGGCCTCGGCGGCGTAGAGTGTCTGCTGGTGGTCCCTGGAGTTGACGCTGATGCGCTCCTCCTGAGCGGCCAGGACGGCAAACGTGACGCCCAGCATGGTCAGGATTACCATGATCATCATCGAGATGATCAGCGCGGAGCCGTGCTCTCCGTCGCGGAGCTTCCCCGTCGAGGGTACGGTTCCGGACTCGGCCGTCACGTGAAGGTCGGGTGTCATGTCGTTCTCCGGATCAGGGGGACAGGTAAATGGGGGAGCCGGGCAGCGAGCACAGCGGGCCGAGCGTGCCGCCCGGATCGCCAGCGGCCGTGCACTCGGCCTGGAAGGGCCGGCTGAACCGGACCTTCATGGTCGCGAGCTGGCCGCGATCGATCGAGTCGTCGAATCGGAACTCGAATCGGAAGGTCTCGCCATCCACGAGATCCAGGCTCAGGCCCGTCCACTTGTAGAAGCCGAAGCTGGGGTCATTGGAGTCGCGCGTGGTGGGCTCGGGGAGCGACACCTGGCTCAGGTCGGCGTGGATGAGCTTGGCCTCGGCGATGCCGTCGTCCGTGAGCTTGCCGAGCGGTTCGCCTCCGGTGCAGTCACGATCGACCGTGCACTCGATGCGGAGTTCGATGTCGGTGATGCGGAACGGGCACGACGCGCCGGACGGATCGTCGTTGCAGCCCTCGTTCGTGGTCTGGGTGTACTCCACCTTGAGCAGCGTGTAGGGCAGGCCGAAGGGGTGGTCCGGATCGTCCACGAGCGTGACGATCGGATCCAGGTCCTGCTGGATGTCCGCGTCGTTCTCGTTCAGCGGGCACTGGCAGGGCTGGCAGTTGACCGTCAGGCAGGCGCCACACGCGACCTCCGGGGAGAGCGCCGGACCGCGGCCCTGGCCCTCGAGCGTGCAGCCGATCGGCAGGTCGGGATCCGATCCGGCCGGGCCGAGCGGCGGATCCTGCGGCGTCGTGTCGGGGCACAGCGTCGCGTCAATGTTGTTGGGATTGCCCGCGTCCGCCGGCCGCCGCGGACGCTGCGTGCAGGACAGCTCCTCGAAGAACTTCGAGTCGCCGTCGCTGTCGGCGAGGTCCTCGAGCATCACGCGGAAGTTCAGCTGCGTCACGCGAACGTCGCACAGCGTGCTCGCGAACTGGAGCTCGATGGTGAGCTCCGACGCCGTGCCGAGGACGGTCGGGTAGTCCCACTCGCACGCGCACGGATCGTCGTTCGTGGCCGGGGTCTTGACGCAGAAGGAGTCGCGCCACCGGAGGACCATGGCGCCGTCCGATCCGTCGAGGTCCGCCTCTCCCGTGTCGTCCTCGCCCTGGTCCAGGTCGCCCGCGACGTTGAGATCGCAGGCGTCCGTGCCGAAGGCCGGGAGCGTCCGCGAGGTCTGCAGCCCGCCCGTGATCGCGCCCGAGGTGAAGTTCGGAATGTCGTCATCGCTACCGGAGGTCTTCTCGAGCTTGATCTCGAGGCCCGTCAGGTCGAACGAGGAGCCGCACGACGTCAGCTTCGGCAGGTGGATGATCAGCTTGGTGTCGTTGTTCGCGAGCTCGATGTTCGACTCGTCCACCGCGCCGAAGATCGCCGGGGAGGACTGCGTGCCGCACGAGCGCGCCGCGCTGCACGAGACCGGGATGCCCTTCACGCCAATGTCCACCGGACCGTAGTCCGAGCGCAGGCGGCAGCCGTTGCTGGCGGTGCTCACGCCATTCGTCGAGATCTCGACGACGAAGCGCACGGCGCCCGTGAACCCGCGCACGGCCTCGTTGACCGCCGGGTTGGGGAGGGTGGCCTGGCCGCAGTTGTTCGAGGGGTTGTAAGCGCGCCAGTCGCTGGCGCCCAGGTAGTCGCCGGTGGACTGCCGGTAGGCGATCAACCGGGCCGACTGGATCGACGAGCAGTCGAGGTCGCCCGATGCATCGAGCATGGATGGCTCGTACTGGACCGTGCTCGGCGGCGTCGCGGCCGCCGACGGGGTCACGCGGATCTCCTGAACGTCATAGTGCAGCGTGCACGGGAACTGGAATCCAGGGCTCGCCGCGCTCAGCTCCGCGGCGCTCGTGTCAATGCCGTCGTCGAACTTGGTGCACTGAGCGGTCTTGAGCCAGTAGATGAAGGGAATGCAGCTGGCGTTCCCGCGGGCGGACGCCTCCTGCGAGCAGGTGCTGTCGGGCGAGGTGTCGGCCCAGTCGGAACCCAGGTCGTTCAGCGCGTTCAGCACGCCGGGCTGGGGCACGAGGCCCGAGCCGTCCATCGTGTATCGCCGGAGGTCGTCATCGGGCTGGCCATCGTTGTTGCCGTCAGACTTGGTGTCGAACTCGGCCACGAGCGTCGGGTTGGCCGAGTCGAAGTCGAACTCACTCACGCCCGGCGTCGCGCTCGAAGCCGCCTTGCGATACAGGCGATACGTGCGGAAGCCGGCCATCTGCGGGTCGCCCTCGCCCGTGGCGGGCGCGGTCCTGCGGGCGGCGTTGAAGACCATGCGCGCGTCGTAGAGCGCGGGATCGCCTGCGCCCGTGAGGAACGTCGTGCCGCTGTCGCCGGTCCGAGTCAGGTAGAGCTCATTCGGCCGCTCGGGCTTGACCCAGCCGGTGATCACGCCCATGGCGTCCACGACGCGCTGGGGCAGCGAGTAGGCCGGAAGGGCATACGTGTCCACGGAGGCCGCCGTCGTGTAGTCGTCGCTATCGTGGACGGTCTGATCCGCGCGATCCCGCGTGCCCGTCGTGTCGCCCTCGTTCAGCATGGGCGGGTAGAAGGGTGTCAGGCTCTTGATGAGGCGCCTGTACTCCGACGTGCCGGCCGTCGAGAACACGTCCCAGGCCCGGATCGTCGGACTGGCGCTGTCGTGGACGCCGTTCGGAGGCGTGACGGGCGTTGTCAGCTCCTTGTCGTCGCTCCAGCAGATGCTCGCCGCGCGGAACCGGTAGTAGTACACCTCGCACGGCGTCGTGGCGCGGATGGGCTGCGCCGGCACGCCGGCGACCTTGATGAAGTTCTCGCCGTAGCCGTCGTAACGGTCGCCCCAGGCCGTCGAGGCGAACGTGTAGCTGGATCCGTCCACGAAGGTCGGGTTGCCGGCCGAGAGCGGCATGTGCCGCCAGTCATACAGGTTGGCGCCCGTCGGCACGAAGTTCCGCGGCGCCGATCCTCCGCCGAGTTCGCTGCTCCCGCCAGGGGCCGAGCCGCGGACGCGCCAGATGTACGTGTTGCCGCGTTCGGGATCCCGACGGAGCGCGTCGAAGGGCGTCCGCCACGCGGGATCGTCTGTCGGATCGGACGGCGTGCTCTCCGTCGTGTGGCAGCTCATGGCGGCCACCACCTCGCCACCGAGACGCTTGGTGGTCCAGTCGTTCGGCGCCGTGCCCGCCGAGGGCGCCTTGTTCAGCGCGAAGCGCGGCGAGTCCATGTACAGGATCGGCGCGAGCGACGACGGGAACGCGTCGAGCGCCGAGTTCGTGACGATGAGCTGGCCGCCCACGTTGTTCGGGCGGGCGTCGGGGAAGTTGGCGTCGCTCGCGTCATAGCCGCTCCCGCGCGCGCTGGGGAACGTGTCGGGGCGCGACCGCTCGCCGACGATGGCGCCCGCCTGCGTGCGGCAGCACGTCGTGCAGTCCGTCACGGGACACTCCGAGGTCGTCCCCGCCGCGTTGCGCGCGATCACCTGCGCCCAGAGCTCCGTTCCCGGAAGGATGTCGGGATCGTCCTCGCGCGTGAACGTGGCGTACTCCTTCTGGCGCGTGAGATCGTAGTTGGCGATCCAGATGAACGACGCCGCCGCATTGCTCGGACCGAAGTTGTCGCACGGGCCCCAGCAGAGCGTCACGATGTGATCGACGACCTTGTCCTCGGGCGGGCCCGGATCCCAGGACACGCGGACCATGTCGCACTGACCCGAGCAGATCTCGACGTTGCGCGGCGGCTCCGGCGGGTTGATGTCGCGATCGCGCGCGCCACGCCGGCCGAGGTTGGGCGGGAAGACCTCGGCCTGGAGCGTGAAGATGCGGCGGCCCTGGAAGTTCGGCACGCCGGTCGATCCGCTGACGCGCTTGAGGCGCAGGTCCGTCTCCGGCGTCATCGTGCGGACCTCGACCTTGACGCGGCGAACGTTCCACCGGGTCAGGCGGCCAGCCTGCTTGTCGAATCCGTTGTCATCGCCCCAGTCGGCCTGCGTGAGTGGCGTCGCGCCATCCAGGATGACGTTGCCGGAGCCGTCGTAGTACGTGAACTCGATCGAGTAGACGTTGTCAATGAACGGCTGGCGCACCACGGCGCCCGCATCGTCGAAGTAGAAGCGATAGAGGGTGTAGGGCGGCGCGTAGGCGGCGTCGTTCGTGTTGCGGAGCTCGACGTTGGCGATGGTCTTCGTTTCCTCGCCCGTGATGGCGCCCGTCGTCTTGTTGACGAACGCGTCTCGCACCACGGTGTCCAGCGTGCTGACCGTGCCGGTCGTGTCGGCCTTGAACGTGATCGTCCCGGGAGGCTGCGTGCCCGACGGCTTGCCGAGGGCGTACCCGATGATCTCGTCGTTGCCGGTCGTCACGATCGGACAGCAGGTGATCTGGTCCGTTTCGGCGTCGAACTCGAGCCCGGACTCGCGGCCCCTCATCTCCTTGTCGAAGTCGAAGTTGGCGCGCAGGACGATCGCCCGCCGGTGCATGAACTCGATGGGCTCGTCCGCCTGGTTGGGGTAGGACTCCTTCTCGCCGTCCACGTCGAACTCGAACCCGGCGAGACGGATGTCGTCGGACATCTGGTCGAAGCCCACCCGCGCCGCCTGGACGGCCTCGGACGTGTTCTGGCCCAGGCGATAGCTCTCCTGGCCGCGCTGGAAGACCTGGTAGGCGGCCAGGATCACCAGCAGGAAGATGGCCGTGGCCACGAGCATTTCGGAAAGGCTGAAGCCGCGCTGTGCACGGACGGGGGCGGGCGGCGTCGGCTGCATGGCTGTGACTCCGTTCATGACTTGAGGCTTTCAAAGACGACCGAGCGCTGCCGTCGCTGTTCCTTCCATTTCACGGAAACGACGATCTGGAGGATGCGCGCCTTGGCCCACGCCTCAGCCGTCGGGCCGGAGCCCGTTCCCAGGTCCTTGAGCCCGCGGACGGTGATGATGATCTCGCCGGTTCCTTGCGGGAGTTCCTTCTCGGCTTGCTGCTTCCACGCGTTCAGGATCGCCTGGTATGCGGCGTCCGAGGGCGGCGGGAAGGTCGAGGTTCGCGAGTTCCAGGTGTGGACCTGCGTGGTGTTCGGGTCCGCGGTGTCGTTGATGACCTGGTACGTCTGCGCGTAGCTGAACTTGCGGAACTCCTCGAGGATGTCCTCGGCGATCGCCGTCGCCTTCGTCATGAGCTTGCCGGACTGAACGCTCCGTCCGCCGTAGATGAACATCCCCATGATCGCCAGGAGCACGCCCAGCAGCAGGGCTGACGCCGCCAGAACCTCGATGAGGCTGTAGCCGGCCTGGGGCGTGGCGCGCCTGGCGCCGATCCGGACATCGATCGCTTGCATCCTGGGTCCTTCCGCGGCAGCGCTCGCCGCCGCCTCTCGTGTCGTTGATTCGCCTGTCATCTCTCTTCAGTTGTCCGTTCGCGTCGAGCGTTGTTCGCTCTCGCGGGCGCGCGGCCGGCCGGGCAGGCGGCCACGAGCCATGCTTCACTCCGGTGGCGAGTCTCTGCTGAACTCCGCCCGCACCTTGCCGACGCGGTTCAGCGTGACGTCCCAGTTGTCCACGCGATTGCTGGTGACCTTCCGGCGAAGGCGCATGCGGATCGTCGTGTCGCCGGTCTGCTCGGCGTTGGCGTCATTCATGCGCAGGATCTGCCCGTTGGGATAGAACTTGAGCCGCATGATGCCGCTGCTGTTCATGACCGAGTTCCCCGGTCCGTCCATCGGAACCTCGGGGGTGACGTCGTCATAGGAGTCGGTGAACTTCACGCCCTCGCGCGCCAGGGTTGACTCCTTGCGGACCACCCACCGCTCGTCATCGGCGGTGTTGACGGTGTTGTCCACGCCGTTGGGATTGCGGACGAGGTTGTTGTTGCGCTCCTCCCACGCCTGGTAATAGGGCTGCGCGGTGGCGGTGGTGCGCTGGAGCTCCATGAGCACGTGCGTGCGCTGCGACACCGCGACCTGCCGGCACAGGCGGATGTGGGAAAGCAGCCGGTGCGCGGCGGTGCGGACCTTCATCGAGTTGAAGAAGTTCATCATCGCGGGCGTCGTCACGAGCACCATGATGCCGATGATGGCGATGACGACCATCAGTTCGGCGGCCGAGAAGCCGGAGCGCAGTCGCCGCCGGTGGGGCGAGAGCCCGGGCTGGCTTGCGGCCCCGCGTTGGCTGGCGGCCCCGGCCTGGCTGGCGGCACGGACGCGCCGAACGATGAAATCGCGCATGCGGAGGCTCCTGCTGGGAAACGGGTGACGGGCGGCCCGGCGAAATCGGGCCTCGCGTCCCACGGACCGCTCTTTCCAGGTGGAGGTGCAAATCCCGAGCCAGCAGGGCGGCCAGGCTGAGCCCCCCCAGGACCGGCGTCTGAGCGGCGCATCGGCTCCCGGCCGCCGCTCCCCGCGGTGCGGGCCCCCGAGATGTGGTTACTTTTCGTGACACTCGATGGAACCGGCCGGCCGCGATCGGTCCCCTCAGGTTGGCCTGACAGGGAGGCTGACGGAGAGCCGCGCGCCCCCCCAGGGCGAGTCCTCCACGACGATGCGGCCGCCGTGATGGAGGATCACCTTCCGCACGAGCGCCAGTCCGAGGCCGGTGCCGTGGTCCTTGCGCGTGAAGAACGGGACGAACACGCGCTGGCGCTCCTCGGGCGGGATGCCCGGACCGTCGTCGTCCACGCGCACCGTGATGCCGCGCGCGGCGGTCTCGCACGAGACCGCGATGCGGCCACCGTCGGCGACGGCGTCGCAGGCGTTGCGGACGAGGTTGGTGAACGCGCGCCGCAGGAGCGTCTCGTCCCCCTGGATCGTGGGCAGGCCCTCCTGCACCGTGTAGGACACGCTCTTCGCGCCCGCCCGCGAGCGCACGTCGTCGGCCAGGCTGGCGAAGATCGCGGCCAGGTCCACCGGCTCGATGACCAGGCGCGTCGGATTGGCGAAGCGCAGGAAGTCGTCCACGACGCGCCGCAGCGCGCCACACTCGGCGGCGATGGCCGCCGCGTGCTCCCGGCTGTCCGCCTCGCCGTGCTTCTCGATGAGTCGGGCGAATCCTTGAATCGTCGCCAGCGAGTTCCGGAACTCGTGCGCGATGCCGGCGGACAGTTCGCCCAGGTCGGCCATGTTCTCGCGCAGGCGCATGTCCTCTTGCAGCTGCTTGACCTCGGTCAGGTCCACGAGGAGGGCGAGGGCGCCGCGCTGCTCGCCCTCGCTGCCGCGCAACGGAGCGACCGACACGCCGAGATCGCAGCGGCCGATCCCCGGCAGGTGGAGGCGCACCTCGTCGCGGGCGATCGCCTCGCCGCGGGTGAGGCAGGCGTCCACGCGGCTGACGAGCTCGGGCGCGTCGCGCGCGACCTCGGCGAACGGGCGGCCCGTGGTCCGCTCGTCGCGGTCGCCGAGCAGCAAGCGGCGCGCGGGTCCGTTCATCGAGCTCACCTTGCCGGACAGGTCGAGCACGATCATGCCGGACAGCATGCTGTCCACGATGGACGCGTTGAGCTCCTGCAGCTCGTCGGCGCGATGCCGCTCGAGTTCGCGCAGCCGCCGGAGCTCGGTCTCCTTCTCGCGGAGCTGCTCGATCATCTTGCGGTAGGTCTCGACGGCGAACCCCGTGTCGTCCGCCCGGGCGAGCGCCTCCACGGGCGCATCGTCGCCCTGCCGCGCCTCGTCGAGGAGCGCGAGCGGCCGGAGCGACCACCGCGTGAACAGGGCGAGCAGGCCCGCGAAGGCCAGCACGGAGCCACCGAGGATGGCCGCCGTCCCGCGGAGCTGTCGTCGCGACAGCGCCAGCGACTCGGCGCCCACTTCGACGCGCAGCACGCCGAGGAAGCGCCCGTCGTCGCCGAAGACGGGCTGCTCCACGGTGATGGCGGCGTAGGCCGAAGGGCCCGAGAGCCCCGAGGTGTCGAGCAGCGTCTCGCCGGCGGCGAGTCGCCGCTGCTGCGCCTCGGTGAATGCCGCGACGGCCTCCTCGGCGGGCGCGCCGGCGCGCGCGCCGATGCTCCAGCCCGTGGGGGCGAGCAGCTCCGCGGACACGATGCCCAGGCGCTGGGCCATGTCCGGCGGGATCGCGGGCCGGCGCGGGGCGGCCCCGCGGGCCCAGTCGGTCAGGGATGAGCGCAGCGATGGCCCCGTGGCGTCGAGCACGGCGCGCGTCGCGGCGCGCGCCCGCTGCGTCGTCTCGGTTTTCAGGAACGCGTGCGAGCGCGCCAGCATGACGATCGCGACCCCGGGCACGAGCAGCAGGTAGGTCATGATCGCCGCGAGGCCCAGCAGGACGCGCTGCCTGAAGCCCTCGGGGGTCCGCGCTTTCACGGCGTCAGCATCGGGTCGAGCATGCGGCCCGACCAGCCCAGGTACCAGGCGACGACTTCCTCGCCAGCGACGAGCGCCAGGATGGCGCCCATGCCGAGGAAGACGCCGAAGGGGATGGCCGCCTCCATGACGCTGTCCGCGGTCTCGAACGCGTCCTCCGGGGGCCCGTCTCCCGTCTCGCCCGCGGGGAGCGGCGCGACGATCGGCGGACGGAACAGCGCCAGCGCGCCCGCGAGCACGGCGACGGCGAGCAGGATCGGAGCGGGCCTTGCCGGGAGTCCGGCGAGCGCGCCGGCCAGAACCAGGGCGGGCAGCGCCGGGGAACGAGAGCCGCGGCGGCGCAGCCAGCGCGCGGCGAGGACGCACGCCGCGATCGTCACGAGGAGACCGACCAGCGACCGCGCGGGACTCGCGTCCTCGATCACCCACGTCAGCGACACGGCCGGAACGATCAGCAGCGGGAGGGCTTCCTCGAGGCTGCGCGGCAGGAGATCCCCCCACCGGGCGGGTTCGGCGGCCTGCTCGGACTCCGGGGCCTCGGCGTCGTCTGCGTTCGCGTCCTCGAAGGGAGGCGCGGGCGCGAGCACGGCGGTGGAGCGGCGGCGAACCCACCGCGCGAGCGCGAAGGCCGGCACGCCGAGGAGAGCGCCCAGGAAGATGCCAGCGGCGAGCGTGAACAGGGCCAGCTCCCAGCCGAGGAAGGCGCCGACCATCATCATCATCTTCGTGTCGCCCCCGCCGAAACCGTCGCGGCCGCGCACGAGCCGGTACGCGAGGTTGACGCCCTCGAGGGCGCACCAGCACAGCACCACCCCCAGCAGGGCGTCCTCGGGAGTCGTGAGCGGGCTCACCAGGGACAGCGCCAGCCCGACGTAAGTCATGGGCAGCGTGATGGCGTCCGGCAGCAGCATGTGCTCGAGGTCAATGAACACGAGCGCCAGGATGGCCGCGGCGAAGGGCAGCGCCACGGCGAGCGCCGGCGTGAAGCCGAGCGCGAGATGCGACGCGCCGAAGACGGCGCCCGTCAGCAACTCGACGGCCGGGTAGCGCCAGCTGATCCGCGCCCGGCACCCCGCGCAGCGCCCGCGCAAGATCAGCCACGACAGCACCGGAACGTTCTCGAACCACCGGATCGATCGCGCGCATCCGGGGCAGCGCGAGCGAGGCCGCACGATGGACAGCCCGCGGGGCAGGCGGTGGATCACGACGTTGAGGAACGAACCCACCACCAGCCCCAGGAGGCAGGTCCAGGGCAGCGTGAAGGCGGGCGGCAGCAGGGGCTCGGTCACGGCGCCGCCACGCCGGGCGCGCAGCGGCCGAGATGCGACAGGTCCGCGCCGCGCCGCGAGGTCGAGGGCGGGCGGTAGCGGTACGGCGACGCGGGCGTGACCGCGCCGGTGCGGCGGTCGAGCAGGTACTCCCTGTCGTTGGGATCTCGCGGCACGGTGGCCAGGTACCCCGCGGTGACGAGCTGCTGAAGGCTCCCCGGATTCAGTCCGCCATGCTCGCGCGCGTAGCACCTCACCAGGGCGGAGAGCGTCGCGGACTCGATCAGCATGGTGAGGTCCTTCACGTGCTCGCGCGCGATCGTGCGCGTCAGGGGGTCGTCATCGTTGGCCAGGCTCCACCACGCGTCGAGCTCCTGCTGCGCTGTCTCGACCTCGCGGAGCCGGAACAGGAGCCGCTGGGCGAGGCGATCGCCCGTCGAGCTGGCGGTCTCGAGGTAACCGACGGCGCGCTCCGGGCGGTCGTGCTGGCGGGCCGCGACCGCGGCTTCGATCGCGAGCATGACGAACCCCGGGTCGTTCGCGAGCGCCTTGTCCACGAGCGCGAAGGCGGCGTCGGGGCTGCGCCCTTCGATCAGCAGGCTCACGTAGCCCAGCCAGTACGCATCGCGGAACTTGGGGTCGAGATCCGTGATGGTCGCGTACACGCGTTCGAGCCAGCGCCGCCGGTCATCGGTGTCGTCCGGCGGCGCCGCGAAGTGCTGGATGGCCCACAGGTAAAGGAGATCGGCCACGGAGGACGCATGCCCGGCCGAGAGCAGGCGGGCCGCCGCGGGAGAGGGCACGTACAGCGGCACGCTCGCGTGCGCCAGCCGGGCCTTCGACGCCACGAGCGGCCGGAGCTGCGAGAGCGCGCAGCCGGCCCCGGCGGCGATGACCAGCAGGGCCAGCGCCAGGGCCGGGCGACGCTCGGCGACGCGCGTCACGTCAGGTCGCGCCGCGAGAGAGCGAGCGAGCCGAGGCCGAGGAGCACGGCGCAGCAGCCAGCGGCATAGAGCAGGCCATGGGCGACGTGCGACGCCGGGATGATCTCTCCCCACGTGACGGCGCTGCGCACGTTCAGGAGCGACAGGTTGGGGATGCCGCGGTAGAGCGCCTCGAGCAGCCAGCCGACGGGGCCCGGGTTGCGCGTTGCCAGAGCGTGGAGCGTCCATGTCGAGTGCCCGATGACGATGAACGCCAGCGTCAGGAACATGGACGGGAGCGGCGTCGCGATGCACGAGAAGAACAGCGCGATCGCCACGACGACGAGCGCCTCCAGCCAGGTCAGCGCGAGGGCAGGCCACAGATCGACGCGATAGCCGCCGACCAGGGCCAGCACGACGGCATGGAGCGCGCCCATGCAGGCCACCATGAATCCGAGCGTCGCGCCCATCCCCGCGAAGCGCCCGGCCACCAGCTCCCAGCGGGCGACCGGCTTGGCCAGGATCATCACGACCGTCTTGCGCTCGATCTCCCGCGCCGCCTGGTTGATCGTCACGAACGCTCCGACCAGGTTCGCGAGGATGGAAGTCGCCGACAGCCCCAGATTCATGACGATGCGCGCGCGCTCGCCCACCGTGAGCTGCGAGACGATGACGGAGCCCGCGATCAGGATGCCGCAGAATCCCAGCAGCACGTGGAGCAGCTTGTCGCGCACGGCCTGCCGGAGGCCGGCGCCGGCGAGGGCCAGGACGCGTTCGAGCGAGGCGCGACCGGCGTTCATGGCGCCTGCTCCCCGAGCGCCTCGATCTCGCGCAGGAAGACATCCTCGAGGCGCCGCGCGACCGGCGCGACGGCGACGACGGTGGCGCCCGCCTCGCGCGCGGCGGCGACGAACCGATCCGCGGCGGCCGGGTCGCTCGATCGGGCCACGACCGTCCCGGCGGATCGCGAGAGCGGCTCCGCGCCGAGCGCCGACACCCGTTCCGAGCTCAGGCCGCGCACGGTGATCTCGACGGGGCCCGGTTGCGCCTCGTCGAGGAGGGCCGCCAGCGTGTCCTGTCGCAGCACGCGTCCCCGCGCCATGATCACCGCGCGATCGCACGCGAGCTCGACATCCTGCAGCACGTGCGTCGAGAACAGCACGCAGGCACCGCTCGACGCGAGCCGGGACATCAGGTCGCGCACCTCGCGCCGGCCCAGCGGGTCCAGGCCCGTCATGGGCTCATCGAGGATCACCAGTTCGGGCTGGCCGATGATCGCCTGGGCGATGCCCACGCGCTGCGTCATGCCCTTCGAGTACGTCCGGATCCGGCGGCGGCGGGCCTCGCCGAGCCCCACGAGGTCGAGCGTCGCCGCCACGCGATCGCGGCGCTCGGACGCCGGCACGCCGCAGAGCCGCGCGGCCAGCGTGACCAGCTCCTCGCCCGTCAGGAAGTCGGGGTAGGTGGCCTCTTCCGGCAGGAAGCCCAGGCGCTGTCGCGCGGCGCGCTCGGCGGGCGACCGGCCGAACAGGCGGATGTCGCCGCCGCTCGGCCGGACGAGGCCGGTCGCGCACTTGAAGGTCGTGGACTTCCCGCATCCGTTCGGACCCAGCAGGCCGACGACCTCGCCCGCATGGGCCTCGAAGGACACCTCGCGCACGGCTGGTCGCGAGTCCCAGAGCCAGTTGCCCCGGTACGTCTTGCTGAGCCTGTCCACGACCAGGAGCGGTGTCATCGAGATGGCTCCGAGAGGCGATGCGAGGGGGCGGGACCCACCCCTGCCCGGCCGACCGCGCCGGCCGACGCGTGCGTCCGGCATCGTGACGGCGCGAGCCCCGGCCGGCCGAGTCGCCGGTACCGCCGGACGCATGCCCCGGGCGAGGGCGGTCCGCGGCGGGCGAGCGCCGCTACTTGACCCAGAGCTTCCAGTCCTCGCCGATGTCGCCCCGCTTCTTGTACCGCAGCATCGTGTCCTTGCACGGGCACTCGCGTGGCGACTCGATGAGATCCACCAGCCACTCCATGAAGAAGGTGGGCAGGCTCTTCTCGAGCAAGGCCACCTTCTCGGCCTCGGCGGGCGCGAGCAGGCCTTCGAAGGCCACCCCTGCCTGCCAGGGCCGGTCCTGGACCCCTTCGGCCCAGAAGGCCGGGTAGCCGATGGCGGCGTAGCAGAGTTCGAGTTCCTTGGCGACGAAGACCTCGGGCGACAGCGCCTGGCCCGCCACCGTCGCGCCCATCTGCACGTAGGCCAGCGCCTCCGCGCGGGTGTCCATGCGCGGCCCGCGCGTGCTGGCGTACACGCCGCCCACATGCGTCTTGAACGGCGACTCGGCCAAGTGCTGCCAGGCCACCTGGCGGAGTTCGGGGCAGAAGAGCGGCGAGAGGCGGATGAACCCCAGGCCCTTGCCCTCGAACAGCGAGTACGACTCGCCCCGCACGTCCACGACGTCGTCCAGGATCAGGAGCTCGCCGGGGGCGATGCCCTCGCGAAGGCTCCCGACGGCGTCGAACGCCATGATCTTCTCGACCCCGAGGACCTTTAGGGCCCAGATGTTGGCCTTCTCGGGCACGAACGGGGCCGCGACGGTGTAGTGATCCTCGCCGTGGCGCGAGATCACGGCGAACTCGACCTTGCCGTGCTGGAACACGTGGATCGGGTTGCTGCGTCCGAAGGGAGTCTGGATTTGCCGGACTTCCTTCTGCTTGACGCCGCGCTCCAGGTACGGCTTGTGGGCGCCGACGCGCGAAATGAGGGCGATTCTGGGCACGGAGCCTCCCGGACGGATGCTGCTGTGCGCGGAGGGTCCGCGTCAAGCCGCCTCGCGGCCCAGGGAACGGAGGCAGGGTCGTCCCGCGCGATTCCGTTCCCGAGCCCGCCGCATGCCCGCCGGGCCCCTCCGCTCCGTTCCCACGGCCCGACCACCACGAATGGTGCCGCGGACGATCGGGACCACCAGGAATGGGGGTGATGGCGATCACGGTGTCAACGGAATGCGAGGCGAGGCGAATGCCGACCGAAAGAGAGGGACGTTTTGACCCTCACTTCAAGCCCTGCCTGAAGTGCCGGGAAGGATGTCGCGTTGACACCCCGGGCGCACGTCGCCAACATTGGGCCGCTAGTGGACTGAGATGGACTGAAGTGGAGAACTAGCCCTCGCGGCCAAGGCCATGAGGGACTCCGGTTCGGTCGCCTCGCTGAAAGCGGTCGTCATGTCACTTCGAGGCTCCTACAGCGCACGGATCGACGACCGGAGCCGACTCAAGGTTCCGGCCGAATTCCGCCGCTACATCGAGTCTACATGGGGAAGTGACCTGTTCGTCACCTCGCTGACGGGTGAGGACGTTCTGATCTACCCGATGCCCGTGTGGGAGGAGTTCGAACAGCGGCTCATGAAGCTGCCGCTGATGCAGCCCGCCCGCATGCGCATCCAGAAGACCGTGAGCTTTCACGGCAAGACGCAGACCATGGACTCGCAGGGCCGCGTGCTCCTGCACTCGCCGCTCCGGGAGAAGGCCGCGATCGGCGAGGAGGTCATGGTGCTGGGCTACGGCAACCACCTCTGCCTGCAGGACACGACGCGCATCGAGGCCGAGGCGTCGCGCGTGCTGGAGGCCGACCTCGAGACCATCTCGGCCCTGTGGAGCAACACATGAGTTCCCTTCCGGTGACGCCTGCGGCTCAGGATGACCCCCGCCCCGCGGAGGACAGGCGCGCCCGCGCGCGGCGCCGCGCCGCGGCCTGCCATGAGCGTCTCCGGCTCGCGAGCGACGCGCTCGCGGCGGCCGACCTGCTCCTTGGAATGAACTTCTCGGTGCGCTCCTGCGGGGAGAAGCGCCGGTGACCTCTCACGTCCCCGTCCTCCTCGAGGAAGTGCTTGACCTGCTCGCGCGGCGAGAGGGGCTCCCCGACGCTCCGCGCATCGTGGACTGCACGCTCGGTGGCGGGGGACACGCCGAGGCGCTGCTCGGGGCGCTTCCGCGCGCCGAGCTCGTCGGCCTCGACCGCGACCCGGACGCCATCGCGCGCTGCCGGACCCGGCTCACGCCGATGGCGGGCCGCGTGCACCTCGCGCATGCCGACTACCGGAAGATGCGCGAGGTGATCGAAAAAAAAACTGGGCGGGGCGCGTGGACGCGGTCCTGGCGGACCTCGGGATCTCGAGCGATCAGCTCGACGACGCCGGGCGCGGATTCGCGTTCAGCCATGACGGGCCGCTCGACATGCGCATGGACAGGAGCGCGGGCGGTCCGACGGCCGGCGACCTTGTCCGGGACCTCAGCCAGCGCGAGCTCGAGCGACTCCTGCGAGACGCGGAGGAGCCCTTCGCCCGCCGCATCGCCGAGGCCATCGCGCGCCGCAGGGCGGAGGCGCCGATGACGACCACGACGGAACTCGCGGGCGTGATCGCGAGCGCGGTGCCCAGGACCCGGCGGCCGGGCCTTCACCCGGCCACGCTCACGTTCCAGGCGCTGCGCATGGCCGTCAACACGGAGCTCGCGGGCCTCGACGGGTTCGTCCGCGATGCCGCTTCGGTCCTCGCCCCTGGCGGGCGCCTCGCGGTCATCGCGTTCCACGGCGGCGAGGACCGGATCGTCAAGAACGCGCTGAAGGACCTCGCCGGACGCTGCACGTGCCCGGCCGCCGCGCTCACGTGCACGTGCGGTCGCGTGGCGTCGGTGCGCGTGCTGACCAGAAAGCCCCTGCGCCCGGGAGCGCGGGAGATCGAAGCCAACCCCCGATCGCGCTCGGCCCGCCTGCGCTGCGCCGAGCGCATCGTCCATCGAGACCAGGACGTGGCGGACGCGCGACGCGCGACGCGCGGGTCCGGCAGACCGGAGGTGTCATGAGTGACGCAGGTGCCAGGAACAAGGGAGGCGCCGGCCGGCGCCGGTCGGCGTCGGACCTCGCCACGACGGTCATGGCGTCCATCGCCATCGCCTTGCCGCTGATGCTGTATCTCAGCCAGCACGTGGAGATCCTGAGGCATGGCTACGAGATCGAGGCGCTCCAGCAGCAGCGCGCCGAGCTGACCGAGCAAGGCCGCGAGCTGGACGTGACGCGCGCCGTCGCGGTGTCGCTTCCCGAAATCGAGCGCCGCGCGCTGGCGCTCGGACTGGTCCCGCCGCCGAGCACCGACGTGTTCACGGCATCCGAATCGTTTCATGAAGGCCCGGCAGGGGCCGAGGTCGCGGCCATGACGGCGCGGCTCGAATGAGGTTCCGCCAAGCCCCTTGAGTGAAGGGGCCTGCCGGAGCCACGCGTGGGGGCACGACGTGGATCCGATCCAGGCGACAGCACGACGACGACTCGCCCTGGCCGGCGCGATGGCGCTGGGCCTGTGGCTCGTGGTCGTCCTGCGCCTGGTGCACGTCAGCGTCCTCTCGGCTGATCGCTGGCGGACGGAAGCCTCTCGCCAGCAGGCGCGCAGCCTGTCCCTCATGGCCGAGCGTGGCTCGCTTCTCGACCGGGACGGGCGGCCGCTGGCGGTGTCGGCGGCGGCCTGGTCCGCGTGGGCGGACCCGCAGGCGTTCACGGACGCGAAGCAACGCGCGCGCTCGGCGCGCCAGCTCGCCCGCGTGCTCGGCGTGGACGAGACGACCCTCCTCGGCAAGCTCTCCCGGGACAGGGAGTTCGTCTGGCTTCGACGGCAGATGCCGCCCGAGGGTCGCGACGCGGTGGTGCGCCTGGACATGGACGGCGTCGCTCTCGCGCGCGAGAGCCGCCGGCTCTTTCCCAACGGCACCATGCTGGCCAGCGTGCTCGGATTCGTCGGCACCGATGGCGGCGGGCTCGAAGGACTCGAGTGGCGCCTGGACTCTCACGTCAGGGGAACGGCAGGGCTGCTGGTCGGCACGCGCGACGCGCGCGGCGAGCAGGTCATCCCCGCCGGCCTGACGTTCGTCGCGCCGCAGCGCGGAGCCGACGTCGAACTCACGTTCGACGCGGTCATCCAGCAGGCCGCGGACCGCGAACTGGAAATCGCCGTGCGCAAGACCGGATCGCGGTCCGGCACGGTCGTCGTGATGTTCCCCCTCACGGGGGAAGTGGCCGCTCTCTCCAACTACCCCACCTACGATCCCAACAACACTCCCTCCCACCCGTCCCACCTCCGCACGAACCGGGCCGTAGCCTCGTGCTACGAGCCCGGTTCCACCCTCAAGATGTTCACCGGGATCGCCGCCCTCGAGGCTGGCGTCTCCCCGGCTCAGACCTTCGACTGCGGCCGCGGCTCCGTGCGAGTCGGCCGCTCGCTCGTCAAGGATCACGCCTCCTTCGCCACGCTCACGTTCGGCGAGGTGATCGCGAAGTCCTCCAACGTCGGCGCCATCCGGCTCGGACAGAGCGCGGGCGCCGCCCGGCTGCGAGACGTCCTCGATCGAGTCGGCTTCGGCCGCGCGACGGACTGCGGCCTGCCCGGCGAATCCGCCGGCATCCTGCGTCCCGCGCGCGAGTGGACGCCGCTGTCCCTGGCCTCGATCTCGTTCGGCCAGGAAGTCGCCGTCACGCCCGTCCAGCTTCTCTCCGCCACGTGCGCCATCGCCAGCGGCGGCGTGCTGCACCAGCCGCGCGTCGTGCGCGAGGTGCGCGGCCGCGAGTCCTTCAGGCCGCCCGTCCGGTCGCCCCGGCGCGTCATGAGCGAGGCTCACGCGCGCGCCATGGCGGACATGCTGGAGGGCGTGGTCGAGCGCGGCACCGGTCGCGCCGCCGCGGTGCCGGGCTACCGCGTCGCCGGAAAGACGGGCACGGCGCAGAAGGTCGTGGACGGCCGGTACGCGACCGACGCGCACGTGGCGTCGTTCGTCGGCTGGGCGCCCGCGCGCGATCCCGTCGTGGCCTGCATCGTCGTGCTGGACGAGCCGCAGGGGCCTGCGTTCCATGGCGGCGACGTCGCCGCGCCGGTGTTCGCGGCCATCATGCGCGACGCCCTGAGGCATCTCCGCATCCCGCAGGACGACGCGAGCCACGCGATTGGCCCCGACGTCGCCTCGGCGGGCGCGAACTCCGCCGAAGGGGAGGGCGGGCATGCGTGAGGCCTCGCTGCTCGACGCGCTCGTCCCGTCGCGCCGTGCGGCGGCCGGGCGATCGCTCACGAACCTGCTGAGCGACGCGGGCCTGCCCGCGCCTCCCGCAGGCGGCGGCGATCCGCAGGTCACCGGGCTGAGCGCCGACTCGCGTCAGGTGCGGCCCGGGCACGTGTTCGTCGCCGTGCGCGGCAGCGTGGACGGCGCGAGCTTCGCGGCCTCGGCGGTCCGCCAGGGCGCCGTCGCGGTCGTGGCCGGCAGCGAGGATCAGCGCCTCGGCGTGCCGTGGATTCGCGTGGCCTCCGACCGGCGAGCCCTCGCCGATCTCGCGGCCACGATTCACGGGCGGCCGTCCGGCAAGCTCCTGGTCGCGGGAGTGACGGGGACGAACGGCAAGACGACCACGACGTGCGCGACGGCGAGCATTCTCGGCGCCGCGGGCGGCGCGGTCGGCGTCATGGGGACCATCGAGACGGCATGGCCGGGCCACGGGCGGGAGGCGGCGCGCACCACGCCAGAGTCACTGGAGATCCAGGCCACGCTGGCCGACATGGTGGACGACGGCTGCGCCGCGTGCGCCATGGAGGTGTCCTCGCACGGGCTCGACCTCGATCGCGTGCACGGCGTGCAGTTCGCGGCGGTCGCCTTCACGAATCTCACGCAAGACCACCTCGACTGGCACCGCGACATGGAGAGCTACTACCGCAGCAAGCGGAGGCTCTTCCTCGATGTCGCCCCCGAAGCGCCCGCCGTGACGTGCATTGACGACGACGCGGGGAGGCGCCTCGCGGCGGAACTGCGGTCGGCCTCGTCCCGCCGGATCGTGATCACGACCGGCTTCGCGGCCGACGCGGACCTGCGCATCGAGCGCCTCGAAGACGGCGCCACCGGCTCGCGCTTCCTGCTGGCGGGCGCCGCGTTCGGCGACGCGCCCCCGGTCGCGATCCAGTTCGCGCTGCCCGGCCGGCACAACGCGCAGAACGCAGCGGTCGCGGCCGGTCTCGCGCTCGCGCTCGACGCGCCCGCGGCGCTCATCGCCCCGGGGCTTGCCGCGCTGCGCGGCGTGCCCGGCCGGCTCGAGCCCGTCACGGCCGGCGGGAGCGGTCCGAGCGTGTTCGTGGACTACGCACACACGCCGGGCGCCCTCGAGAGCGTGCTGTCGGCCGCGCGCGCGTTCACCCGCGGGCGCCTCATCTGCGTGTTCGGATGTGGCGGCGACAAGGATCGCGAGAAGCGGCCGCTCATGGGCGAGGCCGTCGGCCGCCTCGCGCACGTGGCGGTGCTGACGTCGGACAACCCGCGCAGCGAGGACCCCGCGGTCATCATGGCTCAGGCCAGGACCGGGCTCGCGCGCGGAACGGCCGAGGTCCACGAAGAAGCCGACAGGCGAGCGGCGATCGAGCTGGCCCTGTCCCTCGCGGGCGCGGACGACGTCGTCGTCATCGCGGGCAAGGGGCACGAGACCAGCCAGGAGATCGCCGGCAAGCGACTCCCGTTCGATGACCGCGTCATCGCGAGGGAAATCCTCGCGCGACGCCAGAGCTGAAGGTGACGCCGTGAGAGCGACATGGCGCGACATCGCCTCCCGCACGAGGGGACGGATCGTCTCCGGCGATCCGTCCGCCTTCGCGTCGGGCGTGTCGATCGATTCGCGCTCCGTCTCGGCGGGCCAGGCCTTCTTCGCGATCCGCGGCGAGGTTCACGACGGCCATGCGTTCGTCGCCGCCGCCGTGAACGCGGGCGCCTCGGGCGTCGTCGTGTCGGACGCCTCGCGCGCGCAGGGCCTGCCGGCCGGCGCCGCGGTCATCGAGGTCGAGGACACGACGCGCGCGCTCCAGGATCTCGCCATCGGCTGGCGGCGCGCGGGGAGCGCGCGGATCCTCGGCATCACGGGGAGCGTCGGGAAGACCTCCACGAAGGAGCTCGCGAGGCTCCTGATCTCGGGCGAGCGTCGCACGCACGCCTCGCCGGGCAACCTCAACAATCACTACGGCCTGCCGCTCGCGCTCTTGCAGGCGCCCGCGGACGCCGAGGTCATCGTCGCCGAGCTCGGCATCTCGACGCCTGGCGAGATGGACCGGCTCATCGAGATCGCCGAACCCGACATCGGCCTCGTGACCGTCATCGCGCCCGTTCACATCGGCAACTTCAGCTCGTTCGCGGAGCTGGCCGACGAGAAGATGAAGCTGCCGCGCGGGAGCCGTCGCGCGCTGCTGAACGCGGACGATCCGGAGCAGGTGCGGCGGGGCGGCGCCATCGCCGCGCGCGTGTCCTGGTTCGGCGAGGCCGAGGCCGCTCGGTCGGGGGTGCGCCTGGCGAGCGTGACGTCACGCGGCCTGCTCGGCAGCACGGTCACGCTCGAGGACGGGGAGCGCAAGACGGTGTTCGAGCTGCCCCTGGCGGGCCGCCACCAGGCGCGCAACCTCCTCGCGGCCGCCGCGCTCGCGCGGGCCGAGGGGGTGTCATGGGACGCCATGGTGCGGCAGGCGCGCCTCGCGCAGCCGGGTCCGCATCGCGGCCGGGTGCTGCGCGCCGCCGGCGCGACGATCGTGGACGACACGTACAACGCCAACCCGTTCGCCATGCGCGCGGCGCTCGACCTCCTCACCGAGGCGACGCCCGCGACGCGCCGGATCCTCGTGGCTGGCGACATGCTGGAACTGGGCGACATCGCCCCCGCCGAGCACGCGGCGCTCGGGCGCGACGCCGCGCCGCGCGTGGACGTGCTGGTCGCCGTCGGACCGCTGGCCGGCCAGGTGCGCGACGGCGCGCGCGCCGCGGGGCGGGACGCCGTCGTCCTGGCCGACGCGGACGAGGCCGGGCGCTGGCTCAGCAGCGAGGTCGCCGCGGGCGACGTCGTCCTCGTGAAGGGTTCGCGCGGCATCGGTCTCGATCGCGCGGTCGGCGCGCTCCTCGCCGAGCACGGGCTCGCTGGGCTCGGAAACGGGGGAGGCCGGTCGTGATCTACCGCCTCCTGTTCGAGCTGCACGACGCGATTCCGGGCTTCAACGTCTTCCGGTACATCACGTTCCGGGCCGCGGTCGCCGCGGTCATGGCGTTCCTCGTGTCGATCCTCATGGGACCCTGGCTCATCCGCAAGCTCAAGGAGTTTCAGGTCGGCCAGCAGATTCGCGCCGAGGGGCCCCAGACGCACCTGGGCAAGAAGGGCACGCCGACCATGGGCGGCCTCATGATCCTCGCGGCCGTCGTGGTGTCCACCGTGTTCTGGGCGGACCTGCGCAACCCGCTGGTCCTGCTGTGCCTGGGAGCGACCGCCGCCTTCGGCGCCATCGGCTTCCTCGACGACTACCAGAAGCTCGCCAAGAAGCAGAGCCTCGGCCTCACCGCGCGCGGCAAGCTCGTGCTGCAGGGCGTGGCCGCCGGCGCCATCGGCGTCGTGCTCGTGCTCATGGCGCGCGGCGGCGCGTTCGACCTGCGGCTCGGCATCCCGTTCTTCAAGGACGTCACGCCGGACCTCGGCTGGGCTTACGCGCCCTTCACCATGCTGGTGATCGTCGGCGCCGCCAACGCGGTCAACCTGACCGACGGCCTGGATGGGCTCGCGATCGGCACGACGGCGACCTGCGTCTCCACGTTCGCCGTGGTGGCGTATGTCGTCGGGCACCGCGACGCGGCGTCCTACCTTGGCGTCGCGTTCGTCGAGCAGGCCGGCGAGGTCGCCATCTTCTGCGCGGCGCTGTTCGGCGCGTCGCTGGGCTTTCTCTGGTTCAACTGCCATCCGGCGCGCGTCTTCATGGGCGACACGGGCTCCATGGGCCTGGGCGGAGCCATCGGCACCGTCGCGGCCTGCACGAAGCAGGAGTTCCTGCTCGTCATCGTCGGGGGCGTGTTCGTGCTGGAGGCGCTGTCCGTCATCGTGCAAGTGGCCTCGTTCAAGCTCACCGGCACGCGCGTCTTCAAGATGACGCCGCTCCACCATCACTTCGAGGGCCACCGTCCCGGGAACCCCTCGCGTCTTGCGGGCTTCGACTGGTCCGAGACGCAGGTCGTCGTGCGTTTCTGGATCCTCGGCATCGTCTGCGCCCTGCTCGGGCTGTCGAGTCTCAAGCTGCGATGAGCACCCTCGCAGCCGCCCGCGGCGTGATCGCGGGAGCCCACGAGCCGGCGGCGGACCACCGCGCCCGCGCGACGGCCAGCCGCCTCCTGTTCGGCCTCGTCGTGGCCCTGCTCGCGCTCGGGTGCCTGACGGTCTACACGTCGTCGGCTCCGCTGTCGCTCGACCGCTTCGGGACGCCGCATCACTACGTCATGAGGCACCTGCTGCATCTCGTCGCCGGCGCGAGCGTGCTGACGCTCCTGTGGAGGCTCGACTACCGGCGGCTGGATCGCGCGGCCGTCGTGAACGGGCTCTGGGCGCTGGCGCTCGTCCTGCTCGTCGCGTGCCTGTTCGAGGACCCGGCGGGCGGCGCGCGGCGCTGGATCCGCATGGGAGCGCTGAGCTTCCAGCCCTCCGAGCTCGCGAAGCTAGCGGTCGTGGTGGCCGCCGCGTTCCAGCTCTCGCGGCGCGCGGATCGCCTGGCGGACGCATGGAATGGCCTGCTGCCGCCGGCCATCCTGTGCGGTCAGCTCGCGATCCTCGTCGCGCTGCAGCCCGACTTCGGCACGGCGACCATGCTGGTCTTGCTCCTGGGCCTCGTGGCGCTGGTCGCCGGCACGCCGTGGCGCGTGCTCGCGATCCATGGCGCCGTCGCCTGCGGCGCGCTCGCGCTCTTCCTCGTGCAGGAGCCCTACCGGCTCGCGAGGCTGCGGACGTTCCTGGAACCGGATGCCGACCCGCTGGGCGCGGGCTTCCAGCTGCGCCAGTCGCTCATGGCGCTCGGCACGGGCGGCCTCATCGGGCGATCGCATGACGGCATCCTCGGCACGGGATTCGGGTGCTCGCTCCAGAAGCTCTTCTACCTGCCCGAGCCGCACACGGACTTCGTCTTCTCGGTTCTCGGCGAGGAACTCGGCCTGCTCGGCACGCTGTCCGTCGTCGCGCTCTTCGTCGGCGTGCTCGTGCTGGGCCTGCGCATCGCGGCGTCGGCGACGACGTCGTTCGGGACGCTGCTCGCCACGGGCTGCACCGGCATCATGGCGCTGCAGGCGCTTCTCAACGTGCTGGTCGTCACCGGCCTCGTGCCCACGAAGGGCGTGCCGCTGCCGTTTCTCTCGGCGGGAGGCTCGTCGCTGGTCGTGTCGTGCGCCGCGGCCGGCCTGGTCCTGAGCGTGGCCCGCCATGACTGAGCGCGCGCTTTCCTCCGCCGTGGTCGCGTGCGGCGGCACGGGCGGCCACGTGTACCCGGCGGTCGCGATCGCGCGCGCGCTGGCGCGGCGGCATCCGGCCGTCGCGCTCTCGTTCATCGGGCGTCCCGACAGCTTCGAGGCGCAGGCGATCACGCGCGAGGGATTCCGCATGGACGCGCTGGCCGTCGGCCGCCTCGTGGGCCAGGGGCTCGCCACGCGCGTGCGGACGCTGGCTCAGCTGCCGGTCGCGGTCGCGCGCGCCGCGGGCCTTCTCAAGCAGCGCCGGCCGCAGGTCGTGATCGGCACGGGCGGGTTCGTCTCGGGTCCGACCGTGCTGGCGGCGGCGCTCCGGGGGATCCCCATCGTCGTGCAGGAGCAGAACGCGGTCCCCGGGCTGACCAACCGCGTGCTCTGCGCGCTCGCGGATCGCGTGGCCCTCGCGCATCCGCGGGCCGGGCGCGACGCGCCCAAGTATCGCGTGACCGGCAACCCCGTCCGGCGAGCCTTCTTCGACGTGCCCGACTGGACGGCGGGCAACCCGTTCGTGCTGCTCGTCATGGGCGGATCGCAGGGCGCGCGCCGGCTCAACGAGGTCGTGCTCGACGCCGCCACGGAGATGGCCGACATGAGCGGACGCCTGCGCATCGTGCTGCAGACGGGACCGCGATGGGAGGCCGAGGCCCGGCAGCGCGCCGCGCGCGCGTCCGTGCCGGTCGAGGTCGTCGCGTACCTGCACGACGTGCCGGCGCGCCTGGCCGAGGCCTCGTTCGTGGCCTGCCGCTCCGGCGCCTCGACGATGGCCGAGCTCTGCGCCGCCGGCCGGCCCGCGCTTCTCGTGCCGTTTCCGCACGCCGCGGGCGATCACCAGACGGAGAACGCGCGGGCTCTCGCGGGCGCCGGCGCCGCCGAGTGGCGGCCCGAGGAAGGCTTCACGCCGGCCTGGCTCGCGACGAGGCTGCGCGAGCTCATCGCGGACCAGGCCGTTCTCGCGCGCATGGCGCGGGCCGCGCGCGACGCCGCCCATCCCGACGCGGCGGACGCGGTCGCGGCGCTGGCCGAGGAGGTCGCGCGATGAGACCGACGACCCTCCCTCGCATCGGACGCATCCACTTCGTCGGCATCGGCGGCGTGGGCATGAGCGGCATCGCGGAGGTCCTGCTGAACCTCGGACACGAGGTCTCGGGCTCGGATCTCGCCGAGAACGCCGCCACGCGCCGGCTGCTCGCGCTCGGCGCCACGACCCGTCGCGGCCACGCCGCGAGTCACGTCGAGGGCGCCGGCGTGGTCGTCGTGTCCTCGGCCGTGCGCGCCGACAACCCCGAGGTGCGCCGCGCGCGCGAGCTCGGCATCCCGGTCATCCCGCGCGCCGAGATGCTGGCCGAGCTCATGCGGCTCAAGCGCGGCATCGCCGTCGCTGGCTCGCACGGGAAGACGACGACGACGTCGCTCATCGCGCAGGTGCTCGCCGAGGCCGGTCTCGACCCGACCGTCGTCGTCGGCGGGCGCGTCAAGGCGCTCGGCGGGAACGCGCGCCTCGGCCAGGGTGAGTGGCTCGTGTGCGAGGCGGATGAGAGCGACGGATCGTTCCTCCATCTGAGCCCCACCATCGCGATCGTCACCAACATTGACGCGGAGCACCTCGAGGCGTACGGCGGGACCATGGACGGCCTGCAGCAGGCGTTCGTGGACTTCTGCAACTCGCTGCCGTTCTACGGCGCCGCCATCGCGTGTCTGGACGACCGCCACGTCCAGGCGATCCTGCCGCGCATCACGCGGCGCTGCGTGACCTACGGGCTGTCCGTGCAGGCGGACATCACGCTCAAGGGCTTCACGGCCGAGGGCGCCTCCACGTCGTTCACGGCCGTCGTGCGCGGTGTGGAGGCCGGCCGCGTTCATCTCGCGGTGCCCGGCCGGCACGTCGCGCTCAACGCGCTCGCCGCGATCGCCACGGGCCTCGAAATCGGCCTCGGGATCGACGAGATCGCGCGGGGGCTCGCGGGCTTCGAGGGCGTCGATCGCCGCATGAGCCTGCGCGGCGATGCGGCGGGCGTGCGCGTCGTGGACGACTACGCGCATCACCCGACGGAAATCTCGACCACGCTCGCGGCCATCCGCGAGGCCTGGCCCGAAGGGCGGATCGTCGCCATCTTCCAGCCGCATCGCTACTCGCGCGTGGTCGCGCTGTTCGACGAATTCTGCCGCTGCTTCAACGCGGCGGACGTGGTGCTCGGCACCTCCGTGTACGCGGCGGGCGAGGAGCCCATCGAGGGAGTCTCGAGCGAGGCCCTGTGCGACGGCATTCGCGCGCACGGGCATCGCGGCGTGGAGCACCTCGGCTCGCTCGAGGATGCGGCGCGCCGGGCGGTCGAGCTGGCGCAGCCGGGCGACACCATCGTCACGCTCGGCGCGGGCGACATCTCGCGCGCGGGCGACGCCGTGCTGGAGTCGCTCGCGGCCCGTGCGGATGTCGCCCATCGCGGAGACCAGCCATGACCGGCGAGGCCGCCATGACCCGCGCGCAGATCCGCGATCGCGCCAGCGCCATCGCCGCCGAGATCGGCGCGGGCGTCGTGCTGGACGCGCCGCTCGGGCCGCTGGTGTCCATGCGCGTCGGCGGACGGGCGGCGGCGCTGGTCCAGCCGCGCGATCCCGCCATGCTGGCGCTGGCCGTGCGGCGCCTGCATGCCGAGGGCGTGCCCTGCCTGCTGCTCGGAGGCGGCTCGAACTTGCTCATCGCCGATGCCGACCTCGACCATGCGGTCGTGCAGGTCGCGGCGGCGTCCACGACCGCGGCGTGGAACGGGTGCACGGTGCGCGCGCCCGGCGGCATGCCGCTGGCGCTCATCGTGTCCGAGGCCATCCGGCGCGGCTGCACGGGGCTCGAGTGGGCCGCCGGTCTTCCCGGCACCGTCGGCGGCGCCGTGGCCGGCAACGCCGGCGCGTTCGGCGGCGAGATCGCGTCGAGCGTGCGCGAGGTCGCGGTCATGTCGCCGCGGGGCGACGTGCGCGTGCACGCGCCCGCCGACGGCGACTTCGCGTATCGCCGCTCGTTCCTGCGCCCCGGCGACCTGGTGCTCGAGGTGACGCTCGAGCTTTCTGCCGAAGACCCGGCGGTCGTGCGCGAGCGGACGGCGGATGTCAACCGGCGCCGCGCGGGCTCGCAGCCCAAGGGCGGCCACTCCTCGGGCTGCATCTTCCGCAACCCTCCCGGCGATGCGGCGGGCCGGCTCGTGGACGTCGCGGGGCTGAAGGGCCAGCGCGTCGGCGGCGCCTTCGTGTCGCCCGCGCACGGCAACTTCATCATCAACGACGGCACCGCGACCGCGACGGACATCCTCGAGCTCATCCGTCTCGTCCGCTCCGAGGTCGAGCAGCGCACGGGCGTGAAGCTCGAGCTCGAAGTGCAGATCTGGCCGCCGGGCGCGGAGGGCGAGACGCCATGAAGCTGCTGTCGCGCCAGAACATCCCGGCGCCGCGCCAGCGCGCAGCGACCGACGAGCCCGCGGGCGATCGCGGCGCGGGCCACCCGGCCGCGCGGCGCCTCGCGACGGCCGCGGCCGGCATCGCGCTGGCGCTCGCGCTCGTGGCGCTCGGCCATCGGTGGATCGTCACGACGCCCGGGCTCGCGATCCGGCGCATCGTGCTCACCGGCGTCGAGCAGGCGGATGCCGACGCCCTGCGCGCGGCGACCGGCGCCCTCGGGGTCAACGCCCTGTCGCTGGACGTGCGCGCGGTGCGCGAGCGCCTCATGGCGCAGCCGTGGATCGCCGACGCGACCGTCCGCCGCTCCCTGCCGCACGATCTGCTCGTCGCCGTTCGGGAGCGGCAGCCCGTGGCGGTCGAGGACCTGGGAGAGACGACGCGCGTCGTGGACATCGAGGGGCGCGTCCTCGGGGATCGACCGGTCGCGACCGGGAGTCTTCCCGTGCTCGCGGGCCTGCCGTCCGCGAGGGCTGCGGCCGCGCGCGGCGACGAGGCCGTGGCCGCGCGCGCCGACGCGGTGGCGCTCGGCGCCTCGACGCTCGCGGCCATCCGCGAGCAGGCCCCCGCGTACTTCGCGCGCATCCGATCGATGGATGTTTCGGACACGCGCAAGCTGGTCATCACCGCTGATGGCGCCCCCGAGATCTGGGTCTCGGGTCCGCAGTCGGCAGACGAAGTCGCGGCGTGGGCGCGCCGCGAGAGAGGCATCGCACGGGCAGTCGGACGCGTGTCATGGGTGGACGCGCGCTGGCGCGACCGCCTGGTGGCGGGGCCCGGTTGAGTCCTGAGCCGCCCCGCCGTCACCCGTCCACGCACCCGAGAAACCGAATCCGAGGAACGAGAGCATGAACAAGCATCAGGACGACCCCTACATCGCCGGCATTGACATCGGCTCGTCCCATGTCCGCACGGTCATCGCGCGCCCGGACGGCGCCGGAGGCCTGAACATCGCGGGCATCGGGGAGACGCCGAGCAAGGGCCTGCGCAAGGGGGTCGTCGTCAATCTCGACGCCGCCGTCGAGTCCATCGAGGCTTCCATCGAGGAAGCGGAGCTCATGGCGGGCTTCGTGATCCAGGAGGCCTGCGTGGGCGTCGCCGGCCAGCACGTCAAGGGCCTGAACAGCCGCGGGGTCGTGGCCATCCCGCACGCCGATCAGCGCGTCCAGCCCTCCGACGTCGCGCGGGTGGTCGAGGCCGCGAAGGCCATCCAGATCCCGCGCGACCGCGAGATCCTGCACGCGCTGCCGCAGGACTTCACGGTGGACGACCAGGAGGATGTCGCCGACCCCGCGGGCATGCAGGGTCAGCGGCTCGAGGCCAACGTGCACGTCGTCACCGTCGGCACGCAGGGCACGCAGAACCTCATCACCTGCGTCAATCGCGCCGGCGCGCGCGTGAAGGTCATGGTGCTCGAGACGCTGGCGGCCGCCGAGTGCACGCTCACCGACGACGAGCGCGAGCTGGGCGTGCTGCTGGTGGACATCGGTGGCGGCACGTGCGACCTCGCGGTCTTCGAGAAGGGCGCCATCTGGCACGCCGCCACGGTGCCCGTCGGAGGCGAGCACTTCACCAATGACATCGCCGTCGGGCTGCGCACGCCGGTGCCGGAGGCCGAGCGCATCAAGCGCAAGCACGGCATCGCGGTCGCGACGCTCGCGCCCGACGACGAGGCCATCGAGATCGCGTCGGTCGGCGGGCGCGGTCCGCGCATGCTCTCGCTGCAAGTGCTGGCGGAGATCATCGGGCCGAGGGCGGAAGAGATGTTCGGCCTCATCAAGGCCGACGTGGAGAAGGCGGGCTTCGGCAAGTCGCTGAATGGCGGCGTCGTGCTGACGGGAGGCGGGAGCCTCCTGCCAGGCATGGCTGACGTCGCCGAGCAAGTGTTCGAGCTGCCGGTGAGGCAGGGGATCCCGAAGGGAGTCGGCGGGTTCAACGACGTGGTGGCATCGCCCACGCATGCCACGGCGGTCGGACTCGTCCGGTGGGGATTCCGGAACGCGGGGGTCTCGGTCCATGCGCCCGAGGAGTCCCCGTCGTCGTGGGCAAGGATTCCCGGCCGGCTCGCCGGCTGGGTCACGGGGTTTTTCGAGCCATCGGCTCCGGCCGCGGGCTCGAAGCGAGCATCGAGATGACATGGCGGCCTGTCCGCGCGCGCGGACAGGGCAGGAGTGATTCGAATCGTCAACAGGCCGAGAGGCAAGTTCCGAGCTCTTCAAGAGCAAGGGGGCAAGAGATGATCACGATGGATGACAACAGCCACAAGAAGGGGCTTCAGTACGCACTCGAGGAAGGCGTCACCTACGGCGCCAACATCAAGGTGATCGGCGTCGGCGGCGCCGGAGGCAACGCGGTGAACCGCATGATCGACGCCGGTCTTGGCGGGGTCGAGTTCATCGTCGCCAACACCGACGTTCAGGCGCTGCGCAACTCGCGCGCGGCGGTCAAGCTCCAGATCGGGAGCAAGATCACGAAGGGCCTCGGCGCCGGCGCGACCCCCGAGGTCGGCCGGCAGGCGGCGCTCGAGGACACCGAGAAGATCATCGAGGTGCTCGAGGGCGCCGACATGGTCTTCATCACGGCCGGCATGGGTGGCGGCACGGGCACGGGCGCGGCGCCGATCATCTCGAGCCTCGCGGCGGAACTCGGCGCGCTCGCCGTGGCCGTCGTGACCAAGCCGTTCTCGTTCGAGGGCAAGCAGCGCATGGAAGGCGCCGAGAAGGGCCTGCGCGAGCTGCACGAGAGCGTGGACACGGTCATCACGATCCCGAACCAGCGCCTGCTGCTCACGGTGGATCGCGGCACGAGCCTGCACGAGGCCTTCCGCCTCGCGGACGACGTGCTGCGTCAGGCCGTGCAGGGCATCTCGGACCTCATCACCGTTCCCGGCGAGATCAACCTCGACTTCGCCGACGTCAAGACGATCATGAGCGGCATGGGCATGGCCGTCATGGGGACCGGCATCGCGCGCGGCGAGAACCGGGCCGTCGAGGCCGCCAACAAGGCCATCAGCAGCCCGCTCCTCGAGGAGGCCTCGATCGAGGGCGCGCGCGGCATCCTCATCAACATCACCGGCGGCGAGGACATGACGCTGTACGAGGTCAGCGAGGCGGCGGAGATCGTCCACAGCCACGCCTACCCGGACGCGCAGATCATCTTCGGCACGGTCATCGACAAGAAGATGTCGGACTGCATCAAGATCACCGTCATCGCGACGGGCTTCGATCAGCTCGGCCGCAACGCGAAGGCTCCGGACCTGTCCCAGGTGGCTCGCGTCGCGGTGCCGCCGCCGGGCCTCGGGCCGAGGCCGACGGGTCAGGCCCCGATGCCTCCCATGTCGGCTCCGCGTCCTCCGCAGACGGCGGCGCCCGCGGGCGGGTTCTTCCGTCCGCAGACGCACGCCACGCCGGCGACTGGCTACGAGGCGGCGTTCAAGCAGGATGGCTCGCGCGACCTCGAGGTCCCGACGTTCCTGCGCAACCAGATGGACTGACGCGTCCCGGGGGCAACCTCGGAGCGCGTCGCTTCGCCGGGCCATGGCCGGAGGATCGCTCGCGATCCTCCGGCGTGCTCGGCCGGTTCGATGTCCTCGCGGGCGCGGCGGCCGCCGCGCGCCGCGAGGGTCCGCTCGCGCCTTGCTCTCACTCCTGTTGGCTCTCGCGTCCTCTTCCTCGGCGGACGCACCTGCCGCCCCGCCGTCCCGGACTCGCCATTCCGGGCCGGCGGGGCGCCGGTTCTTCGCGCGCTCGCGCAGGCGGTGCCGTTGACGGCATGTCGGCGCGTCGCTACCCTCCGGGTGAGTCGCGGGGTCCGCGCCCCAACGTCGTCACGGCATCCAGCCGCGCCGGGGCGCCTCCTGCGGCTCGTCATCAGAAAGGCCCTCGACCATGTGCCTGAGCCCGCTTCGCTGCCTTGCCCTGATCTCGATCGCCAGCGCTGTCGCGACGCTCGCGGCGTGTGGTGGGGGCGCGCCCGCCCCGCAGCCCGCTCCGGCGAAGGCTCCGGCAGCGGCGGCGTCCGCGCCCGCGGCGCCCGTCGATCCGGCGGTGACTGCTGCCGCCGAGGCGGAACAGATCTTCACGACGCGGTGCAGCGTCTGCCACGGACCGGCCGGGAAGGGCGACGGCCCCGGCGCCGCGGCGCTGAACCCGAAGCCGCAGAACTACACCGACCCCGCGTTCCAGGCGCGCGTGACGGACGAGGAGATCGAAAAGGCGATCCTTCTCGGAGGCGCCGCGGTCGGCAAGTCTCCGCTCATGCCGCCCAATCCAGACCTCTCGAGCAAGCCCGCGGTCGTGACGGCGCTGCGGATGAAGGTCCGTTCGTTCGGTGCCGCGCCCGCAGCCACCGCTCCGGCGCCGTGAGCTGACGGCGTCAGCCAGCCTCGCGCCGCGCCCCGCCGGGCGCACGCCTACCCGCGGGCGGGCGCGGCGGTCCGTTCCGGGCCGTCGGCGTCGTGGCGGGAGCGCTCCCGTCCTTGGTATCCTGGCCGCCGCCAGCTTGGCCCGCCCGCTGAGGCTGGCAGGGTGGCGACGGGAGCACGCTTGACGCCCGCCGGTTCGGAACGTGGCAGAGCCGACCTGCACCTGCACTCGACCTGTTCGGACGGGCTCTGGGAGCCCGATCGAGTGGTGGCCGAGGCAGCGCGCTGTGGCATCACGGTCATGGCCCTGACCGATCACGACACGTGCGAGGGGCTCCCCGCGGCCCAGGCGGCGGCGCAGTGCCACGGCCTCGAGTTCATTCCCGGCGTCGAGGTCTCCGTGAACCACCCCACGGGCGGCGAGCTCCACGTGCTGGGCTATGGCCTGGACCCCTCCGACGCGGCGCTCGCCGACGGCATGGCCCGCAACCGGGCCGAGCGCGACCGCCGCGTGCCGCGGATGCTCGAGGCCCTCGCGGCCGCGGGCATGCCCCTGGACGCCGACGAGGTTCGCGCCTCCGCGAAGGGGAGCGTCGGCCGCCCGCATGTCGCGGACGCGCTCGTTCGCGCGGGGCACGTGCGCAGCCGGCAGGAGGCCTTCGATCGCTACCTGGGCGATGGTCGCGGCGCCTGCGTGCCCAAGCAGAACCTCCCGGCCGACGAGGCCATCGCTCTCATCCATGGCGCCGGAGGAGTCGCCGTGCTCGCCCATCCTTCCAGGCGCTGGAGCCCCGCGGTCATGGAGGCCCTCGTGCGCTCCGGCCTCGATGGCTTCGAGGCATGGCACCCGTCCAACTCCGACAGCCAGGCGCGCCAGCTCGTGGACATGGCGGCGCGCTGGTCGCTCATCGTGACGGGCGGTTCCGACTGTCACGGAGATCGGGAGGGGCAGTCCATCATGCGCTCGCACCACGTGCCGGCGAGCGCGGCCGCGGCGGTCCTGGACCGTGCCGCCGTTCGGGCGCGGGCAGGTGGCCGGTGAAGCTCGACCAGTCGCGTGGCCCCGAGCCCGTCTTCCTCGTGCGGTTCCATGGCGTGCGCGGGTCGTTCCCCGTCCCCTCGCCCGGCGTGCTCCACTTCGGCGGCAACACGTCCTGCATCGAGATCAACTCGGGCCCTTACCGCGTCGTCGTGGACTGCGGGACCGGCATGATCGGCCTGGGCAAGGAGCTCGCCGAGTCCGGGTCCACGGCGCCCGTGCTCGTCCTCGTCTCGCACGTGCACCACGATCACACGATGGGGTGGCCCTTCTTCCGGCCCGTCTACGATCCACGCGCGACGCTCTTCCTTCTCGGTCCCGGGAGCGAGGGGCGGAGCTTCCGGGAGGTCTTCGAGGGGGCGTTCGCGAACCCGTACTTCCCGGTGCCCGCCGACAAGATGGCCTCGCGCCGCGAGTTCATGACGCTCGGGCACCTGGACGCCGTGGCGTGGAGCGATCCTGCCCAGCCGCCAGCCCCTCTCGCGGGCGACGCGGGCGACGCGCTCGTGGTCCGATCCGTCCGCAACCTCAACCACCCGAACGGCGGCGTGCTGAACTTCCGGCTGGAGCGCGGCGGCCGCACGATCGTGATCGCCACGGATGTCGAGGGATCCTCGTGCGAGACCGGCGACCTGGCAGACCACGCGCGCGGCGCCGACCTGCTCATCCACGACGCGCAGTACACCGAGGAGCAGTATCCGCGCCTGACGCGTGGATGGGGCCACTCGACCTGGGCGATGGCGGCGGATGTCGCCGAGCGCGCGGGCGCGCGGCGACTCGTGCTCTACCACCATGACCCCGCGCATGACGACACCGCGGTGGAAGCCATCGAGCGCCTGACGCGCGCGCGCTTCCCCCGCACCGTGTCGGCATGCGAGGGTCTCGAGATCAGGCTCTGAGCATGCCGTCGAGCCGGAGCGTCGTCGTGACGGGGCTCGGGTGCATCACCCCCATCGGCCTCGACGCGCCATCCTTCTGGGCCTCGTGCCTGGCCGGTCGCGGCGGCGTCAAGGCGCTGACGTTCCCGTGGCTCGACCGCGAGGAATTCCGCTCGCACATCGGCGCTCCGGTCGAGGGCTTCGACCTGACGCGGCGCGGGTTCGCGGCGAAGGTGCTCAAGACGATCGACCCGGCCTGCTGGCTCGCTCTCGGGGCCGCGCGCGAGGCGCTCGAGCACGCCGGGTTCGCCCTCGTCGTCGAGGACGACCGGGACACGCGCTTCCGCGTGGAAGGGATCGACCCCGATCGCTGCGCGACGGTCATCGGATCGGGGGTTGGCGGTCTCACCTCGTTCGAGGCCTGCCACCGCCAGTGGTCGCTTCACGGGACCTTCCGGGGCACGGCCTTCCTGCGCATGTCCCTGCCGATGCTGATCCCGAACGCGCCTTCGGCCAACGTCGCGATCCGCTTCGGGCTGCGGGGCGAGTGCACGTCGGCTCCGACCGCCTGCGCGGCGGGCACCATGAGCGTCGGTCACGCGGCGCGGCTCATCGCCGCGGGCGAGGCGGACGTCGCGCTGGCGGGGGGCGTGGACCGCGTCCTGACCGATCATGACGGCCTGGGCCTCATCGGCTTCGACGCGCTTCGCGTGCTGTCCACCCGCAACGACGACCCCGGGCACGCGTCGCGGCCCTTCGATCGCGACCGCGAAGGGTTCGTTCTGGGCGAGGGCGCCGCATGCCTCGTTCTCGAGGAGGAGTCGCATGCGCGGGCGCGTGGCGCGAAGGCGCTCGCTCGCGTGCTGGGGCACGCCTGCACGTCCGACGCGCACTCGATGATGCAACCGGATCCCGACGGGCGCATGGTGCAGCGCGCCTTCGATCTCGCGCTGCAGCGGGCCGGGGTTGGCCCTGCCGATGTCGGCTACGTGAACGCGCACGCGACGAGCACGATCGCGGGAGATCGCGCGGAGGCCGGCGCGCTGCGCCGCGTGTTCGGCTCGACCCCGCCGGCCGTTTCGGCCACCAAGTCGCTGACGGGTCACTGCATCGGAGCTTCGGGCGCCATCGAGATGATCGCTACCGTCATGACGCTCGTTGAAGGCCGGGCGCACGCGACCGCGAACCTCGAGAACGTGGATCCAGAGTGCGATCTCGATCACGTGGTTGGCGGCCCGCGCCCGATCGCCTCCGGCGTGGCGGCCTCGGCGTCTTACGGCTTCGGCGGCCACGACGCCGTCATCGTCGTGGGTCGGGCGTAGGCGCGGGGTCGGGGAGCACCGGCTCGCCGTATTCGAACTCCGTCGCGACCTCGGCCTTCACGAACTCGTCGAAGGCATGGGTGACGCGGAAGCTGTCCTTGTCGAAGAAGACGCGCGTGCGCATCTCGAACACCTCGAGCGCCGGCAGCCAGAACTCGCCGCGCACCTGCGTGTACTCCAGCAGCACGGAGGCGCTCTTGAGCTTGACGAGGCCTCCGCCCCAGGTAATTGGCGCCACGGTGGACCCGCTCGCGCGGGCGACCTCCATGTCGCTCGCGTCGATGAGGATCGATCCGGCCATCGCCGAGGCGACGCGCTCGACCGGGTTGAGAGGATCGAAGCTCGCGGGTGGGCGGAACGCGACGACGTGCATGGGCCGTCCCTGCCACGTGCAGGCGCCCGCGTACTCGTGGTCGGTCAGGTTGAGCAGTTCGAAGAGCGAGTAGTCGCTCGTGCGCTCGCGGCGCCTGCGGGCCTGCTCGGAGGCGGACAGGCCGGGAGCCCGGGCGCGCGTGATGGATCCCGGGAGCGGGGGGCGGACGGAGGCCAGCGGATCCTCGAGATCGCAGGCGGGCAGATCCGCGAGCGCCGGACGCGCTTCAGCGCGGAGCGCGGGTCGCATGGGCGGCGCCGGCGGGGGCTGGTTGGCCGCGGACGCCTCGGCTGGCGAGTCAGGTTCGTCGCCGGCCGCCAGGGACGAGGCGGGCTCCGGCACGGGCGGCGCGGGAGCGCTGGATGCCGGCACGTCGGCGCGAGGCGGCGCGGCGGGCGCTGGCAGCGAAGCTGGCGCGGGCGCGGGTGGAGGCGCGGGCGGCGGCGTGGCCCTGGCTGGCGGGCTCGCGGCCGGTTGCGGAGGGGCGGCCTTCTCAGCCTGCAGGCGCCGGGCGCGATCGCGCATGCGTTCGAGCCGCTTCTGAAGCTGTTCGTTGCGCTTCTCCTGCTTGCGGACCTCGGCGGCCGTGGGCTCCTGCCCGTCCTTGCCGATCAGGTGGCGCTGGGTGCCCTGCGGGGTCGGCACCACCAGGTACGTGCGCGAGTGCCGCTTGCGCACGTTGCCGTCCTGGTCCAGGTCCTCCTGGGTCGTCACCTGCCGGTACGTGTAGGCGTGGACGAGGCGCGCGGTCATGGCCTCGCGCAGCCGCGTGACCTGCAGCAGCCGATCGAGGTCCACCGGGCCGTCCACGGCGATGCCCACGACGGGCGGACGGGCCTGGCCATGCGCGCCGCCGCCCGCGCCGAGGACGGCGAGGCACGCGCACGCGAGGCCGGCGCGCGCGAGGCGCGGGCGCAGCCGCACGGCCGTCAACCTCGCTCCGCTCGCAGCAGCGCCGAGCGCACGAGCCGCCGGAGCAGGTCGGGGAAGGGGATGCCCGCGGCCGCCGCTTCCTGGGGAAGGAGCGACAGGGGCGTCATGCCGGGGATCGTGTTGGTCTCGAGCGCGAACGGGACGCCCTCCTCCACGATGAAGTCGGTGCGCGACATGCCCTCGCAGCCGAGCGCGGCATGCGCTTCGAGCGCGAGCTCCTGCACGCGGCGCTCGACTTCGAGCGGGACGCGCGCGGGCGTGATGTCCTCGCTCGCGCCCTTCGTGTACTTGGCGCGGTAGTCGAAGAACGTGCCGCCCGCGGGGCAGATCTCGGTGAGGGGGAGCGCCGTGGCCTCCTCGTGCGGGCCGCCGCCGAGAACGCCGCACGTCACCTCGACGCCTCGCAAGCGCTGCTCGATGAGCGCGCGGCCATCGGCGCCGAGGGCGTCCGCGATCGCGTCGCGCAGCGCTGGCGCCTCGCTGACGACATGCGTCGCGACGGAGGAGCCCGCGGCGACGGGCTTGACCACGCAGGGCAGGCCGGGGCTCTCGATCACGGCTCGCGTCACCGCGTCGGCGTCGCCCGCGAACTCGGCGCGCGTCACGACGCGGCCGCGCGCGACCGGGATGCCGCGCGTGGCGAACAGTTCCTTCGCGCGGACCTTGTCCATGGCGAGCGCGGAAGCCAGCACGCCCGAGCCCGTGAAGGGGAGTCCGGCGAGCGTGAGGAGGCCCTGCACGGTGCCGTCCTCGCCGAACGCGCCGTGCATCGCGATGAAGACGACGTCAGGACGCGCCGCCGCGAGGTCCGCGAGCCCGCGCGCCAGGTCGGGCGCCGAGAGGCGGCCGGCCTCGGCCTGGCGCGGAGCGGCGCCGTCGCTCGCGGAGGCGAGCGATGGCCGCGGCGGCGCCTGACCGACCGTCCATGCGCCGTCGCGGCGCAGGTAAACGGGAACGGGTTCGAAGCCGGCCGCGGCGAGGCCGTCGAGGACCTGCAGGCCGGACGAGACGGACACGTCATGCTCGGAGGACGGCCCGCCGAAAAGGACGGCCACGCGCTGCTTCGTCGTCACGGTCGAGTGTCTCCTTCGGGTCTGCCGTCCGCCTGTGCCGGCGTGACGCTCGCGGCGCTCGTTGCGCTCGAGGCGAGGGCAGCGCAGGCCGAGCGCTCGTCAGCCTCGCAGAACTGCTCCTGCAGCCGGCACGCGCGCGCGAGGTCGCCGCGCTTGGTCTCGACGAACCGCGAGTAGATGCAGGAGCCGCGCGCGCGCTGGGATTCGTCCATCTCGAGCTCGCTCCAGCGCGCATAGCTCGCGGCGGCCTCGTCGTCGCGGCCCATCAGGTCGAGCTGGCGCGCGAGATTCCAGCGCTCCGCCGGATCCTCCGGCGAGGCCTGCACGGCGCGCGAGAGGTACGACAGGGCTTCCTCGTCGCGGTCGAGGAGCGCGAGCGCGGCGCCCGTGATGCCGAGCATGCGCGAGTCAAAGGGACGGGCCCGCTCGAGGATGCGCGCCACGCGCAGGCATTCCTCGGCGCGGTCGAGCTCGAAGAGGGTCGCCGCCACGGCCAGCCACGCGGACATGCCGTCGCCGGGGAACGAGCGCACGCTGGCGTCAATGGTCGGCGCGAGGGCGTCCCAGCGACCGGCCGCCATGAGCAGGTCGAGACGTGTCTGGTGGATGCTCAGATCCTCAGGCGTGACGGCCAGGGCCCTGTCGAGATGCCGGAGCGCCGCATCCACCGTCGCTTCCGGCCACTCGACTCCTGTCCGGGATCCGGGCGCCGTGGCGCCGCGCCGTGCCGTGCGGAGCTCGAGGTTCGCGAGGCACAGGTGGCCCTGCGATGACTCGGCGGCGACGGCCGACGCCGCGAGCGTCTGGCACAGGGGCAACGCCTCGGCGTCCTTGTTCGCGCGCAGGAGCGGCTGCCAGCGCGCGGGATCCGCGTTCCGCGCCGAAGCCGCCGCCGCTCGCGGCGACTGCGCCGCGAGCAGCGCGGGCACGCACGCCAGCGCGGCAGCGAGGATCGCGCGCCGGGCGATCGCGCGCTGGTTCACGGGCGGCCGGCAGGGCGAGCGCTTTCGGAGAGGCTCGCGTTGTACTGCTCGACGTCTCGATTGACGTGCATCGAGCAGAACTTCGGCCCGCACATGGAGCAGAACTCCGCGCTCTTGAAGTACTCGTCCGGCAGCGTCTCGTCGTGAAGCTTGCGCGCGTGCTCGGGATCGAGCGCCAGCTCGAACTGCCGGTTCCAGTCGAACGCGTACCGGGCGCGCGAGAGCTCGTCGTCGCGATCGCGCGCGCCCGCGCGGCCGCGCGCGATGTCGGCGGCGTGGGCGGCAATCCTGTAGGCGATGAGACCCGCCTTCACGTCGTCGTGGTCGGGAAGCCCGAGGTGCTCGCGCGGCGTCACGTAGCAGAGCATCGCCGCGCCATGCCAGCCGGCCATGGCGGCGCCGATGCACGAGGTGATGTGGTCGTAGCCGGGAGCGATGTCCGTCACGAGAGGCCCGAGCACGTAGAAGGGCGCCTCGTCGCACCAATCCTGCTGCTTGCGGACGTTCATCTCGATCTGATCGAGCGGCACGTGGCCGGGTCCCTCGACCATGACCTGCACGTCGTGCTCCCACGCCTTGCGCGTCAGGTCGCCCAGGACCTTGAGCTCGGCGAACTGGGCCTCGTCCGAGGCGTCCGCCAGGCACCCGGGGCGCAGGCCGTCGCCGAGCGAGAACGACACGTCATGCTTGGCGAAGATCTGGCAGATGCGGTCGTAGTTCTCGTAGAGCGGGTTCTCCTTGCGATGCTTGATCATCCACTGCGCCATGAGCGACCCGCCGCGCGAGACGATGCCCGTGATGCGCTGGCGCGTCTTGGGGATGAAGTCGAACAGGACGCCCGCGTGGATGGTCATGTAGTCCACGCCTTGCTCGGCCTGCTCCTCGATGACCTCGAGCAGGAGCTCCGCGCTCAGGTCGGACGGATCCTTGACCCGCTGGATGGCCTCGTAGATCGGGACGGTTCCGATCGGGACGGTGGAGGCCCGCAGGATCGCCTCGCGGATGGCGGGAATGTCGCCGCCCGTCGAGAGGTCCATGACCGTATCGGCGCCGTGGCGCAGCGAGACGGCCAGCTTCTCGAGCTCTTCCGAGGCGCCGGACGTGACGGCCGAGTTGCCGATGTTCGCGTTGATCTTGCAGCGCGAGGCGAGCCCGATCGCCATGGGCTCGAGCTCGGGGTGGTTGACGTTCGCGGGGATGATCATGCGGCCGCGCGCGACCTCCGCGCGCACGAGCTCGGGCTCGAGCCCCTCGCGCCGGGCGACGTGGGCCATCTCCTCGGTGATGGCGCCCTCCCGGGCCATGCGCATCTGGGTGACGTTGGCGGGGCGGTTCCTCTCGAAGCGGCGGCGGAGCCATTCCTGTCGCACGGGACTCTCCTGCGGGGCGCCGGGGCGCCGTGTCATGCTCTCGTGATGGACGAATCATGTCACCCCGACGTGACGGGGCCGCGGCGCCTGGATGCCGAAGCCGTGCAGCAGGACTGCGACGAGGAGTTCGTCCGCGCCGGCGGCCCGGGGGGCCAGCATCGGAACCGCCGGGAGACCGGCGTCCGCCTGACGCATCGGCCGACGGGGATCGTCGTGATGGCGACCGAGCGCCGGTCGCAGGTCGCGAACCGCCGGCTGGCGCTCGAGCGGATGATCGAGCGCCTCGAGAAGCTCGCCCGCCGGCGCAAGCCCCGGAAGAAGACGCGCAAGGGCCAGGGCGTGCGCGCCCGCGAGACCGACGCCAAGCGCCGCCACTCCGCGAAGAAGGCCGATCGCCGGGCGAAGGGCGACTGAAACGGCGCCTCGGGTCAGTCGATCTGGCGGAAGGCGGCGAGGTCGGGAAGGGGGGCGGCGGGCGTCGTGGTCACGTCGGTGACGCGAGCGGCGGACGGGCCGCGGCGCATCCAGCCGATCAAGCGCTCGACCGCGTCAGCCGGCCCCTGGACGAGAGCCTCGACGGTCCCGTCGGCGCGGTTGCGCACGGTGCCGGCCAGCCCGAGCGCTCGGGCCTGCTGCACGGTGCTCCAGCGGTACGAGACCCCCTGCACGTGGCCGGAAACGACGACCCGCAGGGTCAGCGTCTCCGGCGTCACGGGCGGTCAGGCTCTCAGGGGAGGATGGTCAGCGAGGCTCGCTCGCAGGTCACGGTGGCCGACGGTCCGGTCGTGTCGCTCGTCGCGCACTGATCCAGCGTGAAGTCGGTCAGCGCGGGAGCCGTCCCGGAGTAGGCGAAGTCCATCTGGACGACGTCCACGGGGACCGCGAAGTCGGTGGCGCGGGCGGCCGCCACGATGGCCTGGCCGGCGACCGTGGTGTTGGGCGTGATGAGCCCGCTGGACATGGGGCCGATGCCCGTGATGTCGGGGTCCGTGATGGTCAGGTTGAACGGCGCGCCCGGCGTCCAGCTGATCCGGTACTGGATGCCGGCGCAGTTGCCCGTGCCTCCCGCCCGGATGATGAGGCGCGCCCGGCCCGTGGCCGTGTCGCAGGCGTCGCCGATGCCGTCGCCGTCCGCGTCCGCCTGCGTCGGATTCGCGATCGCGGGGCAGTTGTCGCAGGCGTCGCCGAAGCCATCGCCGTCGCCGTCCACCTGCGTGGCGTTCGCGATCGCGGGGCAGTTGTCGCAGGCGTCGCCGAGCGCGTCCGTGTCGGAGTTCGTCTGCGACGCGTTGGCCACGCCGGGGCAGTTGTCGCAGGCGTCGCCGCGGCCGTCGCCCTCGGCGTCCGCCTGCGAGTTGTTGGCGACCTGCGGGCAGTTGTCGCACGCGTCGCCGAACGTGTCACCGTCCGCGTTCGCCTGGTTCGGGTTCGCGACGCTCAGGCAGTTGTCGCAGACGTTGCCGATGCCGTCCCCATCGGCGTCGGACTGCGACGAGTTCACGAGGTCGGGACAGTTGTCGCAGGCATCGCCATCCTGGTCGCCGTCGCGATCCGCCTGCGTCGGGTTGGCCACGTTGATGCAGTTGTCGCAGGCGTTGCCCACGCCGTCCGCGTCGGAATCGAGCTGGTTCGAGTTGGAGGACGTGGGGCAGTTGTCGCAGGCGTCGCCCACCGAGTCGCCGTCGCCGTCCGCCTGGCTCGCGTTCGCGACGTTCGGGCAGTTGTCGCTGGTGTCGGGCACGGTGTCGCCGTCGGTGTCGCCGGGCCCCTCGCACGCGTCGCCGATGCCGTTGCCGTTGCTGTCGGCCTGTGTCGGGTTCGCGACGAGCGGGCAGTTGTCGCACGCGTCCCCGAAGCTGTCCGTGTCCGAGTTGACCTGGGTCGGGTTGGCGCGGTTGGGGCAGTTGTCGCAGGCGTTACCCACGCCGTCGGCGTCGCTGTCGGCCTGCGTCGCGTTCGCGGCGAGCGGGCAGTTGTCGCAGGCATCGCCGATGCCGTCGGTGTCGGAGTTCGTCTGGCTCGCGTTGGAGACGGTGGGGCAGTTGTCCTGGCCGTCGAGCACGCCGTCGCCGTCCGTGTCCTCGCAGGCGTCGCCGATGGCGTCGCCGTCCGCGTCCGCCTGGGACGGGTTCGCGATGGTCGGGCAGTTGTCGCAGGCGTCGCCCACCGTGTCGCCGTCGCCGTCGGCCTGGCTGGAGTTCGCGACCAGGTCGCAGTTGTCGCACGCGTCGCCGAAGGCGTCCGTGTCGGAGTTCGTCTGGCTGGCGTTGCTGGTGGTCGGGCAGTTGTCCACGGCATCCGGGATGGTGTCGCCGTCCGTGTCCGCCGAACCGTCGCAGGCGTCGCCGAGGCCATCGCCGTCCGAGTCCGTCTGGGTGGGATTCGCGCGGCAGGGGCAGTTGTCGGAGGCGTCCGGGACCGTGTCCCCGTCGGAGTCGCCGTTGTCGCAGGCGTCGCCCAGGGCGTCGTTGTCGCAGTTGCTCTGGGTCCAGTTCGCGTCGAACGGGCAGTTGTCCACGGCCGTCGCGATGCCATCGCCGTCCACGTCATCGGGCGCCGGCTCGGCGGGCGAGTCGTTGGCGCAGCCCGTGAGCAGGGCGGCGGCGAGCGTGGCGGCGGTCAGGGCAAGTAGGAAGCGGCGCATGCGACGTCTCCGCGACCGCATCCGGGTGCGGCCCTCGGGGCGAATGGCAAGAAACGGCGAGGCGAACCCCCGGTTTCCCGAAACGAATCAGCATCTTACGGGCCCCCCCGGCCGGCCGTCAATCTGACCGGTCGGGAGGGGAGCGGGGCGTTCCGGGCGCCCGGTTCAGCTTCCCGGCGGGGGCGCGAGCTCCTTGGCTTCGGGCGAGGCCGGGTAATCGGACATCAGGCGGTTCCGCCAGCCGGTGGCCTCCGCGTCCCGCCCGCGCGCCGCGGCGTTCTCGGACAGGGCCAGCAGGAGGGCTGCCGTGGGCGGTCCGCCACCGGCCTCCGTGGCGCGAGCGAGGAGCTTGGCGGCCGGCTCGGGCTTGCCGTCTCGGGTGAGGGCGAGCCCGCCGCCCGCGAGGGCGCGGACGAGATCGGCGCCCTGGGCGGCCTTGGCGATCCGGGAGTACGTGTCGGCGGCGTGGTCGTGGAGGCCGGCGCCGGCCTGGAAGTCCGCGATCGTGAACATCGCGGGGATGTCCTTCTTGTTCTGCTTCAGCGCAACGTGGGCGCTCGCGAGCGCCTCGGCGTTCGCGGTGTAGGCCTTCATGAGGCGCGCGACGGTCGCGCCGTCCTTGTAGCCCTCGAGCCGGATGACCTGCTCGCCACCCGGCTCGGCGATGATGACGGTCGGATAGCCGGTCGTCCGGTAGCGCGCCACCGGAGGAGCCTCGACGTCGGCGTTCACCTTGGCGGTGACGAACGACTTGGCGGCTTCCGCGACGCTGGCGTCGAGCCACGTCGTCTTGTCCATTTTCGTGCAGAACGGACACCAGCCCGTGTAGAACTTCATGACGACGGGCTTGTTCTCGGCCTGCGCGCGCGCCATGGCCGCCGCGTACGTGGGCTCCCAGTGGATGCCGCCCTTGCTCGCGTCTGCCGGCGTGGCGGAGGCGGCGGCCGGGGCGGCCGCGAGCGGCGTCGTGGAGAGCGGGCCGATGGCGGCCGCGACGAGCGCGGTCGTGACGAGCAAGGGCAGGGCGCGAGACTTCATGGTGACTCCCGGCGGCGGGGGTGGAGAGTGATGCGACGGAGCGCGTCAGCGGGACGACCCGGCACGCGCGGTCATTCAACGAGTCGGATCAGTGCGTGAACTTCACCCCGGCGAACACGACGCGGCCCTGGAGCGGGCCCCAGTCATAGCACCGCTCGTACTTCTCCGCGATGCCGTTGTCGTTCCAGTCCTTGTCGGTGATGTCGTTCTGCACGTAGTCGGCGATGTTGCTCACGCCCGCGAGAACCGCCCAGCCCTTCTGGCCGATCCGCTGTTCCGCGCGGACATCGCCCGTGATGTAGTCGTCCGCCCGCCGCCAGCCGACCGGAGGAGCCGGTCGCGGGACGGCGCTGGCGTCGAGGCCGAAGTGGCGGAGCGTCCCCTGGTAGCGCAGGTCCAGCGTGACGAGCGTCCCGGTCTTCGGCTGGTCGAACCGCAGGTAGGCCGAGGCGCTGGAGCGCGACAGGAAGGGGAGCCACGAGCCGTCGCCATCCTCGGGGTCGGAGTACGTGTACGTCCAGCCGACGTTGAACAGGTTCTCCTTGAAGCGCATGTCGTGAATCAGGTCAATGCCCTGCACGCGCGCGTTCCGGATGTTGTGGAGCTCATAGGTCGGGACGCCGAAATTCGACTCGCTGACGTCGCGCTGGATGTAGTTCAGGAAGTCCGTGCGGAACAGCGTCGCCGTGATGCGCATGTTGCTGGTCGGGTGGATCTCGACCTGCCCCTGCCACGACCAGGCCGTCTCCGGATCCAGGTGCACGCTGCGGGAGAGCTTCGCGCCGCAGCAGATCTTCTCGGCGATGGGAACGGGCCCGACGGCGAACCGCCCCGCGGCCAGGGACATGCGCACCTTCGGCGTCGCCTGGAACGAGGCCTGGGCGCGCGGCAGGAAGTTCGCGGTCTGCCGGGACACGTCGGGGGGAGGCGTTCCGAAGCGGCGCGTGGCCTTGCCGTAGATGAGCATCTCGTCGTAGCGGCCGCCGAAGCTGACGTTCCAGCGCCGTCCGAGGCTGCGGTCGTACTGCCCGAACAGTTCGATCTGCTCGAGGCCGTCGTTCACGCGGGGCTCGATGGACTCGAAGTTCGTGAACAGGATGCGGAGATCGTTCCAGCCTCCGCCGACGGTGACGAGGCCTCCGTGGCCGACGGGCTTGGTGGCCGTCACGCGCATGAAGCCGCGTTCATCCTCCACGTGCTGGTAGTCGATGGGCTCGAAGTCCGGAACGGGCGGCGCAACCTGCTGCTGAAAGCGCCGGCTGTAGCTGGAGTCGAAGCGCAGGTTGACGTTGTTCGGGAGGTGCCCCTCGTACGCGAGCCCGAACTGCCGCCAGTTGAAGAAGACGTCCTCGGACAGGTAGACGTTCTGGCGCCGGGCGGGAGCGCCGGGGCCGTTGATCTGATCCTCGCCGTAGAACATGGCCGACGCGGTGATGACGTGATCGTCGCCCAGGTGGAAGTCGAAGATCCCGTGAGCCGTCAGTCGCTCGACCTCGGGGAGTTCGCTGTAGCCGTCGCCGGAGCCATCCACGGCGTTGGACTGGCTGCCCTGCGCCCAGATGAGGGCGCCCACGGGGCCCCAGCGGTCGGTGCCGCCGACACGCAGTGTCTGCGCGCCGAAGTCCGACGCGCGCATGTCGAGCACGACGTTGGGCTCCGCGTCGCGCTTGGCCGAGTGGAACTCCAGCAAGCCGCCCATGGCGCTCGGACCCGACAGCACGGAGCCGGGACCGCGCACGACGTGCGAGTAGCCGATGAGCTCCGAAGGGGTCTGGATCGTGTGGTAAACGGTCCCGAGACCGCCCACGGCCGGCATGCCGTCCCACTCGACGAGCAGGTGTTCGCTGCCGGTGACGCCGTTGACGGTCAGGGACGCCTGGTTGCAGTTCGTGCAGATCTGCTGCACGCGGACGCCCGATCCGCCCTGGAGAACCTCGACCGTGTCGAGCTTGTCGCTGCCGCGATGACCCTTCGGGTGCATCGTGCCGGCCTCGTTGCCGACGGCTTCGTCGGCGGTGGCGGCGTCCGCCGTGCCGGTAGTCTCGCCCTCGGCGGTCTCGGGCTCGGCGCTCGGAGAACGCGGCGCTTCGGCGGCCTCGGGCGCGATGCCGGCGGCCTCACCGGGCGCAGCCGGGCTGGCCTGCGCCAGCACGAGCGCGGGGAACAAGAGAAGGGCGGTGGCGAGGGACGCGAGCGCTGCTCGCCGCCGCTGGAAGGGAATTGCAGCTAGGGCGGCGAGCAGGCTCGGCAGCATCAGTATCCGCAGTCGTTGAGCGCGCGCACGACCGCGTTGCGGATGGCAACGGGGTCGGCGCCGCAAATGACTTCCTTGTGGACGCCGTCGCAATCGAACAGGTGGCTCTGGGGCCAGCCGTTGCACGGCGGCGCGCCCGTCCCGAACCAGCGGTTCATGACGCGCCGGGCCTCATCCAGGATGAGCGGGTTCGTCGGGTCGTGGCGGTTGTTCCAGCTGTCAATCGTGGCCTGGGTCGCCAGGCCGCCGGAGGCGTTCTCCGAGATGAGCGTGATGAGCGTGAAGCCGCGATCCTTGTAGTCGAGGTAGATCTGCTCGAGGTCGGGCGCGAGCACGTGGCACCACGTGCACCAGTCTTCGGACAGGTCCACGAGAATGACGTCGCAGTCCCACGTCGTGTCGAACGTGACCGGCCCGATGACGGCATCATTCTCCTTGCCGTAGGCCAGCGTCCACGGCTCGGCGCACTGCTCGTCGCCGACGCCGACGGGCATGCCGGCCGGGCAGGGGCAGCCAAAGGTCTGGTTGCCGCCCGGACGGTCAGCGCTCTGCGACGAGCGGCCGACCATGGACTCGGCGCGACCGTTGAGGGCGCTGAGCACGAAGTAGGCGTTGTCGGGCATCGCGTCCACCTGCGAGGACGACATCTGGATGCGCGCCCAGGCCGACGTGGTGCTCGTGTCGCTCGTCAGGCAGCCCTGCGTGGCGCCCGTCGTCGTGACGCAGTCGGAGGCCGCCGGCAGCGGGCTCGCGGCGTTGAAGTGCGAGTAGAAGTTGTTCGTGGAGCCGGGGTAGAAGCCGTACTTCTCGACCGCCGTCTCGCGCTCGGTCAGGATCTCGAGGCCGCCGCCGGAGAGCTTGCGCACGAGCGTGGGCACGATGCTGTCCACGTCCGAGGGCTCCGCCACGGGGCCGATGTCGCTGCGCAGGCGGTAGAACTCGCCCATCGGCGTCACCGCGTAGGCGTAGCCGTCGCCGGGCATGTAGCTCGAGGCGAGGGCGGTGGGCTCGCCCGTGCCGGGCGTGAAGATCGTCGTCGTGGTCGCCTGCGGGGGCGTGATCACGAGGTCAATGGGGTCCACGCGGTGCAGGGTGCCGGCGGCCGCGGCGACGATCACGTCGCCATCCCACGACGGGCCGAAGTTGCCCTGGCGGTTGACGGCGAGGCCGACGGGCGTGATGGGCGTGGCCCAGGTCGCCGCCGGGTCGCGGAAGCCCGACGTGTTGAACGTGCCCATCGTGCGCGGCCAGGCGTAGTTCGTGCCGGAGCCGCTCATCCAGTTCAGCTCGTCATTCGAGCCGGGCCCGAGGTCCACGAACCAGACGGTGCCGGTCATGGAGTCGAGCGCCATGCGCGTGGGGTTGCGCACGCCCAGGCAGTAGACCGGCGATGTCGGCGTCGGGTTGTCCGGGGCCGGGCCGCCGGGCATCGTCGCCGCCAGGCGAAGGATCTTGCCGGTCACGACGGACTGCTGACCGGCGCCGGGGCCGTTCCCCATGTCGCCCACGCCAACCAGGAGGCGGCCGTCCAGGCCCATGACCGTGCCGCCACCGAGATTGGTGCAGCCGGCCGCGGTCGCGGGGACGGGGAACGAGTACAGCGTCTGCGCCGCGCCGACCGTCGAGCCGGTGATGTCCAGGCGGGCGACCGTGAAGCGCCGCGTGGCGCCGGGCGCGATGTACGTGACGAAGATCGCCGAGTTGGTCTGGATGTCCCACGCCGCGTCGAGCACGCCGTCGCCGACGCAGGTCTCGGAGACGGTGATCGAGCCCATGAACTCGGTCACGAGGCGATCCCCGGCGACCCGGTAGATCTCGCCGTTCTTGGTGACGACGATCGAGCGCATCTCGCCAGGAACGGGCAGCGCGCGCGCGACGTTCCCGACGGAGAAGCCGATCCGCTCGAAGCGATGGTTCGCATCGGTCGGGGCCGCGCTTGCGAGGGAGGCGACGCCGAGCAGGGCCAGGGCGAAACCGAGGAGACGGGGCAGCGGCGACGAGGTCGCAGGGATCATCGAATCCTCCGGCGCCCGGGCGGGGGCGCGTGGCGCGGCCAGAGGCGCGCCAGAGAGCTGCATTGGGAACCTGAGGGTAGCTCCTCTCATGGGTCAGCGACAAGAGGATGGGCGGCAGGGCGAGCCGGTCCGGTGGGGCGATGCGGCACATGGATGCCAGGCCAGCATGCGGCCTCCCGGGCCCGGCATGAGAGGGGAGCGGGCCGGCTGTCTGACCCGGTCAAGCCCGACCCATCATGCCTCCCCCTCGCCAGGCGGGCCTGCCGCGTCGCCGCGTCCATGAGGAGCGCGACGAACATGTTCATCGCCTGTCGGCTAGGATCGCGGCCATGGCTCATCCTCCGGAGAAGGTGATCGCGGCCCTGCGGGTCGTCCTCGAGGAGATGGGGACCCCGGGCGCGGCTCTCGCGGCGGTGGTGGATGCGTCGGCGCGCCGGTTCGATCTGGACGCGGCCCAGTCGGAGTGGCTACTCCGGCGGGCCCTGGAGGTCCGGCGCCAGGCCGCGGCGCAGGCGTGTCCGGTCTGTGGCGGCGCCCGTCAGCCGGCCGACAACGCCCCGGGCCATCTCGTCTGCGGCTCGGGGCACCTGAGCCCCGCCGAGCCCGGTCGCTGACGGCCTGACATGCGGCGCCGCACGGTCGCGAGGCGCTTGCGCGCGTTCTTCGACGTGCGTGACGGCGAGGGAGGCCTCGCCGCCCAGCTGGTGATCGCGGCCTTCGCGGTCATTTCCGGCCACTATTTTCTGAAGCCCGTCGCCAAGTCGCTGTTCCTGCGCGATCACGGCTCGTCCTCGCTCCCGGACGCCTACATCGCGGTGGCCATCGTCACGGCGTTCGCGGGATCGGCGTACGGAGCGCTCGCCCGGCGGCTGCCGCTGCGCCGCATGCTCTTGCTCACGCTGGGCGTGCTGGCGGCGGGGATCGTCGCCTTCCGCGTGCTGTTCGAGCAGGGCGCGCACCCGCTGACGTCGAAGGCCTTCTACATCTACGCCAGCACGTACGGCGTCCTCGCTCCGGCGATGCTCTGGCTGGCGGTGAGCCAGGTGCTCGAGCCCCGCCAGGCCCGGCGGCTGATGGGCTTCGTCGGCGCGGGCGCGATTGCCGGCGGGATCGCCGCCGGCTACATCGTGCACGTCATCCTCGACGCCGTCGGCGTGCTCAACCTGCTGTGGGGCGCGACCGCGTGGGTGCTGCTCGCCATCGCGTGCCTGCAAGCGGCCGCGCGCCGGGGGATCCCGGGGGCGCGCACGCCCCCGCGCGGCGCGGCGGCGCGGGGAACGCTCCGGCTCATCGTCTCGCACCGGTACCTGCGCCTCCTCACGGGGCTCATCGCCGTGGTCATGATGGTCGCGACGCTGGCCGAGTACCTGTTCCTCTGGGCCGTCGAGCGCCACGTCGCGCCGGGCGCCGCGACCGCGGACTTCGTCGCGACCTGGTACTCGAATCTGAACCTGATCTGCCTGCCGCTCCAGTTCCTGGTGACGGCCCCGCTCCTGCGCCGGCTCGGCGTGGGACCGGCGCTCCTGGTCCTGCCCCTCACGCTCACGGCGGTCGCGACGGGCATGGCGCTCTGGCCGCTGCTGGCGTTCGGCGTCTCGATGAAGGTCGGCGAGAGCGCCCTGCGGTACAGCGTCAACAAGTCCGCCATCGAGCTCCTGTACCTGCCGCTGCCTGGCTGGCTCAAGGACCGCACGAAGGTGTTCGTGGACACCGTCGTGGATCGGCTGGCCAAGGGCGTCGCGGGGCTCCTGCTGAAGGGGCTCCTCGCGGCGGGCGCCACCATCCATGTCATCGCGGCCGTCACCGCCCTGCTGTGCGCGACCTGGGCCGCGGGTTCGTTTCTCATCCGCCGGCGCTACGTGGACGCGTTCCGCGATGCCCTCGATCGGGGCGGCGTCGATCTGAAGACGGAGCGGATCCGGCTCGATGAAACGGGCGCCCTCACGGCGGTCGGCCGGAGGCTGAGCGGTCCGCCCGCGCTCGTGCGGCAGGCGCTGGACGTGCTCGTGGACGGCGAGAGCACGCACCTGCAGAGGCTGGAGGCCAGCCTGGTGGGCCTCGCCGGGAGCGACGACGACGAGATCGCGACGCGGGCGCTCTGCCTGCTCGCGCGACACGCCGTGCCGCCGGCCGTCGAGGCGGCGCGCGCGCGCCTGGACGACCCGTCGCCGCGCGTGGCCGCCGCGGCCGCCGAGGTGCTGCTCGCGGCGTCTCCCGATCGCGCTGCCTTCTTCGCCGACCGCTCGCGCCTGGGCGCGGCGGAAGAAGCCACCGCGGCCGCGGCGATGTTCGCGCTCGGCGAGGACGCCGGCATCGGCGTGATCGAACGGCTCCTGGCCGACCCTTCGCCCGCCGCGATCGTGGCGCGCGAGGAGCTGGGCCGGACGCTGACGGCGGGCAGGCTCCCGCAGCATCGTCACCTGCTGCGGCGGCTCATGGCCGACGCCGAGACGAGCGTCGCCGTGGAGGCGATCCGCGGAGCGGGGAGCCTGCGGGACGAAGGGCTCCTGCCGTTCCTGGTCGCCGAGCTCCGCCGCGCGGCGCATCGGAGCGCGGCGCGCGAGGCCCTCTCCGAGATGGGCGAGCCGGCCATCGCGGTTCTGGAGCGCTGGTTCTTCGACACCCGCGTCGAGCACACGGTCCGCGAGCACCTCCCGCGAGCCATCGAGGACATCGGCGGCGAGGCCGCCATCACGTCGCTCTACCGGTGCCTCCTCGCCGAGGACCCCGAGCTCCGGCATCAGGTGCTGCGCTCCCTCAACCGGCTCACGCGTGAGGGCCGCGTGCGCGTGCCCGACGCCGCCCAGCGCGCGCAGCTTCTCGTCGAGTGCCGGGCGCTGGCCGAGTTGCTCGCCATGCAGGCGGCCTCGCCGGCCGGCGGCGGGCCGTGCCGGCGCCTGCACTCCCTCGCGCTCGATCAGGCCGTCCAGTCGGCCCGGCAGCGCGCGTTCCGGGTGCTGGGCCTCAAGAGCCAGGGCCGGCACTGGGCGAACGCGTTCGCCGGCCTCGTGTCGGGCGACGCGCGGCTGCGGGCCAGCGCGATCGAGTTCGCGGACGGCTCGCTCCCGGACCGCCTGCGTCGCCTGGTCGTGCCGCTCGTGGACGACATCCCCCCCGAGGACGCCGTGCGTCGCGCGGGGCCGTCGCTCGGCGTTCTCCTGCTCGACGCCGACGAGGCGATCCTCGCGGCCGCGCGCGGTCCCGACGCGTGGCTCGCGGCCTGCGCCCTGCACGTGGCGGCCGAGGAGCGACGCCTGCCGGCGCTTTCGGTCGCGACCGCGCGGAAGGAAGATGACAACATCTGGGTGCGCGACGCGGCCCTCGCGGCCACGCGCGCCTTCGGACCGCTGCCGGCGTAGGCTGGAGGCGAGGAGATCGAACACGCGTGCTGACGCTCGTGGAACGCATCCTGCTTCTCGCCGAGCTTCCCGTGCTCGCGGAGGTCAAGACCTCGGATCTCGCGGCGCTCGCGACGGTGGCCCGCGAGTGGGACGCGCGCGCGGGCGAGACGATCCACGCGGCGGGCGATGCGGGTGACGCGCTGCACGTGGTCGTGGCGGGCGACGTGCGCCTCGAGCGGCCCGGCGTCGTCGCGCACGTGACCGACGGCCGCGGCTTCGGCGCCTGGGGCCTCTTCGACGATCGGCCGCGGATCTTCACGGCGACGGCCGTGACGCCGACGCGCCTGCTGTCCATCGAACGCGAAGCCTTCGCGGACGTGCAGTCCGATCACGCGGCGGTGGCGCGCGGCATCCTCCGCGTGCTCGCCGGCCGACTGCGCGATCACGTCACGAAGGGCGCGACCCCGAGCCTGCAGGACGAGATGGAGATCGGCTGATGAGGCGGCGCGCCCTGCTCCTGCTGCTGGCCCTGGCGGCGCCGGCGCTCGCGGCGGCGGCGGCCGCGCCGTCGGGGCCGCGGCCCGCGCCGTCGGCCGAGGAGCTCGCCGAGGCCCGCAAGCTCGTCGCGGAGATGAAGGCCGATCCGCGCGGCCCCTTCCAGCGCCTGCGCTGGTTCTGCGCGGACGGCTCGGTCCATCCGCCGCAGCCGTATCCGTGCCGCGATCTCGGCGGAGGCCGGCAGCACGGCGAGCACTCGGCGCGCCAGGCGCGGCTCGCGGAGCTGGGGTACTTCACGGGCACGGTGTTCGCGGCGGCGACGCTCGACGAGCTCATGACGTCGCAGCCGCGGCAGGGGCGGCTGCGCGAGCTCGCGCTCGAGCGGTACATGGTGGACGTGGACGAGGGCTGGGTGCTGCGCCGGGCCCGCACGTATCGCGGGGCGTTCCAGATCGAGGACGAAGAAGCCGCGGGTCGCGCGCTGCTGCTGGCGCTGCTGGCCGACAGGCGGCTCGTGCGCGAGGAGTTCCTGCTCGTGCGCGAGAGCGCGCGCGTCATCCCGCACGCGGGCCAGTCCGGCGACGGCACGCGCGAGATCCGGCGGGCGAGCCTCGTGCTGGCCGAGCAGGACGCCACGTTCGATCCGATTCGCGTGCGCATCCACAACGTGCCGAGCCTCGCCGACGCCGCGGCCGCGCGACGCTGGGCGGACGGCGCCGAGGCCGCGGACAAGGACGCCGCGCTCGTCACGGCGGCGCGCGATCTCGCGATCGCGATCGAGGCGCTCTACGGTGCCGAAGGCCGCGCCGCGCGCCTCGCCGCGGCGAGCGCCCGCGTCGCGCGCGGCGGCGCCGACGCGCGCTTCGTCACCGAGGCGCTGGCGCAGGCGTCGAGCGCGCCGGGCGCCCGGGGCCGCGCGCTCGCGCTGGCCTCGCTCATGCGCCGCTTGCGCGAGCGGGTGGAGGTCGCGCCCGTCGCGGAAGCGCTGGCGCTCCTCGACATCGCGCGCGACGTCGAGGCCGACCTCATCGCGAGCGCGGTCGAGGCGCTCGGCGATCCGCACGCGAGGGATGCCGAGCCCTGGGCCTTCGCCGCGGCGCTCGCGGACGCGTCGTACGGCGCGGGCTTCCTGTCAGCGCGGGAGCGCGACGCGCTGACGGGGCCCGCGCTCGCGGTCGCCGGCGAGGCCGCGTCCGCCCCGGTCGCGGATCGCCTGGCGGCGGCGCGCGGTCTGGAGCGGGCGGCCGCGTGGGCGGCGGGCACGGTGCGCCACGCCTTCGCCGAGCCGCTCGCGCGGTACGCGGCGCTCGACGATCGCGCGGCGCGCTTTCTCGACGATGCCCTGCGGGGCTCGCCGCTCCTGCCGCTCGCGGACGCGGCCTCGCGCCTCGCCCGCGCGGCCGAGGCGGAAGCGGGGCTGACGCACCGGCTCTTCGGCGCGAGCGCGGCGGGGATCGCGGGGCTGAATCCGGGCGTGGCGGTCGGCGCGCTCCGCGTGGTGAGCGAGGCCGAGCTCGCGGCGGGCGCGCGCCTCGATCCCGCGGACATCGTGGTCCTGCCCGCCACGGTCGCCGAGCTCTCGCCGGTTGCGGGCATCCTGACGATCGCCGAGGGCAACGCGCTGTCCCACGTTCAAATGCTCGCGCGCAACCTCGGCATCCCGAACGCGGTGCTCCCGCCGGGCGTGCGCGATCGCGTCGCGGCGCATGCGGGCGAACGCGTGCTGTTCGGCGTGTCGTCGGCGGGCGTCGTCGTGGTCGAGCCCGGCGCCGCCCTGCCCCCGGGCGTTCTCGACGTCGTGACCGGCGAGGCGCGGCGCGCCGCGGCGGCGCAGCGCGTGGTCGCGCCCGTGCCGGACTTCACCGTTCGCGACCTCCTGCCGCTCGAGGATCTCCACGGGGCGCTGTCGGGTCGCGTGGTGGGCCCGAAGGCGGCGAACCTCGGCGAGCTCGCGCGGCTGTTCCCGGGGCGGGTCGCGCCCGCGGTCGCGATCCCGTTCGGCCTGTGGGCGGCGCACGCGGGCCTCGGGAACGGCTCGCCGCGCGCGCGCCTGGCCGAGGCGTTCGCGGCGCACCGCGAGGGCACGCTCGACCAGGCGGGCCTCGAGCAAGCGATTGACGGAGCCCGCGCGAGCGTCGAGGCGCTCGCGATCGACGCGCCCACGCGCGAGGCGCTCGCCCGGCTGTGCGCCGCGCGGTTCGGCGAGCCGGGCACGTACGGCGTGTTCGTGCGATCGGACACCAACGTCGAGGACCTGCCGCAGTTCACGGGCGCCGGACTGAACAAGACGATCCCGCACGTCGTCGGCTTCGACGAGATGCTCGCGGCGGTGCCGAAGGTCTGGGCGTCCGCCTTCACCCAGCGGGCGATGGCGTGGCGCGGCCGCGCGCTCGCGAATCCCGAGGAAGTCCACCCATCGGTGCTGCTCATGAGGAGCGTGCCCTCCGACAAGTCGGGCGTTCTCGTGACGGCCGACGTGGCGACGGGCGGCTCGGGCCTGACCGTTTCCGTGGCGCATGGCGTGGGCGGCGCCGTGGATGGCGAGAGCGCGGAGACGATCGTGCTGCGGCCCGACGGCGCGGTGACGCTGGTCGCGGAGGCGAAGGCCCCCTGGCGTCGCGCGCTCGCGCCCGGCGGGGGCGTCGCCTGGGTGCCGGCGGCGATGGGCCGCGTGCTCGAGGACGCCGAGATCGCGCAGCTTCGCGCGATGGCGCGCGAGCTCGAGGCGAAGCTGACGCCCGAACCCGGCGAGGACGGACGCGCGCTGCCGTGGGATGTCGAGTTCGGCTTCGTCGGCGGCGAGCTCACGCTCTTCCAGGTGAGGCCGCTCGTGGCGCGCGGCGCGGCGCTGGCCGATCGCGTGGTGGCGGCGCTCACGGTTCCTCCGGCGGCGCCCGCGGCGCCCGCCGTCGCGCCACGACCCGTCGCGCAGCCGGGGCCGGGGCTGCACGAGCGGCCCAGCGCCGAGTAAGGTTCCTTTCATGACTCGTTTTCGTTCCGCGAGCCGCGCCGCGGCGCTTGGCAACGCGACCCTGACCGTTCTGACCGCCCTGATCGTCCTGGGCGGCGCTGGCGACGCTCTCGCGTACCCGGTCGACGGCGAGGCGCGCACGGGCATCCGGCGCCTGGCCGGCACGACGAAGGCGCAACAGGCCGGCGGCTCGCGCAAGCTGCCGCCGGGCGCCCTCCTCGGCACCGAGGACATCGCGCTGCGGCTCGAGGCGGCCGGTCGCGAGGCAGACCTCGGCGAGCAGGACGCCACGCTCAAGGCGGCCATTGACTCGATCTTCGCGCCGCGCGATCCGAGCTACGCCGTGGCGGTCGTGGACATCACGAACCCGGCCGCGATCGCGTGGGCGGGCAGAAAAGAATCCGTTGCGCAGTATCCGGGATCCGTCGGCAAGGTCGCGTGCGCCGTGGCGCTCCTCGACGGCCTGCGGCGCGCGTTCCCGGAAGTCGCGGTGCGCGAGCGCATGCTGCGCGAGACGGTCATCCCCGCCGACGCGTGGAGCGCCGGGGACTCGCACTCCGTGCCGGTGCTGGATCCGGCGAGCGGCCTGAACCGATCGCGCCCGGTGCGCGACGGCGACGCGTTCACGATGTCGGAATGGCTGGACCACGCGCTGTCCGCGTCCGCGAACTCGGCGGGCTCGATCGCGTGGCGCGAGGCGATGCTCCTGCGCGCGCTCGGGGCCGCCTGGCCGGGGACGAAGGAACAGCGCGACGCCGTGCTCGCGCGGCCGGGAAGGGAACTCCACGAGCTCTCGCAGCAGGTCATCCGCGAGCCGCTCGCGGCGGCGGGGCTGGACCCGGCCGGCATCGTCCAGGGGACCTTCTGGACGAAGCACGGGCAGGCGCGCGTGCCGGGCTCCGCGAGCAGCGCGAGCCCCCGGGCGCTCGCGCTCCTGCTGCTGCGCGTCGAGCAGGGCAGGGTGGTGGACAGCTGGAGCTCGCTCGAGCTCAAGCGGTATCTCTACCTGACGCGCCGGCGCTACCGGTATGCCTACGCGCCCGAGCTGAACGACGCGGCGGTCTTCTTCAAGAGCGGGTCGCTCTACTCGTGCGTGAAGGAGGAAGGCTTCGCCTGCGGCAAGTACCGCGGCAACGGCAAGAACTTCATGAACTCCATCGCCATCATCGAGACGCCGGCGCGTCCCGCCGAGGGCGTGACGCAGCGTCGCTACCTCGTCGCGCTCATGTCCAACGTGCTGAAGGTGAACTCCGCCTGGGATCACTCGCGCCTGGCGGCGGCGATTGACGAGGCCGTCCGCACGCGCGCTCCCACCAAGGTCCAGGACGCCGGGCCCGCCTCCGCCATCCAGGACGCCGGCCGAGGGGAGTGACCCCGCTCGCGGATCTCGCCCGCTCGTGAGGCGCCGGGCTCACTCCACGATCACGGTGTCCGTCGCCGTGCGGCCGAAGGTCTCGGGGTGGTACATCTCCTCGGCCTTGGCCGGGGGCACGACGAAGGTGCCGGGCGTGGTCGCGCGGCCGACCCAGGCGTACTCCCACGCGCCCGCCGCGACGTTCGCCGAGAACGCCTCGGCGCGATCGTCGCGCAGGTTCTGGTGCTCGAACCACGGGCCCCACCACCACCAGGGCTGCGACTCCGCGGCCACGCTGCCCGCGACCGCGAGCCCGCCGGTCGCCGTCGGCACGGCCTGCGTCGTCGCGAGCGCGGGGTTGAGAGCTTCCACGCCCGCCGGAAGCGGATCCACCAGCGCGACGTGCGTGCGGCGCGCGGTCGCGACCATCGTCACGCGCGAGCGCACGAGCGCGCCCGCCTTGAAGCGCCAGGTGCCGTCGGCGTCGCGCCGCACGTCGCCCGCGTTCTCGACACCCTCGTACGAGCGCTCGACGACGAACCCGTGCTGCGACGGATCGAGGCGCAGGCTCGCCGGCACGTACGTCATGCCGAGCCGGTAGTACAGGCGCCCGGTCCCTTCCTTGGCGATGACGACGTCGCGCGCGCCGCCCGCGATGACCTCGCGCATGGGCACCTCGACCAGGCGCCGCTCCGTGGATCGCCCGCGCCACTCCTGCGCCGCCATGGGCTGCGAGCCCAGCCATGCGGTGGCGCGGAAGTCCGGGGCCACTCGCTCGTGAACCGCGAAGTAGCGATCCATCGCGAGCAGGATGAACGACTCCTCCTGCGTGTTCGACCACGTGCCGCGCACGCGGGCGCCGAGCAGGCCGCGCACGAGCTTCGGCAGCAGGTCGGACGCCGGATCCACCTGGAGGAGCGCGCCGAGCAGGATGCCGTCGGCGCGCCGGCTGGAGTGCATGACGAGCCAGTCGGCGTCGCCGTAGGCCTGCGTGAAGCTGACCGTGCCCGACTCTTCGGCCGCGCGATTGCGCACGTGCTGCACGATCGCGGCCGCTTGCGGGCGCGTGGGCGCGTTCGCGTGCAGCGTCGGCAGCAGGAAGCCGAGCGTCTCGAGACCGTGGTCCTCGATCGGGATCTCCGCGAAGAGCGCCGCCGCCGCCTTCGGATCGGCGTCGCCGAAGACCTGCCGCACGTGCAGCGCATGCGCCACGATCGCGCGGCGGCACGAGGCCGGATAGTCCGACGGGATGCGCGACTCGATCTCGCGCAGGACACGGCGCGCGGCGTCCAGCGTGCCTCCCGGCACGTCGTGACCCTTCGCCTTCGCGAGCAGCAGCGCGTGCGAGGCGTGCACCGAGACCCACGGCCAGCGGTGGCGCTCGGCGTCCGGATGCCGCCACAGGCCGACATCGCCGTTCCAGGACTGCCGCCGGCGCAGCATCTGCACGTCCCGATCGATGGCGGCGTCGAGCTCCGCCTTCGGCGGGAGCTTGCCGAACGCCCCCACGGCGTCGCGCAGCGCGAGCACGCCGAGCATGCGCGAGGCGATCTGCTCGGAGCACTCGAAGCGATAGCTCCAGAGCGAGAGCACGGCGTCGCCGAGCTCGAAGAGCGCGGTGGACGAGGTCGTCAGCGACAGCTCGCCGAACTGCGGCAGCACGTCAGCCGGCGGCACGATCGGTTGCGCCACGGCCCCCGCGTCCAGCACGCCGTAGGTGGCGAAGGCCTCCGAAGTCGCGGGCGTCCACACCGGCAGCGAGAGCTCGGCGGCGTCGGCGAGCGCGCCCGACACGGCGACGACCTGCACGCGGGCGGTGCCCGCCATGTCGGTCACGGCGGGGAAGCGCACCTCGACGCGGTCGTTTGCCGGCACCGTCACGCGATACCCGCTCGGGCCCGCGAGGCGCGCGTTCGTCGCGCGCAACGCGACCTTCACGGAGAGCGGCTTGCCGCCCTGGTTCTGCACGACGACAGGGAGCTCCGCGCGATCGCCGAAGTTGAGGAAGCGCGGGAGCGACGGCCGGACCATGAGGGGCTTGCGCGCCGTGACCGACGCTTCGCCCTTCCCGAACATGCGCGGACCCGACACGGCCACCGCCATGACGCGATAGCGCGTGAGCGAGTCCGGGAGCTTCAGCGAGACGCGCGCCTCGCCGTCGGCGCCCACCAGGACGGCCGGCTCGAAGAGCGCGAGCGGGTTCATGTCCTGGCGCAGCGCGATGGGATCGCCCGACGGCGCGACGGACTCGGCCGGGGACGCCGGCATGGGCGCCGCGGCGTCCATCGCCATCTTCGCCATCATCGGCGCCACCGCGCCCTCCATCGCCATGCCGCCCACGGCGCCGCGCTGCCGGTAGGCCCCGCCGCCGTCCTTCTCCTTCCTGTTCCCGCGCTGCTCGTCGTCCGTCACCGGAAGCGATCGCGCGAGCTCGAGATGCGTGCGCAGGTGATGGTCCGCGACGCCGGGCCCCCGCAGCGGGTAGAACGTCGCCAGCGGATCGAGGAGCTCGTAGCCCGTCAGCGCGAGCACGGCCTCGTCCGCGACGATCACGGCGACTTCGCCCGCGACCGGCCGGCCCGCGGCGTCGCGCACGGACAGGCGCAGCGTCGTGCTGCCGCCCGGATCGAGCGCGGCGTCGTCCGGAGCGACCGTGACGGTCAGGGCGCGCGTGCGCGTCGAGATCGCGAGCGGCACCGAGCCGCTCGCAAACGCGGGCCTGCCGTCGTTCTGGCCGGCCAGATCCACCTGGGCCGTGATGCCGGGCAGCCAGGACTCCTCGATGGGGATCTCGACGACCGTGCTGGACTCGGTCAGGCGCATGCGGCGCTCGACGGCGAGGCCCTCGAGCCGCAGCGTCAGGAGCGCCTCGGCCGGCGCGAAGGGGGCGCGCACGAGCACGCGCGCGACGTCGCCCGGGCGGTACTCCTTCGCGTCGGGGATGAGCTCGACCTCGAGCTGCTCGAGCTTGTTGGCGCTGGGCGTCTCCTGGCCCGCGACCCACGCGCGGATGACCGTCTCGTTGGGCCGGCCGAGCTCGTCCTCGACGCGCGCCGTGATCGTCCACGCGCCCGATCGGTCGAGCTTCAGCGCCGCGCGCGCGGCTCGCTCGCCCGACACGACGCGATCCTCGACGGCGTCCTTCTCTTCCTCGGTCCAGCCCGACGACGTCCAGCGGCCCTGCATGCGGACGGCGCGCAGCGTGACCTCGCGACCCGTCACGGCGGCGCCGTCGCGATCGGTGACGATGACGTCCATCTCGAAGCGCTGCCCGCGCTCGATGAACGGCTTCTTCGCGCGCAGCCCCGGCCAGAGGTCGGACGGATGCACGAGCATCGTCGTGCGCGCGGACCATGCTTGCCGGTTCACGTCCTGCACGGTGGCCTCGGCGACGACCGACGTCGCGCGCGGCGGCACGCAGGACAGGAACTCGAGATGCAGCAGGTGATCGCCGGAGCCGTCCGTGCGGCCGGCATGCTCGAGCACGCGCGAGGGACGTGGCTGCCAGCTCCGCCACCACGGCACCCACTCGCCGAACGTGAACTCGTCCCAGCCGGGCGGCCGGAAGTCGCCCGGCGTCGCGGTGACGCGCCACGCGACCTCGGCGTCCGGGAGCGGCCCGCCCGCGTAGTAGCGCGCGCTCGCGGTCGCGAGGGCGTCGCCTCCGACCAGGAACGGCCCGCTGCCCGCGCTGACGCTCACCTCGAACTCGGGCCGGCGGAACTCCTCGACGCGCAGCGTGCGCGCGAAGGTGCCGGCGCCCGGCGCGGACAGGAAGAGCGTCGCGCCGCCGAGATTCATGCCCGCTGGAAGGTCCAGCCGCACGTCGAAGCCGCCGAGCTCGCTCATCGGCACGGATCCGGTCGCGACCTCGTTCCCCACGGAGTCCTGGAGCCGCCATGACACCGGGCCGCCGGCCCCGAGGATCTCGACATCGCCTTGCCGGCGGTTCGGCAAGCGGCGCACCCAGCCCTTGACGCGCGCGGTCTCGCCCGGCCGGTAGAGCCCGCGATCGTCGAAGACGTGCCACGCGATCGGGAAGTGCGGCGAGCTCGACGCCCACGACGTGCCCTGCCACCAGCCTTGCGGGTTCTCCGGCAGGAACGCCACGTCGCCGCCGCGGCGCGCCAGCACGAAGCGGTTGCCGCGCAGGATCTTCTCCTCGCCGGGCGCGAGCGCGCCGCCCGACCGCGGCGAGCCGTCGGCGGTCACGGGCGTCGCCTGCGAGGGCGGCAGCGGGAGCTTGGCGAGGCCGTCGGCGCCCGAGCGCCCGATCGCCGTCGGGCCGGGGCCGATCTCGACGGTGACGCCCTCGGCCGCGGCGCCCGTCGCGAGATCGGTCGCCCACGCGAGGAGGCTCTCGCCGTCCACGAACGCGGAGAGCCCCAGGCGCGTGGCCTCGACCCAGGCGATCACCATCGCGTCGGGATCGTCCTTCATGCGCGTGCCGGGCTCGACCACGACGAGCACGTGGCCCAGGCCCTTGTCGAGCGCGGGGCTGAGGTCCACCAGCGTCTCGGTCAGGGCGTCCACGTCGCCGCGCAGCTCGATCGACTTCGACAGCGCGGTCGTGCCGGGCGCGATGAAGCGGCGCTCGCGATCCTGCCAGCGCCCTTGCAGCGCCTCGTGGTACTCCGACCAGTGCCTGGCGGGATCGACGCGCATGAGCTTGACGCGCAGCGAGCGCTGGCCGGCGGAGTAGACGCGCAGCGCCGGCGGCCCGGCGGGATCGAGCACCACGAAGGGCCCGCTCGGCGAGAACAGTTGCGGGCGCGCCGGGCCCGTGCGGAACGTCAGCGTGGCGGCCTCGCCGAGGCTCTGGCCGAACACGTCGCGCACGGTGCCGGGGATGGTCACCTGATAGGTCGTGCGCGCGGCGAAGGCGCCCCGCAGCCAGATGATGTCGCCGCCGGACTCGATGTCGAGATCCTCGACCGCCGGCGTGACGGAGACGCGCGCGGACTCGAGCGCATCGGTCGCGAGCGGGTTCGAGAACCGCACGAGCCAGGGCGCTTCCGGCGGGCAGTCGCCTTCCTGCCAGCCGCAGCGATGCTCGGTCACGCGCAGCGGCCCGTACGTCGTGAACGCGAGGGACTGGTCGGCCGGCGTCGGCACGGGGCCTTCAGCGGAGGGCGTGCCGGCCGGGACCGTCACGACGACGGTCGTCGCCGTCGGCAGCGGCCGCGCAGCGCGCAGGGCCACGACGCGATCCAGCAGGGCGTCGCCTCCCGCGAACGCGCGCACGGCGGCGCCATCGGCGTTCTGCGCGCGCGGGTCGATGGCGCGCGTCGCGACCGTCTCGCTTCCCGCGATCATGCGCAGGCGCGCGTGCACCGCCGCGGCGTCCATCCGCTGATCGAAGAGCATCATGACGAGCGGGTCGAGCGGCTGCGGACCGTGCGCGGGCTCGGATCGCTCGATGCGGGGTGGCGGCGTCGTGAACTCGAAGCGATGCGCCTCGGCGAGCGTGCCGCCCGAAAGCGATCGCGTGCCCGCGGGGATCTCGAGCTGATAGCGCGTCGCCATCGGCAGCCGGAACGCCTCGGGTCCCTCGAAGATCAGGAGCTGCGATCCCGCCCATCGCCACTTGCCCGGCGGTTGCGGCGTCATGCGCACGGGGAGCGTGCCTTCGGCCTGCGCGTGCGACGTGACCGCGACCATGGGCTGCGAGAACGTGATCGCGACCCGGCCGGCGAGCGGCAGGTCGCCCTCGGGAGCGTGGCGCAGGATCGTCAGCGGTTCGACGCGCGTCACCGGCGGCCCGTCGCCGGTCGTGGCCGGCGGCCACGGGTCGAGCCGGGTGATCCCCGCGCGCGGGGGAGGCAGCGACTTCGGCGGGAGCGCGGCGTCCACGCGGTCCGTGGGCTTGGCGTCCACGGCGGGGAGGCGCGCGAGAATGCCGGCGGCCTCGGTGTCCGAGAGCGGCACGGCATCGGTCGCGGGCTTCGCGCGTTCGGCATCGCCCGGACGCGCCGCGCCATCGGACAGGCGGATCTCGAGACCGCCCTCGCCCGTGACGGGCAGGGGCGGCGCGAGGCCCGCCCGCACGCGCGAGGCGCTGGCCGAGGGCACGAGCGCGTCGCGCAGGTCCGGGTGACCGAGGATGAGCGCCGTGGCGCCCAGGGCGCCCACGAGGGCGACGAGCAGGACCTTCTGTCGAGAGTGCGGGGTCAAGGGAGTCCTCCGGCGCGACGGCGCTGCCCGGATGGTAGCGCCTCGTCCCTGAAGACCCCTCACGCCCGCCGTTGTTCCCGGCGGCGAGCCACGGCGTCGGGTTCACCCGCACCGGGCGCCGCGAGGCGCCGACCGTCAGTACCCGCGAGCGTCGCGCGTGGGGGGCAGGGGGGCGGGGAGGGCGGCGAGCTGCCGGGGGACGGGGTGATCCTCGATGCAGTCGTCGAGGCCCAGGATCAGCGACTGGAGGATGCTCTCGCCGCGCGCGTCTTGCAGGAGCGCGACCGCGACGTAGCGCTTGCCGTCGCGCTCGATGAGCGCCGCGTCGCCGTGCCAGTCGCGCCAGGAGCCCGACTTGCGACAGATCGTCGAGGGACGCGCGTCGAGGCCCTTCACGAACTTGTGGTGGATCCCCGGATCGCCGAGCATCTCGAGCATCTCGCGCGAGGAGGCCGCGTCCACCAGGCGTCCCTGCGACAGCAGCGTGAGGAGCCGCGCCACGGAGACGGCGGTCGCGCCATGCGAGAGGTTGGCGACGGGATCGCGAATCCAGTAGTCGTCAGGTCCGCCGTAGGCCTTGCCGACCCACAGGCCGCCGCCCATCTCGGGATCGTAGAGCCCCGAGTGATACATGACGGACGCGATGTACGGGAAGCCCACCGCGTGGATCGCCTGGCTCGCGGCGCAGTTGCTGCTGACGCGGCACATGTCGGTGAGCGTCTCGCGCATGTCGGCGTCGATCGCGAGGCGCCGCTCCTTGCGCGCCTGGAACGCGGCGTAGAGGACGGCGATCTTCGGCACGCTGGCCGCATAGATCATCTCGCCGCCGCGGACCTCGGCGAGGACCGGGCGGGCGGGGTCGGCGAGATCGACCAGCGCGACGCCGAGCCGCCCTTGCTCCACCAGCCCGCGCAGCGCGAGGCGGTCCAGGGTGGCCTCGAGCCGGCCCTGGAGCCCCCGGTCGAAGCGGAAGCCCGGATCGCGGTAGATGTCGCGGTGCTCGAAGTTGCCGGCCCATTCGGGCGTGGCTTCGTCGCCATCGGCGCGCGCGGGGCCCGGAAGGCAGGCGAGGGCGGCGGCGAGGGCCACGGCGGCAAGTTGTCGGATCGGACGACGCACGCGGCCACCTCCAAGGTCCGGCAATGATAGGGCGTCGCGGCCCGGGACGCCACGCCAGACCTGTCCCGGCCTCGCCCGCGGGCGTGCAGGGGCCTGCCGTCTCCTGGCGCCAGGCCACGCGGGGTACACTCGGCGCGATGAAGGATCCCGGCGACGATGACACCCGGGCCGGTGACGCCACCGCCCAGCCTGACGGCGCGCCCGGCGCGCCCGATGCGGCTGCGGGCGCGAGGACGGGCCCCCGGGCGAGCGACGAGACGACCTCTCCGGATGGCGTGGACCTCACGCTCGTGCGCTGGATGCTGAGCCTCACGCCGGCCGAGCGGCTCCAGGTGCTTCAGGAGGGCGCGCGCGGCCTTCACGGCTTGCTCGGTGCTGCCACCCGCCGCTGACTTCCTGCGGTTGCTGCGCACGCTGGCAGGGAACGTTTCGGCAGTGTCCTTCGCGCGCTTCGTCGGGCGGGCCAGCCTCGCTAGAGGACTGAGCACGCGACTGCGAATCGATGAGCGGCGCCGGACGCGAGCATCCCTCCGCTTCGTTCGGGCGTGAGACAACCGCGACTCGCCTCCCCCCTTTTCGTCTGCCTGCGCGGACGTCGCCCAGGGTGAGTTGACGCGGTAACTGCATCGTGAAAGAGTGCCGACACGTCGCACCTGCGACGAAGGAGGTACTTGCCATGGGATCTGTTCGATTCTCGTCGGGGGGGGGCTGCGCTCCTCCTGATCCTCACCTTCACGCTGATCGGGCACAACGCGAACGCTGACACGGTCTGCCCGACTCTCTCATGTAACGTTGGTGGCAGCAGTTGCTCGACGCCGGAGACCACCTGTCCTACGGGAACGCGCTGCTCCTGCTGGGCCATCTGCGTGGCGGGTGGCGTGTCCTGCGGTTGTCACTGCCTTGCCGACACGACGCCTGGCACACCATTCACGCCGCGCACACCCCGCACGCCCAGAACTGCGGCCACCACGTTCAGCCTTCAGGACGGGATCGACCTCGGGGATCTCGGGAAGTTCCTGCAGGATGTCTCTGGATGGGGGGTCAGCATTCCGACGAACAAGCTGGACGATGCTCTCTCCAGTGGAACCTACGGAGAGGATGAGTTTGAGGATGTCCTTGCCGCGATCGGCAGCGCGTCTGGATTCAGCGCGTCCTTCAACGACTCGACGGGCGTGATCACGTTCCAGTAGCCAGGTTCGGGCGCCGCGGCATCGCCCGCGGCGCCCACGATCCACCGGAGGCTCCTTCCATGACTCTCCCCGGTCGCTGGCGCTGGTCGGCGCTTTGCCTGCTGCTTGCATTACCGCTCGCCGCCATTGCGGGGCCGAGCGACGAGTCGGTTCCCGTGCCGCCGAGAGCCCCTGATGCTTCGCTGCAGGATGCCCACGCCCCCAGCAGGGTCGACTTCATCACGGGGCAAGCTCTGGCCTTTCCTCCCGATGCGAACGTCCGCGATCTCGTTCTGGTCGCTGCTGCGCGCAACACGGGGCAGATCGAGGCGCTTCTGGAGCTCGGTGCAGCATCCGGTCGGCCGCTGGTTGTCGACATCGGAGCACAGTGGTGTCTTCCGTGCAGGAGGGGTTGGTCGGACTTTCGCAAGGCGGCCGAAGGCCATCCCGATATTCAGTTCGTCGCGATGTCGGTGGACGAGGCGGCGTCCGGGGGAGGGGCAGTGGGCCGCTTCGTGCGCGCACACTGGAATGGCGGGATGGCATTCGGCATGCCGAGCTTTGCAGTCTTGCGAGCTGACGGAACATCCTGCGACTCGCTGCTGTTCGCGACGCTCGATGAAGCCGTCGCGGCGGCAGCTACTTGCGGAACAGGCAAGCCGGAGCCGCTCGAGACAGCTCTGACGACCGCCCGCGTTCGGGTCGCGGCTGCCGTGGGCGATGCGACGATACGTCTCGATGCCAGCACGCTCGGGGAGTTCCTGGCGGCCCTGGGTTCTGCCACGGGACTGACCGTCCTTGCCCCCGCCGACATCCAGAACGTTCCCATGTCAGCTAGCTCCGGCCCGATGCCAGTAGCGTTGGCCCTGCAGGTTGTCCGCCCGCTTGGCATCCACTCCGATGTCGTGACTGCGGACGGGAGCGGCGAGAGGTTCCTGGCCGTCTGGTTCGACTCCAAGGAGGGGAAGAGCGAGGCGGACCAAGTTCCTCCCTGACCTTCGCTAGCGCCGGCGCTCGCACGCGTCCACGACGACAGACGGGGAGATTCGCGACGGCGGCGGGCCTTGCGGCGCCTCCGTTACCACGACCGCATCATCTCGCCACCGACGACCGCCGGCGGCCGTTGCCCGCCCCATCGCGCGCGACTCGCCTCGGGGAAGGGTCGATCCGTCGCCCTGGCGCTCGGGGCGAGAGACGGAGCGCGAGACGGGAGGGTGCTTGAAGCGCCCCTTCACTCAGGCTAAGTTGGATCCGGGCGGCCGAGAGGCTCCAGGTCCAGGTTGGCCTGGGTCGTGAGGCTGCCGGGGACGCGCTGCGGCGCATGGGGAAGAGGGGGAGTGCATGTCAGCGGGGTGGGGCCGGGTCGCGCGAGTTTCTGGCGCCGGGGTGGTGGCCCTTGTCGTGACGGCCGCGCTGGGGCGTGCACAGCTCGCGGATCCGTGCGTCCGATGTGACGTCCTTTACGTCTCCACGTATTCTCCGAGCGCCGTCTGGGAAGTGGATCCACGCACCGGCGCCGTGAGCTTCGTGGCCGCGACTTCCCGTGAGTGGCACGACATCGCCGTCACCGCCGATGGCCGAATCATCGGCGTGCCCGGCGGACTGACGGAGTTCTCCGCCTGCGACGGCACCGAGCGATTGCTCCCGCCATACTCCCTCTTCTTTCCTGTCGGCCTGACGGGCGACTTGACGACCACGGACGTGCTGTCGGCCGGACCGCCGCTCGAGCGCTTCGAGTCTCACGGTGGAACGGCCAAGCAGGTGATCGGGGGCGTCCGGGGGCCAGCGCCCGGTTGGTGTCAGGTGCTGGCAGGCGACATCGCCCTGTCACCGAACGACGGCCTCCTGCGGGCGACGATGAACTGCGCCTGCACGCCCGGGGGCTCACGCCTGGCGCGATTGGATCCGCTGACAGGCGACGCGTTGCCCGAGTACGGCTGCATCGCGGACGCGGGAGGGACCGGCTACCCGGAATTGTGGGGATTGGCGTACTCGGGATCGCAGCTGTACGGGATGTCATCCTGGTACCGGAACCTGCTGCTTCGGATCGACGAGAACACGGGACTCACCGAGACGATCCCCTTGAGTCAGGGACTCAACCTGACCGGGATGGCCAGCGTTCCGTGCGGCGTGCCCGTTCCGGGCCCGTGCGCGCGCCTCGCGCCGGACCCGCTACCGGTCGGCGGGTTTCTTCGCGTCATTCAGCACGGCGACCCGCTCGCAGCGGAGATCACGGCCCGGCTCACGTGGTGGGCGGGCGCGGGGTGGCCACCGGAACTGCACTTTCACGTGCGGCGCGGGACCGATCCGCGCTCGCTGACGGTCCTGACCGAGCCCGAGCCCTTGCGTGCCACCACCTGGGTGGACTCGACGCCCGCCGCGCCGTCGCCCCGGCGGCCTTTCATTCACTTCTACGACATCAGGACTGCCGACGACTGCGAGCGAGAGTCTCGGTGATGCGCCCGGGCGTCAGGTAGTCTCTCTTGCGGGGGCGCGCTCCACCCGTTGGCGGCGCGGTGCCGTGCACGCGACGGGCGAGGACGGGCGGACGCACTTCGGTGCGCTGCCAGTGCCGAAAGATCAGGCGCGGCGTGAGTGGAGGGATCTGATCGTGACGCGCGCGAGGCGGCTCTTGCGGCGTCGCGGACTGCTGCGGGAGGACGGCGCTCGCGGCAATCGCGACGAGGCTCCCTCGGTGCTCGAGGCATGCCGTGTCAGATTCCGGGTCGGAGCGGACGCCAGATGGACACCAGCGCCGATCCAGGGACTCGCCGTCGCGGCCCGGGACGCCACGCGGGGCGTGATCGCGGGGAGGCGGGGCCGGGGGCGCGGGGGGGTGGCGCGGCGGGGCCAGGAGGGGGTCGCCCGCGCGGAGGGCGCGCCGGCGACAGGCTCAGGGCCTCGCCACGCAGGGCGCGACGCTGCGCACCGCGGCGAGGTCCTCCGGCAGGGACAGGGCCTTCTCGGCGCGAGCGAGCGCCAGGCGCGAGTGCACGAGCGCCGCGGCACGAAGCTCCTCGGAACCCGCGCACGCGAGCGAGGCGAGCACCTTCTGCAGGCGCACCGCCACCTCGACGGACCCGGCGCCATCTCTCGCGATGGCCGTGAAGGCGTCGTCGAACATGTCCTTCATCGAGAGTACGGGAACGCTGATCCGATCGTGGCGGGGCGGCTCGCGGTCCGCGTCCGGCTCGGCCCAGAAGACGAGAAGGCGCGCGAGGCATCCCAGAACCGCGATGGCCGTGCCCGAGTCGTTGATCCCAGGAGACAGCGCCTTGTCCGCGATCTCCGAGAGGACCACCAGGCCGTATCTCGGATCGTCGTCGAAGAGGCGCTCGCTGCCGATCACGAAGGCGGACCTGATGGGGTCCGCGTCCACGCCCGTCGAACCTCCGTCATCGGGCGCGACCCGCGCGAGCGGTTGGCCGGGCATGACGAATTTCCCGGGGAGCGCCGACACGGCGATGCGCAGGCCCGCCCTCTCGGCGTGCGCCTGGAGGGCGGCGACATCCACTTGCTGCACGTAGCCGACAGCCTTGCCCTCGATGGCGGTGCCGCCGGCCTGGTCTGCGGCCGCGCCGCCGAGCGAGGGCGCGACGCGGCGCCTTTCCAGGGCCGCTCGGGTGGCGGCCTCGACCTTCTCGATCGAGGTGCCGAGGCGCCCGAGGCGCGCGATCCGATCCACCCAGCGGACGAACGTGAGAATGACGACGGCGAACACGCTGGCGGTCAGCCCGAACAGGGCGAGCAGTCCCGCGGGGCCGTAGAAGTCGTTCTTGACGGCGGTCAGCGCGACGATGCTGAAGATGAAGGCGCCGACGAAGGTGGAGAGCGCATTCTGAGAGACGTCGTCGGCAACGATGAGCCGGAAGGCCCGGGGCGTCGCCGCCTGGCCGGCCGAAGCGTACGCCGCGACCATGGACGCCACGGCGAACGTGGCGATCACGAGCATGCTCGCGGCCATGATGGACAGGAGCGCCTCGACGGACTCGGGCGTGATCGCCGGAGCTCCCCGCAGCACGCCATCCGCGCTCTTGGCGAGGAACACCGCCGCGATGGAGAGGAGGCACATCGCGAGCGGCCTGACCCACAGTCGCTCGCGAAGCCTGCGCGCGAGGAACAAGAGGCGTTCGGGGAAGGCCATGCGCTCATCCTAGCCGAGCCGTCATGATCAGGGATCGTGGCGATCCTGATGCGCGCGGCAGGGCCGCGTGGCGGGAGGGTGTGAGGCTGGAGGGCCGCCCTGACAGCCGAGGGCGAGCGGTGCGCATCTCCCGAGAGACGAAATGCGAACGCGTTTCGTCCGGAAGAGGTGGTCCCCCCTGCGTTGATGCGCGGTGGCTCCGACCGAGCACTCCTTTTCGGTTGCGGCCGTGCCGCGCCAGGGATGCGTCTCGAACGAGCCCGAGGGACCGCACTGGCACTCCCCGCCTGCGGAGCCATTCCCCTCCAGGCAGGTTTCCATGTCGAATGGCATCGTGATCCCCGGGCCGTTGAGCTCGCCGCTCGGGTTCTGATCGGTGTTGAAGATGTCGAGCTGGTAGCGACCGCGGCGATCCTGAGGCGTCTGTAGCCACTGCAAGGTCGCGCTGGAAGAACCGAGTCGTCTCACGCGTGCCGCTCCCGGAAACGGAACGAGCGCGCTCTGCTGGTTCGACCCGTGCTGGTCGCTCCCGTCCCAGGAGAGTGCCCCGTCACCGTGCCGGCGACGAGGTCCACGGACGATAGCGTCAGGTGCCAGGTGCCCCGGTCTGCGGCGCGCGGTGAGCCGGTACGCCCCGAGCGGCGCGCCGTCCGTCGCGCCGTGAGCGGCTCGACAGCGTCGTGAGTCGCGAGGGTTGCCCAGGCGTGCTGACGAAAGAACTCCGCCGCGCGGAGATCCCGCGACGACGGAGCTCCGGGGAGCCGGTGGCTCGACTACCTCACCTGCAGGTTGCCAGCCGTGAGGGAATGGACCGTGCCATCGCGATCCGTCTGGCAATACGCCGCGGGATCCTCCTCGCCATCAGGACTGAGGAGGAGCAACTCGAAAGAGTCGGTCGCAGGCTCGCCACCGTCGACGAGTTCGCCGTAGACGTACGTGAAGCCCGGGAGAATCCCGAACATGCTGCGCGCGATTCTGGAGGCGACCCGGATGACACCGGAGAAGTACGTCGTGTTGCCCTCGACGCGCACGCAGTCAATTCCGGCCGTGTAGGACGCTCGGCTCGTGTTGTTGTACGTGAACATGCCCATGTCAGGGGTCTGCGCGGTGCCGTCGATGGCGGTGACGCCGATCGTCGTCGTGCCGCTCTTGCCGCCGCCCGTGCCCTTCGACGGACCGGCCGACGCGGTCGCCACGAGGCCGACAGTGAGACCGAGCGCGAGCAAGAAACGAGCCGATGGAGTGAACTACATTACAGGGTTCCTGAGAGTGGCCGTGGATGGTCGATTTGTAGAATCCTCCGTCAGCCCCACGGGGCCGCGAACGAGCAAGGCCCCGTGACACCTGCCGCACGGCCCCCGCAGCGCGAAACTGCAAGTGGCGTGCCACGAACGCACGGTGCATCAGGAGGGCCGAGAGCCGCGATGACGTCCGCGATGAGAAACGGGGCGTTCATCCCGCGGCATGCATGGGGGAGCGAGGACTTGACGCGGCGAGGCTCAACCCCGCTGCGTCGTGATCGCTCTGCCGGAGCCGCGCACGGCGGACCGGGGCGGCCGTCTCCCACCGCTCCTCGGACGGCGCTGCGCGCCGCCCACAGGCTCCACCAGCGCTCACGGCAACTGACGGATCGTCTGCTCAGGATCCCGGCACGATCCCCCGCGCCCTCGCTCCGCGAGGCCGCGACCCGAACAGGAACCACGTCGCTTCACTCCGACGAGCGATCGGAATCACCGGACTCCGTGTTCGGATTGGCCGGAATCGCCACCTGCACAGCTTGAGGGCAGGGCGTGCAGCAGGCTACTTCCGAGCAGCCGCCGGCCCGGAGATGTCCCCGCGGTCAACGACCTCCTGTAGCTGGCGCACTTCGTCGATGATCCCCATGAAGCGCCGCCCGAATGGCGTGAGCGCGTACTCGACCTCGACGGGCGGCTTGCTGCCGATCACGGTGCGACTCACGATGCCGAAGCGGAGCATCTTGCGGAGGCGCTCGTTCATCACCTTCGCGGACAGGCCCGTGGTCGCGCGAAGGAGGGCACTGGGTCTGGTGTGTCCGTCGGCCAGAAGACGGAGCAGTCCGACGGACCACTTGCAGCCAACGATGCTCTCGACCATCGAGGCGACGGGAATTGCCCTGGCATCATCGGCCGCGCTCGTTGCGTGAGCTGACGGATCATCGGAGATCATCGGTTCCAGGTTACCAGAAGGTGCGTCCTTGGCAGGCGGGCACGGGGCGTGCATCTTTCTCCATGCGTGGCGCGAGGCCACCGACAACCGTTCGAACCAATGAGGAGCAAGACCATGAAGAAGAAAGCCGTCTTCTACCACGCCGGATGTCCCGTCTGCGTCAGTGCCGAGCAATCGGTGCTTGCGGCTGTGGACACGAACCGCTTCGACATCGAGGTCGTGCATCTCGGCACGGCCAAGGGCCGCATCTCGGAGGCAGAGAAACTCGGCGTCACGTCGGTCCCCGCGCTCTCGCTGGATGGGCAGGTCTTCCACATCAACTTTGGCGCCAACCTCTCCGACCTCAAGTGACAACCTGATCGGGTGGGGGTTGGCGCGCTCCGGGGACGGTGAGACAGTGGCCCTGGCGCGACGTGGTCCGGCTGGCCCCCCGACCGCTCACGAGGCCGCGACGATCCGCGCCGCGCCGGGAGCATGACTTGCCCGTGCCCTGCCCGGACTGCCGCACGGCCATGACGCCGGAGGACCGGCAAGGGATCGCGCTTGACCGCTGCGGGACCTGCCGGTCGGTGTGGTTTGACGGCGACGAACTCGATGAATGGCGGCGACGCCATCCGAGCGGCGAACGACTGCCTACTCAACGCTGGGCCGCGGACGCCCTTCCTGGCGCGTCGGAACTGCTTCCCTGTCCGCGCTGTGACGCTTACACGCTCGTGCCCGGATCGGTCCACGGCTGCAGAACCCACGCATGCCGGCTCTGTCGAGGGATCTACGTCCCGCGAGATCTCATCGCGCACCTCGACAAGACGAGCCCGTTGACGACGGGCGCCTTCGGGCCCGGCGGGTCGGGTTGGCAGCTGATCGCCATCCTGGTCAACCTCGTGCGCCCGCCCCAGGAGTGACCCGGCCGCCCCGGGCACGGGGAGCGGCTGGGCGAGCACCGACGAGGGGGAGCAGGGGACGGAAGAGGCGCCGCACGCGCGGGGTCGAGGGCAGGGAGTCTTCGCTCCTCCCATGGCGTAACTTCCGCTCCAGATGTCAGCCCGAAGCAGGAGCGGTCGCAGGGTGTTGAACGGGTTCACGCTCCGCTCTGGCGCGGGCTCCGGCGAGGCTGCCAGCGACATGATGTCCGACAAGAGATGGCGGCGAGCCCTGCCCCTCGCATGCCTGGCCGCGGCCGCGATGGGCCTGGCACCACCAGGCGCGCGCTCGCAGGCGTGGACCCGCGTGGTGCAGCCGCCTGCCTCGGCCACCGTATCGGCCGTGCGTGCGGCGCCGGACGGCGGCGTGCTCCTCGGCACCATCCAGGTGGGGGAGTCCGCCGTCGCCAAGCTCGATGCCTCGGGCGTCCTGCTCTGGCAGTTCGTGGCGACGGGAACGGATGACCCGCTTCGAGCCCCGATTCTCGTGGATCTCGCACCGTCATCCACCGGTGGCGCCACGGCGCTCTTCCAGAAGAGCTGCGATGTCGGCGGCGTGGGTGACACGTGCACCGTGCTCGCGGGCATCGATCCCGCTGGCGTCCTCTCGTGGTCGTGGATGTGGGGAACTCGCTACGGGCCGCAGCCTGGCGCTCTGGCGGCGCTCTCTGACGGGACCGTCGCCATCGCCGAAGCGGGCTCGAGCCTGGCCGTGCGGTTGCAGGGGCACGCGCCCGCGGGGCCGACCTGGTCTTCGAGTCTCGTGGATGGCGGACGCGAGCCTTGTCTCGCCGCGTCGGATGACGAGGGCTTCGCGCTGACGGTCTGGTACGACAGGGAGCCGGCATGGATCGCGCGGTTCGACGCCGGAGGGGTGCTCCGGTGGCAGCGAGGTCTCGAGTCCGATCTGGTTCGGCCCACGGGCCTTCCGTTGAGCGTGGACGCGCTCGCTCGGTGCTCGGATGGAAGCTGGATGGTGGCGGGGGTGAGCCCCGTGCCGGGACCGGTGTTCTGGGTCGCGAAGATCGGCGACGACGGCTCCCTGGTCTGGTCCCTTGGCTACGAGGGCGCCCAGGCGTACCCGCCGGCTCCCGTGCGCATCACCTCGCTGCACCCCACGGCCGATGGCGGCGCGGTGCTGCTCGGCAAGGACTCGTCCTGGGATCCGTTCATGGCGCGCATCTCGGCAGATGGCGCGCCCGCGTGGCTGGCTCGACCAAGCGCCGGCGGCCGCGTGCGCCAGGCGGCTGCCAGCACGAATGCGTCCGGCGTGCTCCACGTGACGGCCAGTCTTCCGGTCGGGGTCGCGATCGCGCGGGCCGATGCGTCCGATCAGCTCGCCGGCTGCCTCGACTGGGAGGCATTCCACTCGCGGACGCTTCCGTTCCCGATGCGCATCGTTGCCGCCTCCAGGTCGCTCGCGCCCGACACGACCACGCGCCTGGCGGCCGCGATCGGGCAGAGGCCCGGAGCCATCACCGAGATCGCCTGCGCGTCGCCATGCTCGACCGACCAGCGCGAGCCCGACGATGGACCCGGATCGCCGAGAGCGCTGCCGCGGCCTCCGTCTGTCGTCGCGGGCAACTTCTGCGACGACGCGGCGGACTGGCTGCGCACGGACGTCTGCAAGGGGGCGACGCTCATCCTGGAGACATCGAGACTCGGAGCTGCTGCCGACACCGTGCTCGAGCTCTTCCACGCCGGAAGCGGCGCGATGCTGGCAAGCGACGATGATGGGGGAGTGAACCGCGGGTCCCGCGTCGAGTGGACGGCCCTGGAAAGGACGACCCTTCTGCTTCGCGTCCGTCAAGCTGACGGCACGAACGGACCCGATCGCGGCTACGTGCTGACCGCCAGCGTCGTGGAGCCGGCGCGGACCACGTACCTGCGTCGCATCGGCGGGTACGAGGGCGGCCTCGTGCAGTGGCGGCTGGCGCAGGACGGGAGCGTCGTGGGCTCGGGAGCGCGGGGCCGCACGTCGGGCCGCTGGGCGATGAGTCTCGACGCCGAGGGCTTCACGCGCTGGGCCCTGGCCTTGCCAGGCGACGGGCCCATTCAGAGCACCTGCGTCACGCCCGCGCCAGGCGGAGGCGCCATCGTCGCCATGTGCGGCCCGCAAGCGTCGAGCATCGTGCGAAGCATGGAGGTCGCTCGCATCGACTCCGCCGGAGCCATCGTCTGGGTGCGCGGCTACGAGCCCGACCCTGCCCATCGGGTTCAGCCGGAGGTCGCGACGACGCTCGTTGATGGCCGCATCGCTCTTGCCGGCATCGCACGCGAGGTGGACAGCCCCTACGAGGAACGTGCCTGGGTCATGACCCTGGATGGCGCCGGCAATCTGGATTGGGATCGACGCGTGGAGCCGCGTGCTGGCTACGTGCCGCTGGCCGTGGCCGGCGCGAGCGACGGCGGCGTTCTGGTCGCGGGAGAGATCTCCACCTCGAGTCCCGTCGGAGGCTTCATCGCCAAGTTCACCGGCACGGGCGGCTTGGCCTGGTCTCGGACGTTCGCGGCGAGAGCGACCGCCGTCGAGGCAGCTCTCGACGGGGGTGGAGTCGTGGCGATCGAGGGTCCCCCCCTCGTCCTTCTCCATCTCGACTCGGCGGGACGCGCGACCGATCAACGGAGCTTCCGGGATCCGATCTGGGCTGGCCGCCTCCGAGGCACGAGCCTCAGGCGCGCGGCCGACGGAGGGCTCATCGTGGCCACCGGCCCGAGCTTCGAGCCGCTGATCTTCCGGGTCAGTCCAGCCGGCGCGGTCGAGTGGGCGCGCACGGAGTTGGCGTCGAGCCTTGATGTCCTCGACGCTCGTGAGCTGCCGGACGGAACCGTTTCGGTCGTGATGGATCACTCATGGACCAGTCAGGCGTCCGGACGGCTGCTCCGGCTATCGGCGGATGGCGCGCTCGAGCCATGGTGCACCCGGGTCTCGTCCGTTCCGGTGATCGCAGCCGGAGCCAGCGTGTCGATCTCGGATGGCACGCTGATCGCCGAGGACGCGGGGGGCTCTCTCGTCGCGAGCGACTGGAGCACGTTCCCGTTCTCCACGGCCACGACGGACGCCTGCACGTGCGAGTGTGGCCCGACGGCGTCTCTTCCGTTGGAGGTCTCGCGAGCGACGTCGCGCCGCCCGCTCCGCATGGACGCGCCTGGCCGCCTGACGTGGGAACCCCAGACCTCGAACAGCTCCTGCCAGTTCAACCTCTACCGCGGCGATGTCGCCGCGCTCCGCGTGGGCGATCATGGTTCGTGCCTGGCCACGGATCTCCCCGTCAACGAGGCATGGGATCTCGCGCGACCCGGGGTGGGGCGCGCCTGGTTCTACCTCGTCACGGGCCTCGCCCACTCGGTGGAGGGGCCTCTCGGACCGGACTCGCTCGGTCGCGACCGCCCCGTGACGTCCCCTTGCCCGTGAGGTGAATCGGCCCGTGATTCCGTAGGCTCCATTCTTGCGGCGAGATGAGCCTTGGCACGACGGAGCAGGTTCCCTGACGAGGTGAACGAGCGGTCAGCGCGGCTGGCGCAGGAGCACGCGACGGAGACTCGCCTCGCGTCGCTGCGATGAACGCACGCCCCGCCGCTTCCTGAGTTGCCGGGAGTGGGATTCGAACCCACACGAGCCGAAGCCCAAGGGATTTTAAGAGCGAGAACGCGATCGGAGCGCAAGTTGTTGATCGCGCTGGAGATGGCTGATTCTGCGTGGGTTACGAGTCGTCTTCGCGTTGTCCGGCGTGTCCGCCGAACGCGGCAGAAAGCGCCGAATTGCGTGGTGAGTTGATACCCAGGTTGATACCAAGGCTCGGTCACCGCGACCGCCCGGTGGTGCCGGCGGAGAGGCTAGTGCCTTGCTTGGGGCTCGGCAGGGCGTCCACCCTGGCGGTCAGAGCACTTCGGGGTACAGGCGTCCAGGAGCTGCGATGATGAGGTCGCCCGCCCATTGCCCAGGAACGCCACGCAGCGCCCTCTCAGTCGTTCTCAACCGTCCGTGGGCGCGACCTGCACCGCGTGAGCGTGCGCGGCCAGGAACACCTTGAGTGGAGCAAACAGTGGAGCCGCCAGCGCGTCCAGCTGTCGATCCACTTCGGCCTGCCTGGCGGTGTCAGCGTTGGGGATGGCTCTGGCGGCTTCCTCGATCAGGCCGAGCAAGCCATTTGGGATCATGACGTCGCGAACGGCGTGCAGCATGAAGGTCGCCGGTAGCGTTCCTGCCGCCAGGTAATACATGTTGAGGACACGCTGCTCCAAGTGCTCGAGCGAGATGCGACGAGGCGGCCGCTTGGCATCCCAAAGGATGAGCGTGCCGTTCGAGGGGTCGTAGACCCAGTGCGCGTGCGCCGTTGCGTTCCTGAGCCACCCCACGTCGGGATCCACCAAACCGGGGTGGCTCTCTTGAAACCGATCATGGCAAGCGTTCACGAGCGCGCCGAACGTGCCAGGCTCACTGGGCCACTTGCCATGCGTGAACTCCGATAGCGCCCATAGAGCCCGAAGGTACGGTTCGTAAAGCATCTCGGCGACCTCCCGGAAGGCTCGCACGAGCGCCCGCGCTCGGATCTCGCCCCGCGATCGATCAGCCGCAACGAGGAGATCGTGTGGTTCGCACATCCGCCGGATCAGCGTCGGCGGATCCAGCCATCGGAGGACCATGAACGATAGAAACGGCACGCGCTCATGGCACTCCTTCATCAGCAGGAGCACCAGCGAGTATCGGGCGTCCTTGCTGGCGGCTTCCTTGAGTTGGCGCACTCCGTCGTCAAGCGCGAACTTGAGTTCGTGCCACAACTCAGGAGCCGCTCCCGCCTGAAGGAACTCCTTCACCTGCTCCGGGGTCAGCTCGACGCTGGCAAGACCTCGCTCAACGCGCGCCATCGTGGTGGCGACCTTCCGAGGGTCGAACTCCTGGATTTCGCTGATGAGCTGTAGGAACGGAGGCGCGAGCCACGGCATCATCGGGCCGAACACGTCGTCAACGTCCTTGGGCATCGCCGCTCCTCCAAGCGCGCGGTCGCGCTCAGATCGCAGACGCGTTCGGCCGGCTTCTGATTCAGCGCTTGCTGGACGTTCACCGAGCCGTGGCGCTCGTGCGGATCCCCCCGCGGTGACGTGGCAAGGAGCCAGGCCCGGATGCGCTTCGTCACCGTGGCCGGCCTCCTCGGGCGTGCCCGTCAGTCGCGCCGCGTACAGGGGGATGTGCACGTGCATGCCGTTGGGGAACGGCCGCGAGCTGATGCCTAGGGGGAACGCCCAAGCACAAACTGACGGGGCAGTCGGAAATCTCATCCCCACAATGGTTTACCAGCGGATGCCCTTTCGCGCTCCAGTGATGTTAGATGAAGGTCACGAAGTTGTGCTAGAGTCGTGACATGGCGCCCGAGAGCCCCCTCCGCGACCACCTCCTGGCTCAGAATCCGTGGTGGCTGGATCCTGCGTCCCGCGGCGCCCCAACGCGCCTCGTACGTCGCGGTGAGTTCGCTGGCATCCGGGAGCGGTTTCTCGACGCGGGCGGCCCTCAGGTTCTACTAGTGGGGCCGCGGCAGGTCGGCAAGACGACCCTGCTTCGACAGGTGGCCGACTCCCTGCTGGACGACGGCATCGCCCCCGAGCGCGTGGTCTGCTTCAACTTCCAGGACGAACGGCTGGCGACACCGGCCCCGCAGGTCGGCGACGTCGTCGAGGCGCACGCGAGGGCCTTCCCTGGCGTCACCAGGGCGCCCCGACTCTTCCTGTTCGACGAGATCGGCCAGGCGCCACGCTGGGACGTTGGCCTGAAGCAAGTCCACGAATCCGGCACCGGCCGCGTCCTTGCGACCGACTCGGCGGCCTTGCTGCTTGCGGGCCGCCGGACGATCGCCGGCCGCTATTTCGAGCAGCGCATCTCGTTTCTGTCCCAGCCCGACTTCGCGCTTTTCCGTCGCGGCCTGCTCGGAGCGACCGCGGCCGAGGAGCTTGCCGCGAGTCAGGTCCTGGACGCCTACCTGCAACGCGGCGGCTTCCCGGCTCACGTCATCGTGGCCGATGCGAGCGTTGCCTACGAGGCAACGCGACAAGCCGTCGAGACAGCCCTTCTGCTGGACCTGACGACGGCTGCCTCGCTGCGGCAGCCGGAGCAGGCGAGAGCGCTCTTCGCGGCACTGGCGGCCGACTCGGGGACCGTGTTCAACGCCACGCAGCGCGGTGAGAAGGATCTGGGGGTGCCGCGGCAGACGGCGGATCGCTGGCTCGACATCCTCGTGGGCACGGGCCTGCTTGCGAAGCTGCCGCGTTGGACGAGAAGCGCCCGCGCTCGCGGCCGCGAGATGCCCAAGGTGTATGCCTCCGATCCCGGCATCGTCGCCGCGTTCTCGCTCTCTCCGTCGCCGATCGAGAACGACGCTGCGCGTGGACGCATCGTCGAGACTGCCGCACACTCCCACTTGCGGCTAGCCGCGGGGCGTCTCGGCGCGCGCCTCACGTATGCGGAGACGGCGGGCGAAGCCGACTTCGTTCTCGAAGGCGACGGTGGGGCAGTCGTCCTTCAGGTCACGGCGGGGCGCGCGTCGAATCCTCGAGACGCATCGAGCGCGTGGGCCGTGGCGCGCGACATCCCTCGATCGGTCGCCGCAGTATCGTCCCGGCATCCGCTCGAGCACGTGCACGAAGTGGAAGGTGGGCGCGTCAAGGAGGTTCCTCTGTGGTCGCTCTTCGAGAGGCTCGTCGCCGCTCAAGACTTTGCCGAGGTGATCGCATGGCTGCGCCCGTGACGAAGGCTGCGGATCTCGTGGGGCGCCGCGAGGATCTCGAGACGGAGTTCAAGCGCGGAATCGACTCGCGTGGCGGATTCCTCGCGAGCGTCGTGGCGTTCCTGAATACGAACGGAGGGACGATCTACTTCGGTGTCGAGGACACCGACGAGGTGGCGACGGCCGCGCCAGGGCTGGAGGATCCAGCTCGCCAGGCGAATCGCATCATCGACATGGTCGCCGATCGCATCGAGCCCAGGCCCACGCTGCAGCCGGCTCGGCTGCTCGACGCCGGGGGCGGTCGCGCCGTCCTCGAGCTCAGGGTGCCGCGAAGCGAGCGCCGCCCCCACGCTCTTCGCGAGGGCTCGGCCTTCGTCGTCTACCAACGGGTCGCCGACCGGAACCGTCCGCTCTCGTTCGCTGAGATTAGCGGCATCGGGGGCGAAAGCGCTCGGCGCGTGGATGAAGTGAGCGAGCTGAGCGCGGAGATGGCCCGCGCACGCTCCGAGTTCCTGTCAGAGAGCTCCACGACGACGCTTCGCGTCGCGTGCTGGCCAGCGCCGCAGGTCGAGTCGCGCATTGACGTCGAAGACGCTGTCCTGCGCGATGTCCTCGGGGATGGTTCGGCGATCGGGGTCCGGTCGTCGGGATGGAACTATCTCTCCACGTGGACTAGGCTACAGAGGATGCAGCGCGCCATCGAAGTCGGGCGGAGCGCGCCGACGATCTATCGCCGCGTACGGATCGAGGAGAGCGGACGCGTCGAGTTCACGACCGATCGAGACGAGCTCTGGTCGTGGCACGTCCGTGGTACCGACGATCTTATCGTCGACCCGTTCATCCTCACCGAGTACCCGGCGAGCGTTCTACGCCTCGCCGCCTATGTGCTAGGGCGAGCTACCGAAGCTCCGTCACGGGTGCTCGTCGAGCTCGTGATTCGGAACGCAACGGGCAGCCTGCTGTGGCGGGGGCGCCCTGGCGCAGTTGCATTCGGTTTCGGCGCGGGCGCTGTCCTCCAGGCCAAGGGACGGGACCTCTGCGTGGGTCCGACAGGGCCGCTCGAGGTGACAGCCTCCGACTTCATCGCGAACCCCGATCGGGTTGCACACCGTCTCGCGGTGGAGGCATACCACGCGTTCGGCCTCGAGACAGCGGACGTCCCGTTCTTCGACGAGAAGTCGGAGAGGTTCGTCTTCCCGAAGTGATGCGATACCGATGCCGGCGGGGCGGTACGAACTCAAGTTCGCCGCCACTGCATGCGGACTGCTACGGGGTTCATGGCTGGCACGCAAGAGCGTCCTGAGAGCGGGTGCCGCGTCCTGCGATCCTGGACAGCGATGCCTGCCCCGGCGGGTCGGAGCTTCCCCGCGCAGGCTGCCAGCCCGAATCAAAGTGGGAGTTCAGTGACCGTGTGCAGGAAGTCCTTCACGGTCGGAGCCTCGTTGCGTCGAAGTAGGGGAGGCCGTCGGCCACTCTGGTTCTCGCGCATCCAAGCTACGGGACGCTGCAGGCAGACCTCAGTCACTACCAGAGCCCTCGTCCGCGTCAATGTCGTCAAAGATACTTCTGGCGCTCTGGGGCTTGTCCTCCACCTCGACTTTGCCCAACTGGCGGGGGCTCCGTTCGGGCTCATCGGGGGCGTGGTCCAGGATCCACTCGTTGGTGCGCATTGTCTCCCGTTCGATGATCATCACGGCGTCCGGGTCGTCGGCAAAGTGGCGCTTCAAGGTCGCGAGGCCCTCGAGTAACGGCTGCATGTGGTCGTCGGGCGTGGCTGAGGAGAAGCTCGATTGCCACTCCCACCGTACGTCATCAAGCCGCGGCAGCAGTTCCGTGCGGACCCTTCGCTTCAGATCGTCGAATTCACCGTCCTTGAACAGTCTGCGGATGCCGGCGTCCTTGAGGGCGTCCATGTCTTCGCCGTTGATCGCATAGGTGCTTACGGTTGCGACGAACTGCTTTCTCCTCTCTTCCGGCAGGAGGCCGAATTGATGGAGCCGCTCGGCCAGGCGGACTTCCGGAACGGAGGCCAGGAAGAGGCCGGGCTCCGCGACCTGGTCGAGAAGCGCAGGATGACTCTGTACGTAGAGCGCAAGAAACTCCATCGAGCAGCGGCGTGAAAGAAAGTCCAGTAGGTCGCGCCTCGCACCCCAGGTCGAGAGCCACTGGGACTTGTACGTCGTGCTCGCCGTGAACTCCGCTAGCTTCGAGAGCATCAACGGATAGAGCCCCCTCGGCACGACGACGGCCCTTTCGAGACCGACGTCGCCGCAGGTTACCCTAGCAACGAGCCTGTCGGGCACACTTCCCCGGATGTAGATGCCGAGCATCTCCGGACTTTGGGCCAGACACTCCGCGTAGGCATCGCCAATAGTCGGATGCTTGAATCGCCAGAACGACTCTCCGCCGACATGTGAGTGCAGCACGAGACTGCCATTGAGAGCATCCAGTGCCCTGACGCATCGACCGAGGTCGCTGCTGAGGCGCGCGAGCGCGTCGGCTTCAGGTGGCTCCAGCCTTAGGGGGCTTTCCAGCCGGTCGTTGCGCATGTAGATCAGGGCAAGCGCGGCCTTGCTGTCGGCGTCGAGACCCTGCAGGACTTCCTGGAGCAGTTGCTCGCGCTTCTCGACGAATTGCCCGATGTAGTAGGGATCGATGAACAGATCCTTCGTGAAGAACGGGTCGGCTAGCCGCCGTGCCGTCTCCGGGATGAAGCGAGGATGGCTTGCTACGTCTTCGAGATAGGGCTTGATGTCGCGACGAAAGCGTCGTGGCTGCCTTCCGAGTTTGAGGTGGTTGTAAAGCATCTGGCGCTTCTCGTCTGCCGTGAGGTCATGCACGTCGATGACGACCTGGCTCTCCTTCAGCAACGGAAACGCGCTCTCCTTCAAGTCCGTCCGTGCCCGGTTGTAGATGTAGTCGCGCGACGTCATCACGATCTTCGCGCCCTTGCGGAGCATCGACTTGACTTGCGGCAGGATGTGGTTCCAGCGGTGGACGAGTGAGTCCTCGTACTGCGTGACGCCGAAGGCGTCATCCAGCCAGAAAAACTGGGAGGGCTCAAGAGGGTTCCAGCGGTCTGCGACCTGACCCGGATCGTCGAGCCTGAGCATCGGAGCATTCCACTGGTCCAGGGCTGCCATGGCGAGCAGAGATGCTATGGTCGTCTTGCCTGCGGCGGGCTCGCCGATCAGCAGCACAAAGCTGTGGCTATCGAGAGCCTCAGCGGCCTTCCGGTACGCTTGTGTGACGACGACCCTCGCGAGGTCATCGCGCATTGACTCAAGGATGGTTCTTGCCTGCAGGTAGGCGCGCTCGTCGAGAATCTGACTCAGGTCGCCCAAGCCATAGACGCGCGGAACGAGCATGCGCAGGTGCTTACTCTCGCGAATTTGTTGTGTGACCCACGTCGAGCCGAAGATCCTGAGGTGCTTTACGCCGACCAACGCGAGTCGGTCCGTGACATCCGCGGCCCTTGTGCCGGTGAGATCTGCGTTCGTCATCAGGATGTAGGAGTCGCAACGGCCCGCAGCGACAAGGCGTGCCGCCTTCTCGACTTCGTCGGCAATCGCGGAAAGCGGCAGGACGTGATTGGGCTTGCTCGTGAACTTGCACTGGATCACGAATGGGCCGCTGAGGTCTTCGTGTCCCTGCGTCTTCCACGTGCCAGAAAACGCGCCATCTCTGCCGCCATCGGCGGAATCGAGGAAGGACTCGACTGTCTGTCCGAGAATCTCCCTTGTGATCGTGAGACACAGCTGCTGAAAGCTGCTCCAGCCTAGGTTGTGTAGGTTGTACATATCTTCAAGACTGACCAGAATGGGACTGGCTCGCAGCGGTGAGCGTCATCTCATGCGAGGCGGTCTGTCTGCGAAGAGGCCTGTCTGCGCTGCGAACAGCATGGAGGCAGAGTCCACGCGATGGAGGGCCGAAGCGATGCGCCGACGGAGTTGTCCAGTGGCATCCGCAGAGTCTACCGGAGCGCTGAGGCGGGCGCGCACTAGGCGACGCAGGAGGCGCTAGCATCAGTTCACATCCCGCGCCGTCAGTAGCCACTCCAGCCTGTCCGCCGCACGTGCCAGCGAGGCGAGGATTAGCGCGAGCTCGACCGGCTGGAGCGTCGACGCGGGGTGCTCGACCCAGGCGATCAAGCGCCCCTTCCCGTCGAGGCCGAACGCCACGACGGGCGTGGTGCGGTTGCGGACGAGCATCTCCTGGGCGAACTCCTCCCGGTCCAGCGCGTCCACGTCGCGCGCCGAGGACACCGTCGTCTCGAAACGCCAGCGGCTGCCTTCCTCGCGATAGCGGATGCGCTGCGTCCGACCGCTCGCCATGCGCGCATCGACGCCCTCTCGGCTCCATCGGAATTCGAGCCCATCTGGGGCGACGCGTGATGCCGCGAGGAGCAGCTTCCTAATCTGCGTCATGGTCCTGCCTCCTGAGGACGTTCCAGTACTCGGCCGCGCTGGCATCTCGGCCGTCGAAGAACTCGCGCTCGATCTCGTCGGCACCCACGACCACGCGGCGGAGGAGGTCCTCCACCTCGTTCATCTGCGTGATGCGCTTCCCGAAGAAGAGGTCGCCCTCGACGATGACGAGGTGGGGTGCTGCGCCGCTCCAGGGCAGGGTGCACACCTTCACGCCCTCCAGGCCCGCCTGGACGTCCAGGAGCTCGGACCCGAGGCTCGCCAGGTCGAGGACGCCGACGGGGCTCTCGGCGTGGAGCGCCGGCACGCCCTCGGCTCCGTGAGTCCGGAGCGAGAGACGGATGGCCTGCTCACGCACGCCCGCGCCCCCAGCAGGGATGGGCTCGCCGGCCATGAGAAGCCCACGTCCGGCCACGTAGACGCGACCGCACAGCTCTCCGCGGATGTCGTCCGCTTCCCAATCCACACGGACACGCTCTGGAAGTGCCCGCCGGATCTCGCGCAGATGATCCTCCAGTTCGCGCTCCAGGCGCGTGGGCTCCTCCGGATCGAGCGCGCGGCCCATGGTGTCGGCCTCGCGCACCGGGAATGCCGTCGTCAGCTTCTCGGTGATCGGCGGCACGCGCACGCGCGAGTGCGCGAAGCTCTCGCGCGTGTCGATGCTCCGCTCCTCCTTCTTCTCGCCCAACCCCTCGTGCATGAGGCGCAGGAAGCGGTTCATGCGGTCCAGGACGCGATCCACCTGAAGGACCTCGACGGTGTCCTCGAGGTACGGGTAGTACACCTGCAACAGCTCATCGGGGTGCGCCCGCTTCTCGCCGAGCGCCGTCAGCTGGCGATGCGTGAGCGAGGCGATGCGATCGACGCGTCCCGTTCGCTGCTCCATCGCTGACGGCGTCCACGTGATGCCGTAGTGCACCACGCGTGAGCAGAAGGCGTGGAGGTCCTCGCCCTCCTGCAGCACGTCCGTCGTCACGAGCACGAGCGGGTAGCCCGGCATCCGGAACTGCCCCACGAGGCTCTTGTTGACGCCGCCCCACATGCCCCCGATGGGCATCTGCGAGCCGAGTGCGCTGCCGAACATGCGTGCAAGCTCGCCCAGCCGCGCCGAACGCGCTTCAGGAAAGTTCATGCCGAGGATCAGCTCATGGTGCTGCCCGACTTCCCGCAGCTCGCGCCAGGCCGTGAACTCGGTGGACGTGCGCTGCTCCTCGAGCAGGTCGAGGTACTCGTCGATCAGGGCCTCGGCCCTCTCGTCGCGTCTCTCCTGCGACTTGAGCGCCAGCGATCCCAACCGCCGAACGGCCAGGATCCAGAGGTCGATGAAGGCGTGACCGAGGCGCGCGACCGCCGAGAGGAGCTCCCGTCGGCGCTCGGCATCGCGAAAGCGCTCCGCGAAGCTGCCGTCGCGCCGAACTGGCCAGATGTCGTCGCACAGGGACGCGCGTCGGCGGAGCTCGGTGAAGAGCGTCCTCGTGGCGAGATGCTCGCCCGGTGCCGGCCACCCGCGGGGAGTCTCGCCGGGCGTCGGCACGGGCCCGGGCATCGACTCCCTCAACATAACGCGCGCATCCTCGGCGAGTGCGGTCGAGGACTCGGCGAGCAGGTGCAACGCCGCCGCCTGGTACGCGAGAAACACACGGCGCCGAGGCTGCCCCTTGTCCTTGCGCTGTGAGGTCGCCCGGAAGATGGCGAATGAGGTCGAGCGAAGTCGCGCCTCGATCTCGGGTTGAGCCATGCGCAGCACCCGCGCGAGCGCGGCCAGCACGTCATCGCGCTCGCCGAGCAGCGTTGCGACGTGGTTGTCCTCGAAGAACGTCGAGTATGCGGACCCCTCACCACGGAGCCGGTTCTTCTGGAACGCTGCTCCCGAGAGGATCCCCTGCGGGCCCTCGCCTCGGAAGAACCAGGAGAAGAAGGTCTCCCGACCGCCGCGATCGAGCTGTCCAGAGTCCTCCTCGGTCCCGGCATTACCGCGCGCCTCGGTGGCCTCGTCGGATGGCGCGGTCACGAGCCGATCCCACGAGGCGCGGCGGCGCTCTTCCTCGTACCGCCGAACGACGGGCTCCAGCTCCTCCGCGAGTCCGGGGCCAAGGCGTTCCCGCAACCGAAGGATGAGCCAGTCGTCGTACTTGCGACAGAGCTTCTCTGCCAGCTCCGGCACGCTCATCACTCGGCGGACGAACACGAGGGTCTTCTGCCCGGCCGGGATCGTCGCAGCCAGCGACTGGACGAGCGCGTCCATCTTCGGGTGGGGGAGAGGCTGGCCGAACACTCGCCGATAGGACGATGCCAACGAGTTGACCGCCAGCCGATCCAGGCCCTCCCTTTCGATTTCATTCGCCGTCTGGTCGGCCTGATCGAAGACGGCCATCTCGCCGTCGGTCGATTCGACCTTGGCGGTTTGCAGGAAGCTCTCGAACGAAGCCAACATCCCGATCTGGAAGCTGGCGTTGAACTCGGGATCCTGGAGGACCTCGGCCACCTTCTTCTGCACGAGCGCCACGATGAGCCGTTGCCTCGCGTCGGGCACGCGCAAGGGCTCGTCATGCACGACGCAACCACCCGCGCGCCACTCCCGGCGGTACTGGTTCTTGGTGTGCTCGCGGCCGTCGAAGCGCAGGGTCGTCACGCGCCGGAACAGGAACCTCGCCGCGACCTCCTGCTTGGCGGCCTCGCTCGCGGCCGGATCGGCCAGGAGTTGGAACTGCTTCCCGAGGCCGAAGAGATCGAGCTGATTCCACAGCTCCATGTAGTCGCTCTCGAGAGGCGTCGCCGACAACAGCAGGACGCGGTCGCAACGAGGCGTCACGCCGCCCTCGCGAGCGGAGCCGAGGATGAGGCTCAGCAGCTGATTGCGCGCCGCGCCTGACGCGATGCCGCCCTTGAGGTTGTGGGCCTCATCGACGACGACGAGGTCGAAGTGCGGTAGGAGGCCGTTGAGCGTGCGAGCGACCGCGCGCTTGAAGGAGTCCTTGTCCTGCCGAAGGTCGAGCGCGTCACGATCCACGGATGCAGAGAGGCGGCAGAGCGCGTCGCGGCGCGCAGCCCAGCCGCCTGCGTCGCCGCCGAGGGCGAAGCTGAAGGACGTGAGCCGCGTGAAGAAGTCGCGATCGGGATCGCTGACCACCTGCTGCGCGAACTCGATGAGGTTCGTGCAGTGCACCGCGGGCCGGGCGGGCAGGCCGCGGAAGTCGCGGACGCGCTGGTCCGCATGGCGCCAGTTGCGAGCGGCGAAGTTACGCAGCTCCTTCAGCCACTTCCGCTGGATGTTCTCGCGCGGAGTGATGAAAAGGACTCGCGCATGCGGGTGGAAGTACCGCAGGAGTCCCACCGCCCCCAGCGCCACGTACGTCTTGCCCAGGCCCACCTCGTCGGCGATGTAGGCGACACGCTCGCGTCCGAGCGCGTTGTGGAGCGCAACCGCACCATCGAGCTGCTGCTCCGCCAGGTCAGGCGCAATCAGCGCCCCTCCGCCGCCGAAGTCGATCAGTGTCCTCGCGGCCTGAGGGGAGACGGGCTCGAGGCGGATCACGGCTGCGCCGCCTTCCTGGCTTCCGCGAGAAAGTGCTGCTCGAACCAGGTGAGGAACCGTGTGGCGTCACTGTCGTCGCCGAGCTTCACGGCCGCTCGCACCTCGTCGCTGCGCCGCACGAGTGTGGGTAGGTCGATGGCCCTCGCGGCGGGAGTCTTGAAGAAGTCGCCATGGTCGCGCTGCAGGCGATCGACGAGTTGCCGCGCGGTGAGCATCGTCACGTAGCGCGTGATCGGGTCGCCGTCGTGGTCGTCGATCACCTTGCGGATGAGCACTGGAAGGGAGTCGTACTTCTCGCCGAGCAGGCGATACTCGGCATCGCGCGGGAGGTCGTTCTCGAGCGCCTTCCGGACCGCGTCCTCCAGCCTGGTGAAGGCGTGGAAGATGCCGGCGAAGGTGTCGAACAGGCTCTCCCTCTCGGACTGTCGCCACCGCTCATCCAGCCGGGCGGCCTCGGCCGCGGAGATCACGCCGGCCGCCACGAGCTCCCGCGTGAGCTTGCCCTCGACGAAGGACTCCTGCTGCTCGCGCGACAGCAGAGCCCAGTACCGGAGAATCTCCTCGACGGTCAGCGACAGCAGGAGCGACGGCGCGTGCGCCATCTCCTCCTCCTGGACGAGGAGCGTCACCGTCGGCCCATCGTCCACGCTGGCTTGAAGGTAGGAGGTGCTGCGCAGGAGAGCCGCGAGCGCCGCGGAAGCGCCCTCAGGAAGCGGTGCCCATCGGGAGCGCGCCACATGGTCGATGGTCGCGAGCGGGACACCGTGGTTGCTGAGCGCAATCTGCCGCGGCGCGGATTCGCCATCCCAGAAGTACTCGGAGCGCTTCTGCGCCCACAGGTGCCTGACCATGAGCGGCGGCACGGCGGTCGACTCGCCTTCCTCGACCAGCGGCTTGCCGAACTCGGTGGGCTGCTCGCTCTCGGAGAGAGGCGTGAGCCAGGCCGTCGGGCGTCGGTCGGGCCCCAGGTCCATGAGGAAGGCCGCCTCGAGGTTGCCGGCGCTGGTCTTTCCATGCGCCGCCGACGTCAGGTTTGGCGAGCCGACGAGGAGATACTCGCGGCCCTCGATCTGGCTCCGCAGCCGGTACACCTTGGCGTGGACGTTGCGATCGGCTTGCTTCTCGCCCTTGCTGCGCGAGCGGCGCGTCACCTCGCCCGGGAGCTGCGACCATCGCACGCGGGGGAGCGAGGCGACGGCAGCGTGGAAGTCGGCGTCGCAGGCGGCCCGGCCGTCCGGGTGCACGGGCAACAGCACCCGCGTCTCGCGCGGAGCGAGGACCTCGACTAGCGCCGCCAGCGTCGCCGCGTCGGGTCTCTCGTCGAAGTAGGGAGAGAGCACCTCGAGCGTGTACGTGTCGGCTGCCGGGGCCAGCACGTCGCGCAGGAACTCGGGGAGGGGCTTCTGGCCAAACCAGATGCGCGAATGCAGCGTGCGAGCCTTGGAGGCGCGCGCGGGGGCCGAGATGCGGTGACGGAGGAACGTCACGATCCTGTCCAAGGCGAGATGACCGCCGCCGGCTCGGTCTGCGTTTCCGAGGACGTTGAGGAACGCGAGCAGATCCTTCCCGGGCAGCGAGGCCTCGCCGTCGGTGATCTCCAGCACCTGCGCGACTTCGACGTTCTCCCACCAGCCTGCTCGCGTGAGGTTTGCCGATGCGACCATCACGACGACGGACTCCCACGTCCGCACCGTGTCCTCGTCGTCCTCACGGTTTTCGACGAGGAGGACGGCGATCTTCGGGTGGAAGCAACCGGTGTCGCGCCGGACCGGCACACGGCGAACGTCGAGCGAGGCCGTGCCGCTCGCGATGAGCGCCCGCGGGTCGTAGTAGACCGCGATCTCCTCCACCGTCCGCAGGCTTTCGTCGAGTTGGACGCGGCGGATCTTGGGCACCTGCGAGAACGCCTGGTCGAACAGGATCGGAAGGACGTCGTCCTCGAAGAAGTCCGGCTCGAACGAGAACGTCGTGAAGAGTCCCGCTTGCACGCGACGCGAGCGTAGCGCGTCCTTGAGCGTGTCGGAGAGAACGGCCATCGGGACGTCGTGAGCCATCACGAGGCCTTCCCGTTCACCTGGGCACCGACTGCCTTGAGGGAGTTGATGAAGTACGGGTTCATCCACATCGTGGGGAGGTCGCGTGCCGGCGGCAGCTCCGCCGCGTCCTGGCGCATGACGACGTGGAGCTTCCCGGCACGCACTTCGACCCAGGCGCCCCCGCCGCGCGCACGCATCACGTCGGCGTTCTGCTCCAGGCAGGTGCGCATGGCCAGCTCGTAGTCGCCGGCGGACAGCGAGCGCGCGAGCTGCACCAGGCGTCCAGCGGCGGCATCGCCAACGGCCTCGGCGAGTCGTGGACGAAGTGCCTCGACGGCGTCACCGCGGAGGTGTGCGAGCCCTAGGCCCCAGGTCTTGCGCACCTCACCCGCCACGGCCGAGAGCGCCTGATCGTCCCTGTCCAGCATCAGGCCGAACACCAGCGACGCGGCCACGAGCACGGGCTCGATCACGGCGATCCGATCGAGTCGGTCCGCAACCCCGTCATCGCCCGTGGCGCGCGCGCGCCGGGCGACCTCTACGAGCTCCGCGAATCCGAACTCATCGCGCCACCGAAACTCCCCACGGTCGTTCACGTCGGCCAGGTGCGCCCAGAGACGCGCCTGCCGACCGCTCGTGACGTCCTTGGCGATGCCGCGCACGATGGCCTCGTCGTAGACGCGTCGTTCGGCCGCTCCGGGCTTGCGGACGTGAATGGCAGCGAGGCTCCGGGCGATGGCCGCGTGGCCGGCACGAGGCTCGAACGTGGCGCCCTCCTTGAGGAAGTCGAGCAGCCGCTTGGCGTCCCTGCCACAGGCCGGCACGAGTCCAGGGAGGTAGTGGTCCTCGATCAGCTTGCGGCCAAGCCCGGACGGCCTGTTCACCTCGAGTTCGCTCAGGCCGCTCTGGCGCGAGGCCACGCTGTAGAGGCCCCAGAGTCCGTAGGTCTTCTGGTCGCCGAGCAACTGCCACTCGCCGCTCGTCGAGAGTCGCGGTCGGGCCGACGGCGTGGAGAGGTTCTTCTTGATGCGGGTGATGCCGAGGATGCGGCCGGCGCTGGCCTTGCTCTCCTCCTTCCCGGCAACCCGGCTGTAGCCGACGAGCTGCTCGGCCCGCAGGAAGAGGTCGCAGCGATCAGCTTCCCCGCCCAGGCCGCGGGCGATCGCCTCGTCCGCCAGGAACTGGGCGAGGAGCAGGCTCGTGAAGTTCCGGTAGGAGGTCGTGACCGTCGTGAGGTTGCCGACCAGCTCGCGACCGAGGCTCGTCCACACGGGTTGAAGACCGAGAGGATCGCGCGAACCCCTGATGGCGGCGCGAGGGTCGAGTGCGGTGAGGAAGGGAGTCGAGACCATCACGCCTCACATCACGCCAAGGATCCAGCCCTCGACTTGCGCGATCGCGCGCTCGTCCTCGCGGAGGGGCGGGTTGAAGAAGGAGGGTAGGCGCCCCTCGTTGTCGGTCCGCCGCACCCACTCCGTGACCGAGAAGGCGTCGTGTTGGTCGGGCGTGCGGCCCTCGCGCGGGAAGCCCCGACTCCATAGGGACGGGTACACCTCCGCGATCACGGAGGCGTCGTCCGGCACTGTCCAGCCGTCGAAGGGCCAGAAGTGGACACGCTCGCCGACGCGCGAGCGGATCGTGCGGAGCCACGGGAGCCCGGCGTGCGTGGACTTGGCGACCGAGCCGGGGACGTCAAAGTGGAAGGGCGACTTCGCGCCACCGGCGCGGATGTCCGTCAGGCGTCGCCAGCGAGTGTTGCCGCCGCGCTTGGCTCCCTGCCCGAGCTTCCCGTCGCGGACAAAGTCCACGTAGGCGAACGGCTCGTCGGTCGGCCAGTGCGCCTGGAAGTCGTCCAGGAACACTTGCCAGTCGGGCTCAAGGTGGTGGATCTCGAAGTAGCGGAGCGGGAACGAGAAAGCGTGATCGATGCCAACGATCGTCCGCTCGTCGTGGCCAAGTCGCTCGATCAGCCACTCCGCGACGCCACGCCGGGTCCAGTAGCGCTTAGGTCCAGGTGGCGGCGGCACCTCGACCGGTGGCGTGTCGCGGCCGGCGGCGTACACCCGCAGGCCCTTCAAGCCCGAGTCGGGTGTCTCGGCACCAGAGTAGTCGACTCCGATGTAGCGGTCGGGGGCACGGACCGATTGGGCGCTCATGACTTCTCTGCGCCTGCGGTGCGACTGCGCTGGAACCAGCGCAGGGTGCCGCGCACGAGATCCCGCAGTCCGCGAAGCAACCCCACCCTCCGTGTGATGCCAGACGTCTTGTCTCCTGCACTTGGATTGTCAGGCTTGCCCGCCTCCTGAATGTCCTCCTTGACCAGTACCGACTGAATCTGTCGACCGCCTTCCCCAGCCGGGGGGAGCAGAGGCGGAGAAAACTCGATGTGACCTAGGCGGCCAAGTTCGTAGATCGTCACTGTAGGAGTCGAACCCTTGGTCGCGAGCTGCGAGGCCTCCCACGAGTTCGGAGGAAGCTGCTTGAGGTCAATGGTCAACGGAAGCAGCTCTCCGATCGGCAGGATGTAGGAGAGCGGATCGCTCTCATGCTCGCCACCTCGGAAGTCCCAGCCGCGGCAGTTGACGCCGACCACGGCACCGTTCACGTCAAACACCGGCCCGCCGCTGGCGCCTCCCCGAACGTCGATGCTCGTCTCGAAGTGCGGATGAGCGATGACCCAGTGAGTCCCATCCGTCACGAACTTCAGCATCTCACCGTCGAAGAAGTCTCCTCGAATTTCCCGCGAACCATTCGGGTCGTTGAAGTCGAGGATAGCGTTCTCTGGGTAGGCGTAGGTCCGCAGGAGGCTCCCCAATGGTGGTACCTCGCACGAGAGCTTCCCTCGAAGGTTCATGAGTGCGTTGTTCGGGAACTTGTCGACGAAGTTGTCAGCCTGGCCGACGGCGAGGTCGGCTGTTGTCGAGAGCGAAACAGCGCGAATCCGCCGAAGATGCACCTCGGCCTCGCCAGCAAGGTGGAGGATGTACCCGCGCCCCAGCTTCGGGGGCGTGCCTCCGGTGAGCTCTTCGAGGACATGCTTCGCGCTGACGAAGAGGCCGTAGCGCGTGATCCAGAATCCGGTTCCGACCACCTTGAGACGTCCGCGCTCGAGTTCACGCAGGACAGGGACGGAGCCATCCCCTGGCTGGATGGGACGTCCATCGCCAGTCCACATCCCCCGCGGGGCCGGGTACTCGGGCCGTGCGCGCTTCTCCGATGTCATGCTTGGCCTCGCAGTATGGCCGACGGGAATCCGACGTACCGTTGAAGCTCTGAACGTTTACGGCCCCTCGTAGTACGAAATCAGACTCGGCGCGTCAGGCGTGCCGGCCATGCGGCGCGGCATGAAGTCCGCCACAGCCGAGGCGGGCGCTACGAGGTGCGAGTCGATCAGCAGAAACTGAACTCCGACCGGCCCTCGCGAGGCCAGGGCGTAGATCTCCCCATAGAGTGCATCCACGAGCGCAGGGTTCTCGTCGGCGCTGATGTTTTTCGTTGGGCTGTCGATGATGAGTAGCGACGGCAGCGGCAGCTTCTCCTCGATCGCGACCGTGTGAACGGCGAGCGCATAGCAGACGTTGAAGAGAGTCTTCTTGCCGCCGCTGCCAGCATCGTAGAAGGTCCACTCCTGCTCGCCGTGGTAAACGATCGGGGTCCATGTGCGAGCATCGAGGTCTACGTGATCGATGTTCCCAATGCCGGGGAAGCCGACCCGCCGCATGATGGCAAGGAACGTGTCACCAATTCGCTGGATGCGCCCTTCGGCGGCGGTCAGGCGAGCGGTTTCTTCATCAAGCCGCGAGCGCACGCTATCGATGATCCCTTGGAGCTCACCAGCCTGACGTTCCAGTGCATCCATGGCCAGCGGCAGCGCGCGTAGGCGCTCAAGGCTGGCAATGCGTTCCTCCAGGCGTGCGATCTCGCGATCAGCAGCTCGCACAGAGGACACGTATGCCGAGTCGTAGCGCGCAAGCTCCGCCGCAAGCTCCGCATCGAGTTGCTGCTTGTCGGCAACGGCCCTCAGGAGCGCGCGTTCGTGACGCGTTCGCTCGCGGCGCTGACGGGCAAGGGACTCACCAAGTTCGTCGATGCGATCGTTCAGGTCGCGGCGCAGGGCCTCCGCCTCGAGAGGCGTCCCGACGTGGACTCGCGCCTCAGGTCGGTTGCAGAGAGTGCAGCAGCCTGCCTCGGCTTGGGGAGAGTCGAGCCCCCCACCGCAACGGGGGCAACGCGAGAAGGTGGCTCCTTCAAGCAGCCGCCCAGCCTGTTCGACACGCGCAGCCTTGACCTTCGCTGCAATGAGCTCCGACCGAAGCCCTTCGGTCTGCGCGAGACGTTTGCCGAGATCGTCGAGCGCCGAGCGAATCTCGTCAATGCCTGCCGATGCTGCTCGCAGTTGAATGCGCAGCGGTTCGGCCGCATGGGTCAGCGAACTTTCCGAAGCCTCCAACTCCTGGCGTCGTGCTTGGGCCGCGGACAGTTCGCCGTGCAGCTGCATGAGCTGGGCGTCGATGTCATTCTCTGTTCCGAAGTCAAACTGCGCCATGAAGGCGCGCATCTGGCTCGCCGCGTGTCGCTTCGTTCGCTGCTCATCGAGCGCATTGGCGAGGTAAAGGTCGAGTTCGCTCATGCGCTCAGAGTGGAAGCCCGTGACGAAGCGCATTGCCGCCTTACTCTTCAGGCCACGAAAGGTATCCTCAAGTCTGAAGAAAGATGAATCAAGATGGTCCTGTCGCAGGTAGCAGTAGAACATTAGGTCTCGGAAGCCGAGGCGAATGAGAGGGGACTCAGGATCTCGCCTACTCCGACGTACCTTGATCGGCGTGAGATCTGCAAGCCAGAACAAGAGGTCGCTGAGGTTGAACACCGTGTCGGCGTGGATCGGCGATGTCCCCGCGTCTATTGGGGCGTTGATCGAGTAGGTCGTCCCACCAGCCTCGGACCAGGTCACGCGAACGCTTGACAGGTCGTTCGCCCCGCGCTCGAGCTGCACGTCGTGCTCACCGACGGTAACGAGGAGCTGCACGGAAACGAACTCCGCCTGGATCGCTGGCGTGCGCTCGAGTTCGCCCCCGATGGTGTAGTCGATCAGCCGCGCAACGGTGGACTTGCCGGTGCTCACTGGACCGTGGATGAACGTTACCGAGGGCGAGAAGTCGATGACATCTGTCGACTGTCGGGCCAGCAAGATCAGTCTGCGTAGACGGAAGTTCATGAACCGATCGCCTCGTTGCTCCTCAAGCTGACCAGCTCAGGAAACGTCTCGTAGACGAAACGAACCAGATAGGTCGCCGAGAGATCGAAGTGTTGGCGTATCGCGGCTGCGCGCCGGGCGATGTCCGCGAAGGCCTCGGAGTCCGCGAGATGTCGTGCAACAGTGACGCCGGAGTCTGTGAGGCCTACGGTCACCGTGCGTCCCTCGACGCTGACGACGGCGAGGCCGCGCGCCACGAGGATGTTTAGCCACTGGCGGTACCGGTGGTCCCACGGGCCGAAGCGGTACCGGACCATTCGCGATTCGACGCTGGTGCGCTCGAACTCCTCGAGTTTCACAGCGCGCGTCGACTTGTTGCGTGCAGCGAGCGCTCGCTCTAGTAGCACTGGGTAGCGCAGGAGGAAGTCGAGCTTCGCCAGCTTTGTCAGGCCCTCAACGCGGGCACTACCCTCGTCCGTGAATTCGCCGAGGAGGACCAGAAGTCGTCCCAAGTGCGCTTCAGGTGCTTGCTCCATCTCCAGCAACGCACGTACCACATCCGTGCTCATGCTTCCTCCTCAATCGTGAACGGGCTGCTCCACCAGACCTTGCATTCGCTCGTGAGAGCGTACGCATGGCCCTCAAGGTGCTCGATCAGACTGTCGAAGAGCGGGGTACCATCGTTCAGGCGGCTCTTGAGGTGTTCGCGCAGGGACGTACGCATCGCAGGCCCGTAAGGCTCTCCCGTCGCCTTCGTCGCCTCCTCGGCCTCAGCGCAGTCGTGGAGGACGATGCTGCGAATGTGGTCGCGGCGGCGTATGGCCTCACCTTCGCCAACCTGAGCCGCCCAGGTCAGGGCCTGTACGTCGGCCTTCGTCCGCAGGTCCTGCGCCGAGTTCACTGACACGATCGAGAACCCCCCAGCCTCCAGCTTTTGCTCCAAGACCGCTGGAGTGCCAGCGGCAGCCAAGGATCCGGCGGGCTGCAAGGCGGCTAGGAGCGATGGTGTGGATGTCGCGCGGGCGAGAATGCCATCGACGCGAGCGACGTCGAATCGCTTACCGTCCAAGCACGCGGCGAGCTCCACGGCAGCGGGGTCGGGTGCTGCGGCAAGGTACGCGGGAAGTACCTGACGGTGACCGAGTGACGACGCCTTGCAGCACTCCTGCATCAGATCCTGTGCAGCGTCGCGGAGTTCGCGGTGCGTGACCACCTGTGACTTCGACCACACGGGCCAGAGGGTGTCGCGAAGCGCTTGTGCAACATGATGCAACTTCGGGAGATCGTGATCGAGCGCAACCTTCTGGAGCGCCGATAGCGCCACGTCCGGGTGGCAGGCCGTCCCACTCACGACTTTCACGAGGTAGGTCCGCAGTAGTGGCGGTGCTGTCTGCACATTCGTCGCACACTTCGCGAGCGCGATGAGGTGTGGCAGACACGTTCCGGTTGTCTTGCCAGTCATGAAGGCGTGGTTGCTGGCCAGGATGAAGCGCCGGAAACGGCCCGGGTAGGCCATCTCGAGTTGGATGAATCGCCGGCAGGCGGAGACGACTACTGGGTCCGTGGCCTTCCACGGATCTGCGCCGTGGTTTCGAGTCTTCACCTGAACGCCCGTGAAAGTCGCATCACCGTGCTTCAGCAGGATGTCCTCATGGTGCTCGCAGAACACCTCGATCACGTCCATGGTGGTGTCGAGCAGCATGCAGGTCAGGATCGCTGCGTAGGTCCATTGGTACGTGAAGCGGCTGGCGGTATCGTCGCCCGGGTCGCCGGACGACCGCGTCGCGTCTGGGAGCTGGCCATGGCTCATGACATCACTCGAGGCGACTGGCAGTAGCGCAAATCGGTTGGTAGTGAATCGCTTGTTCGGAGGCGCAGGGTCTTCATGGCTGGTCGCCGTGGCTCGTGGCGATCGGAACCGTGACGGCGAGGTCGGGCGCGAGAATGCCGTACAGCGAGTTGTGCCACGCGCCAAGGTGCCAGGCCGTCGGGGCGCAGTACGCCGAATAGTCGTCGGTCTTGCCATGAGCCCGACGAAGGAAGCAGCCGGTGCCCCGCGCGTACGCCGGGAGTCCCTTGAGCATTCTGAAATCGTGTGACGCCGGTTCCCTCGCTGAGTTCATCAAAGACGGGCTGGCGATCTCCTGGGATGTCGATCCGGTGGAGGAGCCAAGCACGGTTCAGGTTAATGTAGTAGCGCTGACCGTAGAGCTTGAACACCGTCTCGAACGGAACGGACTTGCCCGACTTGGCTCCGACGAGGATCGGCTCGGGCGTCGTATCTGAAGCCGGAGTTGCAATCGCGTCCAACTCGAGGACTTCCGTCCCGGTGTCTTCGTGCCTCAAAGTCAACTGCGACTCGACGAAGTAGCCGTGTGCCAGGAGGCAGGCCGCGACGAGATCTTCGTGGGCCGTGTCCTTCGGATCGTCGGGTAGGCGGACGACCGTCTTCGTGTCCGACATCACGCCGCTCCGTCGAACGCGTCGAGTACGAGCCGCTTTGTCTGGAACTCGCCGAAGGTGCGGAGTTCGCGGCGTTGCAGGACCGGGAAGGTGCCCAGAAGGGATGCGAGTTCGTCGCGCGTCAGGCCGAAGATGTGGCGCGCGACGATTGCGTCGAGGCGTGCGCGCGCGAGCGCGCGCTCCTCGGGCGCGGTGAGCGCGGTTACCGGCGTCGCTCCTTCGAGCGTTGGGGGAACGAGCCCATGCGTCACCATCGCATTCCAGTAGGGAGTCATCTCGGGTGACGTGCAGACCAGGCGGAGGACGACAGGTGCGACAGTACGGACCCAAGCATCTTCGAGCGATGGCCGTGGGAATGGAAGGCCGTCAAGGACGGTGTACGTCATGTGTGGCGAACTGAGCTTCCGCCGCACGAGGCTGTCCATCGTGAACGAGTTCGCAACAGCGAGCCACGTCAGGTAGCACCACTCGAAGCCTTGAGGAAAGACGAATGTGGGCACGGTGTGACCGCAGACCACCCCCGGGGGGATGAGTGTCGCGGTGAAGCTCCGCTCATTCCGGGGGTTTGCGACGTCGCCGAAGCCGATGCGGTAGCGGTCGCAGCGGTCGCCGAGCTTGCTCGGGAGGTGTTCGCGCAACACGCGCCACTGGGGGACGATGGCCTTCGCGGGGTCTCCGAACTCGCGCTCGATCCAGACGGCGCTGTTGCCGTGCCCCGAGTCGTACGTCTTCGCACGATGATCGAAGTGGTCGATCATCCGACCTTCGTAGACAGGGAGGCCCGCCGCATCCGTTGTGAAGAGATCCCTATTGCTGCCCATGTGGAGTTCCGCGCTGTAATGGCGGATGGGCGGGCCGAGCGTCGTCGTGCCGAACGCAGGACAGGCTGCGTGCATCTTGCGGCTGATACTCAGCTGGCTGAGATCGCGCACGTCAGGGATCGCGTACGTGTCCGGTGCTGTCTGGCGAATGACGTTGGCATCCATCTCCACTGGGGTCGTGCCCAGATCCTCTGGCGATGCAAGACCGAATCGCGCCCGGAAGGTGCTGGTGCGGCCGCCGCGGCTCGCGACGAAGGCCGCGAACCTGTCGATGTCCACCTCCCGGAACCACTTGCGCGTCGTGTTGATGAGGCCAAGCAGCTCGACGAGCTCGCAGGCATCCAGCAGGTGCTTGCGAATCGCGCTTGCATTTGCGCCGCCGTAGAGACCGCCCGGGACAACGAGTGCAGCACGACCCCTCTCGCGAACGCGCCGCAAAGCGCATTCGACAAACATCCTGTAGATGTTGAAGTCACCCTTCCCGAGATTGCCTGGAGCGTAGAGCGTGTACGTGCCGCTGTTCTTGAGGAAGTGGACGAGGGCGAAGAGGTCGCGGCAGTGGCGCGTCCACGCGCAATCGATCTCAGGCTGCGCCAACAGGGCCTCGATCGCGGCCTGCTGCTCCTCCGGCGCCATGGATCGCAGGCCCACGACCCAAGAACCGAAGAACTCCCGTTGATCGGGGCTGAGCGTGTCCCAGGGAGGGTTCCCGAGGATGCAGTCGAATCCGCCTCGGGCGAATACCTCGGGGAAGGCCAAGTGCCAATGGAAGAACTGGTAGTCGCGAGCCAACTCCTCAAGCGTGAGCTGCAGGTCCGGTGGGAGTGGCCGACCCGCCGCCAGAGCATCGAGATGCCGCTGGGTCAGGCCAACCGCACTGCTCTCTCGTCCTGGCTCAGAGAAGTACTTGCGGATCAGGAAGGCGGCACACCAAGCATCAGCCAGGCGCCTCTTGTGACGATACTCGTCAGTGCCTTCGTGGTGACGGAAGGCGCGCTCCTTGGCCTTGATGTCCTCAGGTCGGTCGTCAGGCAGCTGATCGAGGGCCGCTGCGGCCTGCTGGAGGCGAGCCTGCGTTTCCGCGTCCTCCGTCGAGAAGAGCGAACCCAGGCCTGCCCGCTCGCCCTTGTTTCGTGACCTGAGAGCCGTGCACGCCTTCTTGTCATCACCCTCGACTGCGGCAAAGGCCTCGTCAGGCAGCCCGCCTGCCATGAGCTCTGGCGTGGCGCCGATCAAGCTGTTGCCGATCCGCACGTGGTGGTCAAGGAACGACAGGGGCTTGCCAGGCTCGAGTGCTTCAAGCCAGAGGCTGACGCGGCAGAGTTCGGCGGCCATGGGGTTGATATCCACGCCGTAAAGACAACGCCCGATGACGTCGCGTAGCGCGTGTTGGTACAGTTGCGGCGACGGTTCGCTCTCGCCCTGTGAAGCGGCCCTGGCGCGCGCGAGGTGTCGGGCGAGGCGATGCGCGGCACCGACGAGGAAGTGACCGGAGCCGACGGCCGGGTCGCAGACCTTCAGCGAGAGGATGGCCTCCTCGGCCTGCGTGCCGGTCTTGCCACGCACCGCATCGGCGACGATTGGGTCGAGTGCAGAGTCGAGGAGACACTGCACGAGAGCGTCGTGCGTGTAGAACGAGCCCGATGTCTTCCGCTCGTTGCCAGCGAACTCGGCGAATGTGAAATGGGCACCGTCGGAGCTGAGCTGTGGCGTGAGCGCGAGTAGGCCCTCGTAGACGCCGCCCAGTTCCTCCGCGCCGAGACTTCTGTAGTCGACGGGGCGCAGCACCTTGCCAGCACGCGTGAAGGCCAAGTGCCGGACGGAGTCGAGGAACACGAAGTTGCTGAGCTCGGCTTCGTTCAGGTCAGCTGTCGAGGCGGGATCCCAGAGAAAGCTGCCGAGCGAAGGAAGGGCGAGCGCTTCGCGGGTCGTCGCGTGTGCGCCGTCTCCGGAGAGGGCACCGACGATGATCTGGAACTGCCGCCACGCGTCACCGTGCCGGCTGCCCTTGATTCTCGACGCCTGCTCGCGAAGACGCGCCGTGCTGTAGTGGGCGGCGTAGCGGGCGCGGGCCTGCACGGCTGCACCGCTGCTGCCAGGCCTGTACACCGCGCGCGGCTCGGCAACCTGGGCTAGGTCAGGCGCTGGTGTCTGGTACTGGAGCCCCCCCTCTGCGACCGAAGCAGTGGGAAGCGGAGGATGCAGCACCGACGCGCCATCGAGTGTCCGGTCCTCCGCGACGAACAGGAAGATGAGGCGGTACACGACGCGGAGGAGTTGGCCGTGGAAGTCGTTGAGCGGGATGCTGCCACCCCGCAAGCCGTCTCGGAGCGCCGTGTTGCGAGGATGACTCGTGAAGCCCTCGCCGAGGATCTGAAGGGCCTTCTGCACGCTGATGCGCAGGTCGCCGAGGGCGCGCGTGCCCTGCTCTTCGGCGAGACTCGTCCACTCCTCGAGCCAACAGGTCTCAGGCCGGCCGTCTTGGCGGGGTGCGAGCCGGGAGGCGTGCACCATGAGCCAGAGCAGCACGAAGTCGGAGTACACCTCGCCCGTGAGCATCGCCTCGATGTCGAACTCGAGGTACGACTGGCGCGACAAGGCTTGGTTGTCGCGGAGCACGCGCAGCGTGAGCCCGTTCGAGACGATGGCCCAGAGGTGTCCGGGGCTACGGTTGAGGAACTCCTGGACCAGCCCATGCGGATTGACGCTCGCCGCGCCGCGCACGCCGGCCGCTCGCCGATCCAGGCTCACGCCGCAGCCGACGAGGTGGATCGGAACCGGACCGAAGAAGCGGTTGATCGCGTACAGCCGGCCACCGAGCTCCGGCCCCGCGGTTGTCGGCAGCATCCCGAAGCCGAGCTCTCGCAGGAGCGGCAGGCTCCACTTCTCGTTGGTGAGGCCGGTGCCGGGTTCTCCCGGTGGCAGCTTCGCCGCGGCCGTTCGGAACTCGGCCCAGTGCCGGAGCAGGCGGCTCCAAGACTGCGTGATGGCCTCGTTGAGGCGATCCCCGGGCGGGAGGCCGTAGTCGTGTGGCTGCGTTCCGGCGAGCTTCTCCTTCGGATCGATCACGCGCCGCAGCAGGTCTGCCGGGAGCAAACCGCCCTCGGAACGTAGCGTCTGGAAGTCCGCCCCCTTGCGCGCCATCGTCAGGCTAGCCGCGGCAAGAGAAGGTAGGCGCCGAGCACGTCCACGGGGAGAACAGGTTGGATCGTGAAGCGGCCCTTCGTGCGCTGTATCGCGCGCACGCGCTCGTGGGCTGCGAGTTGCTCCTCGGCCCGCTTCCGCGCGACCGGCTCGAGGGCCTGTTGGATCTTGGGAAGCGATGCGAGGAGAAGACCGATCTGCTGGTCGATGGCGGTCGCCACGAGGTTGCGGTCGGGGCGAGCCGCCAGCAACCCTTCGGCCTCGTCGTCCGTGACCCAGGCCGGTGCGTCGGCCGAGCCAGTGAATGCGAGGGGGAGGATCTCCTCGCAGAGGATCGTGTTGGCATCGGAGGCGGTGAGCTGCAGGTGGTACCGCAGGCGTGCAACCACGAGCGTGGTGCGGGCTGCGACCGCCGATGTCGATGCGACGCCGCACCGCGAAGCGATCGGCCTCGCATCTCGTGCCACCGGATCGAGCGCCTGGTCGAGCGTCCACCCGGCGAGGCCCTCGATGACGGGGCTCGTGCGGCCGAGGTAGATGTCAGCCTCTTCGAGCGGCAGCTCGAATCGGCCGGTGAAGGCCTCGTCGCGGCCGATGGCCTGTCGCAGCGCGCGCGGCACCTCGTTGCTGAGCTTGACGCTGACGCCCTTGCCCTTCGCCTCGACGGGCACGCTCGCCGCCTGGAGCACCGAGCGGAAGAACCGCGCGACATCGGTGCTGCTGCCGATCGCGGCACGGACCTGCTGAAGCTCCGTGGCCACGGCATCAGGGCTGAGCGCGTGCTGGGCAAAGCGCGAGCGACTCGCCTTCTCGCGGTCGCGCGCGCTGTCCCACTCGGCGTGAAGCGCCTCCTTCTTGGGCTCGATGTCGGAGAAGAAGTCGAGCATCATCTGGCCAGACCCACTGCCAGCATTCTCGCGGAAGAGCGCGCCCTGGAAGAGGGCCTCGGCGATCTTGTCGCTGGAGCCCGGGACGGCGACCGTGACGCCGAGAGCGCTCTTGATCTTCTTGTGCTTCCGGATCAGGACGTCGAGGATGACGCCGTCGATGGGATTGTCGGAGCCGTAGTACGTGATGACCCTGACCTCCGGCTTCTCCTGGCCGAAGCGGTCAACGCGACCCTCGCGTTGCTCGTGACGCGTCGGGTTCCATGCGAGGTCGTAGTGCAGCACGGCGTTGAAGTGCTGCTGGAGGTTGATGCCCTCCGAGAGGCAGTCCGTGCAGACGAGCACGTAGTCGCCCGGCTCGGCCACCAGGGCAGCGATCCGCGTCTCGCGCTCGGCGGAGGGGAGAAGGCCGGTCACGGACTCGACGCGCGACTTCGCAGGGAGTGCCTCGCGGAGCTGTGCCGCCACGTACTCGGCGGTGTCCACGAAGCGGCAGAACACGACGGGTTGAAAGCCGGCCTTGATGAGCGCCTTCACCTCCTTGATGGCCCCCAACAACTTCAGGTCAGCGGCGGGGGACACTGCTTCTGCACGTCGAGCGAACTCGAGGAGCTTGCGACGCGTTGCCGTGGTGCCCTCCTCGGTGTCCGAACCAGGGTTGAGGTCGAGGGCGACCATGTCCTCGGTGTCGTCCTGGTCGAGGACCGTGCGCCGTCCCACCTCGTCGATGTCCTCGTCCCCCGCTTCGTCCACGGCGGCACGGCTCCGTAGGGTGGCAGCCGCCGCAGCGGGGCTCGAGGTCACGCAGCGCAGCAGCGCGAGCGCTGACCAATACCGAACGCGTCGCACGCGCTTCCCCGAGTCGCCCTCGGACACGTAGTCACGCGCGAAGTCGACGATGTCGTCGAACAGCTTGCGGTACTCCGCGCTGAAGGCGTAGGTCGATTCCTTGTCTTTCCGTTCAGGGAACGCCGTGTCGGCCTCGAGGTAGTGGCGGATGTCGGCGCGCCTCCGCTGCACGAGGTGCCGCGCCAGCTTTCGCCGGATGCCGTCGCGCTCAGCGCGGTCGAGGTCCATCGGCAAGTTGGCGAACTCGTCGTCGAGCAGGCTGAGTAGCGAGCGAAACGCGTCCTCATTGCCGGCGTGAGGCGTGGCCGTCACCAGCACGACATGCCGCGCCTTGTCGGCAGCGATGCGCCGAAGGAGCTCGAAGCGTTGCTGCCGGCCACGGCCCACGCCACCGGCCAACGTGCAGCCGTGAGCTTCATCGACGATCACGAACTCGGGGCACTTGAGGATGAAGTCCTCGGCATGGCGAGCGGACTTGATGAAATCCGTGGACACGATCGTCACGCGATGTCGGTCGAAGACGGACACCCCGATGGGCAGATCGCGCTCGAGGCGCTGAATCGTGCTGCTGAGCACCAGCTCGGCGTCGATGTGGAACTTCTGGGACAGCTCGCGTTGCCACTGCTCTGCCAGGTGAGGCGGGCAGAGGACGGCCATCCGCTGGATCTCGCCGCGGTCGAGGAGCTCGCGGGCGATGACTGCGGCCTCGATCGTCTTGCCGATGCCGACGTCGTCCGCGATCAGGAGGCGGATGGGGTCGAGCCTGAGCGCCATGATCAGCGGCACGAGCTGGTACGGGCGCGGCTCGGCGGCGATGCGGCCGAAGCTCCGGAACGGGCCGGCCGCGGCGCGGGTCGAGAGGCGGGCGGCCTCGCGAAGGAGGAGGCCCGAGCTGAAGTCTCCCAGGTCATCGCGGGTGGGCAACGGGAACGTCGTCGAGGCGACGGACTCGATGGCGGGAACGATGCCCGTGATCTCCTCGTCGAGCCCCCCGACAGGGCGGACCATGAGCAGGTCCTCCGTCGAGTCGGGCAGCACGACCCACTCGCGCCCTCGGGCGTGGACGAGCGTTCCCGGCTTGGACAGCACCGCGTCGGTCATGTGCGCGGCGTCCCGAAGATGTCCGGGTGCTTGCGGAAGATTGCGGTCCAGTCCTCGGCGTGATGGAAGCGAACCACGGCGTAGCCGACCTCCATCAGCCGGCGCGTGATCTCCTCATCCTCCTTCATCTGGTCCGGCTCGTCATGGTGAGGACCATCGACGTAGACGGCAGCCGCATGCTCGCGGTAGAAGAAGTCCGGCCGCGTCGAGCACGCCTCGATGAGGTGCTGACCGTCGCTGGGCGGTCGAAGCATGAGCGCGTCCACCAAGTCGAGCCAGCGGATCTCGAGCTTGCTGTCGCAGCGCTTCCGGAGCGCTGCCATGCGTTCTCCACGCGAGCCCGTGCCGCCTGAGGGGCGACACTCCGCGCGGGACAGCTCGGCGAGCAGGTCGCGGATCGCGTGGCGGTTCAGATCCTTGTGGTCCGGCTGGTTGCCGTAGTCGAGGAGGCACTGATAGCAGGCCTTGCCGCAGGTGGTCGCGCCCTGGTCCTCGAGCGTGTCCGGATCGAAGTGAGCGATGTGGAGGGCGGTGCGAGCGAGGCGCGGGAGGACGGCGGGATCCTCTGCAATCTGGCGAAGGACACCTGCGCCACCCTCCGAGGCCTCGTAGAAGAGAATCTCCTGGCGTTCGCGCGGTGACGGCATCGGCTCGCACGAGAGTTCCCGCGGCTCGAGCTGGAACTGCTTCTGGATCGCTTCCTTGAAGGCAGCCTGGAGGCTGGCCATCTCGGCGGCGGATCGGGCCGGCTCGAAGCGCATCACGAGCGCGTTCTTGGTGTCCTTCACGTACGGAACGACCCGTTGCGTCCTGCTCGTGGCCGTGGCGTCGTCGCTGTCCTGGTCGTCGGCCTTGTTGGCAGCCCAGTAGCCGCGCTCGAGGTCCAGCATGAACCCAGCCGGCTTGTCCTTGGCCTGGCTCGCCCATCCCAAGTTGATGCGATAGAGATCGGTCGAGTCCCCGTAGCTGAGTCTCATGGCGAGCGTGCCGGAAACGTGGACCTCGGCATCCTTGCGGTCGAGACGCCCACCGATCTCAGGGAAGCGGTACGACGTGGCGAGCTTGTAGCCGTAGCGTTGACGTTCTTCCTCGTCGCAGGTGATGCGCTTCGCCAGCTTGAGGCTCACGTTCTGGAGGTGAACGAGGTTCTCGATGCGCGCTGGCCCGTCGAGCGCGACACCGCAGCGGTCGCAGGTCTCGGTGAGGTTCGCGCCCTGCTCGAGGTGCGCATAGCCGCACTTCTGGCAGCGCTTCATCGTCGCGGTCAGCAACTCGTGCGTGGCTTCGATGTCGTCCGAGCCGAAGTCGAGGTTGACCTTGTAGACGCGGTACCGACCGCCCTCGTGGTAGATGAGCGCACGCGGACCGAACTCGGAGATGGCGAGGAAGCGCGGACGCGAGACGAACTCGTCGTGACCCTTGCGCCGGCGCCGCGCGGGGACGTAGGCCGAGAGAGGCAGGCGGGGGAAATCGTATCCAGGGAGGAAGCCCTCGGCTGCGAAGTACCGGTACGAGTAGAAGTCGCCCTCGTAGACGCCCTCTGCCTCGGTGAGGAGCTTGATCTGGCTCTCGGCCTGCGCTCGTAGCCGGCGTGCATGGTTGCGCTCGTCATCGGGGCGTGCGTGGTCGCCGATGATGCGGTGGTGCAGCTCGCGCTGGCGCACGGCGGCGCGGTAGAGGCTTCGCCACCGCTCGCACGAGAGGTCGAGCGCCCGCTCGATCTGATCCAGGACTTCGCTCGTCCAGTTGTCGTGGAACCAGCCCGCCGTTGACAGGGTGCCACGGACCGTGTCGATGAGCTGGTTGGACTTCGCGAGGGCGGCGGCTCGATGTGCGGGATTCCTGAGCTGGGCGGCAAGCGCAGCCTTCACGGGAAGAGGCAGCTTGCCTTCGGCCGCGGAGAGGTCGAGGACGGTCGTGAGCGTCTTGCCTAGATCCGGCTTGGCGACCTCCATCCACACGGCGTGGACGTGCGAGCGCACGAGGTCGCGATTGCGTATGTCGATGCGCGGCGGCGCGACGGCACCGGCGACCATCTGGTTCGGCTCGCGGAAGTAGTACTGGTCATGGGGGCTCCGCCCCGCGCAGTAGGTGTAGACGAGGGCAGGCTGCCCGCCGCGCCCCGCTCGCCCGCTGCGCTGCGCGTAGTTGGCGGGCGTTGGAGGGACGTTTCGCAGATTCACGAGGTTGAGCTGCGCGATGTCGACGCCGAGCTCCATCGTCGGTGAGCAGAACAGCAGCGGGAGGTCTCCCGTGCGGAACCGCTGCTCACGTTCCTCGCGGTCATCTGCACCTGCTTGCGCCGTGTGCTCGCGTGCTTCGAGCACGCACTTCAGGTCGACGAACCGCCGGTAGCACTCGACGAAGTACTTGTTGACCTCGGGCGGGACCTCGCCGGCATCAACGAGTCGCGTGCGATCGACGGGCCGGATCTCCCCGTCCCCCGGGAGCCAGCGGAGCGCATCGGCGTTGATCTGATAGCCGGGCAGATCGCCACTGCGGACCTGCTCGACGATGCCGTATCGCTTCAGCGCCAGGAAGAGGAAACGGATCGCCTCATCGACCTCGTCGCGCCCCAGGCCGTGGCCCTGCGGCACGTAAGGAGAGAGCGCGCGCTTCAGGTAGCGGCCGTAGCCGCCATAGGACGAGACGAAGAGGTCAGCGCGATCGTGCTGCGTTTTCGGACGGGGGAAGGCGACGACGGCCTGCTCGAGTTCGCGCGCGTCTTCGAGGTACCACACGGTGTCCTCGAGCAGGCGCGGCTGCGTGTGTTGCACGAGGTCGAGCTGCTTGGCCCGATCGAGGACATCGACCTTCACGGCGAGAGCGCGGCGCAGGACATCGAGAAGCGTGCGCAGGAGTTGCTCGCGGACATCGGTGGGGCACGCCCGCAGGGGTGCGGGTGTCTCGACGAACTCCTCCGTGTTGCGATCCACGCGGACTTTGAGCCCGGACTCCCAGACCTCCCGCTCCTCGAGGAGCCCCTCGGCGCCTTTGAGGCCCTCGTACTCGAACACCAACAGGCCGCAGTCCTCGAGGTTCGGCGCCGTGACGCGCCATCCGCGCTGCAGGTCACGGTACAAGTAGTAGTCGATGACCTTGCGGAGTGCGTCCTTGGTCGCGTTCTGCGCCGGTCCGCGGACGTCGGGATCCGCGGCGTACTCCGAGAAGGGCATCTGCATCGCGTCGAAGACAGCGCGCGACAGGTCGCCGTGGGTGAGGCCTTGCTCTCCCTTCGCGCGCGTTGCGGCGTGGAGCGCTGATCGCAGGAGGGCCACCTGGGCGAAGTCGTTGAAGTGGCCGGCTTGAAGCGAGGCGTCCTGGCGGTTGTCGGTGAAGCTGAGGAGCTTGCGAGCCTCCGGCCTGAGGTCTCGGTCGGCTTGTAGCTCGATGAGCGACCGGACAGCGAGGATCGTCGTTGCCGTGCTGCGGTTGTCGACGCCGAGGGTCGCGAGCTTGGCGCGTTCGGAGCGCTGGCTTCGCGTGTACGTGACCCCGCACCCGGGGTTGAGGCAGAAGAGGAAGTGGCCGCGGATGAGCGCGGCTGCGATGCCGTCACCTTCCGAGACGATCCGTCCAGTGGCATCAACGAACACGGACTCGGGGACGTTCTTCCGCGCGTCTGGCTTGACGCGTTCGACGCCTTTCGCCGTGGGCTCCTTCATGAACGCTGGCAGGCGATCCAGGACCGTGGTGCCCTCGCCTCGCGGCCAAGGCGCCGCCGTCGATGCGTAGAGATACGCGTCGCCGTGGCCGTCGTCGCTGGGGTCGCGACGGTCCTCCCGGAGGAGAAGCCTGCGCCCGTTGTCGCCCATGCCGTCCGTGACGCGGTAGTACTCGGCGCCGCAGTGCCGGCAGAATACGAGCGGGAAGAGTGGCTTGTCGGGCTCGCCGGGCTTGGCGCCCTTCTTCGCAAGTTCGAGGTGCCGCAGGTCCTCGCGCTCGACCGTGGCCCACACGGTGTCGCCGCGCGTGAAGAACTGGTGCAGGCGGAACGCGAAGATCGGATAGCGGCTCGCGTTGCTGCGATGCAGCGTGGCGCCCTGCGTGAGGAAGCGGCGAAGGACCGCGGCACAACGGTCGGAGTGGGTCGAGGTGATGCCGGCCAGTTCCTCCGCCGCGCTGCCGTCGCCGTGAAGGCGCCTAGGAGCTTGGCGGATGAGTCGTCCGGTGCCGGCCTCGGCCCGGATGCCGAACGTGGATTCGATCCACGACGCGATGGGGTGGGCTCGGAACGCCTCGTAGTCGTCTGGAGGCGCCGAGTCAGTCGCGACCGCTTCGCGGAGCAGGCGCCGGAGATCTGCGTCCTGGGTATCCACCTCGGGCGTCGCACGCTCGAGCGTCTCGCCGATGACGCGATCCGTGTCGAAGGGAACACCGAAGAGTGTCTGCGCGACGTCCACGACGGCGCGCTTCTGGTCCTCGGTCGAGCCGCCGCTGGCCATCGTGGCGGACGTGCCGATGCACGTGATGTCGTGTCCACCGAACGCCAGGCGGCAGCGTCGATTGAGGAGGGCCACGTCGGCACCCTGCCTGCCGCGGTACGTGTGCAACTCGTCGAACACGAGGAAGCGAAGGCCCTGCGCCGCGCGGACGAGCTCACGATCTTCGCTCCGCGTGAGCATGAGCTCGAGCATCGAGTAGTTCGTCAGGAGGATGTCCGGCGGGTTCGCGCGGATGACTTCCTTGGCGGCAGCCTTGTCCTGACCCGTGTAGCGCGCGAAGCGGACGGGGGGCTTGCCCTCGGGATAGCCCTTGAGCAGGAACTTGCCGAGCTCCTCTTCCTGGCTGTTGGCGAGTGCGTTCATCGGGTAGACCACGATGGCCTGGACCCCACGCCCGGAACCGTTGCGGAGCACGTGATCCACGATCGGCACGATGTAGGTCATGGACTTGCCCGACCCGGTGCCGCTCGTCAGGACGTACGACTTGCCTTCCTTGGCCTTGAGGATCGCGTCGCGCTGATGCGCGTGGAGCTGGAGTTGCTTGCCGGAGTGGTCGGTGTCGGACTTCTCGATGCGGAAGATCCGGGAGCACTCCGGATGGAGCGTGCCGCTCGCGACGAGGTCGTCAATGGTTCCGCCGGGCAGGAACGTGGGGTTGAGCTGCAGCAGCGGTTCGGGCCAGAACGCGCCGGCGGTGAGATCGGTCTCGACGCGCTTGGCGATGAGCGGGTCGGCGATCTTGATGAAGCTGCGCGTGTAGCTCGCGTAGTCGGAAACTAGGCGATCGCGAAGGTCGAAGACGTTCATCGCCGCGACCCGGGCGCCGCGTTCGCAGGGCTCGCGGCGCTGGCGTAGGGGAACTGAACGCCGCCGTCCGATGGTCTACGAGACATCACCATGTTCGCTCCCTCCAACACGGTCATCGTGGCGCCAGAATCGGCGCACCCGCAGCCACGGCGGTTCCCTCGACGGTCTTGCCCAGGCGGACCCAGTCGTCCACCTCGGTCAGCTTGAACTTCCAATGGCGCCCGATTCGATGAGCAGGGAGCCGGCCAGCCGCGATCCACCGGTAGACGGTGTCGTCGGCGATGCCCAGGTGCTCGGAGACGTCCTCAACGGAGGACCAGCGCTCGGTCATGGCGAGCCTCCTCGTGCGGGTGTGAATCGGGGTGTGCGGAGAAGGATCGTGCGACTGGGCAAGGTGTGTCAAGATGCCCATGATTGCCATGATGGGAGAGATCGATGGCTAGGAAGAACGCGCGATCTGCTGTCACCCCGCCCGCCCCGATCGTGGGCGCTCTCCGCCAGGGCCTCGATCTCCTCCGCCTCCGGACAGAGTTCGGTCCGAAGGGGTACCTGGAGGAGGCATGGTCGGAGGAGCGCTTCGGCCGCTTGAGCAGCCGTACTGCACAGAACCTCATTGCCTTCGCAGAAGCCTGTCGCCGCTGCGAAATTCGTGAGAGCGATCTGGCCGCCCTCCCAGAACTGCGCATTGGCTCCGTCCGGTCCCGCACCAAGCAACTCCAACCACCGAAGAAGGACGCTCTTCGACTTCTCCGTTCCTGGCAGGGGCAGACTGCGAGGGAGGCTTCGCACAAGTCACGCCGGGGCTCTCACGCAAGCTTCGACGACCTCGTGGCTGCCGTCGTCCGGCAGACGAGTGGCACGTGGAGCGTTGCCTTCGCCGTCGAGCGCGGGAAGCACAACTTCGACTGGCAGGTTCTGACCGGTTTCGCCGAGAGCGAGGCTCGGGCGCTCCTCGTCGGTGTCGCGTGGACCGCCAGGGCGGCGCGCATCCAAGTGCTCGGGATCGCGACATGGAAAGCGTGGACGAAGTCGTTGCGCCTTCCTGACGTGGAGACGGATGCCATCGCGATCGCTCCCGGTGACGCGGGCGCGACTCCGGGCGGAGCCCTCGCGGCCCTCGGCTCTCGGAGCGGCAGCCCGACACTCGAGCGCGTGTGCGAGGTTGCCGGGTGGCCGGTCCCAGCGGCGGGCGAGATGCACTGTCGCGACGAGGATGTCCGAAGTGCCATCTGCCTCCTGGCGACGGCGCGCGGAGCTCGCAGGCGCTGAGGCCCGCTCGGTGAGTCCTTGCGATGCCCCAGCGCGCCGGCCTGCAGTGGGATGATCGTGAGAATGCGAAGCGCGCCATGACGGCGGATGGGGCGCCTCCAGGTCAGGCACGCGGCGGGGGAGGCCGCCCAGCGCCCGTGGGCGAACCTCCCACCGCCGCCGCCGAGAAACCCGCGAGCACTCCAGCCCGTTGCCGGGCGGCGCCCACATCCTGCGGAAGTTGCCCCAGGGGAGCACCTTGCCGAGGTCGACGTGCGGGACGCCAACCCCGGCGAGGAAGACGCGTCGGGGCCGGACTCCCACGCCGTGGATGACCGCCCCGTGGTTGTCGTCGCCAAAAGCCGCCTCGAGGCGCGTGATCATGGGGCGGCCCTCCGCAATCGCCGCGGAGACGCCGTCGAAGTCGAGATCGCTTCGCAGCGAGACGCGAATGCCGCATGCCCTGAGGGCGGTCGCGAGCTTTCGCGTGCTCGCACCCCACGTCGCGTGAGGTCGCACGAGGCCGTAGAGGCGATCGACGCTCACGGGCCGTTCGAAGTACTCCGCCACCATGAGAGCAGCCAGGAAGCCGCACGCGAAGTCCTCGACCTGTCGCCGTCCAGGCAGATCAAGAACGGTCTCGCGCCGTGGGTCGCGGGCTCGAGGAAGGATGTCGGAAACGACCACGACCCCGGTGTGGGCCGCGATCGCGTTCAAGGTCTTGTTGATGAGGCGCACTTCAAGTCCTGGCCGGCACTCAGGCCGGAGAAAGTGTCCGCCCCTGGCACCGGCGCTGCCAGCGTCGGACATGGGTTGCTTCGGATGACTGCTGCGACCCCGTCGGTCACGCTCGCAGTTCATGGCAGAAACGAACACATGTTCGCTCTTGCCCGCATTCGTGCGACGGCCTCCGAGGGAGCCGCGCAACGGGTAGAAGTCCAGTGGAGGGGATCTCGACGCCTGTCGAGACCTTGGTCATCACATCGCGGCGCGAGAGAATCGGCGCCGCTCCTACGAGGGCACATGTACACGACTCACGTTCCACGTCACGACATCGACCTCCGCCTGCCCGAGTCGGACCGGTGGGCGGCGGTCATCCGGGCCGAGCGCACCTCAGCCCGGCGACTGCTGCGCTCGGTCACCGCCGAGCTACCGCCGCTCGCGCGGATGGCGATGGCGGCGGGCGGCCCGCTGCTCAAGGGGGCGTACTCGCTCGCAGGCGGGCGCTACCTCGGCGAGATCGATGCCTGGGCCGACGGCCTTGGCGTCACTGCCGAGGAACTGCTGGTCCACAACCTCAGCTACGAGCTGTCGCATGCGATCGATCGCCTGCCGAAGATCGGCTGCACCGCCGGCGTCCGTTGGGTGACGGGCATCGGCCTCGTCCATGTTCGCTCCATGGACTGGCCCGTTCGGCAGATCGGTCCGGCCACGCGGCTGCTCCGCTTCAAGGACGGTCGGCGCGAGTTCGTTTCGGTCGGCATTCTCGGGCACGCCGGCGTGCTGTCGGGCATGGTGCCGGGCAAGTACTCCGTGACGCTCAACTGGGCGCCAGCGCCGCGTCTCCCGCGATTTCAGTGGGGGCCGGCGTTCCTGCTGCGCGAGGTGCTCGAGAGCTGCAACTCCTACGAGGAGGCGGTCGCCGCCCTCTCGGACGCGGAGCTGTCCACGAGCGTGTTCTACCTCGTCGCCGGGACCCGACGTGGCCAGGCATGCGTCATCGAGCGCACGCAGGACCAGTCGGCCGTCCGGGAGATGAAGGGGGATGTTCTGGTGCAGGCGAACCACCACCTCGCGCGCAGCATGGTTCGCCACAACGAGCTCATCTCCGAGGGCAGCGAGGAGGAGTACAGCTTGCTCGAGTCCTCGCGTGAACGCGCCGACGTGCTCGAGCGCGGGTTGCGCCGAGTAGGCCCCTCGGCCCGCATCGAGGCTGTTGCCAGTTGCCTCGATGCGGAGCCAGTGCGCAACGAGCACTCGCACCAGCAGATGGCCTTCGTGCCTCGCATGCCGGAAATGCAGGTCTGGCGCTCGTGTCGTGCCCATGGAGTTCCTTGTTGACGAGCTGCGCTATCAGGTCGTCTGTTCGGTGCGGCTGGCGTCACAGCGCTCCCGGGCCAGCTCGCAAGCGCGCCCCACAGCCCGGTGCAGCGACTGCAGGCCATGCCCCGTGCACGCGACCCAGGGGACGCCTGCCTCGCTGACGAGCCTTCGGACTCGGCGACCGAACTCGGTCCGCACGAACGTCATGAGCACGATGGCGTGAGACTGGACGATCTTGGGCTCGATGCGATCGAGGAGGCGGCCCCAGTTCGAGCCCCAGCCGGGATACTCGAGGAGGAGATCCACCGACGGATGTTCCGCGCCGATCAGCCCCCGCAGCGCCTCTTCGTACTGCCGCTGGCGCTCGTCACCACCCAGGAACATGACGCGTGCTCGCACGCGGTTCGTCTCGCGTACCAGGCTGGCAACCGGGGCACTGGGTCGCAGCGCGGCGGTAATGCGTTGGTCGATGTCAGTCAGGTCCTCCGAGGCCTCGCCAAGCTGCAGCATCCGGTCGCGCAGATCCTCGGCGAGCGTGAGCTTGTCCTCCGTGAGCGCCGCGTGTGCGAGTTGGCGCAGGAGGGCACGCGCATCGGCGAGCCTGCCCGTGGATTCGCAGAGCAACGCTCGAGCCGTGCGCACGTCGCCGAGACTCCACGCCGGCTCCCACCTGCGCGGCTCCTCGAGAAGCGCGAGGAACTGCTGCTCGTGACCTCCTTCGTGAGCCAGCTCCTCGAGCACGTCGAGTGCCTGGGCGGCGGTCTCCAGGTCGCGATCCGGCGCGGCGAGGCTCCCCTGGAGGGTCTCGCTCCACGCCTTCCAGCGTTCGGCCGGGGTCATCGATGCGGCGGTCCGGACGAGGACGTCCACGACGCTCTGCCGGAAGCCCGGCGAGCGCTCGACGAGCGACGCGAGGTCCAGGCACTCGAGCATGCGGCGCGGGTGCTTCTGCAGGGCGAGGCGGGCGACGTCGGCCACCTTGGGTGCGTCCATGACGATGGCCGCCACGAGGGCGTCCTCGAGCAGGTCGATGGGAACATCAATGCCGGCCTCGAGTAGCTTCCGAAGACGGTCCATGGCCATGGGAGCGAGCGCCGGATTCAGGCCGCGGAGTTCCAGAACGGCGAGGTAGAAGCGGCAGCGAGACATCAAGCCCGTCTGCAACCAGAACCCGGGACTGTCCGCCGACATCGCATCCAGCGCCAGCCTGAGTCGGGCGATGGCCTCGGTTCTCTCTGCGTCGCTGGCCTCCTTTCGAGCCACGACGGGCACGGCCAGCGCGACCAACGCCGTCGGCGTCGGAGAGGCAGCGCTTTCTGCCGCGAGGAGTTGGGGCCTGGCGCGCTCGATCGATGCCAGGAAGGCTGGGCGAGTGGCGAGGTCCGGAAGCGCGAATGACTCGACCCTCTCGATTCCCATGGTGATGAGGGCCTTGTCCGAGAGGAGCCGCGCCCGTACTGCCTGAAGCAGGCGCGGCAGCAGGTCGCGGCACTCAAGCGCGAGTTGGAGGAGGACCCTGCGGCGATGAGCCGACGCGAGGCGGCGGCGCGGCTGAGCGCCGCCGAGGAGCGGCAGCAGCGGATCAAGGCCGCCCTGGAAGAGACGACCCGGCTGCAGCGCAAGCAGCAGGAACGCAGGAAGCCGGACGACGACGGCGGCGACCCGCCCGGCAGCAGCGGCGGCTCCACCCGGGAGCCGAGGGCCTCGACGACGGACGCCGAGGCGCGCGTCATGCGATTCGCCGACGGAGGCTTCCGGCCTGGCTACAACGCGCAATTGGCGACGACCGTGGACTCGCAGGTCATCGTCGGCGTCGATGTCAGCAACAGCGGAAGCGACTTCAGAAAGCTCATCCCGATGCTCGAGCAGTGCGAGCGCCGCTACGGCGGGTCGCCGTCGAGCGCGCTCGTAGACGGCGGCTTCGCGAGCCTTGCGGACATCGTCGCCGCTGCCGGTCCGGACCATCGCTGCACGGTGTACGCGGCGACGATGGCGCCGCGCCCCGGCCGACGGGTGACGCGGCCGCGCAAGGGCGATACGGAGGCGATCAGTGCATGGCGGCGTCGCATGGCCAGCGCCAGGGGCAAGGCGGTCTACAGGGAACGAGGCGCCACGGCCGAGTGCGTCAACGCACTGGCCCGCAACCGAGGCCTGATCCGGCTCACCGTGCGGGGCCTCGAGAACGTGCGTGCGGTCCTTCTCTTCTACGCGCTCGGACACAATCTGCTACGGGGCTTGGGCCTCCGGGCCGCCGCTGCGACGTGACCCTCGGGGCGGCTCCACCCCCCCCGATCTCATCGCCGCCGACCCGGCAGGCGACGCGCGGCAACGACTGGCGCGCCATGGCTCGACTGCATCGGAGTCGCTCCAGCGAGCGGCGTGGTCGCTTGCAGTGTCGCGACGACTCCTGCCCGGTCTTCCAGTTCTCAATCTACTGTGGTTGATAGGGGACGCACTGCTTGACGACGATGCAGAATCGTGGCGATCGCGTCAGCGGCGCGAGCCCTCGATGTCGATGACGACGAACCGCAGCAGCGCTTCGAAGAGCGCCTCGCGCGGAAAGTGGTTCCTGTTGACAGCCCCTTTCCAGGGACCTTCGCGCACGTCCTCGAACGGCATGGCGACCGCCCAGTGATCACCCCTCATGACGCCGAGGAAACTTGCGCCAGCGAGAATGCCCTCGTACGCGACGACTTGGCTGTCCTGCTCCAGCGCAAAGCGGGCCATCGCCTCCCAACCAGGTCGCAGGATGCTCGATGTCGTGGCTTCGTCCGAGACAGCCACCACGCAGTACATGCGCATCGGCAGCGAGTCCGCATGCGTCGCGAGAAACTGCAGGCGCCTGGCCCGCGACGCGTCGTCGAACGCGCCTTCGTCGCTCGGTCCGCAGGCTTGACGCCCGAGCCGAAGGATGGCCTTCCGCAGCCACTCCGGTTGATCGACCGCCCTCGATCCCGCCACGACGCCGGCGACGCTCACGAGCGCGGCGACTCCGCGACGCGCCTCGTCGTCGTGCGCTAGCCCCTCGAGAGCATCAGCCACGCCCTTGCTGTAGCCCACGACGATGTAGGGGCGTGAGGGATCCTCCGCGATGCCGCTCCTGATGTGCGCCGCGACGATGAGGCCATTCTGCGCGCAACTCCCGAAGGCAGGCACGCGCACGCGTTCCACCACGAATCCGTGGTCCGCTCGGAGGTGCTCCGCGGCGTCGTCATAGGTCTGGAGCGTGTCAGCCACGCACTCGGCGAGAAACCCTGGGACGATGAGCACCCGGTATCCGCGCGGGAAGTCGCCGAGCGTGGCGGTCGCGGACGGCGCCGCGTCAATCCAGCGCGCGCACGGACCGAACTCCGCCCCTGAAGGATCGACGTGCGCGAGCGACGCGCAGAAGAGCCTTGAGAAGTCGTTGGCGCGATCGACCACGCCCGCCGCTGCAAGCGGCACGTGGGCGCTCGCAGGCAGCACGCTCGGCGTTCGATGTGTCGCGCAACTGCAGCAGGCCACGAGCAAGACGGTCGCGAGTGCCGTGGTCCTCGCTGTCACGAGGCGACGCACGGTCACGGCGACTTCACTCGCCAGGTCGCGAGCGGCGAGCGCCAGAGCCGACGCCCCCCGGGTGCCGCCGGGAGGCGCGGGTCGCCAGCTCTCTCCAGATCGGTCCAAGCTGCCGACAGCCACGGATAGTCCCAAGGTTCATACGGCAGGAATTGGATGCTCGGGACGCCAACCCTTAACGATTGGGATCCGAAAGCGGCGTGGACGATCGCCGCGCCTCGCGCCGCGGGCGACCTGGTCGTCGGAAACGGCGGGAGCGGCGAACCGTCGAATGTCATCCCGTTTCGGGCGGCGTACTGAGCGAGGAGCTGACGCCCCGCAAGCTGGATGTTCTCGCCTGGGTCCCCGTGCAGCGGAACGATCGCCACGCGCTGATCCGCCTGAAGCGGCAGGTCGAGGTTGTACAGGACGGTGACCGCGTCTGGGGCCACGGGAACGAGAATGACGCGGACGTACCCATCGCTCGTCTCGATCCGCAGCCGAATCCAATCCTCGATGGTCGCCGGGAGTGGAATGAATCCACTCGCGGGCGGAACATCCTCACGGGACGTGCCGGCTGCGGCACCCCCGATCATCTGCCCGCGACCGACCTCGATTCCGGCGGCGTCCTCGAGCACGAGCTCGACGCCAGATCGGCCCATCGCGCGGCCATCGAGCGCGACGAAGACGCCAGGCCCGTCCGGTCGGGGACCGAATGCAGCTCGGTCGAGAATCTCGAAGCCGCCTCCTAGCGTCACGGCGACCATCGCGAGCGTGTTGCCCGTGGGCGCATCCACGGGGTCGAGCGCGATGCCGCGGAGGCGTTCCGACAAGTGAGGATCGGGCTCGGCGTCCATCCTCGTGGACCTGAGCCACCTGCGCCCGACCTCCGTGCGACGAGTCGTGAAGAAGCGGTCGCTGGCCGCGCGGTCGTCGGGCAAGGCCTCGAGATACTGTATTGGTGCAAGGCCTTCCGCGAGTTCGACGGAAGGTCGTTCAGCGGGCGGGAGAAGGTTGACTCGGGGCTCCGAGACCCAGACACCAGGAGTCAGCGACTCGACGGCGTAGACATCGGGCGCCACGTCAATCCGGGCGGGCGGTACGACGTCCTCTTCGATCGGTCCAGCACCTCGACGCGCCGACAGCTTGACGCGTCCCCGCACGCCCGTGAAGGCGAGCGGGACGAGCTCACACGGCTGCCCGTACTCGCGCAGTCGCTTCGAGCGTCGGCCCGCATCGTCGTGCACCGCTTGCCCTGGGAAACGGCGGCGAATGCGCTCCTCGACGAAGTCCGCGAGACCCTCGGAGGAAACCAGGAGGCTGGGGGCGTCGCCGCCCGGTTCCGCATGCCATCCTCGGGCAGCACCCTCGAGGCCGTCAGCGACCGCGGGGCCGAACCCCGACTGGGCGCCGGCCGCGTGGCCGGGCTCTGCCGACCAGAGCTCCGACCGCAGGGCCCGTGCCGCCGGGTTGTTGGCGGAGAAGTCCGGCAACTCGGGTGGCTCGGCGTCGTCATCAAGTCGGCAAAGATCGAAGAACCAATGGTGCACGCCCGCGCCGAGTTGCCGCTGGAGGCTCTCCTGAAGCTCGCTGACCGCGAGCAGCTGGCCGTCGCCCGTTGCGAGCACCGCGCCGGTGTCGGAGGCGGCGCCATGACCGGAGACGAACGCGTAGATGCGCTCGACTCCAAGCGCGACCCAGCCCGTGCTTGACCGCATGCGCTTCGTCAGCACGTCGAAGATCGCTGGAAGGGTGGCCTCGTGCGTGGCGTCAGCGGGCTTGGGTGATGCGCACCAGACGACCTCCGCGTCGTTCTGAAACGAGAGCACCGCGTCGCGGAAGCGCCGTGCTCCGTCATTCGTGTCGGGTAGCGGGTCCAGCCCAGGCGCGGACTCGACCGAGAGGATCAGGACGATGACACGGCTCATGGCTTTTTCAGGAGGTTGCGAAGCTCGCCGACCGCGATTGCCGTGTTGGACTCGAGAGTCGTGCCCTGCTGGTGAACGCCGATGACTTTCGCGTCCGACTGGCGAACGACGGGCGATCCGGAGTTGCCGCCGAGCGTAGACGCGTCGTGTTCGATTCGCGCGCTCGCGAGGCCCGTGACTCGACCGGGCGCGAATCGCTTGGGACCGAGCTGCTTCGGGAAGTCGCCGAACACGGCCACGACGGCGACGTTCGGCCTGCCGTCGTCCATAGGGTGTCCGATCACGGCGATGTCCTCGCCCTCCGTCACTGCCTCGTCCGTGAGCTCGAGCGGAGGAGGAGACTGTCCCGTGAATCCGAGGAGCACGAGGTCTGCGGAATTCGAGGAACGCACGCACGTGAGCTCCCGCGGATCGACAGTCGCTTCGCCGATCTCGCTGTTGAACGTGAGTCGCGGCGAAGCGTCGCGGACGTCATCCCACACGTGAACATTCGTCGCGACGAGCGACTCGCTCACGACGAACGCGGTTCCGAAAGCGGTCCAGCCGATCCCTGACGTGAACGTCTGCACTCGCCCGACCGACCGCACCCAGGGATCGACTGCCGTGCGGAAGCCATCCCAGCGCGGGAAGGCGGGCATGACAAGGTCGGGGAGCACTCCCGCGTGGCCGCCCGCGGCGCCGACGACGGGGCGCCAGGCGACGAGCACGCGGACGAGGGCCTCGTATTCCTCATCCGTCGGTGGGCCACTCGCTCCCGTGAGATCGAGGAGCTTCTCACGCGCGGCTTTGGCGAGCGGCTCCGCCTTGATCGCGTTGACGTCGCCCACGGTGGCTCGAAAGCCGCGCAGGACGGAAGCGCCATCGATGTCACCGACTCGGGCCTCGAGGGCCAGGAGTCGTGCCCGGAGCGAGGCCATCCGCTCAGCCGAGCTCATTCGAGGACCGTCTTGCCCTCTGGTGTCCGCTTCACCGAGGCGATGATGTCACCCCCGGCGTCGTGGACGCGCTCGATTAGCGCCGGCCCATCGAGATCGAGGGTCGCGTAGCCGTGCGGACCGTATGCGTCGGGCTTGTCACTGATGAAGGGGTTGCGCCCGTCGAGCACGTGACCAGCCTGCGCTCCGCCTTGCGCGGCGACACGGAGCCACACCTGGTCGTGCTTCGTCGGTGTCCTCGCGGTCACCTTGCCGTAGTTGTTGAGACGGAACTCGGGGAAGCCGGAGTGGCCGACGCAGCGACCCCAGTAGCCCAGGTTCGGCTCACGATCGAAGAGCACGCAGCGATGCTCGTGGCCCCAGTACCACGCCTCGACGCGGCCCGTCGCGAAGGCGGGTTCCAGCGAGTCGAGCATCGAGTCGTTGAGGCTGCCGCCGTAGAGCGACGCGCCCTGATGATGCGAGAAGAGCAGGACGCGGAGGTTAGGGTGAGTGGCAAGGAGTCCTTGAAGCCACGCGACCTGATCCCCCGCGAGCGCGCCTTCGTCGTACGCGGTGTCGAGACCGACGAGGAGCCAGTGGTTCGTTCGCAACGCGAATACGCTCGAGGACTGGCCAAACGTAGGGAGCGTGTGGCCGAAGTAGCCCTTGCCTCCGGCGTACATGTCGTGGTTAGAGTTGCAGGCCCGGCTGACTGCGCCGGCAACGTTGGGCCAGTACTTGAGGAACCGCTCCTTTGTGGCCTTCACCGAACCCGTGTAGTAGACGTCGCCCAGATGAACGAGAGCGTGAAACTCCTGCTTCTCGATCACCTGCGCCATCACCGGGGCTCCGTAGAGTCCGCTTCCCCAGTCGCCCAGGATCGCGAGGCGGCAGCTGTCATCGAGGACAGTGACTTGGTTGGGCGCCGCGATCCACTCCGGCTTCTTGAGCCCGCCCTTGAACCAGGCCGCCATCATTCCCTTGGCCCAGCCGATGACGTCTCCCTTGTCGAACTTTGCCTCCCGATGATCACTGGCCGCTTCGACGACGTCGGGCTTAGCGCCGGCGTTCTCGGCGAGAGTCTCGAGAATCATGCTCGAGAGGGGATCGTCGGGCGCTCCTAGCACGGCTGGTCCGCGGGCCGCCGCGTCCCTGCGGATCACCTCGAGGGCCCTCTTCAACCTTTTGTCGAGATAGACCTGCTCCATCTCGGAAAGCGCATCCCAAGCGGGATGCGAGGTCAAGGGGACCGCTGACTCTAGCGTCAGCGCGTCGACGTTCGAAAACGTGCCACCCACCAGAACAGGCGTGTCCACGGCTCCTCCCCTCGTCAAGGATGTTCAGTATTACACTCCGCTCAGGCCGCCTGCAACGGTGAGTGTTCTTGCACGATAGACGCTTCACGCGCGGGGCGCCCCGGCGCTGGCGCGCAGGTAGGATCCCTACCGCCATGGACGAGCGAGCTTGCCCGATCGCCTGAGGCGCGCCACTCCGCGTCGTCGCGCGCCGGCAGCGTCACCTTTGGTCGGGCCGCATGCCCGACGAGCAGGCGACCTGGTGGCGCCGCAGGGCGAGTATGGCCAGTTGGAGCGTTCGGGCTCGGTGTCGCGCGGACGACGCCACGCACGGCGCCCGCGATCCCGGATAGAGGGCCCCTCCGCGTACGCGAGCCTGTCGACCCGTCCCCAGGGTCTCAGCCTGGGGAGGATTGCGCCGACGCGGGGCGGCGTTTGGAGTTCACTCCATTGAGGAGGAAGTCAAGAAACACATGCAGCGTGACCGACATGCACGTGCATTGGCATCGGGTGTCGCCCCCCGCGCATCATCGCTGCCCGGTGATCCCGGCCGGTGCTCACCGACGACGGCAACGGTCGGCTGGCCGTGCCGACTTCGGGTTGACCCGAAAGAAGTAGCGCCCGGGGAGGAGCGCCCCGCGACCACGGAGTCGCGGGGAGCTCTGATCTAGGGGGAACCGGCGCCATCTCGCCGACGACAGGCGATCTTCGTTGGCGGGACGGCGCGGTCACTACTTCACCCAGCACACGAGCCCGTTGCCGGACGGAGCCCACATCCGCCGGAACGTCTCCCACGGGAGCACCTTGCCGGCCGGCCAGTGGGGGATACCGACACCGGCAACGAACACGCGCCGTGGTCGCTTGCCGACGCCGTAGATCACGAGCCAGTGACTTTCCGCGCTCCGGCGGCTGTTCACGCACGCGATGATCGGCCGGTCAGCCGAAGTGGCCTGCCAGACATCCGCGAACGTGAGCGAGTCGCGGATGCCGACGCGGATGCCATGCCGACGCAGGGCCGTTGCGGCCTTGCGCGTGCTGGTGGTCCAGCTCCCGTGCGGGTCGGCAAGCCGGTAGAAGCGGTCGATGCTGGTTCGAGGCTTGAAGTGATGCAGGACCATCAGCCCCGCGATCGCCCCGCAGCTGAACGTGTCCACCTGCCGGTAGCCCGGCACGTCGGGCACGATCTCGTCAGCACGGCCCGAGCCATGGGGGAGCCGGTCCCTGACCAGCACGATGCCCGTCCGCTCGGCGAACGCGTCGCGTGCCCGCCCCCCCGAGGTCGCTGAAACCGGTCGACACCAGCTTCCGCTCGGTCACCATCGCCTCCGTCCTCCGGCCGAGCGTTGGCCTTCGCCGCCTCTCGATCTCCACGTCGAGCGGATTGGCACTCGCGTTGCCGCCGCCGGTTCGGCCGCCCCCTCCGCAGGAGATCTTGTCATCCCGCGACGACATGGTGCCTTGAGGGGGCTGCCCCTGCGCTGCCAGCTACCGTTCGGGGCGAAGCTACCTGGTTCACGCGCGGCCCATGTCGCCATCGCCGACCTCGCATGGATCTTCGGCCTGCCTTGGGGGGATCCGGCGGAGCGGCCGGTATCGTGGGCGCGCGCCGTCGAGTCGGAGTCACGGCCGGGCGCAGGTGAGAGCATTTCGGGACCCGGCTGCTGAGGGTCGATGCCCGCGCCGGCGCCCGCGTCATGGGCGCCGACGGGTCGTGCTGCCCCGCTGGGGCAACGACAGGGCGAGCCGCCATGACGCCCCGCGCGCCCCTTGCCGGCGCATGGGGACGGGCGTAGCCTGCGGGCATGAGGTGGAAGGGAGTCGTGGCGGCGGCGCTCGTGGTGGCGGGGCTGGCCTGGCCGCCGCGCGCGGGGGAGATCGTGACATCGCAGGGGGTGACGCCGTACTTGGTGGTGGATGACGGGGATCCCTACGATCTCCTCGCGGCGCACGACGGCACCATCGCCGTGGGTGACCTCTCCGGCGACGGCATTCCAGATCTCGTTGTCGGGGCCATGCGGGCTGATGGCCTGGACAACCTGCGCGTGGACTGTGGCGAGGTCTACGTGTTCTTCGGGCCCTTCGTTCCCGGAACCGTGCGCGACTTGGCCACAACTCCGGCGGACATCACGCTCTTCGGCCGGGCCTCGAACGAGGGGCTTGGATTCACGGTGCTCGTGGCCGACGTGAATGCCGACGGTCAGGAAGATCTCATCATGGGAACCCTCGGCGGACGCGGGCCGCAACAGAGGACCCCCGTTGGCGAGGTCTACATCTACTTTGGTCCCCTCGCCGCTGGTGTGCGCGATCAAGCGACAGACACGGCGGATCTGTCCATCCTGGGTCCGGCCTGGAGCTATCTCGGTGGCGGCCTGGCTGCAGGCGACTTGAGCGGCGATGGCATCGTGGATCTTGCGATCGGATCGCCACGTGGGCCCGGGGAGCCACTTCACGTCCTGTTCGGACCGCTGGCGCCTGGCCCTCCCCGCGATCTGGAAGTCACTCCGGCCGATGTCGTGATCAGCGGCGCGGCGTCGACGACGATCCGATTCGGGTTGCGGCTTCGGGTGGCGGACGTGAGTGGCGATGGTCGGAACGACCTGATCGCGACGGCAGACCTGGCTCCCGCGCCGAATGGCGACGTGAACGGCGGCTCCGCCTACGTCTTCTTCGGGTCGTTCACGTCGGGAATGAGAGTCGACCTTGCCACAACGCCTCCTGACGTGAAGGTCACGCCCGCCGACGGCGGGGACTTGCTCGGGCAGAGCCTCGCGGTAGTGGACCTCACGGGCGACGGCGTCGCGGAGATCCTGCTGGGATTGCCCGGAGCCAGGGGTCCCGGCAACGCGCGGGGGATCTGCGGCGAGGTCAGCATCCTGCTCGGACCCGTCGCTCCTGGGGTGATCGATCACGTGACGACCATGCCCCACGCCACCTTGTACGGTGCCATCACGTCGCGCCTGGGGTTCGCGATGGCCGAAGCCGTGCTCCCTGACGGCCGGGGGCAAGTGCTGGTGGGGGCGCCAGGCGACCGGCAATCGGTGTCGTGCTCGTGGGGCGCTGCCTTCGTGCTGGAGGACGTGCCGCCCGCCGGCACGAGCGTGGATCTCGCCGCCACGCCACCGCCGTTGACCATCGGGACGGATCGAGAAGGAACCGGGCTGAGCGTCCACCTCGCGGACCTGACGGGAGACGGCTGGCCGGAACCCATCGTGAGCGCGCGGGTGGACTCGCAGGTCTGGAGTCTGCCCAACGTCCTCCACGTCATTCGCTACGCCGATCGCTGCGAGGACGCGCCGCCGGCGCTGCCCGCGCCCGGCCTTCGCCTTCATCGCGCGGGCGACGATGTCGTGCTCGAGTTCGACACGAGCTTGACGGGCCAGGACTCGAACAGCGTGGACATCTTCCGCGGGACGATCCCCGCGCTGCGGATCGTGCCGCGCTACGACCACGGGCTCGTGCCGCTCGCGTGCGGGCTCACGAGCGCGCCCCTCGTGGATGCGGGCGCGGCCGCCTGGGGCTCGAGCAACAAGTACTACCTCGGCAATCATGGCTGCCTGGATGTCTGCGGCCCGACGCGGCGGTATGGAAGCCTGGGCGCCTCGAGCACGGGCGTCGCCCGGCCGGGACCGGTGAGTTCGCCGGAGGGGGATTGTCCGTGAGGGCGGGGGGTGTCAGGGGCGGGCGCCGGTGAGGTGGGGGAGGGAGCGCGTGAACGTCGTGGCAGGTTGCTGACGGTGGGGCCGCCCGCGCGAGGGCGCAGGTTTCTGACGGTGGTGCCGCCCGTGACCGGGGTGGCGGGTTTCTGACGGTAAGGCAAGGCCAAGCCGTGCAGTGACTTGAGCGCGCCATGTCCCGGCGAACGCCCCGGCGACGTTGGCGGCGCCGGCGACATGTCAGCGCTCGCGGTCGCCTGGTGAGGATGGGCGATGAATGAATGAAACCGCTCCGACCCCCTTGCGCGCCGATCCGTTGCGGGCGTAGCGTCAAGGCGAGACGCAGGGACGTCTCACTTGAGGATGCCCGCAGGCGAGGGACGCTTGGCGTGGTCTGAATCGAGGAGGAGGACCATGCGCGAGGCTTCCGTCGCCGCCGCCATCCGCCCGCTCCCTGTCCGCTTGCCGTCCGTCCGTCGCGGGCCGCTCGGCATGAGCCTCGCGTTGCTGTTCGCTGCGACCACGGCAAGCGCGATGCCCGACCTGGTGGTCGAATCCGTGGACGCCTCGGCGCTCGTGCGCGAGTGCGACAGCGGCGAGGCCGCGGGCACGGTCACCGTGGTCATCCGCAACGACGGCATCTCGCCCACGTTGGCGGCGACCAGGCTCGTCCTCTTCGAGGATCGCGACAATAGCGGCACGTTCTCCACCACCGCCGACGCGATTCTCGCAGAGCGCACCGTGTCGCCCCTGCCCGCCGGCGCGCGCGTCTCGCTGAGCGTCGAGCTCGGCGGCGCGCTCTCCTTCGCGCACGCTCCGGTGAGCGCGATGGTGGACGCGGGGGACATCGTGCAGGAAGTTTCAGAGCGGAACAACGTGACGAGATCGTCCGCGCCCGCCCAGGCGCCACCGTGCGGACAGATGCCGGTCGGTGAGTGGGAGACCCTGGAGCCACGGAACATCTTTGATCACGATTGGGAGCCCGGCGCCCGCATGGGTTGCAACACGACCGTTCTCGTCGCGCCCCTTCATGACAGCAATGGCGATGGAGCTTTTGACGAACGCGACGATGCCATTCTCGTCGCACAGTGCCATCATGGGCAAGCTTCTCACGTGGTCACCGTGCGCGGCCGTGATGGGCAATGGCTTGATGTCACGGGAGATCCCGCGGCCGGCACGAGTTGCCTCCGAGCCTACGGTAGCGCCGGCATCGCAGTCGGCAATCTCGACGCCGATCCGGCCCCCGAAGTCGTCACCATCGGGGGAGTCCCGAAGAGCCTGCTCATCCTGGACTCCCGGCTGCGCTGCAAGTGGGCGGGTGACCCGATACCCGATACCGTGGGCGACATCTACCTTGTCGGTGGTTCACCGCTCATCGCCAACTTGGATGGTCGCGGCGCAGCCGAGATCATCTACGCGCGCTCGATCTACTCGAATCGCGGGCGATGGATCACGGGATATCCCGCCCTGGGCCACTCCGGCGTCGATGGCGGACACTGGGGTTACCTTCAGTACCAGCCTGCCATCGCGGACATTGATCTCGACGGGGACCTCGAACTCATCGCCGGCTCATCCGTGTACTCGTTCGACGGCAGGGAACTCCACCTCGAGCGCCAGGGCGCGGGGCCCGATGGCTGGGTCGCGATTGCGAACTTCGACACCGATCCACAGGCCGAGATCCTCGTCGCCAGCCGCGACGGTCTGAGGCTCTACGACGTGCCCCTCCTGCCGCCCGCCGGTCCGGGTGGTCTGGTGGAGATGTGGAGTCAACCTTGGAAGCCGTCGGGCGGGTGGGGGCCGGGCGGCTGGCCGTGGCAGGACGGCCGCGGCATGAGCCCGCCTGCTGTTCGCGACCTCGACGGCGACGGCAAGCCCGAGATTCTGATCGCGACCGAGGGAGTCTTCGGGGTGCTCGATCCCTTCGGCAATCCAGGTGGTCCAGGCGACCAGCCGTCCGTGCGGTGGCGCATGCTGCCGATCGACGGTTGCCGAGCGGCCGCCCCGACCGCATTCGATCTCGATGGCGATGGGATGTCGGAGGTCATCCATCAGGACTGCCTCCAGATCCGGATCCTCGACGCGAACGGCAACGTCTTGTTCAGCCGTGCGCGCAATGTTGACGACAATGACTGGATCAGCATGCCGACGGTCGCCGACGTCGACGGTGATGGCCACGCGGAGATTCTCTCGACGGTGTCGTATTCCATCAACGACCCACTTCGCGGTGACATCGCCTCCGGTCTCTGGGTCTTCAGCCACCCCTCGTGGATGCCCGCGCGCGCTACATGGAACCAGGTTCCCTACTCCGTCACCAACATCAACGACGACGGCAGCGTGCCGCGCAGGCCGCTCACAAACTGGCTCACGCCCGCGGGCAGTCCCGGGAACGACTACAAGTGCCAGCGCGCACCGCGATCGCCGGCATCGTGCGCACCCATGCCCGATCTTGCCGTGTCGCAGGTGGCGGCCTCAGTGCCCCCGTGCTCGGTGAGCGCCCAGCTCCAGGTCGTCGTCGGCAACGCGGGCTCGGCGCCGGCTCCTCCCGCCTCACTGCACTTCTACTCGGGCGATCCGAGTCTTGGCGGCGACGTGGCGAGCGCCACGAGCCCGCCGCTGGCTCCGGGCGAGAGTCGAGTCGTCACCGTCAACGTGAGCGGGGAGACGATTCACGAACTGGTCGTCGTGGTGGACGAGGAGGGCATCGTTGAGGAAGTCAGCGAGGACAATAACCGCTGTTCAGCCTGGGTGGGCAGGTCCTGCCCGCTGACCATCGAGCCCCGTGAGACGATCCTGGTCTACGAGGGCGTCCTCGAAGGCAATCATCACGACGCCGTGGAGCTGAAGGCGCGTCTGACCGACGCCCAGACCTTCACCGGAGTCGAGGGCGTGTTCGTGGACCTAGCGCTCGAGACTGCGACGGAGACCACGACGTGCCGTGCGCTGACCGATGCGGCCGGACGGGCGTCGTGCTGGATCATGGTGACGGCGGAGCCGACTCAAGCCACGCCACTGGGCCTGTTTGATGGCAACGAGCGTTGGTTCGCTGCGACGTACAGAAACGACTGGGCCTTCACCATCTCCCCCGAACAATCCACCCTCACGCTCCGCGCCCCGACCGTGCAGCCCAGCCGCACTGGCAGCCTCGACGCGCTCGCGACGCTCCGCGAGGACGGCGCCATCAGCATGGGCGCGGGCCGCAACGTGCAATTCCAGATAGGCGGCTCGACGGGTCTGACGCAGACCGTGCAAACAGTGACCAGCGGCGACGCCACCGCGCTCTTCGAGTCCGCGGGCTCGGGCGACGTGCAAGTGGACGGCGCGTTCGACGGTGCCCTCCCGAACGAGCCCACGACCTTCACGCACGAGGCCGCCAGCGCGTCCGGAACCATCCACGTCCTGACGTCCCGGCTCGCCATGGCGCCTCTGGTTTCCGCCGTGACCTCGGGCGCGATGGCGGAGGTCACCGCCTCCGTGCTGCGGGATGGCTTGCCGCTGCTTGACCTGCCGGTGCGCTGGAGCGTCGCCGGGGGTCCGACGGGAGCTCTCTCGGGCACGAAACTCACCGACGCGAATGGCGAGATTCTGATCGAGTACCCGACCGGCAGCGGGAGCGGCGTGGACACCGTGCGGGCGCATCTCGACGTCAACGGCAACGGTCTCGAGGACGGCTTCGAGCCGACGGCCGAGGCCACGGTTCACGTGCGTCGGCTCAAGCAGGCCACTCTCGCGCTGTCAGGTGCGGCCCCCGCCGCCGACTACACGGACACCGCCCCGGTGACCTTCACGCTGTCAGAGTCCGGCGGTCCAGCGATGGCTGGCGCCGCCCTCGAGATCACCGCCGGCGCCGAGAGCTGCCGCGGGCTCACCGATTCCTCGGGCCAGCTCACGTGCCGGCTGACGGCGCGCGATCCCATCACGGCCAGCCCCGTGAGCGTGCTCGCGCGCTTCGCGGGCGACGCGGAGTACGCCGGAGTGACGGGCACGACGGACTTCTCGATCACGCGCGAGCAGACGCGTCTGGTGCTCGTGGGGTACAGCTCGTCGACCACCACGAGCCCGCCAGGCCGCAACTTCACGTTCCGCGCCCGCCTGCGGGCAGATGCCGCGCTGCCCATCGAGAATCGCACGGTGACCTTCCAGATCGGCAGCAATACCCTGACCGACGACACCGACGTCAACGGCCTGGCCGAGGTCACGATCTGGCTCGCCAACAACACGACGCACGCCATCTCCGCCAGCTTCGCGGGCGACGACTACTATGCCCCGTCCGACACCAGCGGCCAGCCGACCGTCATCGTCGTCTCGCCCGCGCTTCCCGGCTCGGCCGACTACTTGTCGGCGCTGAATCCTCCGTCGGCTCCCACCCTCAACGATGCCATCGCGCGCGGCGACGGAACCGTCGAAGTGCTCTTCACGCCTCACGCGTCGGCCTCCAGCCAGGGCGTCAAGGGCTACTTCATCGAGGTGGACGGCACGACGCGCGTCTCCGTGCGCACCGAGGAGACGGCCTCCTCCGGCGCGACGTCGCGCTTCATCACGGGTCTGAGCAACGGCATCGAGCACTCCTTCACGGTGACCGCGGTCAACGACGCCTGGAACGGCACGCCCTCCGCCACCAAGTACGCCACCCCCTCGACCATCCCCGCCGCGCCCGCCAGCGTCAGCTCCACGGCCGTCCCCGCCACGCTCCAGGTGGACGTCGCCTGGACCGAGGGCGACAGCGGGGGCCTGCCCATCCAGCACGCCGACGTGCTCTCGGTCAGCGACGGCGCGCTCGCGAGCCCCGCGACGAGCAACCCCCAGCGCATGGCCGGTGCCGCCGGCATCCCCCTCACGCATCGAGTTCGCTTGGCCAACGCGGCGGGCGCGGGGCCGTGGTCGGTCGAGACGCCCGCGGTGATCATGTGCGAGGCGCCGAGCCCGCCGCGCACGCCAAGGGCTCGCGCGGGCACGGGCGCAGGTCAAGTCGAGCTCTTCTGGACGCCGCCCGCGGATCTCGGCGGCGGCGCCATCACGCAGTACGACATCTGGCGCGACGGCGCGTGGACATCGGCCGCGACCGACGGCAAGACGGTGAGGGCCACGCTCTCGGGCATCAACGGCGTGGCGATGGCTCTGCGGGTCCGCGCGGTGAACGCCTGCGGCATCGTTGGCGCCGAGTCCGAGGAGATCGTGGCGACGCCCGTCGCCGTGCCCGGCGTGTTCGTCCACGCAGAGGCCGAACGCGGCAACGGCATGGTGAGCCTCACGTGGACGGATGGCCAGGACGGCGGAAGCCCCATCATCGGCCGTCGCATGACCGCGGGCTCGAGCGAGCGCGGCCGCAACCCGGCGGAGTCGGTGCCGCACGTCATCGCGGGCCTGACCAATGGCGTCGAGGTCGTGCCGACCGTGGGCGCCGTCAACGGCGTCGGTGAAGGCGAGGCCCGCGATGCGAACGCGGTCACGCCCGCCCGGCAGCCGGAGGCGCCGCAGTGGCCCGCGAGCATGATCCCGGACCCCGGCGACGGGCGCGTCACGATCACGTGGCTTCCGCCCGCGTTCAACGGCGGCGATCCCGTCGTGGGCTACCGCGTCACGACCGTGCCGCTCTCCTCCGAGACCGAAGTGCCGGCCGGCAGCGATCCTCTCACGCCGGTGGAGGCGACCATCACGGGCCTGCAGAACGGCCAGCCCTACCGCTTCTTCGTGCGCGCGGTCAACGACGTGGGGCGGGGCGCCGAGTCGGATCCGTCGCCCACGGCCACGCCGCGCACGCATCCGTGCGTGCCTCGAGGCCTCACGGTCGCGGTGACCGGCAGCGAGACGCTGTCGGTCGCGTGGGTCGCGCCCGCCTGCGACGGCGGCGCGCCCATCACCAGCTACGCGCTCCACGGCGAGGGCGGGGCCTGCGCCGACATCGAGCGGCCCGGCCTCGAGCCGGGGCGGCGCCGGCTGCGCCTGACGGCCTCCGACGGCGTCGTGGCGGGCTGCACGTACGAGTTCACGCTGGTGGCGGAGAACGAGGCGGGCCCGAGCGATCCCGCGACGGCCCCGCCGGTCACCGCCGCGCGCCTGCCCCAGGCGCCGGTCCTGTCTGGCCCTCCCGGCGCGGCGGATGGCGAGGCGACAGTGGGCTGGGAACTGCTGGCCGCCGGTGCCCCGAGCGGCCACGCGCCGATCATCAGCTATCGTGCCTGTCCCGTCCCCGCGGATGCGCCCTGCACGGAGGTCCCCGGCGACGAGGCCGAGGCGACGCTGCGCGGCCTGTCCAACGGCACGGGCTACCGGTTCGAGGTGAGCGCGCGCAACGTCGCGGGCCTCGGCCCGCCGGCGGTGACGGCAGAGGCGGTGATTCCGTGCGGGCTGCCGGCGGCGCCGGCCTACGTGCGCGCCGACGCCACGGCAGAGGGCGTCATCGAGGTGACGTGGTCGGAGGCGCCGAACGGCGGCTGCGCCATCACCGACTACGTCGTGAGCCGCATGCCCGGAGACGTCGAGTTGCCCACGGGCTCCGGCGACGACACGGACGTGGTGTTTCTCGGCCTCACACCCTGCACGACGTACGAGTTTGCCGTGAAGGCCATCAGCGGGCCGCGAGAGAGCCCCTGGTCCGCGCCCGTGTTCCGTGCGGCTGCTCGACCTGCCGGGGCGCCCGAGAACGTGCGCGTCCTACCCGGCGACGAGTGCGCGATGGTGCGCTGGGATCGGCCAGCGGACGATGGTTGCGCGCCGATCGAGGGCTTCCGCGTGCAGGTGGGGTCCACGTGGGTGGACCTGCCCGCCACGGCGTCGTGCTGGATCATGGATGGCCTCCTGAACGGCACGACCTACGCCGTGCAGGTCCGCGCGCGCAACGTGCTGGGCCTGGGCGCGGCAGGCGTCCCTCCGGGCGATGTCACGCCCGAGGTCCCCGCGGTCACGAGCGTCGAGGTCGTGCCTGCGAGCGTCGTCGGAGGCGAGGACGCGATGATGATCGTCCATCTCTCGGGCGTGCCCAACCCCGCGGGCACGCCGCTGATCGTGGAGAGCGACGACGCCGACGCGGCCGAGCCGCACCTGCAAGATCAGGTGCTGGCCTGCGGTCAGGCCACGCGCATCGAGGTGCCGGTCGAGACCTTCCCGCAGCTCACCGATGCGCTGGGCGTGGTCCTGACCGCACGCATGGGAACTTCCTCGGCTTCTGACACGCTCGATGTCCTGGCCGTGCCAGCCGGAGCCTGCACGGTGCGACTCGACTTCCCCGATGCGGCCGAGGTCACGACGATGGCCGATGTCAGCGGCACGGTGGACTGCGAGGGCGTCTCCGTGGAGTGGGAACTCGTGCTGTGTCCCGCGTGGGCCGGCGAGTCACCCGGAGCAACCCCCGATCCCAAGTGCTACGTCGTCAACGAAGGAACCGGCGACGTGTCAGGCCCGCTCGGGACCATCGATCCGACGCTCCTTCTCAACGGCCAGTACGAGCTATTCCTGACGGTGCGCGACAGCACGCCGGCGGTGCTCGCCTCGGCCTCGCGCCTGGTGACCGTGACGGGGCAGCAGAAGATCGGGCACTTCGCCGTCTCCTTCGTGGACATGACCATCCCCGTGGCTGGCATGCCCATCCAGGTCGTGCGCAGCTATGACAGCCGCGATCCGCGCCCGGGCGACTTCGGGGTCGGCTGGAGGCTGTCGTTCAGCGACGTGCGGCTGGAAGTCCGGCGCGACCTCGCCACGAGCTGGCAGCAGCGCGAGCACGGCTGCGGCCTGGGCTGCTGGGGCTGGGCGAACCAGTGCGTCGAGGAAACGCGCGCGCACGAGGTGACGGTGACGTTCCCCGACGGCCGCGTGGACCGCTTCCGGCCCGTGTTCGTGCGCGAGGACGGAACCGGCGCATGCGGCCTGACCGCGCCATCGGATGGCACCGTGCGCTACGAGCCCGTGGGCGCCACGCGCAGCAGGCTGGTGTCGCTGAGCATGAAGAGCGGATCCGACGTGATCGACACGGAAGGCGACGAGGTCACGTTCACGAGCGGCTCGGGCACGCTGACGGTGGGCCACGGTCTGGCAACCACGCACGAGTACGAGCCGACGCTATTCCTGCTCACGGCGCAGGACGGGACGGAGTACGAGCTCGAGCGCGGCGGCTCGCTGACCCGTCTCCGCGATCGCAACGCCAACGAGCTGGTGTTCTCGGCGTTCGGGATCACGAGCAGGCATGCCCCGACGAATGAACCGGGGCCGGGCGTGACGATCCAGAGGGTGGACAACCAGAGAACGGGCCTCATCCAGCAGATCATCGATCCCTCGGGGCGCTGGATGCGGTACTGCCACGAGGAGACTTCCTCTGGCTCCGACGAGTACAGGCTCGTGCGGGCGTGTGACCGCGAGGCGGCGTGCGGCGGGTATTGCAACGGCGAGCGCTACACCGAGTTCCGGTACCTCCAGACCGCCCACCCCACGCACGTCACCGGCATCCACCAGAACGCCCCCGCGGGCAGCGGCGTGGCGCCGCTTCCCGTCATCAACGAGTTCGACGACGACGGACGCCTGCTGCGCACCTGCCGCAGCGAGGCGTTCCCGCCCAACCCCTCCACGGACGCCTGCGTGGACTTCTCCAACCGGAACATGTCAGCCGGCTACGAGGAGATCCGCGACCTGCGCGGCAACATCACGAAGCTCTGGTACGACGACCTGGGCCGCGTGACGACGCAGACGAAGGGCTCTCTGACCAATCCCTCGACCTGGACGACGAGCGCCTACACGGAGGACGACCAGCCCCTGCACGAGACCGATCCCGAGAACGTCGTCACCGAGTACGTGTACGACGAGGGACCCGCGGGCGGGAACCTGACCGAGGTCCGCGTGGACGGAGAGCCCAGCGCCCAGCACGCCTGGGGCGAGAACCAGCTGCTCCTGTCCACGACGGTGCCTGCGGCCGGCGGGCATCCGGCGGCAGTCACCACCTTCAGCCACGACGCCAGGGGCAACCTCATCTTGCAGACGGATCCCGCCGGGCGCCAGACGCGGCACTTCGTGGACGCACGCGGGAACGTCACGGGCACCGTGGATCCCCTCGGCCACGCCACCCTCGCGACCTGGTCGGGCGGGCGCATGACGTCGAGCACCGACGCCACGGGCGTCGAGACGACGTACCACCACGACACCAACGGCAATGTCGTCGAGGTGATCCGTCATCTCGAGGACAGCGACCAGGTCACGCGGTACGTGTTCGACGCCAGCGATCGGGTCATCCGCACGGAACTCCCCGACGGCGCGATCACCGAGACCGACCACGACGGCTACGGCCGCGTCGTCGAGCAGCGGGAGTGGGTGGACGAGGATCCGCGCGACGGCACGCCGGGCGAGTGGCGGCGCACGCGGTACACGTTCAACCAGTACGGGCGCCCCGAGTACACGCTGTACCCTGACAGCACCCTCACCGAGGTTCGCCACGACCTGAACGGCAACGTGATCTGGGAGCGCTCGCGGACCGCGTACGCTTCCTGGCATCCGGACGGCTACCCCATCGGCCTCGTCGAGTCCGAGTCGGTCATCACGCAGACGTGGCATGACGAGCAGGACAGGCCGGTGAAGACGTGCTGGGGAAGCGACGAGGATCTCCTCGAGCCCGTGGACGAGTGGGAGCCCGGCTGCACGTGGACCGAGTACGACCGCGCCGGGCGCGTGAAGTGGCGGCGTGACGAGCGCGGGGCGTACACGCTCACCGAGCACGACGCGCAGGGCCGGCCGCAGGTGACGTGCGGGCCGTTCACGAGCGCGACGGAGCCGGACACCTGCGACGGCAGGCCGCTGCGCACGGAGACGGTCTTCGACGAGGCCGGGCGCGTGCGCGAGGTCGTCCACGGCGACGGCACGCGCGCGGTGACGCTGCGCGACCGCGCCGGCCGGCGCGTGGCGGAGTGCAGGCTGCTGGACGCCGGCACCGCGGTGCCCTCGCTGCCGGTGACTCCTCCCGTGGCCGACCCGGAGGCCACCTGCCGGGCGTTCGAGCTGGACGCGCTGGGCCGGACCGTCGCGGAGACCGACGCGAACGGCCGCAGGACGCGGTTCGGGTTCGACGCGGGCGGTAGGCTGACGTCCGTGACCGACGCGGCCAACCGCGTGACGGAGTACGGGTTCGACGCCGCGGGGAACATGACCTCGCAGCGCGACGCGCTCGGCCGCGTGACGCGGTACGAGTTCGACGCGGGCGGCCGGCGCAAGGCGCGGATCCTGCCCATGCTCCAGCGCGAGACGCTGGACTACACTGTCACCGGGGCGGTCAGGCGGCGCACGGACTTCGAGGGGCAGGTGATCGACCACGAGGTGGCTCGCGCGACGGATCGGACGCTGCGGCTGGTCCTGCCGCATGACGCCGACGTGATCACCGAGCACGCCGCAGGCGGCCAGCGCGCTTCGGTGAGCGTGGGCTCCGAGACGGTCGAGTACGTGCGCGAAGGCGGCCCGCGGCGCCTGCTCAGCCAGGTCCGCCGCAACGGCCTGCCGTGGCTGACCCACGAGCACGATCTCGCGGGCAACCGCACGGCGAGCATCACGCTCGATGCCTTCGGCAACCCCGCGCGGCGCACGACGTTCGGTCACGACGCGGCCAGCAGGCTGGAGTGGGTGTGCGAGGACTGCGGCGATCCGGGAGGCCTCGGCGCCGCGCCGACCTGCCCTGGCCCCGCGCCGTGTCCCGCGGCGCGCTACGCGCACGATCCGCAGACGGGGCGCCTCTCCTCCGTGCAGTACGGCGAGATCGCCCCCGGCGGGAGCTTCGCGGTCCACGTGAC
>CAZTIW010000010.1:0-119267 GCA_964613915.1 uncultured Thermoanaerobaculia bacterium
GAGCATACTGCAGGCCATTCTTCATGCATAGCTATTTCTGTTACGGGACACTAGCCCGGACTATTCATGAAGCTGACGCATCCGACGGGTGCTCGTGGCCGATGGCTGCGTTGGACTCCGTCGGGAATCCTCGACGTAGGGCACGGCTACGCCTCCGGTTCCCTCCGTCGTCCGCCTTGCCCTCGGCCACGATCACCTCGTCGGATCCAGTCTGCCGATGACCCCTGCCAACGCAGGCTGGTTCCAGCAGCGCCGTGCGAGCGTTCCGCCCCATGACTGCGCCACCTTCACGAATAATCCGGGCTAGACGCCTGGCGGACGGCCAGGCGCGGCCGGTGCGCGAAACGGCGGGCCGGAGCGGTGGCCCGAGACGCCGGTGCCGCGGGACGAGGCGCCTTGCACCGATCTTCCATGCGGGCGCGATGAGCTTGCAGTAGGGGCCGGCGCGACCGGGTGCTAGTCTCTCCCGCATCACCAGGAGATGTCCGTGCGAGAGTGGTTCGAAGCGTTGCGCGACACGGTTCTCTTCGTCGCGTTCTTCGTCGCCGGCCTCGCACGGCGCTCGGCTCGAGGGCTCCTCCGCATGCTGAAGCTCCGACGGAACCGTCCGGCCTGGCCCGCTCCCCCGCCAGCGCCCTCGCCCGCGCGCCCGCGCCGGCGGTGGATCGTCCGGCTCGCGCCCTGGATCGCCGTGGCGGGCGTGCTGTGGACGGCCGCCGCCATCGCCGGCGCGCGGATGGGCGAGCGCCTGCTGCGGGACCCGCCGCCCGCGGTCGAGAGCATGCGGCGCACCGACGGACCGCGCTTCGCGCTCTCGTCCTCCGTGCGAGACGCCGACGGGAACGTCATCTACACGTTCGCCGAAGAAAAGCGCGAGTACGTTCGCTACGCCGACATCTCCCCGCACGCGATCAACGCGCTGGTCGCGGTCGAGGATCAGCAGTTCTGGGAGCACCGCGGGATCAACTTCCAGGGCGTCGCGCGCGCCGCCTACGCCGACGCGCGGGCGTCGATCAAGGCCGGCCGCCTCGTGTTCCCGGAGGGCGGCTCGTCGCTCACCCAGCAGCTCGCCAAGCAGCTCTGGTTCTCGTCCGAGAAGCAGTTCGAGCGCAAGCTCAAGGAAGCCCTCTTCGCGCTCCACATCGAGCAGAGCTTCAGCAAGGAGGAGATCCTCGAGCTGTATCTCAACAAGGTGTTCATGGGACACCAGCGGTACGGCATCGAGTCCGCGTCGCAGTACTACTTCGGCAAGTCCGCGAAGGACCTCGACCTGCCCGAGGCCGCCCTGCTCGCGGGGCTCCCGCAGGCGCCGTCCGCGCTGTCGCCGCGCGTCAACATCGAAGCCTCGCGCCGCAGGCGCGACCACGTGCTCGAGCGCATGGCGGCCGCCGGGTTCATCACGCGCGCCGTCGCTGACGCCGCGCGCGCAACGCCCGTGACGCTCGTCTCCACGGAGACGGCACGCCGCCTCGACACGCAGCAGGCCGCGCCCTTCTTCGTCGAGGAAATCAGGCGCCACCTGCTGTCCCATCCGGACCTCGCCGACCAGGTCACCACGGGCGGCCTCGAGATCGAGACCACGCTGAACATGGGGCTCCAGCGCAAGGCCTCGAAGGCCGTGCGCGAGGGCTTGCGCCGCCTGGACAAGGAGCTGTCCGGCTTCCGGCCGATCACGCGGAACCTGGTCGCGGCAGGCGGAAACCCCGACACGCATGTCGAACCGCTCTGGCTCCTGCCCGCGGAAGAGGACGGTGTCCTTCCCGGAGTGGTTCTCGGCGTGGAGGACGGCCAGGCCCGCGTGCGCATCGCGGACTCGGTGGTGAAGGCGGACCGCGAGTCCATCGCATGGACCAAGCGGCGGCGCATCGAGGATGTCCTCAAGCGCGGGGACGTGGCGCCATTCCGGATCGTGGCGCGATCGCCCGAGGGGAGCATCACCAAGATCTTGCTCGAACAGGATCCCGAGCTCGAAGCCTCCCTGGTGGCGCTCGACAGCGCCTCGGGCGAGATCCTCGCCATGGTCGGCGGCTTCGACTACCGCACGAGCGAGTTCAACAAGGCGACGCAAGCCAAGCGACAGGCCGGGTCGAGCTTCAAGCCCATCTACTACGCCACCGCGCTCGAGCGGGGGCTCCGTCCCTCGACGACCATCCTGGACGAACCCACGGTCTTCGTGGATCCGTGGACGCTCGAGCAATACACGCCGGCGAACTACTACAACCGCACGTACGGACAGGTCACGCTGCGCGAAGCGCTGGAGCGCTCGCTCAACATCGCCTCCGTGCGGCTGCTCAACTACGTCGGCTACGACCATGCCATCCAGACCGCGCGCCGGTGCGGGATCGAAGGCGCCCTCAAGCCGTACCCGTCGCTCGCGCTGGGTTCGCAGGAGACCACGCTCCTGGAGATCACGGCCGCGTACGCCGTCTTCCCGAACATGGGGCTGCGCGTGGCGCCCACCATGCTGCGACGCATCCGCAGCGCCAAGGGCGAGATCCTCTTCGAGCACGAGCCCGCCGTCTCGGAGGCGCTCTCTCCGCCGGTGGCGTTCCAGATGGTCCAGCTGCTTCGAGGCGTCGTGCAGCAAGGCACCGCGACGCAGGCCAAGGCTCTGGGCAGGGCCGTCGCCGGCAAGACGGGCACGACGGACGACTACAGCAACGCCTGGTTCATCGGCTTCTCGCCGTCGCTCGTGTGCGGCGTCTGGGTGGGCTACGAGAAGGACCTCAAGCCGATCGGCGAGGGCTTCGCGGGCGCGCGGGCGGCCCTGCCCATCTGGATCGACTTCATGCAGCAGGCGCTCGCGGAAACGCCCGAGGAGACCTTCACGAATCCGGGAGGCGTCGAGTTCGTGGCCGTTGACAAGCGCACGGGCCTCGTCGCCGCCATGGACTGCGCGCCGGAAGACGTGATCCTCGAAGCCTTCCAGGAGGGCAACCGGCCGTACGAGCCGTGCTCGAGCCTGAGGCACCGCGGCCTTGGTCTCCCGCCGTGCCTGCAGCGGTTCGGACAGGACGCCAGCGGGTATCTCGTCGTGCCTGATGAACTCGCGCTCGTTCGCCTCGAGTCGGAAACCGACGCGTGTCCCGTGAGCATTGACCGCGTGAATCGCGTCATCGCCCACGGCTGGGCGACCGGCGGCGTCCCGGCGCAATACTCCTACCGCCTCGGCGCCTTCGACACGCCGGATCAGCGGCCGGACTCGCTCGAGGCGCTCATGGCCATCACGCCGCACGCCACCCGCGACGGGAGCCAGCGCGACTTCGACACCCTCAACGGCCGCACGGTCGTCGTGGTCCGCAACGACCGGTAAGGACGGCCACTCCGGATCGCCGCCCGCGCAGGCGGCGTCAGTCGTCCGAGAGATCCACCGGAGCATCGCGCGGACGGGTCATCCACGCGCGGATGAAGGCGTCGATCCCGCCCGCGAGCACGGCATCGAAGTTGCCGACCTCCATGCCCGTGCGGTGGTCCTTCACGCGCTGGGTGGGGTGGAGGAAGTACGAGCGAATCTGGTGGCCGAACTCCACCTTCTTCTTCTCGCCGGACGCCGCCTCGATCTCCTGGCGCTGCCTCTCCAGCTCGCGCTCGTGGAGCTTGGCCTTCAGCACGCGCATGGCCGTGGCGCGGTTGGCGTGCTGGCTGCGCTCGTTCTGGCAGGTGACCACGAGCCCCGTGGGCACGTGCGTGATGCGGATGGCCGAGTCCGTGACGTTGACGTGCTGGCCCCCCGCGCCTGACGACCGGTAGGTGTCCACGCGCAGGTCCTTCTCGTCCACGTCAATCTCGATCTCCTCGGCGATGTCCGGGTAGACGTGGAGCGACGCGAACGCCGTCTGGCGGCGCGCCTCCTTGTCGAACGGCGAGATTCGGATGAGGCGATGGACGCCGCCCTCGGCACGCAGGTAGCCGTAGGCGTTCTCCCCCGTGACCTGCACGGTCGCGCCCTTGATGCCCGCGATGTCGCCGGGACTGCGATCGGTGATCGCGGTCTGGTAGCCCTTCGACTCGCACCACTTGAGGTACATGCGCAAGAGCATCTCGGCCCAGTCCTGCGCATCGGTGCCGCCCGCCCCCGCCGTCACGGTGATGATCGCGCCGGCATCGTCATGGGGGCCGGACAGGAGCATCTCCGTCTCGTCGCGATCATGCTGCTGGACGATCTCGGTCAGGAGCTCCGCGAGCTGGCCCTCGGCCGGCTCGCCCTCGTCGATCAATTCCATGAGCGTGGTGGCGTCGGACATCCACGAGGCGTAGGCCGCGTCCCGCTCGACCCGGTCGGCGGCGCGCGCGCGCTCGCGACCGATGCGCCTGGCCCGCTCCGCGTCGTCGAAGAAGCCGGGCTCGCTCATCTGGTGGTCGAAGTGGGCGACTCGCTGGGCGTTGCGCGCAGCGTCAAAGATACTCCCGGATGAGAGCCACCTTTTCCGTCACGTCGCTCAGCTCGCGTCGCAGATCTTCTCGCGTCTTCAAGATGTCCTCATCGCCTGGAAATGCCGGCGCCCGCCGCTCGAGCGACACGGAGCGCTCGCGTGTTCAGCCTGACTGAGCCTGACGGATTCGCGCCCTCAGGAGAAGGACTTCCATCGCCAGGGAGGCCTTCTGGCACCCCGCGCGGAGCGCCTTCAGGTCGAACCCGCCGAGAGAATCCCCGCCGCGATCGCCCTGAAGGACGATCACGACTTGCTCGCCGAGCAGCACGGGCAGCAGGGCGACCTCGCGCGCGCGCGGCTCGCCGAAGAGCTGGGCGAGCGCCTCGTCGGCCTTGCGGCCAGGGAGCTCGCCCAGGTAGTAGCGGCGCGAGCTCACGACGTCGGCGAGCACGGACGGCTCGCCCGTCAGCGGCACCTGGGCCCGCCGCGCCCAGCGGCGCGCGGACTCGGTGGAGATGCCCGGCAAGTGCGCGAGCCAGCCCAGGGCCCGGTCGCGCTGGATGAGCCATGCGAAGACGCGGGTGAACTCCTTGCGCCCGAACGAGAGCAGGGCCTCGCCGATGTCCTCGCGCGTGTCAGCTTCGGCCAGGAGAGCCGCCACGGCATCGAGACCGACGGCCGGGAGCTGCTCGCCGGGCCTCGTGGCCGGGACACCCATGTCACCCAGGATCTCGTCGAGGTTCGCGAGGCCGCCCGTGACCGAGCCCGTGCCTGGCTGCGACATGACGCGGGCGCGATCCTCGCCCAGCGCCAGGGGCACGGACTGGTCGCCCCCTTCGTACTCTTGCAGCGGAGGCGCCAGCGCCTCCTGCTCGGCCGACGGCGCGGCGCGCGGAGGCGTCTCGCGGCGCTCGCCGGCCTCGGCGAGCCGCACGTACCGCACGGGGCGCTGCACGTCGTAGTGCTGTTCGAGATGGCCGAGGACCCGGATCTCCGGCGCGATGAACGGCACGATCTTCCGCCCGGTCGCGAAGGCGAGCTCGTCGAGCGCGATCAGGTCCGTGGGATCGATCATCGCCACCTTGAGGTGGTGCTCGTCGATCGCGAACGGGACGCACTGATGACGCTCGGCGAGCCGTCGCGGGATCATGGCGATGGCCTTCGGATCGGCCTCCTCGAGCATCCGCGGCGTGGCGACCTGCACGCGCCGCTGCTCCTGCAGGACGCGCGTGAGCGTCTGCTCGTCGAGCAGCCCCAGGTCAATCAGGTTCGTCCCCAGCCTGCCGCCGAACACGAGCTGCGCATCGAGCGCCTTCTTCAAGTCGGAAGGGCTGATGTGCTTGCCCGCGATCAGGATTTCGCCAAGCTTCGGTGCCATCGGACGCGTCCTCGAGACCGCGGGGCGGACGGCCCGCCCCGCGCGCAGGGGCTCAGTGCCGACCGCGACCGCCGCGACCACCCCGGCCGCCGCGATCATCGCGACCGCCGCCACGGCCGCCGCGGTCGCCGCCACCGGGACCGCGGTCGCCGCCACCGGGACCGCGGTCGTCCGCGTCCCCGCCCTCGGCGTCCGCGCGTGGCTCGGCGCCGCCCTCGCCGCCACCCTCGCCGTTCGCGTCCTGAAGCGCCGCGCGGCGCGACAGGCGGATCCGGCCGGTGCCGTCCACGTCAATGACCTTCACGAGGACCTCGTCGCCCTCTTCGACGACATCGCGGACCTCGCGCACCCGCTCTTCGGCGAGCTCGGAGATGTGCAGCAGGCCGTCCATGCCCGGGAGGATCTCGACGAAGGCGCCGAAGTCCATGATCCGGACCACGCGACCGAGATAGGTCTTGCCGACCTCGGCCTCCGTCGTCAGGTCCTCGACGATCTTGCGAGCCATCGCCGCGGCGGCCTCGTCCACCGAGGCGATGTTGACGCGGCCGTCGTCGCCGATGTCGATCTTGACGCCCGTGCGCTCGACGATCGAGCGGATCGTCTTGCCACCGGGGCCGATGACCGCGGCGATCTTCTCCCTCGGGATGAGCAGCGAAATGATCCGCGGCGCGTGCCGGGAGATCTCCGTGCGGGGCGTCGAGATCGTCGCCTCCATCTGGTCAATGATGCTGATGCGGGCGCGGCGGGCCTGGTGCAGCGCCTGGCTCATGATCTCGCGCGAGAGGCCAGAGATCTTGATGTCCATCTGCAGCGCCGTGATGCCGTCGCGCGTGCCGGCGACCTTGAAGTCCATGTCGCCGTGGTGGTCCTCCTGGCCCGCGATGTCCGTCAGGACGGCGGGCGTGGCGCCGTCGCCGCCCACGAGGCCCATCGCGACGCCGCAGACCGAGGCCATGGACGACGAGCCGTTCGATTCGAGGATGTCCGACACGAGCCGGACCGTGTAGGGGAACTTGTCCTCGGGGGGCATGACCGGCCGGAGCGCCCGCTCGGCGAGCGCGCCGTGACCGATCTCGCGACGGCCCGCGCCGCGCAGCGGCTTGACCTCGCCGACGGAGAACGGCGGGAAGTTGTAGTGGAGCATGAACCGCCGGGTCCACTCGCCCTCGATCCAGTCCATCTTCTGCGCGTCGTAGGCCGTGCCGAGCGTCGCGGTCACGAGCGCCTGCGTCTCGCCGCGCGTGAACACCGCGGAGCCGTGCGTGCGGGGCAGGAAGTCCACCTCGCAGGCGATCGCGCGGATGTCCTCGAAGCCGCGGCCGTCGGCGCGCTTGCGGTCCTTCAGGATCTCCTCGCGGAACTGCTCCTCGACGAGGTGGTTGAAGGCCGCCTTGGCGAACTTGCGCGCCGCCAGGTCCTCGGCGGGGTACGACTCGACGAAGGCCTTCTTGGCGGCGTCCACGGCCGCGTACGACGCGCGCTTGGGCTTCAGGTGCAGGGCCTCCCGCAGCCGCGCCGCCGCGCGCTCGCGGGCGTCGGCGATGTAGCTCTCGGGCAGCTCCGGCTTCGTGACGACCGCCTTCTGCGGCGCGATCCGCGCGATGAGCTGGCGCTGGGCCGCGATCAGCTTGCGGATGGCGTCGTGGCCGCGCTCGAGGCCCTCGATGACCTCGTCCTCGCTGACCTCGTGCGCGCCGGCCTCCACCATGACGATGGCCTGCTCGGACGCGGCCATGAGCAAGTCGAGGCGCGACTCGGCCATCTGCTCCTTCGTCGGGTTGACGATGAACTGGCCGTTGACGAGGCCGACGCGCACGCCGCCGAGCGGCGTGTCGAACGGGATCCGCGAGATGCACAGGGCCACGGACGAGCCGAGGAGGGCGAGCGGGCTGGGCTCGTTCACGCCGTCGTACGACAGGACGGTCGCGATGACCTGCGTCTCGTTCTGGAAGCCCTCGGGGAACAAGGGGCGGATCGGGCGGTCCATGAGGCGGGAGACCAGCGTCTCCTTCTCGTTGGAGCGACCCTCGCGGCGGAAGAAGCCGCCGGGAATCTTGCCCGCGGCATAGGTGGGCTCGCGGTACTCGCACGTCAGCGGCATGAAGCCCAGGTCCTTGGGCTCGGACGACATGCACGCGGAGACGAGAACGATGGTCTCGCCCATGCGCACGGTGACGGATCCGTCAGCCTGACGGGCGATGCGGCCGGTCTCGATCTCGACGGGCGCGCCGCCGAGCTCGACGACGATCTTCTCGATGCTCATGAATCGAACAACTCTCTCGCGGGGGCGCAGAGCGCACCGCCTCGCGTCCCGCCACTCAGACGGGCTGCCGGACCGGAACTCGCGCCGGGAGATGGGACATCGCGCACGCGGACGCGGTGTCGTTCAGAGCGACGGGGGCGTGCCCGCGGGCGACGCCACGCCGACTTGTCCTGCCCCGTGGCAGCCCCCGCGGTCCGTCGGCGGACCGGGGGCCTGCGGGCGCCAGCGATCGCTCGCCGCGCGCGGGGCACGATGGAAGGCGCTCCTGGAGTGGAAGAGGAGGGCTCCCGCCGTCCTCTTGCCTGGAGCGCGAGCGCTACTTGCGCAGGCCGAGCTCGGCGATCAGCCCCTGGTACCCCTCGGCGTTCTTCCGCTTGAGGTACGCGAGGAGCTTCCGGCGACGACCGATCATCTTGAAGAGGCCCTGGCGCGAATGGTGGTCCTTGCCGTGCACCTTGAAGTGCTCGGTCAGCGAACGAATGCGCGTGGTGAGCAGCGCGACCTGGACCTCGGGAGAACCCGTGTCTCCCTCGAACCGGGCGAACTTCTTGACGATGTCGGTCTTCGAGCTAACTTCCGTGCTCATGTCATCTCCCGTGACCGGTTGACCGCTACCGCCGGAACATACCGGCGACTGGCGCGTCTCCCCGTCCGCGGTTCCAGCCCGCTCTGGGCCGTGGTCTTTCTCACGTTTCGGATCGCGCGAGTGTCGCAGCGGGTCCCTGCGGTGTCAAGCACGCCCCGTGCCATGAGCGTGACGCAGCGCCGGACGCCACGGGTAGAGGGGCGTTCCGCCCCCGGTGGCGTCACGCTTCCGCGGGCGTCGGGCCGGGATCAGGCCTTCTTGTCGGTCTCGGAGCCGTTGGCCGGACCGTCTCCGTCGCGCACGCCGGTCTTGAAGTTGCGGATGGCCTCGCCGAGACCGCGGCCGAGTGCCGGGAGCTTCGTGGTGCCGAACAGGAGCAGCACCACCACCAGGATGATCAGGAGTTCGGGAACGCCCAGACTCGGCAAGAGAACACCCATGTCTTTCACGTCAGGACCCCCAGCACGTCACGCGGAGCATGCGGTCCGTGCCCGCCGCATGCCCGATCACGACGCCGGCTCGTCAGCCTTCGCGGCCACGCCCGGAGCGGCGCGCCCGGTCCAGACCCGGCCATCGCCCTGCCGGCGCGTGTACCCCTGAGCGTCGAGGTACTCGAGGAGCGGAATCGCGTGCTTGCGCGACGTGCCGCTGCGCTCCTTGAACTCCGGCACGGAGAACGCCTGTCCCGGCTGCAGCCAGGATGACATGTCCCCGAGCAGCCCTGCCATGGCCGTGCCGCTGAGCATCATGCCTTCCTTGAGGCGGATCAAGTCCCCGCTCTTCTGAACGAGGCGCAGGAGCTTCTGGCCTGTCGCCCGGTCCACGCGCAGGCCGGACATGACGGACTCGAGGTCAGGTGGCGTGAGGCCGGCCGCGGCGTGCGCGTCAACGAGGGCGTCCCGGGCGCGCTGCTCGGCGTCGGTCAGCGTGACGGCGTGCCCGGCGGCGCTCACGAGGTCGCGAACCATGACGAGGCGCCGCGCGGCCACGCCCCGCTCCAGCAGGGCCGCGAACCCGATCTCGTCCAGGCCGGTCTCCGCGCGCAGCGCCTGCTTGGGATGGCCCGGCAACAGGGGCTGCTCTCGATGGAAGGCCACGAGCCGTTCCACGACAGCGTCCAGCGCGGCGGCGAGATCCGCCGCACGCAGCCAGCGGCGGGGCGACTCGGCCACGCGCGCCAGCAGATCGGACTCGAAGCGCGCGAGCGCCTCGCGCACGCGATCGACGGTCCAGCCCGCCCACGCGGCGAGCGCCGTCTCCGAGACGCCCCGCAGGCCAGCGTCCGCTGCCAGGAGCGCCAGCACGTCCGCGCTGGCGCCGGCCTCGAGGCTCGCGGCACGCCGCAGCATCTCCGGCCCGCGGCGCTCGCGGCGACGCAGCCGGTGCACGGGCGCAGGGTGCAGCACGAGGCCTCCGCCGATCGTCGCGACCGGCGAGTACCGGCGCAGGATGAATCGATCGCCGACGGCGGCCACGACCGGCCCTTCGAGCCGGAGCTGCGCGCCCGCCTCGCCCCCTGGCGCCGGCGGATCGCCGGCCCAGCGCACGCGCGCCATCACCTCCGCCGTGCCGACGTGGACGCGGACGCGCGCCCCCTCGCCTATCTCGGGCGCCGATGGCAGCAACCGCAGAACGACGTCCATGACGCGCGTGGCGACATGGGAGCCTGGCGTGACGACCACGTCACCGCGCGCGAGGTCGTGGTGCTCGACGCCGCCGAGGTTGAGAGCGACGCGCTGCGAGGCCATGCCCCTCTCGGCGGCCTGCCCGTGCACCTGCACGCCGCGCACGCGACACGATCGGCCCGCCGGGAGGACGTCCACGTCGTCGCCGGCACGGACCTGCCCCGACATGACCGTGCCCGTCACGACGGCGCCGAAGCCCTTGAGCGTGAACGAGCGATCCACGGGAAGGCGCAGGGGACCCGTGGCCGGCCGGGTCGGCGCGCGCTGCGCCGCGACGAGGAGGGCCCGCCGCAAGTCGTCGAGACCTGTCCGTGTCACGGCCGAGCACGCGATGACGGGAGCCCCGGCGAGAAAGGTCCCCTCGACGAGTTCCGCGATCTCCAGCCGCGCGAGCCCGACCATCGCCTCGTCCGCGGCGTCCGCCTTCGTGAGCGCGACGACCCCCGTCGTGGCTCCGAGGAGACGGCAGACGTCGAGATGCTCGCGCGTCTGCGGCATGACCGACTCGTCAGCCGCGACCACGAGCAGCACGACATCCATGCCGGACGCGCCCGCCAGCATGTTCTTCACGAAGCGCTCGTGGCCGGGCACGTCCACGAAGCTCAGGATGACGCCATCCGCTTCCGCCGCGTGCGCGAAGCCCAGGTCAATCGTGATGCCGCGCTCGCGCTCTTCCTCGAGCCGATCCGGATGCGTGCCGGTCAGGGCTTCGACGAGCGAGGACTTGCCGTGATCCACGTGGCCCGCCGTGCCGACCACGACGCTCCGGGGCATCAGGCCTCCCGCCCCGCGCTGGCATGACCACGGTTCCATGATCCCGAGTCATGAACGCCCATCTAACGAGTCTTTCGGAGCCGGTCGAGTTCCTGCTCGTACATCTGACGGAAGATCGTGCTCCACTCGGCCGAGCCCTCGGGGATCGCGCGCGACATCGAGCGGATCTTGGTCCGCACCTGGGCGGCGATGTTCTCGTCGCGCTGGATGAACGCGCGGATCACCTCGAGCACCTTCATGCGGATCGCCGTCGGGGTGCCGGACACCTCGACGAGCCCCTCGCCGTCAGCGGCCTGCACGCGCGCCGTGACGACCTGCGCCAGATGCGCCTGCTTCTCGGGACTGAGTCTCATGGATCACCCGCCGCGATCCCCTCGGGATCGGTTTCGCCGCGCTCGTCCCGCCGCCGGGAGCCGCTCTCCGCCTGGCGCCTCACAGCACGAGCTTGCGGTCGCGCACGAGCTGCTTCTTCACCTTCTCGAACATCGCCGCGTAATCCACGCCCTGCTGGCGCATCTGACTGGCCAGGCCCGCCAGGATCCCGCGGACTTCTTCCTCGAGCTTCTCCTCGACGAGCAGGTCGTCGGTGATCGCGTGCTGGAGGGCCGCCGCGAAGGCGTTGACCTCGCCCTCGGCGAGGCCCGCCCGGATCAGCTCGCGGGCGATCTCGAAGCCCAGGATCTCGACTTGCCAGCGGGTGAGCCTCACGGCGGATGTCCTCGAAGCGGTGCGGGGGGCGGCGATCATGCCAAGGCTGCCGCCGGCGCGCCCGCCCGGGCTGAATCACGCGGGCGCCGGAAACGTCCGGGGTGCGGGCCGGCTGGCAGGCCCCGCGCGAGCGAGCTACCCTTGCCGGCCCTCCCCGGAGCCCCCATGTCCCTCGTCCGCCAGTCCAGCGCCTTCCTCGTTCTCGGCCTCTGCCTGGCGTCCGTCGCCGTTGCCGCCACGCCCATGGCCCCCTCGTCCCGCGACCGGCAGACGGTCGGGGCCATCGACAAGGAGCAGCCCGAGGCGCTCGCGCTCCTCCAGCGGCTGCAGGCCGCGCAGCGCACGACCGAGCTCCTGACGGCCGGCTTCCAGCAGACCAAGGACGACGAGCTGTTCGCCAAGCCGTCAATCCAGAGCGGGCAGTTCGCCTTCCGGACCCCGCAGTCGTTCCGGTGGGACTACGAGAAGCCGGAGCGCGTGATCGTCGTCGTGACCGAGGACACGTTCCAGCGCTACCTGCCCGAGCAGAAGCTCCTGAGGCAGATGGACCTCGGCAAGAACAAGCGGCGGGTCTTCAACTACTTCGGGCTCGGCACGGACGTCGAGATCTTCCGCCGTCACTTCAACCTCCACGCCGACATCGCGAACGAGAGCCGTCCCGGCACGCGGAAGCTCGAGATGACGGGCAAGCGCCGCCGCGTGCAGAAGCGCCTCAAGCTCCTCGAGATGTGGCTCGACGAGAAGTCCTGGCTGCCCACCGCCATCAAGGTGACCATGGCTGACGGCGCCACGACGCTCTGGGAGTTCACGAACATGAAGGTGAACCCCAAGGTCGCGGAGAACCTCTTCCACCTGGAGGTTCCCAAGGACACGATCATCCAGTCCGAGGACGATCCGCACTCCCCTCTTCTCGATGACCTGGTCGAGGAAGAGGAAGACATGCTGCCGACCGCCAGCGGCAACTGAGACCCGCGCCCGCCGCCGGCTTCGCGGGCCATGGTTGACGCGCCGGAGGACGGGCATGATGCCCGCCCCCATGGATCCCTCGAGCTTCGCCTCCTCGTTCGTGCCGTTGCTGGTCGGTGACCGCGGCGGGCTGCCCGATTTCGTGCGCCTCGGCGCCTGGGCCGCGAGCGACGCCAGCGGGACGCTCACCGGGCACGCGGGCGACGCGGACCTCGTCGCCTTCCTGCGCAGCTCGGCCAAGCCGTTCCAGGCCATCGCGTTCCTGCGCCGGGGCCTCCACGATCGCCTGGGCCTGACGGACGTCGAGATCGCCTGCGCGTGCGCCTCGCACGAGGCCGAGGATCGCCACGTCGCCGCCTCGCGACGCATCCTGTCCGCGGCCGGCATCGACGAGTCGGCGCTGCTCTGCGGCACGCACGCCGCCATGAACCGCGAGCTCGAACGGCGCGTCACGCGCGGCGAGCTCAGCCTGGGGCCCATCCACAACAACTGCTCCGGCAAGCACGCGGCGATGCTCGCGACGTGCCAGCGCGAGGGGTGGGACGCGGCGACCTACACCGAGCCCGACCATCCGCTCCAGGCCGAGAACCTCGCGACGCTCGCGCGGTTCGCGGGGCTTCCGCAGTCCGTCGTTCGCGTGGCCTGCGACAACTGCACGGTGCCGACGTTCGCGTTGCCGCTTCGCTCGACGGCGCGCGCGTTCGCCCGCCTCATCGAGCCCGAGGGCATCCCCGCCGACCTGGCCGAAGCCGGCGCGCGCGCCGTGGCCGCCATGACGGCGCAGCCGGGCATGGTGGGCGGCGCCAACCGCCTCGACACGGCGCTCATGGAAGTCACGCAAGGACGCGTCGTGGTCAAGACCGGCGCCAATGGCTTCTACGCGGGCGCCGGCAAGCCCCCGGGCGGCGGACGCGCGATCGGGTTCGCCCTCAAGCTCGCGGGCGCCGAGAGCGAGTCGCAGAAAGCTCCCGCGTGCATCGAGACGATGCGGCGGGCCGGCCTCCTCGCGAGCGCGGAAGCCGCGGCGCTGCTGGATCGCTTCCTGCCCTCCCAGCTGAACTGTCGCGGCGTTTCCGTCGGGGACATGACGTTCGTCGATCGCCCCCGCGCCTGACGCGCGCCGCGCGCGCCGTCCGTCACGCGAGCTTCGCCGGCCCGAGTCCGTCTTCCTCCAGACCGTGCTTGGCGATCTTCGTGAAGAGCGTCCGCCGCGTGATGCCCAGCTCGCGCGCCGCGCGCGTCCGATTCCACGCGTAGCGGTGCAGGTGCGCGGCCAGCAGGCGCCGCTCGTACTCGTGGAGCAGTTGCTGGAGCGACGGGGCCCGCCGCGGCATCGCCGCCGCGTCCTGCGGCTCGCGCGTGACCACGCCGGTGGCGCGCGCCAGCCGGTCGGGAAGGTGAGCGACGTCGATGCAGCCGCCGTCGGCGAACGCGAGCGCCCGCTCCAGCGCGTTGCGGAGCTCGCGCACGTTGCCGGGCCAATCATGCGCCTCGAGGGCCACGAGCGCGGCGAACGAGATGCGGGCCTCGCGCCCGCGGGGCATGCCGGCGAGCAGGGCGCGACAGAGGTCGGGGATGTCCTCGCGGCGCTCGGCGAGCGACGGCATGCGCACGCCCAGCACGTCGAGGCGATACAGCAGGTCCTCGCGGAACTCCCCCTCGGCCGCGGCGGCATGAAGATCGCGGTTCGTCGCGGCGATGACGCGCACGTCCACGCCGCGCGGCACGTTGCACCCGATGCGCCGCACTTCTCGTTCCTCGAGCGCCCTCAGCAACCGCGCCTGCACGGCCAGCGACGTGTTGCCGATCTCGTCCAGGAGAAGCGTCCCGCCGTGGGCTGCCTCGAACAGGCCGGCGCGCTCGCCCGCCGCGCCCGTGAAGGCGCCACGCGCATGACCGAACAGCTCGCTCTCGAGAAGAGACTCCGCGAGAGCCCCGCAGTCCACGCTGATGAACGGCCCCGCGGCACGGGAGGACAGATCGTGAATCGCGCGAGCCGCGAGTTCCTTGCCCGTGCCGCTCGCGCCCTGCACCAGCACCGACCCCGTCGCTCGCGCGATCAGCGCGAGACGGCGCCGCAGCGCGTGCATGGCGGCCGAGCCGCCAACGAGATCCGCGAGCGCGCGCGGCAGATCCGCGGGCGGCTCGACGGCGACGTTCACCGGTCCGAGATGAGCGCGTGTCATGACAACCCCCTGTCGTGGATGCATGGTAGGCGCGATCTCGTTCCGTCAACATCGAGTTTTCGCATCCGCGCGTGATCGCCATCCGGAACGCCGAACGGATTCCGTGGATGATCGCGACGTACGGAAGTCCGAACGCGCCTTCGACCGACGCGCTATCCGGTGCCCCACGCCATGCGCTCGGCCATCTCCACGGCCTCGTCGTCCGATCCCGACTGCAGGAGCAGCGCCACGGGCGAGTCGAGGATCTGCTCCCAGATGGCCTCGCGCGTCGCGTCGTCGGGGATCCGTTCCTCTAGCTTGCCGCGGATGGAACCGAGGATCTCCGCGAGGCGCGCGTGATGCGGCTCGACCGTGGCCGCGGCCGCGCCGGACAGCCGCTGCTCGAGTGGCTCGGACTGGCCGCGCGCGCACGTGGCGACCACGAGGCCACCGCGATCCTCCGCCGAGCCCATGAACGCCTGCCCCTCGGGCCCCGTCGCCGACACGGTCATCACCGGCCGCTCGCACGCGGCCCGGGCGATGGCAGCGTCGGTCTCGCGGCTCTCGGACGCGAGAACCAGCAGCAGGGCGCCGGCGAGGTGAGACCCGTCGGGCGTCGCGGCGATGGCCTCGCAGCCAGCGACGTCTGGCGGCACGGGCGCGACGAGACGGACGCGGGCGCCCGCCGACGCGAGGCGCGTGGCGGCCCGTCGCGCGGCAGGGCCGGCTCCCGTGACCACGACCGTCGCTCCATCGAGCGAGACGAACAGCGGAATCCATGACGACATGACGGGGCAGCTCCAGGAGCGCGCGGCGGGACGACGCCGCGGCGGGCAGGCGATCAGGAAGGAAGGCCCTCGTGCAGCGGGAAGCGCCGGCACGTGGCGTGGGTTCTCTCTCGGGCGGCGGCGATGACGCTCTCGCTCTCCGGCTCGGCCAGCACGCTCGTGATGATGCTGGCGATCTCGGCCATCTCGCCCTCCTTCATGCCGCGCGTCGTCACGGCCGGCGTGCCGATGCGGATGCCCGAGGCGACCATCGGCTTGTTCTCGTCGAAGGGGATGGTGTTCTTGTTCACCGTGACGTGCGCCCGGTCGAGCGCCCCCTCGGCGACCTTGCCCGTGACGCCTCGCGCGAACACGTCCACGAGGAACAGGTGCGTGTCCGTGCCGCCGCTGACGATTCGGTGCCCGGCCTGCTCGAGCGCCGCCGCCATGGCCCGGGCGTTGCGAACCACCTGCGCCTGGTAGGACTTGTACGACGGATCAAGCGCCTCCTTGAACGCGACGGCCTTCGCGGCGATCACGTGAACGAGAGGCCCGCCCTGCCCGCCCGGAAACACGGTGCGGTCGAGGTCCTTCGCGAAGCGCTCGCGACACAGCACGAGGCCGCCGCGCGGGCCGCGCAGCGTCTTGTGCGTCGTGGTCGTCACGAAGTCGGCGTGCGGCACGGGGCTCGGGTGCTCGCCAGCCGCGACGAGGCCCGCCACGTGCGCCATGTCCACCATGACGAGCGCGCCGACGTCGTCCGCGATGCGGCGAACGCGCGCGTAGTCCCAGTGGCGCGAATAGGCCGAGGCCCCGGCCACGATCATCTTCGGCCGGTGCTCGCGCGCGAGGCGTTCCATCTGGTCGTAGTCAACGCGCTCGTCCTCGCGACGCACGCCGTAAGCCGCGACCTTGTAGTACAGGCCGGAGAAGTTCAGCGGATGTCCGTGCGTCAGGTGGCCGCCGTGCGACAGGTCGAGCCCGAGGATCGCGTCGCCTGGCTTGAGCATCGCCATGTAGACGGCCACGTTCGCCTGCGTGCCCGAGTGGGGCTGCACGTTGGCGTGCTCGGCGCCGAAGAGCGCGCACGCGCGATCGCGCGCCAGCGTCTCGACGACGTCGGCGTGCTCGCAGCCTCCGTAGTACCGGCGGCCGGGGTACCCCTCGGCGTACTTGTTCGTGAACACGGACCCCGTCGCCTCGAGCACCGCGCGCGAGGCGAAGTTCTCCGACGCGATCAGCTCGAGGCCGTCGCGCTGGCGGCGGACCTCGGCGCGGATGGCGTCGGCGATCTCGGGATCAGTCGCGAGCAGGTGCTCCCAGCCGGTCATGCGGGCTCCTCTTGAGGATCAGCGCGTTGGTTCGCCCGCCGCGTCAATCTTGGCGACGCGCGCGGCGTGCCGTCCGCCCTCGAACGGCGTGGCGAGAAAGACCTCGAGCAGGTCGAGGGCCACGCCCTCGCCGGTGACGCGCGCGCCGACGGCCAGCACGTTCGCGTCGTTGTGACGGCGAGCCATGAGCGCGGTGAAGTGATCGTGGCAGAGGGCCGCGCGCACGCCAGCAACCTTGTTGGCCGCGATGGAGATGCCGATGCCCGTCCCGCAGACCACCACGCCCCGGTCGGCCTGGCCGCTGGCGACCGCGCGCCCGCAGGCGGCGCCGAAGTCGGGGTAGTCCACGGACGCGGGCCCGCGCGTGCCGAGATCCACGGCCTCGTGGCCGAGTTCGACGGCCCGAGCCATGAGGGCTTCCTTGAGCGGGAAACCGGCGTGATCGGCGGCAAAGGCGATGCGCATGGAGTCTGGTGAAGGGGCAGGATGGTATCACCGGAGAACCCCGCTCGACAGGAGCGGTGCCACGGCGTAAGTTCCGGCCATCCGCCGGCAACACGCACGCCGTTGCCGGCCCGGGAGGGTCTCGCCATGCGCCCGCGTCTCGCCACGCTCGCCGCTGCCCTTCTCGCTGCGGGACCCCTCGCGGCGACGCCGTGGGAGATCCCGCCCGACTGGGTCTTCGTGGATCCGCTGAGCAGCTTCGGCGCGCTCACGAGCCACGGGACCGGCGCGTTCGCGATCGCTCTTGGAAGCGCGGGCGACGTCAACGGCGACGGGCTGGACGACCTGCTGACCACCGACTGCCTCCGGTCGAGTCCGTCGCTCTACGAAGGCGTCGCGCTGATCTTCCACGGCGCGCCGGCCGGGCCCGCGCCCGGTCCCGATGCCTCTCTCGCGACCGGCTTCGACCTGGATGCCTTCGGCATCGCCGCGGCGCCCCTCGGCGACTTCGATGGCGACGGCTTCGCGGACATCGCGATCGGCAGCGTGAATCGCGGGCCGGGGGCCCCGGGTCTGGGACGCGTGGACGTGTTTCGCGGCTCGGCCGTCGGACCGAGCTTCCCGGCCGACCACGCCCTCGCGGGCACGGCCCCCCAGTACGCGCTCGGCCACGCCCTCGCCGCTCTCGATGCGGACGGCGACGGCCAGATCGAACTCGCGGTCGGCTGCCGGGGCTGTGTCGGGCCGGCCGGACCCGCCTTCCCCGGGGCCATCCTTCTCCACCGCGTCACGTCCGCGGGCGTCGCGCCGATGCCGTTTCAGACGATCTGGGAGACGCCGCCGCGCGAGGCGCTCGGTCACACGCTCGTCGCGGCCGGCGACACGAACGGCGATGGCCGGGACGACCTTCTCGCCGCCGAGTACACGGCCAGCGGCATCGGCGGCGCGCGGCCCGCGCGCGTGCGGCTGTTTCTCGGCAACGCGACGGGGCTCGAGAACGCGCCGGCGTGGGTGCTGGAACTCAGCACGGGGTTCACGGGCCTCGGACGCGCCGTGGCCGCGGGTGACGTGAACGGGGATGGCCTGGCCGACGTGATCATCGGGGAGGCCGGGTTCAACGACCCCGTGCTCACGCGGGCGGGCAGGGTCAGCGCATACCTGGGCTCGCCCGCGGGCCTGTCCGCGACGCCAGCCTGGTCACGGCTGGGCACGCGGCCCTGGCAGGGCTTCGGGCTCCAGGTGGCGGCGGCCGACGTCAACGGCGACGGCCTCGATGACGTCATCGTGACGACCGACGGGGATCCGCTCCCCGGCCTGACGCCGGGGAGAAGGGATGGAGGAACGCTCGTGTTCCTGTCGTCGCCGTCGGGCATCGCCGACGAGCCCGCCGCGATGATCACGACGCCCGCGGGCTGGACCGCCGCGCCCCCTTCCGGACGCGTCGGCCCCGTGGGCGACATCAACGGCGACGGCGCCGAGGACTGGGCCGTCGCGGCCACCACCGCCAGGGAGAACGCTCCGGGCGAGGGCGCCGTGGCGCTGATTCTCGGCAAGCCGTGGGCCGTGACCGCCCTCTTCGCCGGCTCGCCGGCGGCGTCCTCATGTCGCGAAGCAACAATCTCTGATGCAAGTGTATCTGGAGCCAACTATGGTCCCGCATCGTTCGAATGGACCGCGAGCGATCCCGCCGTCAGCCTGACGCCCGCGAGCGGCGACGTGCCTCCGGGCCCGGACGGCCGGCTCCTGCCGCCCGTGCTGGCCGTGCTCGCCGGGGACCCGTGCGGTCGCGAGACGTGGGCACGGCTGACCGTCCGGGCCGGCGCGAGCGAGTGGGTCGCCGAGACCACGCTGCGGTTCGATGACCGGACTCCCCCGGCGCTGTCGGGCGTCCCCGCCGACGCGACGGCGCCGTGCGACGCCGTGCCGCCCCTGCCCGCCTCGCCCCCCACCGCGACGGACGACTGCGATCCGGCGCCCACCGTCGCCCTGTTCGAGAGCACTCTTCCCGGCCGCTGTCCCGGCGAGCGGACCATCCTCCGCACCTGGACCGCCACGGATGCCTGCGGCAACGCCGCGTCGGCGACCCAAGCGATCCAGCTCGTGGATGACGTGGCCCCCGCGATCCTGCCGTCACGGCAGGTGATCGCGACGCTCTGGCCGCCGAATCACGGCATGGTCGCCGTGCCGGTCGCGGCGCTTGCACCGGTGATCGTGGAGGCATGCAGCGAGCCGGTCACGTGGCGCGTCGTGGCGTGCGTCTCCTCGCAACCCGACGACGCGACCGGTGACGGCGCGACGTCCGGTGACTGCTACCCGTCCGCCGACGGCCTCGCGATCCTCGCGCGTGCTGAACGGCAAGGCGGCGCGCGCGCGGGCAGGACCTACGAGATCTCGATCACGGCGCGCGATGCTTGCGGCAACGAGAGCCTCCCGACCGTCGCCGGCGTCATCCTGGTGCCGCACGACCGCCGACCGTAGAACGGTGCGACGCCGCGACGCGCAGACGCTTCCATGGCCATTCCGCAAAACCGGTCGCGTCTTGCGCATGGGCAACACCATGACCGCCGCGTGACGGACGGAAGGTTCCTCGGCATCGCTGACGAGCCTTAGATCCAGGCAGCCCTCATCGTTGCCTCCGGCGGAGCGATCCCGCCGATCTGCCGTGGATCCGGACCCAGCCCGGCCCCTGGATCCCGGGGAGTCCGTCATGCCCGCTCTGCTCTCCGGCCTCCGCCGGAACGCCAGCGCGACCCTCGCGCTCGCGATCATGCTCGCGCCGACGCCCCTGCTCGCGTCGGCCCCCAACCTCGAGAGCTTCCAGGTTCATCCTCTGGCCCTCACGCCCTCCGGCGGGCGGCTGCTGGCGGTCAACACGCCCGACGCCACGCTCGACGTCTTCACGGTCGGCGCGACCGGGATCCCCGTGCGAGAGAAGTCCATCCGGGTCGGCCTCGAGCCCGTCTCGGTCACGCCGCGCACGAACTCCGAGGCCTGGGTCGTCAACTCGCTCTCGGACTCCGTCAGCGTCGTGGACCTCGACGCCGGGATCGTCACGCGCACGCTGCGCGTGGGCGACGAGCCGTCCGACGTCGCGTTCGCTGGCGGCCGCGCCTTCGTGACCATCACCGGCGAGGATCAGATCCTCGTGTTCAACCTCTCCGACCTGAGCCTCCCGCCGGCGGTGATCTCGATCTTCGGCGACTCGCCCCGCGCGCTCGCGGTCTCGCCGGACGGCACGAGCGTCTACTGCGCCGTTCTGAACTCGGGCAACCAGACGACCGTCATCCAGGCCAGCAACGCGAACGGCCTGGACCCGGACGTGGACATTGACCGACTCAACGCGCTGGGCCTCAACGATGTCCGGTGCACGAGCCCCGTTCCGCCCCTGCCCCCGCTTCCGCCGGGCATCACGCGCAACCCGGACCTGACCGATCCCGCGGACGGCATCCCGAGGGTGAGCGTGGTGACGAAGTGGAATCCGACGCTGCTGCGCTGGGAGGACGAGGCGGGACAGTCCTGGTCGCAGTGCCTGCCGTACCGCCTGCCCGACAACGACCTCTTCGTGATCAACGCCTCGACGCTGGCCGTGACGGCGGTGCGCCAGCTCGGAACGACGCTGTTCGACGTGGCTGTTCACCCCGTCAACGGCCGCATCTACGTGCCGCACACGGAGGCCCGCAACTTCGTGCGCTTCGAGCACCCCCTGGGCGTCTCGGGCCACGTCGTGGACAACCGGATGGCGGTCGTCGCGCCCGCGCCCTCGTTCAGCGTGACCCTCGTCGATCTCAACACGCACATCGTGCGCTCCAGCGATCCGGCGACCAACCTCGCCGAGCGGAACGCCAGCATCTCGCAGCCCGGCGCCATGGCATGGCGGCCGGACGGGACCGAGGCCTACCTGACCGCCATCGGCTCGCGGAAGCTCTTCGTCATGGATGGCGCGTGCCTCTCCGGCGGATGCATCTTCGGGCCCGATCGCGCGGCGCCGCGAGTCGTCACGCTCGATGAGGGACCGACCGGCGTCGCGTTCCACGCGGCGAGCAACCGCGTGCTCGTGCTGAGCCGGTTCACCAACCGGATCTCGGTCGTGAACCCGGCGTCGCTCAACGTGGTCGCGACGGTCGCGCTGCACGACGCGAGCCCATCGATCGTCAAGACCGCGCGGCGCTTCCTGTACGACGGCATTGACAGCTCGGCGCACGGCGACTCGGCCTGTTCGAGCTGTCACGTGTCGGGCGACACGGACCGCATGACCTGGGATCTCGGCAATCCCGAGGGCGACCTGGTGCCCTACTCGACCGCCAACGACAACGTGCGCTTCCTGGTGCCGCCCGGCGGGGGCCCGCCCGGCTGTGACGAGTCCGCCTGCGGCGACCATGAGGGCTTCGACCCGCAGAAGGGCCCGATGATCACGCAGACGCTACGCGCCATGCTCGAGCCGCTTCACTGGCGGGGCGATCGCGCGACCATGAACGCCTTCAACCCGGCGTTCGTGGGCCTGCTGGGCGCGAACGACATCGGGCCGGTCAACGGCAGTCCCGCCGGTCTCTCGGAGGCGAACATGGAGGCCTTCCGCCAGTTCGCGCTCGCCATGCTCATGCCGCCGAATCCCTACCGCAACGTGGACGACACGCTTCCCGATGGCGACGTCTTCATCCCGCGAACCAGCCACGTGGGGAACCCCGTCGCGGGCCTGGACCTCTTCGACAACTTCCCCTCCGACAACGGCGCGCCGTGCGCGACCTGCCACCAGCATCCCTTCGGCGTCGCGGGCGGCGCGCTCGGCGGCGTCGAGCCCACGGAGCCCACGTCGCCACTGGCCGGAGCGCTGACCGCCGGTCAGTTCCTCAAGTCCATGCACAGCGATCTCAAGATCCCGCACCTGCGCAACATCTACCAGAAGGAAGGCCCCGTGTTCGGCGCGGGCGCGTCCACGCCCGACTCGAAGTCCGGCTTCGGCCTCACGCACGACGGCAGTGCACCGGATATCCTGACCTTCCTCTCGAACGACAACTTCGCGCTGTCCGCGGACGACCAGGCCCGGCAGGTCCGCGACATCGCCGCGTTCATCATGCGCTTCCCCACGGGCACGAAGCCGTGCACGGGGCAGCAGGTGACGCTCGCCCCGGGACCGCCCCCCACGGGGAGCGCGGACGCCGAGGAGCTCCTCGATGATCTCGAAGCGATCTCGGACGCCTCGGACCCGGGCCGGCACTGCGAGCTCGTCGTCTTCACGCGGCTCGGCGGCCGCGTGGTCGGCCTGCGCCTCGTGGGCGGCTCGTGGGTGCCGGACGACCCGTCCCTTCCGCCGCTGACGCCGCAGGAACTCCGCACGCAGGCCGAGGCGCCGCTGACCTTCACGGCCGTCTTCCGCGACGACGGCGTGAGGCTCTCGATTGACCGGGATGAGGACGGCGTCCCTGACGGCATCGACTGCAACCCCATCGATCCCGCCCCGTGCCCTGACGCGGACGGCGATGGCATCCCGGATGTCTCCGACAACTGTCCGAACGTGGCGAACCCGGCGCAGGAGGACGGCGACTCCGACTCGGTCGGCGATGCGTGCGACCTCTGCCCGGCCGTCGCGGATCCCGCGCAGGCCGACGCGGACGGTGACGGCGCCGGCGACGCGTGCGACGTCTGCCCCGCCATCGCGGATCCCGCCCAGGACGACTCCGACGCGGACGGCGTCGGCGATGCCTGTGATGTCTGCCCGGCGGTCGCGAATCCGACGCAGGCCGACGGCGACGGCGACGGCGCTGGCGACGCCTGCGACGTCTGTCCGGCGGTGGCCGAGCCGGCGCAGGCGGATGGCGACGCCGACGGCGTCGGCGACGCGTGCGATCGCTGTCCGGCCGATCCCGATCCCGCGCAAGCGGATGGCGATGGCGACGGTGTCGGTGACGCCTGCGACACGTGCCCCGCCCTCGCCGATCCGGCGCAGGCTGATGCCGATGGCGACGGCGTCGGCGACGCGTGCGACGTCTGTCCGGCCACGCCGGATCCCGATCAGGCCGATGGCGATGGCGACGGCCTCGGCGATGCGTGCGACGTCTGCCCGACCGTCGCCGATCCCGCGCAGGCGGACGGCGACGGCGATGGCGCGGGCGATGCCTGCGACGTGTGCCCGGGGCTTCCCGATCCCGCTCAGGCCGATGGCGATGGCGACGGCGTCGGCGACGCGTGCGATCGGTGCCCGGCGGATCCCGATCCCGCACAGGCGGACGGCGATGGCGACGGCGTCGGCGACGCCTGCGATACCTGCCCCGCGACCGCCGATCCCTCGCAGGCCGACGCCGATGCCGACGGCGTGGGCGACGCGTGCGATCGCTGCCCTGCCGATCCCGATCCCGCTCAGGCCGATGGCGATGGCGACGGCGTCGGCGACGCCTGTGACGCGTGCCCCGCGATCGCCGATCCCTCGCAGGACGACGGCGACGGCGACGGCGCGGGCGACGCCTGCGATGTCTGTCCGGGGCTCGCGGATCCCTCGCAGGCCGACGCCGATGCCGACGGCGTCGGCGACGCGTGCGACCTGTGCCCCGCGGTGGCCGATCCCGCGCAGGCGGACGGCGACGGCGACGGCGCCGGCGATGCCTGCGATGTCTGCCCGGCGCTCGCCGACCCCGCTCAGGCCGACGCCGATGCCGACGGCTTCGGAGATGCCTGCGACATCTGCCCCGCCATCGCGGATCCCGCGCAGGCCGACGGCGACGCCGACGGCGCGGGCGACGCGTGCGACATCTGCCCGGCCGTGCCCGATCCCGCGCAGGCCGACGGCGACGCCGACGGCGCGGGCGACGCGTGCGATGTCTGCCCGGCCATCGCGGATCCCGCGCAGGCCGATGGCGACGCCGACGGCGCGGGCGATGCGTGCGATGTCTGCCCGGCCGTGCCCGATCCCGCGCAGGCCGACGGCGACGCCGACGGCGCGGGCGATGCGTGCGATGTCTGCCCCTCCATGCCGGATCCCGCGCAGGACGACAGCGACGGCGACGGGGTTGGCGACGCGTGCGACAACTGCGCGGCGACGCCCAATGCCGACCAGAGAGACTCGGACGGCGACGGCGTCGGCGACGCCTGCGCCGTCGTGATCGAGCCGTCGGCGCTCGACCAGCGGCCGGGCGCGCCGCCTCTACGGGTCGAGCGCGCGGCCGGCGCCCTCACGGTGAGCTGGGAGGACGTCTCGGCCGCGGAGTACGCGCTCTACCGGGGCACGCTCGCGGCCCTGCGCGCAGGCTTGGACGATGCCGCTCCCGACGGCTGCGACCTGACGGCGCCGTCCGCCACGGTCGCCGTGCCGATCGAGACCTCGTACTGGCTCGCGACCGCGCGTGCCGGCGCCATCGAGAGCTCACGCGGCCGCGCCTCGACGGGCACCGAGCGCACCGCGACGACGCCCTGCCCGTGACGGGGCGGGGCGCGATCACCGTGGTGCGCCAGCGACGCTCGTGACGGGGCCGACGAACTCCCTGGATGGCATGCCGCGCGAGGCGCCCATGATGTGAGCGCAGCGCCGCCTTCAGGTTCTCCGCACGATGCTCGGGGGAAGAGGCGCTTGAAGCGGTCGTCCGCTGAAGCCTGCGCGGGGACGGATCGCCCCGGTGCCCAGCGCCTTGGCCCCTGACGGCTGCCCGAAATCGATGCAGTCGCGCGAACGCCGTCCGCCAAGCTCGGTCGCGCGAAACTGAGGTCAGCCCCCATTTTCTGAAATTGGGGTCAGACCCCAATTTCTGAGGATCCGTGGCGCGGGCTGGGCGGGAGCTAGGCGCGGCGCGTGCGGGTATGGGCGCGAGTGCGCGGTCGACCGGGACTGGTCGGGGTGGCGGGCTGGCGCGGGAGCTAGCGGAGAGCGCTCACTCCCCGTCGGCCCCGAGCAGGGGCGCAATGTAAAGAGGAGAGGGGATCTCCGAGAAGCGCTCACGGATGTCACGGGGAATGGACTCGCCGTTCTTGATCAGGAACTCCAGCAAGCCAGCGATCGAGACCTCCCTCTCCCTGGTCGGCGAAATCGTGCGGAGGCGCTCGAGGAGAGCCTCACGCACCTGAGCGCTCCCTGCCGTGGTCAGTCGCGCGGCGGCGAGAAGCTCCCACTCCGACCCGCGACGGACGGCCTCGAGGAGCACGGGCTCGCCTTCGGGCTCCCCGAGTGCATGGAGCGCAAGGGCACACAGCACGCGCATCGCAAAGTCTGACTCGGCATGAAGGAGTCGGCGGAAGACCGGAGCAAGGCTCGCGCCATGGAGCACCATTCGCTCGGCGACGAGCCAGCGGAGATCGCCCGCAGTCCGGAACGACTCCACTACGATGGGAATGGAACCGGGGCCCAGCGCGAGCAGCGCGTCGACCGCCCGACACCTGCGCTGCGCGTCAGTGCATCGCGCGTCGAGTTGAAGTTGCGCCTCGTCTCGCGTCATGGCCCATTCGCTCCGCGTCCTTCAACGACTCGGGGGCCCGGCACGCCGGCGCGCCGGCGACTGCGAGGCGGAGTGAGATGCGCGGGATGCGACCGTGCCAGGCGCAAGCTGGCCCTCCATCCAACTCGCCAGCGGCGCCCGCCATTCCGGGCAGTCGCGAAGAAACTGGCGCAGCCAGCGGGACCTGTCCGGCCACCAGGGAAACTCCCGCTGGCTCGACGCACGGCTCATCTCGTCGGGAAGATGAAGCGTCTCGTAGAGCATGCGCGCCAGCCGCGAAGGTTGGGCGGTTCCGCCGTCCAGGACGTTCCGCAAGAAGGCCGTGAACGGCTTTCGATGCCGCGCAGGATCGTACGCGTGCGTGCCGAAGAAGCCCGACCCTGCCCGACCCGAGCGCTCCTTGATGCGATCCACCAGCCATTCCCGGAGCGGCACGCTGGCAGACTCGAAGCGAGGAGAAGCACGACGCGCCTCAACCCAGGCTTCCCTCACGCGCGCGTTCATCGCGTCCGCGCCGTCAGCATCCTCGAGCCACGGCGGAGTCGCCAGCAACTGCCGGGCCGATCGGCGCTCCATGCGATGTGCCCTGGACTTCACGCGCGGTCGGTTCCGGCGGTCGGCCTTGGAGTTGCTCCAGGCCTGCGACCTTCGCTCGTGCTCGTACGCCTCTTCCTTCTTGGTCTGCGGCGTCTTGCGGGGCATCGTGGTCTCCCGTTCAAGGGGCGTTCAGCGGCGCCCGGCTCCTGGGTTCCTCGACAGCGCCTGGTGCATTCCCCGGCGCATGCGGCAGGCACGCCACCAGCCCCGCGTGCAGGGCTCCCGGGCGTCATTGCAAGCAAGGCGCCTGCGTCTGAAAAGCCTCCTGCAACCGAGCGCCGCCGCCAGGCCAGCAGCCGGCAGGCTCACCGGCAACACCCGGAGCATGGGCTCGGTCATGCGCTCCCCGTCCCCACCCGCTCCCCACCACCCATGGTGCATGCTGTTCTCGCGGAACGTGCCTGAGGGAGGCTCCCTTGGACCCAGTCGAGAAGCCCTGGAGTCGTCGGGCAACGATCGTCGTGGCGCTGGTGATCGTCGCGACGCTCATCGCGAATCGCGCCGTGTTCCCGCTCAATCCCGTCGTCGAGGACGTGTCGGTCGAGTTGCTGTGGCGCTGCTCGACCGGCGTGAAGGCGGGCGCGGAAGCCTTCGATGGCATCGGTTCATTCGTTGGCTGTGACGACGAGTGGTGCTACGCGAGCGAGCAGTGGATTCATCGGAGCGTGCTGCTCCGGACGCCTCGCCCCGACCTGAAGCGAGCGCTGCCGAAGCTGATGAGCTCCTCGCGGCGGGCTGTCGAGTCGGGCCAGCCGGGCCTTGGCATGGACACGGCGGCGATCGTCGCGTGCTACGACGCGTCGACGGAGCTCGACGTGGTGCGACGGTTCGCCGAGTGCCGGACGGAGGCTCACGGCGCGCGGCTGGCCAGCATGCGCGGACGCGAGGCGCTCGGTGCGGATGGCGCTCTCGCGCGCGAGATGGAGCGCACCGGGGAGATCGACAAGCTGCGTCATCAGCTCGCGTTCGAGGGCGCGTGGCTCGCGATGCTCATCGCGTTCATCGCGTGGCCCGCCGTTCGTCGCCAGCGCGCGGCCCGATGGGCCGCACGCGTCGCGCTCGCACCGACCGCGTTCATGCTGCCCGTCTGGCTCGGCTACCAGCCATGGCTGAAGACCTCCGTGGGTCCCACGGGCGGCGCGCTCTACTCGCTCCTGGCGCGGGGCGTGCCAGCGACGTCCTGGAGCCTCGACCGGGAGGTCCTGCGCCGGTTCCCGCCGCTGTTCGAGGGGCTGTCGATTTCCCCGGGCGAAGTCATCAGCTGCAGCGGCGGCGGCATGCTCGGCCCCGTCACCGCGTTGATCGTTGGCGCGCTCGCGGGAGTGGCGGTGCTGCAGGTCGCGCGGCGGGTCGAGCGAAGGCGGGCGTGAGCCCATCTCGCCGCTTCCCTGCTGCCCCGGCCTCGCGGCACCAGCGCATCGCGCGACCGATGCGGGCAGGGAGATCGGCTGGCAGCCCGTGGCCGCCGGGCATCGTGTCGAGGCGCACGCGGACGTTGGCAAGACCTTCGCGGCTGACACGTTCCGCGTTGATGTCCCGGATGGCGGGTTCGTCCTCGGCGCCGATGATCGCGTGCGCGGCGGCACGATGCGCGAGGGAAGAGGCGCTTGAAGCGGTCGTCCGCTGAAGCGTGCGGGTGGACGGATCGCCTCGGTACCCGGCGCCTTGGCCCCTGAGGGCTGTCCGATATGGATGCAGTTGCTCGAACGCTGTCCGGCGAGCTCGGTCGTGGGAAACTGGGGTCTGACCCCATTTTCTGAAATTGGGGTCAGACCCCAATTTCTGAGGATCCGTGGCGCGGGATGGGGGGGACCGGGAGATCGACAAGCTGGGTCATCAGCTCGTGCGCCAGGGCGCGTGGCTCGCGATGCTCATCGCGTTCATCGCGTGGCCCGCGTTGATCGTTGGCGCGCTCGCGGGAGTGGCGGTGCTGCAGGTCGAGCGGCGGGTCGAGCGAAGGCGGGCGTGAGCCCATCTCGCCGCTTCCCTGCTGCCCCGGCCTCGCGGCACCAGCGCATCGCGCGACCGATGCGGGCAGGGAGATCGGCTGGCAGCCCGTGGCCGCCGGGCATCGTGTCGAGGCGCACGCGGACGTTGGCAAGACCTTCGCGGCTGACACGTTCCGCGTTGATGTCCCGGATGGCGGGTTCGTCCTCGGCGCCGATGATCGAGTGCGCGGGGACGGATCGCCTCGGTGCCCGGCGCCTTGGCCCCTCAGGGTCCTCCGATATTGATGCGGTGGCGCGAACGCTATCCGGCGGGGTCTGTCGTGACCTACCCTCTGGGAAAGGCGTGACGCTGCCAGTGCCGAGGGCATGCGCATGGGGGACCCACAGCGAGGCGGACGCAGGACCTGCGCTGGCTGGATGGCGATGGCCATCCTGCTCTGCGCGCCGGCGCCCTTCGCCTGCGCGTCGCAGGATCCCGACGCCGTGGCGCTCGACGTGGTGCTCGCCGTGCACGTGCATGGCATCGCTCCGGAGGTCGCCGAGGCCGTCGGTGCGGCCCGCGAGCCCTGGCTGCTGGATCTCCTCGCCGAGCCAGCGTTCCCGCGACGCGACAACGTCGTGCAGCTCCTCGGCGCGCTGGGGGGCGAGCGCTCGGTTCCGGGCCTGCTTGGCTTCCTGGCCACGCTCCCCGCGCCAACCTGGACTCCTGAGGAAGATCGCGCCTTCCTGCACGTCCCCTCAGCATTGGCGCACCTGGCGGCGCGCGGCGTGCCGGGCGCGCTCGAGGCGCTGCTGGAACTCTCCACGGACAGGGGCGCGGCGACCGCCCTGGGTCCGCTTCCCGCGACCGCGATGACGAGGGAGGACGCCGTGAGCGACCTGCTGTCACGCGTCACCTGGGCGCTGCCCCTGGCGCGCCGGCCGGAGGCGGATGCTCGCGTGCGCGCCATCGCTGCGGGCGCCGGCCCGACGCTGGGTCCGGCGGATCTCCCGGCCATCGCCGACCGTTCGATCGCACGCGGGCTCGCGCTCCTCTCCGAAGTCCCCGACCCGGCACTCGCCTCGGCCCCCGCGCCCGCCCCCGCGCCGGTCGCCAAGTCCCTGCCTTCGCCTGGAGAGCGCGCCGTCGGGGTGCCCGGCGAGTCGCCCCGTCCGTCGATCGTCGATCCTTCGCCCTGGCGCGAGATCACCGGCTTCGACTTCGCCAATCACGCACAGCTCAACCTCACGCATCGCCAGACCGTCGAGCGCCTCGACTCGATGCTGGCTGACTTGAGCGCGCGCACGGGCCGCCTGGACCGCGAGGACGACGTGGCCTGCTGCGCAGGATTCGAGCGCACGAGCCTCCCGCTCGAGTTCGGCGCGCGCGGCGACGGCCTCGATGTCATCGAGGACGGGATCGAACAGAACCGGGCGCTCGGCGACCCGGTGGCGCGCTTCAAGGTCGTGCGAGCCATCGACTGGTGCGGAGGCCGCGCGGCTGCTGGCTGCGCTGAATCACCGGGAGCAGGCGTCATCGTCGTCCGGTTCTCGAGCCTCAGCGCCGAGGCTTCGCTCTGGTTGCACGAGTACGGCCACAATCTCGGCCTCGCGCACGCCTTTGACGATCGGCGCGTGATGCACCCTGCGCTCACCGGCGATGAGGACATCATCGCGCCCGACGAGTGCGCGGCCCTGCACGATCCGCCGCCCCTCGCCGGACGCGACGTGCGCCCTGACGGCGCCTGCCTCGACACGGACGGCGACGGCACGATCGATGAGGCCGACCCCTGTCCGTTCGATCCCGTCGGTGGCGCCGGCGACGAGGACTCCGATGGCTTCGGCGATGCCTGCGACAATTGCCCGACCGTCGCGAACCCCGCCCAGGACGATGCTGACCGGGACGGGCTCGGCAACGCATGCGATGAGGACGACGACAACGACGGCGTGCCTGACAGGGATGACCCGTGCCCGTTCGTCGCGCACCAGGCGACGGCCGACACGGATGCCGACGGCGTCCCCGATGACTGCGACAACTGCCGCCTCGCGGTCAACGCGGACCAGGCGGACGGCGACGGAGACGGCATCGGCACGGCATGCGACAACTGCGTGGCGCGGCCGAATCCTGCGCAGGCCAACGCCGATGGCGATCAGCACGGGGACGCATGCGACAACTGTCCGGCGATTGCCAACAACACGCAGCTGGACACCGACATGGACGGCGTGGGGAACGCCTGCGACAGCTGTCCGAGCGTGGCCAACCCCTCGCAGGCGGACACGGATGGCGACGGCATCGGCGATGCCTGTGATCCCGACAGGGATGGCGACGGGGTCCCCGACGCCGCGGACAACTGCCCTGACGTCCCGAACGCGTCGCAGTCCGATCTCGACCTCGATGGTCTCGGCGATCCCTGCGATCCCTGCCCCGCATGGAACATCGCCGGACCGGACCTGGACGCCGACGGCGTGACCAACCTCTGCGACAACTGTCCGCTGGTCCAGAACCTCGATCAGCGTGATGCGGATCGGGATGGTCGCGGCGACGCCTGCGATCCCTGCCCTGGCGTCCCCGATCCCGGGCATGCGGACACGGACGGCGACGGGCTGGGCGACGCCTGTGACAACTGTCCCCTTCACCGCAATCCCAGCCAGACGGACGGCGATCTCGACGGATTCGGAGACGCCTGCGATCTCTGCCCCGGTCAGGTCGATCCGGACAATCATGACGCCGACGGCGACGGGCGCGGCGACCGCTGCGACAACTGTCCGTTCGCGCCGAACCCGAGCCAGGACGACGTGGACGCCGACGGCATCGGCACGGCCTGCGACACGTGCGGGTCCGTGGCGGACCGGCTTCAGCTGGACTCCGACGCGGACGGCTGGGGCGACGCGTGCGACACCTGCCCCTTCGCGCACGACCCTGACCAGTTCGACGATGACCGTGACGGGGTCGGTGAAGCCTGCGACACCTGCCCGCTTCGATCCAACCCGACGCAGGCGGATCGCGACGGCGACGGCGTGGGCGACGCGTGCGATGCCTGCCCGGACCACTTCGATCCGGGAACGCCTGACCTCGACGGCGATCGGATCCCGGACGCCTGCGACAACTGTCCCTCGGTCGCGAACCTCGCGCAGGCGGACAGCGATGCGGACGGTGTCGGCGATCGCTGCGATGCGTGCGTGACGGTGTCCGATCCGTCGCAGGACAATGCCGACGGCGATGCCCGCGGCGACGCGTGCGACAACTGCCCGGTCGTGCCCAATGACAATCAGGCGGATCGCGATGGCGACGGCGTGGGCGATGCCTGCGATGCCTGTCCCACCCTGTACGATGCGCCCTCCACCGACGGCGACGGCGACACCGTGCCCGACGCCTGCGACACCTGCCCCGATCAGCCTGATCCGGGGCAGGAGGACGCCGATGGCGACCGCGTCGGCGATGCCTGCGATGCGTGTCCGCTGTGGCCGAGCGCGAACAACGCGGACACCGATGGCGACGGCCTGGGCGATCCCTGCGATGCGTGTCCGCTCCTTGCCGGCGACTCGCAGATCGACACCGACGGGGATGGATTCGGTGACGAGTGCGACACGTGTCCGCTCGTTCGCGATCCCTACCAGGCCGAGAGCGATGGCGACGGCATCGGCGACCTGTGTGACAACTGCGTGAACATCGCCAACGCCGGGCAGGACGACACGGACGGCGACCTGCGCGGCGATGCCTGTGACGAGTGCCCGCTGCTCGACGCCCCGTTCTCTGGCGACACGGACAGGGATGGGATCGGCGACGCCTGTGACAACTGCCCCGGGCGTTCCAACCGCTCGCAGAGCGACGGCGACGCCGACGGCGTCGGCGACCTCTGCGATGCCTGCCCGTTCGTGGCGGATCCCGGGCAGGAAGACAGCGACGGCGATCGGCGCGGGGACGCATGCGACTGCGCGCCGCTCGATCCCCAGGACCGCGCTCCGTCGGGCGACGTGCTGCTGCGCGTCGCGTCGCACGGCACGCTGACCTGGACGCTGATCCCGCTCGCGACGGGGGCGGATGTCTGGTCCGGCTCGCTCGCGACCCTGGCCGAGTCAGGCGGCGCCGCCGCTTCCTGCGCGGCGCGCGTGGACGGCGCCCAGTCCTGGACGGACGCCGTGCGGCCGCCCCCGGGAGGGGTCTGGTACGTGATCCGGCCGTTCGGAGGCTGCGCGCCCGCGATGTGCCCGTAGGGGCGGTCGTGCAATCGAGCGGCGCCGCCGGGACGATCGCGTCCGGCGGTCCCGACAGCGCGCCTGCTCGGCGATGGCGGGATCACTCGCGCGCGTGGCCACGGTGATGCGGCCCGCCGGGGACCCGCCGCGGGTCGCGTGTTCGCGAACCAGGGCCTCGTTCGCCGCGATGGAGACGCAGGAGATCTCGTCGCCGGTGACGGAGCTCCGGTCGGCGCCACGCGCCTCCTTGTTGCCTGCCACGTCCTGCTTCCATGTTCCCCACGACAGGCCGAGCCGCTCGCGGCGCCCGACGCCGCGGAACACCAGCCCGACTCGATCGAGGCGCTGATGGCCATGACGCGACGCGCGACGGGTCGCTGCGCGACCTCGGCATCGCGGAGGGCAGAACGGTGATCATCGTACGGAATGATCGGCAGGACGGGCGGGAGGCGCGGCGTACCTGGCCCCGCTCAGGGGCAGCGCTTCCCCGGCCGGTTGTCATGCGGAACGTGGATGAACCCGATCACGTCCGTGGCGCTTCGATTCCCGCACGCATCCTCGGCGCGCACGATGACGGCGTACTGGCGGCCGTCACGTGCGGCTCCCGATCTCCGCGACCGGACCCAGATCTCGCGACCATCAGCGCTCACCCCGCACTCCGTCGCCGCGTCAGCCACGGGAAGGCCATCCTCGAGCGCTTCGCAGCCCGCGAGCAGCAGGTTCGGCGACGGGTCGCAGTTGTCTAGGGCGCGAGGCGAGAATTCGTCCAGCCGGAACCGCGCGATCCGTCCATTGGGCGGCCAGAGGCAGCGGAGCGCGCCGCGCGCGCCCACCACGACCGGGGCCACATCGTCCACGACGGTCAGGACGTGACCACCCGTGGTCTCGTTGCCGCACGAGTCGGTCGCCATCCACCGCCGCTCCACCTCGTACGACCATGGGCAGGGGCCATCGCGGCGCACTTCGGCGAAGCCCAGCGTCGGCGCCGGATCGCAGGCGTCGTCCGTCGTGACGGGTGCAGGCGCGGGCACGGCATCGCACGCAACCGCCACGTCAGGCGGGAGCCCTCGGAGGCCCGGCGGGCTTCGATCATCAACGCGTACTGCGATCGTGTCGGTCGCGAGCCCGCAGCGTCCATCATCCACCAAGACGGTCAGCTTGCACTCTCGTCCGCATCCCGGATCGAACGTGACGGTGGGCGCGGGCACCTCCGCGGATGGGATGAACGTCGCCTCGCCGCAGTCGCTCTCCCAGAGGTAAGCGAGAGCGTCACCATTGATGTCGCTGGCTACTGCGCGCACGTTCACCTGGCCGCAGTCGATGGTCACGTCCGGGCCTGCGCGCACGTCCGGGGCGTCGTTGGGCTCCGCGCCGGGAATGACCAGGACCACGCTGGCCCCGGATCGGAGGATCGCCGTCGCCGCAATGTCGGAGCGGCCATCGCCGTCGACATCGCCGGCTGACGCGAGCATCCAGCCAAGCGCCCTCATGTCCGGCGGCTGAACCGCCACCAGAGCGGGGCGCGGCGCGAGACCTGCCGGCGAGCCGAACCACGCGCCGATCCCAGCGATCGTGAGTGACGGTATCCGCGGCAGCCGGAATTCCGCCGTTCCGACAATATCGTTCCAGCCATCGCCATCCAGGTCCCCCGGCGCCAGCACCGCGAGCCCGAGGAGTTGATCGCGCGGATCCTGCAGGCTCTCCCAAACGCGGGCGATCCCGCTCCCCGTCCAGCGATGCAGTCGCACCCCGCCTGTGTCTGGCGTGGTCACCGAGTACGACCCTGGCTCGCTCATCACGAAGTCATCCAGACCGTCTCCGTCCATGTCGCCAGCCGCCGCGAGGCCTCTTCCGAGGTCGCTGCTGAAGACGGTTCCCCTCTCCTCTGCCACCGCCGTGGTCCCCAGCCCCGCCGCGGATCCGAAGTAGATACGAACGACTGCGTCATGAGTCGAGCCCGCGCGCGCCGCGATGTCGCCGTAACCGTCACCGTTGATGTCGCCCACCCCCACGACACGGGCCCAGTAGTCGTAGGGAGCCGGAATCACGACATCGGGCGTGGCCGAGGGCCCTGACGGTCCACCGTGAAACGCAAGAATCTGCCACACGCTGACGGCTGGGATCGGCGGAACGCGGAGTACGATCACGCCGAAGTCATCGTAGCCGTCGCCGTTGACGTCGCCGAGCGCACCGACCACGACGCGGTGCGTGCCGTACTCGGGGAGCCCCGACGCCGCGAAGCTCCAGGCCGGACCCGACAGCCCCGAGGGACCACCGACGTAGAGGTACGCGCGGCGCTGCGTCGTGCCCGCGGTCCCCACGACGATGTCATCGAAGCCATCCCCGTTGACGTCGCCCGCGGCGGCGAGCGAGTAACCGAACTGCTCGTTCAGTTGGCCTTCGATGACCGTCGCCGGCGTCGGATCGAAGCCCCCGGGGATCCCTCGCCAGACCGCGACGACCCCGCGGAAGTTCCCTCCTCCGGGCGCCTCGAATGACGACGCGCGCACGAGGTCCAGCAGGCCGTCCCCGTCGAAGTCCCCGCTCGCGAGGCCAGATGGCTCGCCACCCGGAGCGGCGAGGACCTGCCCCATCGGCCAGTCCGTGATGCGGCATGTCGGCGAGGACCTGGTCTGCGCGCGTATATCGGTCGACATGAGGAGAAGGAACAAGACGAAAGAGAGGCGATGGCTCATGGCACGTGCTCCAACGCGAGACCGGAGGCCGGCTCCCACGACGAGATGTCGAACACCGAGACAGCGTTGGCCGCCGTCTGCGAGACGAACAAGCGGCCTGCACTGAGCTTCATGTCGGCCGGGTAGTGCATCGTGCCTGGCTCGCGGCCCGGCCGCCCGAACTCGCCCAGCGACGTGCCGTCGAGCGCGAACGCGCGCACTCGGTCCTCGGCGAAGTCAGCGATCAGCATGCGGTCGTTCTCGAGCGGCACGACGGCCGTCGGATGCACGAGCGGCGCGGATTCGGGGCCCCGCACGGTGGCGACGAGCGCGCCGTCCGCCGCGAAGACCTGCACGTTGCGGTTGGCGGCGTCGGTGATGAACACGCGTCCATGTCCGTCGCACTCGATGTCGAGCGGCGCGCGAAACTCCCCGGGGCCAGCGCCGTGCCGACCCCAGGTCCCGATCACGGCGCCCGAGTCCGGATTCACCCTGACGACGCGCATGTTCCCCAGGTCAAGAACGAACAGCTTGCCGTCGGGCGCGATCGCGATGTCCGAAGGCCGGTTGAACGCGCCCTTGCCCCGCGGCGCGAACGACGCGAGATGCCGCCCGTCAACCGTGAAGACCTGGACGCGATCATTGTTCATGTCACACACGAACAGGCGCCGCCGTCGCGCATCGAGCGCGACATCTTCCGGGTGGTCGAAGGCGCCATCCTCCGTGCCCAGGCTACCCCACTCCCGCAGAACGCGCCCCTCCGGTGAGAACACCTGCATTCGATTGTTCCCGCGATCCGCCACGATGAGGTTGCCGTCGGGATCCACCGCGATCCCCCTCGGCTTGCTGAGCAGGCCGGCCCCTGCGCCGAATCCGCCGAACTCGAGGACGAGCCGGATCCGCGTGACAGGGACGAGGCGCGCGCTGACCGGAAGCCCCGGCCCCAAGGGGACCTCGACGCCCTCCACGCTCGCGACCTCGCCGGAAGCGATCCCGCGCACGCGATCCGTCGGGCGCGCCACGCCAGCGGAAACACCGGACGCGTCCCGGTGCGTCTCTACGCGCACCTCGACGCCGTAGGCCATCGCGCCGCTGAGGTTGGTGACGGACACGGGGATGCGCAGAACTCCGACCCCGCGAGAGACCGCACCGCTCGGCATGACGACCAGTCCCGGCGCCGCCGACGGATCGATTTCTAGGGTGGACGTGACATTGCCGGTGGCATCCACCTCGACACGCGTCGCGAGTCGCGGGGGCTCGCCGGCTCGCACCGGCGAGACGACCGGCGAAACCGCCGGCGAAGCCACCGGCGCCGCCAGGCCAGCCAGCGCCAGACCGAGGGCCAGCACGATGGCGATCACGGACACGAGAACGCCCAGACCTCGGACAGCTGCGGCGAGGTCACGACGCAGCGATCACCCGGGAGCACGGCGATCCGTGTCGGGTACCGGATCGGCTCCGGGAACTCCAGCCGCCGCTCGAAGTTCTCGCGGCCGGTACCGACATCGAAAACCTGGATGCGGTGCCCGTACCGATCGGCGATCAGCAACTCTCCCTTCGCGTTGAACGCGAGTCCCGTCGGATCGATGAATCCGTCCTGCCCCTCGCCGTAGCTCCCCCATGGCCCCAGGCATGTCCCGTCCATCCGATACCGCTGGATGCGCCGGTTACCGGAGTCGGCGACGTACAGCACGCCATCCGGCCCGATCTCGATGTCATGCGGACAGTTCATGCCCTCCCGTCCGCGCCCGTACGCCCCGATGCGCTCACGCGTCACGCGCCCGTCCACGACGTGCCTCACTTCGTTCGCCCCCGCGTCGAGGACCAGAATCGAACCGTCCGGCAGGCACTGCAGCGCTTCGGGATCGCGCATCCCCCGAAGCTCGATCCGGCCCGTGAGTGAATGCGGCGCCTTCAACGACACCGTGACAATCTCGCGCCGCAATCGGTCGAGGACGCGCACGCCGTCCGATCCCTCGCACGCATCCACGGGCCGCAACGCGCCGGGCAGCGCCACCTGCGGCCCGATCTGCTCGCCGTCGCGGAGGAAGCCGAGCCTCGCGGAACCGGACTCCACGACGACGATGCTCCCGTCAGCGAGCGCGGCGACGCCCTCGGGCTGGAGGCGGGGTGTCGTGGAGGGGAGGTGGCGGAGAGAGGCTGGGGTGGGAGGGGCGGCGAGGTTGATGGATAGAAGGAGCGCGAAGCAGACAACGGACAGGGCACCTCGTGACTGTTCCGCTGACTCTCCCACTGCCAGGGCCATGGTGCGGATGCGTGCCGCGCAGTTACGCAGGTCTGGGCGCCGCTGCAACGCGAGGCCCCCGTGAGGCGGGCTCCCTGCGACATCGAAGTGCGGACTCGGCGAGTGGGATGGCTGGACGGCTGGCCCGTAACGCAGGTCACCCGGCCGCCGTCGGCCACCCCCAACCAGCGACAATTCCATTCCCGTTCGCCATGGCACGACTCGACGCGGTTCACGTCGCAAGTGCCTGGAAGGCCGCGAGTCTTTCACGGGTCAACGCCGTCAAGGAAAGGCAGCATGCGCCGCCGGATGCCCACGCACACCTGCGGATCACTGTTCGGCGAGGCACACTTGAGGGCATCATGGACAGCCCACTCCAAAGCGCTTTTTCTGGCGACGGGAGATGGTGATGATGGATCAGCCCAGATCCCGCGCTGCGTCGCGCGCGCAAAGGCCTCCGCGTAGCGGAGACGCCGTACCTCGGTCTGGTTCGCCGAAGCCGCGTCGAAGCGGCCCAACCCCAGCGCGAGCACCAACCCCCCGAGCTCGGCGCCTACGTGCGTCCCGGGGTGAAATCCGGTCACGTCGATTGCTATCCATGCCTGGGTCAGGCTGCCCCCGTCGTCGCGAGGCAGACACCGCACCGGGTTCTTCCCAGCACGATCGATCAACTCCCTAAGGAGTGGCTGCACGCCTGCCTCAGTAGCAGCGACGACGACTCCTCGCAACGGACGGTATCGGCGACCATCCCATACTTCGAGAATGCCAGGCTGTGTTCCCGGCACCAGCCTCACGGTTGCTCTGCTCGGACTTGGCACCACAGAGGCCGGTGCAGGCGGAAGCGTGGCCCCCGGTGCCGTGCCCTTTCCCGCCTCCACCTCATCGTCACACGATACGGCCGACGTGAGGATTAGCGCTACTGCCACTCCCCGCATACGCGACCAGACCGCAGCACGCGTCATGGACATGTGCAGTCAGGGTTGCTCCAGAGCGACTGCAATCCGTCCTGCGCTGCCTCGTAGATGGCATCCGGCATCTGGACGGGCGGTAGGTACGGCCCAACGGTGTGTTCCACGCGCGGGAACGCGAAGTGTGCGCGCTCGTGAAGCAGCGCCATGACCAGATGATCCAACTCGCTGACCACAGACTCGGGCGGCACGGTGATCCCAGTCGACGGGCCTGCTGCGACATCAATCACGCCACCACTTAGCGTGAACTCAGCATCGCGCCCCCGCGCCCAGATCGAGTCGTAGATCGTTATCGTCATCGAGTTTGGATCGAACCGCGCCCAGGCATCCACTCTGTTGAAGGAGGAGTATTCCAGGCTCGGCTCCACGCCTCCTATCGGCCCGCCGACGAGGAACTCATTCCGCCCAGTGCGCGGAAGGCACTTCCTCAGCAGCCGCCACGCGGCCATCGTCGTAGCCCGCCTCTTATCGGATATCGAACCAGGCGTACTGTCGTGTACGCCGCGCAGGTACCTCTCCATCCCCTCCGGCAACAACCCCATCGGATCCGCCAGCATCACCGGGCTGTTCCTGACGAACGCATAGTTCGCCAGGTCATCCTGCACCACCGGATCCCTCGACAGGAAGCGCGCGCTCTTGGGGTCGTACCAGCGGTTGCGCATGTAGTAGAGGTCGGATTCCGCGCGCCACTCTTGATCCTGGAAGCCGCGCGGGATGTCGAGCGCGCCTTCGACGACGTTGCCGAACGCGTCGTAGACGACGCCCTCGTCGGCGGGGCCAGTCTTCACCGAGCCCTGATGATCGTGGAACAGCGCCTGCTGGCCCACGGCGCCATCGAGGCGCACGCCCGTGACGCCGGCAGGACCGGCGGTCCAGGCCAAGTCGGGTTCGCCCTGCGATGGCGTCCACTCCCCCACTTGCTGCCAGCCGTCCCACAGGTGCAGCACGGGCTCCGAGCCCGCAGCTGGCAGGAGGGGCGCTGAGGCCGACGCGGCCGTCACGGCCTGGCGCACGATGAGGCGGTTCGAGGGATCGTAGGCGTACGCGAAGCCCTCGAGCGCCCCGCCCGTCGTCTCCGTGAGCGCCGCGTGCATGCGGCCGGCGCTGTCCCAGCGATATCGTCGCGTCGGGCCGGCGCCGATCGTCACGCTCTTGAGCGCGCCGACATGCGAGTGGTACTGGTACGTCCGCGGCGCGGGCGGCGGCACGTTCTGGAGGCGATCGCCGGCATCCACGTCGAGCGTCGTGACCTGGCTCGAGAGTTCGTCGGTGATCCGGCGCAGATTCCAGGGGTTGTCCGGCGAGTACTCGTAGGCCTTCTGGAATGTCACGGCCAGGGGCGGCGGAGGCGGCGAGCCGGGAAGCGCGTTACCAATGAGCGCGCGGCGAGCCCAGGTCACGCGCCCCGCGTCATCGTGCTGATAGCTGTACTCCCAGTGATCGAGCGACCCGTTGAGCTCCGCCGCGGTGACCGACTCCACGAAGCCCCGGTTGTCATGGATCAGGCCGCGCAACCAGCGGTCCTCGCCAAATCGGCCGGGCCGCACGGTGTCCATGCGGTTCAGCAGCCCGTCCGCCCGGCGCTCGAAATCCATGCCGTCGCCCGTCAGGATGTCCCGCCACGAGCGCAGGCGGGAAAGCGTGTCGTAGCCAAGCGCGTACTTCGCGTAGAGCGCGCCGTTGTCGCTGTAAGAGACGAGCGTGGGCCGGCTGGCGAGATCGTACGTGAAGCCGACGGATCGGAACGCCTGCGGGCCGAGGCACCCGCCGCTCACCGTCTGCACGTCGTCATGCTGCGCCGTCAGGCGGCCCCAGTTGTCTCGCTCGCTGCAGGAAACGTGGCGAAGTTCCGCAGTGGCCGTCCGTCGAACGGACTCGGACGATGTCACGCGACCGGCGCGATCGAACGACACGTAGTCGGCGCCGGCGGACGTGTCGGGATCGCACGTTCCTCCTGGGCCGAAGATGGGCATGTCGAAGCCCACCGCTCGCGGGCCGCCAAGCCGCGGATCGTTCTGGAGGCACCAGTGTTGTTCGGGCACGAACTCGTCGTCGGGCAGTGTGGGGCTGCCGGAGACGAGACGCACGGCGAGCGGCATGCCGAAGCCATCGCGGGCATCGACCGACAGGGCGCGGGAAGCCGTGGGGGTCGGTCCCCACTCCGTCGCACGCACGCGCAGGCTGGCGTCGTAGCGCCAGGTCGCGTATCGCTCACCCAGCGCCTCGTCCGGATAGAGCGTGTCAGCGTCGAGCACGTCGTTCGTCAACGGGAGCGTAGAGCTCCCCCTCCTCAGGACGGCAGGGAGACGCGCCGCATTGGCGGCCGTGGCAAGCGGATCGCTGTCAGCGTGCTGGAGCCACCAGGACATGTACTTCCCGGGCTCGCCGGTCGGCCGACTCGCATCCACGATGCGCCGCAAGCGGCCGCCGGGCGTGTAGGTGAAGTAGGTGTCGAGGCGCTCCGCGTTGGTGGCGCCCGGCTGCGAGCGACGGATGATGTCGCCCCGGAGGTTCCTCCACACCTCGACCGTGCGCCCACCCGGCGCCGTCACGAGCTTCACGTCGCCCACCCAGTCACGCTGGATTGTCGTCGTGAACGACGAGCCGCTCACATCCGGTGATGTGATGGAGTCGAGCAGGTTGGTCGCGGGGTCGTATCCGTACGTCCAGACTGCGCCCAGACCATCGGTTCGCCTCGCGATCTGGGAGATCGTGCCGCCGAGCATGGAACTGACCGTGCGGTACTCGAAGTGCTCGCAACCCGTGCCTGGCGGCGGCGGCGACATGGGATCATCGCCATCGAAGTCTGGAGGGCAGATGTCCGAGATCATGTCGGCTGGACGTGCCGGATCTGGCGGGTTCACCCCCGGAGGGGCGTAGTAGAAGATGTGAGAGCCCTTGTTGGACGCCAGCGGATTACCGTACTCCGGGCGCTGCGCAGGGTCAATGATGCGTCTCGGCCGATAAACAGTCGCACTGACCGACGGGCCGTCTGGCGGCGCTCCCGCGACGACGGGAAGATCCCACTGCACGCGCGCTCCCACGGGGGTGGGTCCGGGCGCAGCTCCGCGTGGCAGGGTGTAGGCCTCGCAATCACACGCCGCGTCCGACCAGCCGTCGAGAAGCTGCTGGGATTCGTCGATGCACGTGGGGCCGAGCACCTCCGTGGGCCGGCCAGACACGGTGTCCCGCACGACGCACGAGGCGGTGAAATGGGATGCTTCGAGACTGATCTTCGTCCCCGCCGGGTCAATCACGACGGGGTATCGCCGCACGGAGCGTCGCTGGTCGAACTCGTCGTAGGCGTAGGCCGTGACCATGTCAACGATGCGATAGGGGGACACCTCCGGCACGATCGGGCAGGCTCGCGCGACGGCATCGCCGTAGTTCTCAGCGCAGATCTCGTGTTCGCGGAGGACGCGGCCATCGGCGGTGGAGTCCCACTGGCGAGTCGGCTCCGACGTAGGATCCTGCGGTGTCAGCCGCACCCACCGCGTCCCGTCCGGCGTGGTCGGACCCGCGTACGAGTAGCTGAGGGCGCTGAGGACCGTGGGGGTCGATCCGCAGTCCGACACCAACTCGGCCCGGGAGAGGTGCCCGGCGTTTTCGGCAATGGGATCGGTGATGTACGTGTAGCGATGCGCCTCTCCGTCCGGCAGCGTCCTGCAGGTGATGCTCTCGGCGTCGTTGGTGCCGGTCCCGTACGAGAACTGGTGGCCGGGAATCATCGCCACGGCCTGTAGCGGATCTCGGATCTCGGTGAGCTTGCCGCCGGTCCACGTCAGCGTCACGAACCTCAGGCCAGGCAACCAGATGCTGGAGAGGCGCGTGTCCACGCCCGAGCCGGTGTAGTTGAATCGAGTCACGTTGCCCAGGGCATCGTGGATCTCATCGAGGTCGCCGTTGAGATAGTAGGTCAGCGCCACGGGGTTGCGGCCGTAGTCCTGCTCCGTGCGAACAAGCCGACCCTGCGGAACGATGACCCACGTCCCCGACGGATCGTTCTCGTATACGTCCTGCGCAGCGAAGACCATCCGCGAACCATCCGTATCGACGTACTCCCAGGCGTAGAATGGCGCGGTGATTTGCGGCAGCGCGTGCGGTCGGCTGGTTCGGAACAAGCTGCGCGAGGTGCAGCTGCAGGTTCCGGCGTCCTCCGGATAACGCGGATACTCCATGGTCGGGAATTGCACTGCCGGCACCTTGAAGGAAACGCGGCCGCCTGTCGGGAGCACGAGCACCAGAAACTCCGCCCCATCGGTCGCCGTCATCGGCGTGACGCGAGCGGCGAGAGAGTGCGTCCAATTCCTACCCATGCGGGCGATGCCCTCGTCGGGCCACTTCTCGAGCAGCAGGTATTGCTTGCAGTCCGGGTAGAAGTCATAACGTCCGGGTCCTGACGTGAGCAGCGGGAATGTCAATCCCGCCCCGCTCTTCACGGCGTGGATCTCTCTCGCGTTCCCCGAGAACGCCACGGTACCCGTGGCCGTCTGGCAACCGTCCGCTGGCGTCACGGCCTGGAATGACGGCTGCGGCCCATTACTCTCGTCGCGCACTTTCAGCGGCAGGAGGACCGACGCCTCTCGCTCTGGTGCGCATCCGTGGTCGGCCTCGGCTGAGCACTCATCGGGGGAAAACGGTGTGTGTCGGGACCGGCTCGACCACGGAATCGGGATGGGGGCGTCACGCGTCGCGTTGCACGCGATGCTCAGGCCTGAGTCGAGCCAGCCCTGCACCAAGCCGAAGCCGACCATCGGTGAACCGGTAATGTGCCCGAAGGTGATGTGAGCCGCATCGACGGCCTCGGGAAGATACGCCGAAGGCTGCGCACTGCAAGCCGGATCCGACTTGTCCTCGACACGGATGCGCAGGCCGATCTGGGTGCCGTACGTGCCCGGGTCATCGAACGCGCTCGAGTAGTGGAGCGTGATGGTCAGCGGGCCTCCCGGCGCCTCCGCGGGACCGGCAACGAAGGGGAAGTCGAGGCGAAGAGAGCCGTCGCCGCCCCCCACGTGCGACATCCCCGGCACGGCGGGGCAGGCCTTGGCCACGAACGGTCTGGTGCTAACCGGCGGCACGCCACCGATTAGGGGGGGGGGGGTGCAATCAGCAGGCCAAGCGCCACTCCCGTCCAGAGAAAGCTGGATGCAACTCGTCGACGCATGATCTCACCTCCGAGGGCACGCGGGTCGGTCGAGCCCGCGACAACACGCGCGAGCCATGCCGCTAGCTTCCCTCCGCGCATCGCGGCTGTCAATGCTCCGCCCGCCCGCACCCCCGTTCGTCCGACAGATCCACTGGCGCGTCCTTCGGATTCGTGAGCCACGCGCGGATGAACGGATTCAGACCGCCGCTGAGGACCGGATCGAGGTTGCCTAGCGCGGCACGGCCGCAACCGAACAGGAATGCTCAGTCGGAGCCGCCGCGCATCAACGCAGGGGGGACCAGCCGGTCCCCCCTCGGCTGTCGGGGCGGCCCTCCAGCCTCACCCCCTCCCGCCACGCGCTTCGCGCGTGCATGAGGAGTTCGTCCTCCGATATCTTCGCAAGCTGGCGGGAAGTGGAGGACGAAGAGACTACTTCCGTGCCCGTGCGGCGATCCTTCGAGCTCTGGGTGTGCGCATGAAGCCCGAGCGGACTTGGCTGGCGAGCCGAACTTCCGCTGGTCGCCGGAGGTGGCTTCGATCTGCTTGCGCTGCTTCTTGAGCTCCATCTCGTGGGTGGGCCTACAGCGCGTGCATGGCGGTCGCGCGGCCGGCGGGCTGGCCTCGTGGATGGCGTGCTGCCCGGGGTGCCCCTCCGGGTGCGGGTGCTCATGCTTCCCCTCGGGCTGCGGTTCGCGCTGGCGAGGGATGATCGCCGACTGACAGCGGTGGTGATGCCGTCGGTGGAGTGCATGGCGAGGCTGGCGGCGCTGGTGCCCGCACCCCGGCGGCATCAGATGCGGCATGACGGCACGCCCGCGCCGAACGCTGCGTGGCGAGGGCTCATCTCCGCAAGCGGGCGCTTCGCCGCGTCGTCAGCTCGACAGCCCGGAGGCGCGCAGGAAGCCGGCGATCTCGAGCGACGCGCGCCGCTCAGCTCCGCATGTCGGGGCGGGCGGCGAAGATGCGCTCGTGCTCGCGGAGGCAGTAGGCGTCCGTCATGCCAGCGAGGTGATCCGCGACCGCCCGGCACCACGCGGCCTTGCCGTGGTAGTTGCGGACGAACTCCTCCTTGAGCTTCTCGAGCGGCACGTTCCGCAGGAATTCGATGCCGACCGCGTTCGCGTGCCGGCGGAGCGCGCCGTCATCCATGATGCGCGGGTTGTCGTGGTACGCGCGGAAGAGGTCCTTGACGAATCGCCGCGCGCGGTCGTCGCACAGGCTCGCGTCGCCGCCCACGATGATGCGCCGGTACACGAAGGCGCGCATCTCGTTGTAGAGGTCGCGCCCGCGATCCGTCAGCGCGATCGTGTCGTTCTCGAGCGCGTCCATCTTCGCCAGGAAGTCCGCGTTCGTGCGCACGCCCTGCCGCTCGCACCACCGCTGGAGCCTCTCGGAAGACTCGCGCACGATGGACGTCACCATGAGGTGCGTGAGTCCGCGCATCAGCATGGCGCGACGCAGGTAGTCGTCCTCGGCGCCGTCGTATCGCGAGCCCAGCCGCTTGATGATCTCCTTCGACGCCTGGAGGCGCTCGACGTCGCGCAGGCTCACGTCGCCGTTGCGGAGCCCGTCGTCGAGGTCGTGGACTTGCTGCGCGACGTCGTCGGCCAGGTTCACGAGCTGGCCCTCGAAGTGACAGGGCCGTCCGGGAAACAGCCCGGCGTCATCGAGATCCGCGTAGCGAATGTCCGACCGCGAGCTCGTGTGCTTGAGCATGCCCTCGCGCACGGCGTCGGTGAGATTCAAGCCGGGATGATCGTACTGGCGCTCGAGCAGGTCCACGACGCGCAGCGTCTGGTAGTTGTGCTTGAAGCCGCCCGCGTCCACGACGCCCGCGGGGCCGAGCTCGGGGGCGCGCCCCTGCAGGATCTCGTTCAGCGCGCTCTCGCCCGAGTGACCGAACGCCGGGTGGCCGACATCGTGCCCGAGAGCGATCGCCTCGACGAGGTCCTCGTTCAGCGCCAGGGCGCGAGCGACCGTGCGCGACAGCTGGGCGACCTCGATGGAGTGCGTGAGGCGGTTGCGGAAGTGATCGTTGTCGAAGGACACGAAGACCTGCGTCTTGTGCCGCAGCCGCCGGAAGGCCCGGGAGTGGACGATGCGATCGCGGTCGCGCTGGAACTCGGTGCGGTAGTGGAACAGCCGCCCCTCGCGCTCGCGCTGGATGCGGCGGGTCGCGTGGGCGCTGCGCAACGCGCACGGCGCGAGGCGGGCATCCTCGGCTCGTTCGAGCGCTTCTTGCGCGATCTCCGTCACGCGGGGCTCCGGGGTGTCGCTCATGGGGGAAGCGTACCGGAGCCGCGCCCCGCGTGGATCGCGGGGTCCCCGGCGGAGTAAGCTGCGCGCTCCCGCACGGAGACATCTCATGCCTCACGCCGTCGCGCCGCGGCTCTCGATTCGCGACCTGGACCTCTCGGGCAAGCGCCTCTTCCTGCGCGTGGACCACAACGTGCCCCTGCGCGATGGCGCGATCACGGACGACACGCGCATCCAGGAGACCCTCCCCACCATCCGCCTGGCGCTCGACGCGGGAGCGTCCGTGGTCGTGGCCAGCCATCTCGGCCGCCCGAAGGGGGGGCCCGAGCCGGCGACCTCGCTGGCCCCCGTCGCCGCCCGCCTGGGCCAGCTCCTGGGCCAGCCGGTGGGCCTCGCGCCGGACTGCATCGGGCCCGCCACGCGCGAGCTCGCGACCGCGCTCCCGGCCGGCGGCGTGCTCATGCTGGAGAACCTGCGCTGGCACGCCGCCGAGCAGAAGGGCGACGCCGCCTTCGCGGCCGAGCTCGCGTCCCTCGCCCAGGCCTACGCGAACGACGCGTTCGGAACCTGTCACCGCGGCGATGCCTCGGTCGCCGTCGTGCCCGCGCGCTTCGAGCGGCCGGCCGCCGGCCTGCTGATCGAGCGCGAGATGACCGCGCTCGGCCGCCTGCTGACCGACCCGGCGCGCCCGTTCGTCGCGGTCATCGGCGGCGCGAAGGTCTCGGACAAGCTGCCCGTCATGCGCGGCCTGCTGCCCGAGGTGGACGCGATCCTCGTCGGCGGCGCCATGGCCAACACGTTCCTGCTCGCGACCGGCATCGCGGTGGGCGCCTCGCGGCACGAGCCCGAGCTGCTCGATGACGTGCGGCGCTTGCTGGCCGACGCGCGCGCCGCCGGCAAGCGGATCCTGTTGCCGGCGGATCAGGTCGTGGCCGGCGGGATCACGGCCGCGGACGCGCCCGCGGCGCGCGTCCTGGCTGGCGCGTTCACGAGCGGCATGGGCGTGGACATCGGGCCCGAGACGCGGGCGATGTTCGCGCGCGAGCTCGCCAGCGCGCGGTCCATCCTGTGGAACGGCCCGATGGGCGTGTTCGAGGTGGACGGCTTCGCCGAGGGGACGCGCGCCGTGGCCCGCGCCGTCGCCGAGTCGGGGGCGTACTCGGTCGTCGGCGGCGGCGACTCGATCGCCGCGATCAACGCGACGGGCCTCGCCTCCCGCATCAGTCACATCTCGACCGGGGGCGGCGCGCTGCTCGAGCTCCTGGCCGGCGAGCCGATGCCGGGCCTCGCGGCCCTCGCGCCCCGGAGCTGACGCCGCGCGATGCGAACGCGATTCGTCTGCGCCAACTGGAAGATGAACCACATGGCCGCCGAGGCCACGCGCTGGGCGCAGGCCGTCTCGGCCGCGACCGCCTTCGGCCGCCACGTGGACGTCGCCGTGTTCCCGCCCGCCACGCTCCTCATGGTGCTCGGCCGCATGCTCTCGGGCTCGGGCGTGCGCACCGGCGCTCAGGACTGCCACTTCGAGCCGAAGGGCGCGTTCACCGGCGCCATCTCGGCCGCGCACGTGCGCGACGCGGGCGCGCAGCACGTGCTGGTCGGGCACTCCGAGCGGCGGCATGTCTTCGGCGACACCGACGAGATTGTCGGCAAGAAGCTCCGCGCCGCGCTGGCCGAGGGGCTCGAGCCGATCCTGTGCGTCGGCGAGCGAGAGTCGGAGCGCGACGCGGGCGAGACGGAGTCCGTGCTCGCGCGCCAGTGCGAGGTCCTCTCCGGCATCGCGCCCGAGCAGGCGCCCGCCATCACGCTGGCCTACGAACCCGTCTGGGCGATCGGCACCGGTCGCGTCGCGACGCCCACGCAGGCCGCCGAGGCCCACGCGTTCCTGCGCGATCGCCTCGGCGCGATCCTCGGCGCGGAGATCGCGCGCGGCACGCGGATCCTCTACGGCGGCAGCGTCACGCCGGCGAGCTTCCCGGGACTGCTCGAGCAACCCGACGTGGACGGCGGCCTCGTCGGCGGCGCCAGCCTCGACGCCACGACCTTCCTCGAGCTGATCGCGCAAGCGAGCCCCTGAGCGCGCGCCGCGCGGCCGGCCTCGCCGTGGCGGCGTCGCGGCCGGGCGGCTACTCGAGCCAGGAGCGCAGCCGGTAGAAGCGAAGCGGGCCCGACGCGGGCAGCGCCTCAGGGCTCCGTGGGCGTGCTCGGTTCCGGGGGCGCGTCGGGCGCGGGAGCCTCGCCGTCAGCCGGAACGGGGTCGGCGCCCGCGGGCTCGGCCGGGGCGGCCTCGGTCGCTTCGGGCGTCGCGCCGGCTTCGCCCGGAAGGCCGGGCTCGACCGGGGCGGTCGCGACGGGCGGGGCGTCGTCGTCGTCTTCCGTCTCGACCACGCTGTCGGCCGTGCGGCTGGAGAACAGCGCCAGCACCAGCGACGTGACCATGAACGTGCCGGCGCCGATCTTGGTGAGCTTGCTGAACAGGTCGTCCGTGGTCATGGCCGCGTAGCTGGACGTGGACGGCCCGAGCATGCCGCCGACCGCATCGCCGGATCGGCCGCGCTGGAGGAGCACGACGGCGATGAGGAACGTGCAGACCAGGAAGTGCACCACCGACAGGACGACCACCAGGGCGCCGAGCCACGAGAACAGGAGACCGACGGAACTGGCGAACAACATGACGTCACCCTTGGATGGACACCTGACGGCCAGCGGACCCGGAGCAGGCGTGCCGGGCGGGGCACGATCGGGCCCCGGAAGCGGGCAAGGGTATGGGGCGCCCCTCTCCTCGTCAACCGACTGCTGTCCCGGGAGCTCGGCACCGCCCCACCCTCGGAGCCTCCGGGGCCTTCCGGGGCAGCCCTGACCCTACCGGCTCTCGTAGAGCCGCTGCATGCGCCCGCCGACGAAGATCGAGAGCTCGCGGATGTTCTCGGCCTTGAGCGAGGGACGGAACAGCAGGATGCCGTCGAACTTCTCGCCCTGGCCCACGGTCATGGGCAGGAAGAACTGCCGCACGTGCGCGGGCAGCTTGTCGAACGGCCCGCGCGCGTAGACGTTGCCGTACTTCTGGCCATCCACGTCCACGGCCATGGTCGTGTTCTTGTCCGGCGAGTAGTTGAAGCGGTAGGGCGCGTCCTCCGGGACGCCAATCGTCAGCCCGAGGAACGTCCAGTCGTCCGCCAGCACGCCGGTCTCGCGCATCTCCTTGCGGATGTTCGCCACCAGGTTGGTCCGGCTCACGTCGGTGATCTCGAAGATGACCCCGTTGAGGTCCACGAGGCTCCACCGCTTGAGCCCCGCCAGCCCCACCGCCGGTCCCGCCGGCGCCGACGCCCCCGGCGGCGTGCGCGGCCCGGGCGGCGTGAGGAGATCCGCGCGGACCCAGCCTCCGGGCACCTCGGCCCAGCCCTCGAGAACGCCTTCCACGAGCACGATTTCGCCACGCGCGAGCTTGCGGATGGTCGCCGAGGACGTCGAGCGCGCCGCGCGGACGTTCGCCGAGTCAGCCGACACCACCCATGGAACCGCGGCCGCATCGGGCGGCGGCGCGGCCGGCCGGCCGACAGCCTGAAGAAGCGACGCCGACACGAAGCCGCCCTCCACGAGCTTCCACCAGCCGGCCTGCTGTCCCTCGACGTCCACTTCCTCGCCCGCAGCCAGCGTGCGCACGATCTCGGCGTCCGTGCTGGGCGACTGGCGCACGCGGATTCCCTCGCGCACCGCCGCGAGCCGCATGCGCTCCGCGGGAGCCTCGCGCACGGCGTCGCGCGCGATCAGGTGATCCTCGAGGATCCAGCCGCCCGGGCGCACGTGCAGCCAGGTTCCCTGGCGGCCGTCCACGACGACCTCCTGGCCCTTGGAGAGGAACCGGATCTCCCGGTAGACGAACCCCGGGTCCGTCCGGACGGGCACGGAGTCCTCCTTGGCGATCATGACTTCCGGCCCGTAGGGCTCGGCGCCGGGGGGAAGGCTCGTGGCGGGAGCCGGCGCCTGCGCGTGCAGCGCGAGCGCGACGAGGAGCGAGGCCATGCCGGCAATCGCGGTGCGAGCTTTCACGAAACGGTCTCCTCGGCGGGCGCGGCGAAACCGGCGTTCCCGGCTCAGCCTCACCAGGCCTCTTGGCTTGAACACTGAATCATGCTTGAATCTGCGCCCCTGACCCAGCCGAAGTGGCGGAATTGGTAGACGCACTAGCTTGAGGGGCTAGCGGGGGCAACCCCGTGCGAGTTCGAGTCTCGCCTTCGGCACCACCACGACATCGAGCGCGACACCCTCCCCCGGAGGGGATCGCCGGCCGCGCGGCCCCGCCGCGGGCAGGCGGAACGCCATGAGCCACGCTCACGCGCGGTCGGGAGCTCGGACGCGCGCCGTTCACCGGGCATTCATGCCGCCGCGCGTCAGCGTCGTGGCTCGAACTCGGCGAACTTGCCCTCGCCTTCCCAGGCCCGCACGAGCGCGAGGCCGGGCAGGCGCTCCGCGAGCCGCGCGTGGACGAGCCTCGCGAGGTTCTCCACCGTCGGCATCGGAAGGATGTCGTTCAGGTGCACGTGGTCGAGGGGCGCGAGCACGGCGTGCGCCGCGGCCTTGATCTCGTCGAAATCCACGACCATCTCGGCGTCATCCGGGCCCTCGACCACGATGTCGAAGCGGTACGTGTGCCCGTGCATCACCCCGCACTTGGGGTGGCCCGGAAGGACGTGCGAGCTGTCCACGTGAAACGATCGGCCGACGCGCATGCCGAGATGCTATCGCGTCCTCGCCCCAGGCGGTTCAGCTCGTCGCCGGGGGCCAGCGGCGGGATCCCCGACGCCCGCCTCCGCGAACCCGCGGGCGCGCAGGCGGCAGGCGTCGCAGGAGCCGCACGGGCGGCCCGCCTCGGGCGCGTAGCAGGACGACGTCAGCCCGAAATCCACGCCGAGCGCGAGCCCGCGCCGCACGATCTCGGCCTTCGTCAGGTTGACGAGGGGCGCCTCGACGCGGAAGCGCATGCGCCCTTCAACGGCCTCGCGCGTGGCGAGATTGGCCATCGCCTCGAACGCCGCGAGGAACTCCGGCCGGCAGTCGGGATAGCCCGAATAGTCCACGGCGTTGGCCCCGAGATGGATGGAGGCCGCTCCGGTGCGTTCGGCCTCGGCCAGCGCGTGCGCGAGCATCAGCGTGTTGCGGGCGGGCACGTACGTGGACGGAATGGGGCCGCCGGCGTCGAGATCCCTGTCCCGCGGGACCTCGCCCCCGCCCGTCAGCGCCGAGCCCGCGACGATGGAGGGGTCGAGGCGCACGACGCGGTGGTCGCTGGCGCCGAGGGCGGCCGCCACGCGCTCGGCGCACGCGAGCTCGTGCCGGTGGCGCTGGCCGTAGTCGAAGGAAAGCGCGCTGGCGCGAAGGCCCCGCTCGCGCACGGCGATCGCGAGCACGACGGCCGAGTCGAGCCCGCCCGAGAGCAGCACGATGGCCCGTTCCCTGGACGACATGACGGCAGCGTATCTCGGCTGGCGCGCGCTCGCAGGCCCGCTTCCGCTACCCTTCCTCGGATGCGCGTCCGTGGTCTGCTCTGCGTGCTGGCGATGGCCGCCCTGACGGCCGCGCTCGCGCGCTTCAAGCTGACCTCCGTGCCGTCGTACGAGTCGGGCCTGGCCGTGGCCCTGCTCGCCGCGCCCTGCCTCGCGATCCTGGCGGCGCGCCGAGCTCGCCTGCGCCCGACGACCGTCGATCTGCGCTGGGGGCTCCTCGAGTCCTCGCCGGGCGAGCAGGTCCTGAGCGAGACGCGCGCGTCCCTCGCTCTCGGCCTCGTGCTGGTCGCGCTCCCGCTCCCTGCCCTTCTCTCGGTGGCGGCCGGCTCGGACTGCCAGGTCTTCGCGGGCCTCCCCGTCTACTTCTTCATCACGCTCCCCGCGGCGTTCGCGGGTTCGTGCGCGGGCACGCTGGCGGGTTCGCTCACGCGGCGGGCGAGCCTGGCTGGCGCGCTCCTGGTCGTCGCGGCGCTCGGTTCGGCCCTCGACGATCTGCTGGAGTTCCTGGCAGGTCCGCGCGTCGTGCTGCACGACTTCTTCCTCGGCCCGCTGACCGCGAGCGCGTACACCGGCTTCGACGCGGGACTCACGCTGCCGTCGTCCGTGATCGCTCACCGCGCATGGACGCTGGTGGTCAGCGCGGCGCTCCTGGCGCTGGCCGCCGTCGTGCGCGCGCGCGCCGACGCGCCGCCTCTGCCCGAGGGCGCCAGCGACGCGGACGGCGGCGGCGCCTGGCAGGTCGCGCGCTCGACCGACGCGCTGCGCGCGCGCTTCCTGCTCGCCCACCACGGCCGCGCGGCGCGCCGCGCGCTGGCGCTGGCCTGCGTGCTGGTGGCGCCGTTCCTGCTGATGAGCGACGCCGCGGGCATCACGTCGGGCCGCGGCCGGCTGGAGCGCGCGCTGTCCATGACGGTCGAGACGGAGCACTTCCGGCTGCACTGCGCGCCCGGCTCGTCGGCCGAGGCGCACCTGCCTCGCCTGGCCGTCGAGCTCGAGCACGCGTGGACGCAGGTCACGGGCTGGCTCGGCACGAGCCCGGAGTGGAAGGTGGACGCCTGGCTCCACCCCGACGCCGCGACCATGCAGCAGCTCACCGGCGCGCGCGGGTACCTCTTCGCCTCGCCGTGGCGGCACGAGTTCCACGTGCTCGCGGATCGCCGCCGCGTGCGCGCGCTCCGGCACGAGCTCATCCACGTCCTCGCGGCGGACCACGGATCCCTCCCGTTCCGGGCATCCCTCGCGATGGGGCTCACCGAGGGCCTCGCGACGGCGCTCGACGAGGGCTTCGCGCGGGATCCCGCCAGCCACGCGCAGGTCGCGGCGGCGGCGCGCGCCGGGCTCGTTCCTCCAGCACGCGATCTCCTGTCCATCACGGGCTTCGCGCGTCGCAACATGGACGCCTCGTATCGCGCGTCCGCCTCGCTCGTGGGCTTTCTGATCTTGCGGCAGGGCCCCGGCCCGGTCCTGCGCGCCTACGCCACCGGCGACCTGGCGGCCACGACCGGCATGTCCCTGGACGAGATGGACGCCGCCTGGAAGGCCTTCCTGATCCAGGAGGTGCCGGTCGAGCGCGCGGAGGCAGCCCTGGGCCGCGAGCGCTTCGACCCGGCGCGGCATCCGAACCTGGCATCGCGTCCGTGCGCGCGCCTCGGCGAACGACGGGACGCGCTGGGGCGGGATCGCGCGGATCTCCTGGCCCGCGAGGGACTGCCCGGCGACGCGGCGGAGGCCTACTGCGATGTCCCCGGCTGGGCGCACGATCCGGAGATCCTCGAGGCCGCCGCCATCATGCGCCTGCGACAGGGACGCAGGACGGACGCCCTCGCGCTGACCGATCTGGCGCTCGAGCGGCTCTCGCGGACCTCCTCGCGCCGCGACCCCGTCTCCCGCCTGCGCATCCGGCTCCTCGCCGCGGAAGGCAGGACCGACGAGGCCGCTCGCGCGCTCGACGCCTGGGAGGCCGAGGGCTTGGCCCCCACGCCCGACGAGCCGCGGCTGGAACGCGCCGCGATCCTGTCGCCGTGGGCGCGCGAGTACGCCGAGGCCGTCCTGGCAAGCCCGCCCGACGACGTGACCCGGCTGGCGGCGCTGCTCGATCGCGAGCCGGGCGCGGCGCCGGTGCAGAACCAGATGCTGGCGCGCCTCGCCGCGAGCCGGCCGCTCGACCCGGCGAGGGTCCCCGTCGCGCTGGCCCTCGCCAGGAGCACGCCGGGACCTCTGGCGGCCCGCCGGCTGATCGAGATGGCGCGAGCCTTCGAGGAGGACATGGACTGGGCCACCGCCGGCCGGCTGGCACGCGAGGCGGGAGCCCAGCCGGGCCTCACCACGGCCCAGCGCCTCGAGATCGAGGATCTCGCGGGCCGCGCCGCGCTGGCGCCCACCGTGCGCCTGCGATCCGCCGCGCGACCGGCCGGCCGCGGCTGACTGCCCCCCGGGCGCGGTTTCGCTCAACCTCGCTCGCCGATCTGCCGAAAAGGAGACGTCGGGGCCGTCCAGCCCTCCCCTCTCCTGTCGTGACGATGCCTGAAACTCGAAGGATCCTGATCGTCGAAGACGACGCGGCGTTTGCCGACTTTCTCCGCGTCGCCGTGGAGTCGCTCGGCCACGTCGCGACCGTCATCGGGACCGGCACGGGCGCGCTCGAGGCGTACCGCAAGGTCAAGCCGGACCTCGTCTTCCTGGACTTGCTCCTCCCGCAGCGGGACGGCTTCAAGGTCTGCGAGGACATCCGCCGCGAGCCGAACGGCAACGTGCCGGTCATCATGATGACCGGCATCTACAAGAAGCCGTCGTACATGAAGGAGGCGCTCGAGACGCTCAAGGCCTCCGAGTACCTCATCAAGCCCTTCGGCGTGCGCGAGACCTGGGCCGCGATCGAGCGCCAGCTCGGGCCGTCGGGACTCAAGGGCGGCGCGCTCCTCGCCCCGCCCGCGACGCAGGGCTGGTCAATCCAGGAGTCCCCGCTCGCGTGCCAGCTCGCCGAGCACCTGCGCCTGCGCAGCCACGGCGTGCTCTTCGTGCGCGGCGCCGAGGTGACGTTCGTCATCTACATCCAGGACGGCGCGCCGGTCTTCGTGCGCTCGAGCGATTCGGCCGACCGCCTGGACCAGGTGCTCGGCCGCACGACGCGCGTGCCCGCGGCGGAGATCGCCGCGTGCCTGCGCGAGGCGCAGGCCTCGCGCGGCCGCAAGCGCCTCGGGGACGTGATCGTCGCTCGCAAGCTCCTCACCCGGGACGAGGTGGACCTCGCCCTGCAACTGCAGTTGCGTCTGATCCTGCACCGCGCCTTCCAGCTCGACGAGGGCCACTGCCTCTTCGTCGCGGGCGAGCATCCGACCGAAGAAGACCTGCACTTGCAGGCCAACCCGCGAGCGCTGCTGCTGCGCGGCGCGCGCGCCACGGCGCCGGCGCTCGCGTGGAAGCACCTGCCTCCGCGCGGCTCGACCCTCGTCCGGACGCAGGGATGGGAAGCGCTGCTGCCGGATCTCAACCTCAAGGAAGACGAGCGCCGCCTGCTCGCGCTGTGCGACGGCGCCATGACGGCCGAGCGATTCATCGCCACGGCCGCCGTCACCGGCCAGGACGGCCCGCGGATCCTGCTGGCGCTGCAGTGCGCTGGCCTTCTCACCGACCTGCCGCCCGAGCGGGATGCCGCGCCCGATCGCGCCGATCGCGAGGCCTCCCCCGCCACGTGGGAGGGGCTTCCGCTGGGCTGGGCCATCGCGGATCTTCACGGCGCGCGCAGCACCGGGCGGCTCGAGTTCCAGATCGTCGCGGGCGAGGAGCCGCGGTGGGCCGTGTTCCGAAGCGGCGAGATCATCGCGTGCGGCTCGGAAGCGCGCGAGGATCGCCTGGCGAACATGCTGGCGCGGATGGAGGTCGTGGACGCGGACGTGCTCGCGTCGGTCGTGACCGCCCTCGGTCCCGGCCACTCGGACGATCTCCTCGCGCGCACGCTCGTGGATCGGGATCTCCTCTCGCCGAGCGAGGTCTACTGGGCGGCCGTCTACCGCGCCCATGGCGCCCTCCACGACCTCCTGGGCGCGGTGCCCCTGTCGTGCCGCTGGACCCCGGGCGCGCCTCCGGACGACCTGTACGCCCTGCCCGACATTCCTACGGTCGAACTCGCGCTCAATGGCGTGCGGTGTCTCGGGCCGAGCGCCGTCGCGCGCCTGCTGCCACCGCCGAGCACGTGCCTGGGCGCCGCCGGCGATGACAGTCCCTCGCGCGTGCCGCTTTCCGGCGCCGAGAGGGCGCTTCTCCAACGCCTGCGCACGCCGCGAGCCGTCGGCGCGATCTGCTCGAACTGCGAGGACGAGACCTCGCGACGGCGGCAAGTGCTGACGCTCGTCACGCTGGGGCTCCTGGCCGAACGCGCGCCCGTGGCCACGGAGGTCTTCGCCACCGAGGCGCCGCCGCTTGCCGAGAGCGCGCAACCCGACACGACGCCGGCCGCGGTGGAGGACGACCAGCCGGAGGGCGTGGACCTCTTCGCGACGCATCCGTCGGCAGCACGCCCGTGGGCGAGGCCCGAGCAACTCCTGTCGCTTCTGGCGCAGGATGACGAAGCCGGCCCGGACGGTGACTCGCGCTTCGACGCGACGATCCCCACGTCCGCCGGCGCGAGGGCGCTCGAGGAGCCCCCGCCCGCCGCGGCCCGCGTGCCTTGCCTCGCCGAGGCTCACGAGCGCCTCCACGCGCTCACGCCGACGCTGAAGACGCTCCGGGCGGCGCTCGCCGGCGGCGACGCGCGCATCCTCGTGGATCGCGCGGCCCTGTCGGACTTGCTCGACGAGGTCATGGCCACCGCCTCGGTGCTCGCGGAAGCGGCCCGCGCCGAGGCGCGGCAGGAGTCCGAGCTCACCGGCGTGAGCTGACGCTGACGGTCCGGGCCGCCTGACCCGGCGAGGACGCACCCGGATCCTTCGCTCCGCCATGCCACGCATGGCAGGATGCCCGCTTGAGCGCCTCCCTGCCCGCCGACGACCTCTCGCGCACCGCGAAGGGCTCCGCGCTCGCGGTGATCGCCTTCTCGCTGTGGGGCGCGGCGCCCGTGTACTTCCGGCCGCTCGCGGGCGTGCCCGCGCTCGAGGTCATCGCGCATCGCATCACGTGGTCGGCGGTCGTGCTGCTGCCGCTCGCGATCCTGACCGGCCGGCGCGAGGCGATCCTGCGCGCCTGCCGCGATCGCCGGGTCGCGCTGGGCCTCGCGCTCACCGCGGCGCTCATCGCCATGAACTGGCTCGTCTTCGTGTGGGCCGTCGGGCACCGCAGCGTCCTGGACGTGAGTCTCGGCTACTTCATGAACCCGCTCGTCAACGTCGCGCTCGGCGCGATCGTGCTCGGCGAGCGCATGAACCGGGCGCAGGGCGTGGCGGTCACGATCGCGTGCGCGAGCGTGCTCTACCTGACGCTCTCGCTGCACCGCGTGCCGTGGATCGCGCTGATGCTGGCGCTCTCCTTCGGCGCGTACGGCCTCCTGCGCAAGCTCCTGCCGGTGGACGCGCTCACCGGGCTCCTGGTCGAGACCATGCTCCTGCTGCCCGCCGCCGCGGTCTTCCTCCTCGTGCTGGCGCGGCGCGACGCGGGCGCGCTCGGCGCCCAGGGCGCCACCGTGACCGTCTTGCTGCTGCTTTCGGGGGCGTGGACCGCCATCCCCCTGCTCTGCTTCGTCGGCGCGGCGCGACGGCTCACGCTGACCGCTGTCGGCTTCTTCCAGTACCTCGCGCCCTCGGGTCAGTTCGTGCTGGCGGTGATCGCCTGGAACGAGCCCTTCTCGCGAGCCCAGCTCCTGAGCTTCTGCGGCATCTGGGCCGCGCTCGCGCTGGTGTCCGTGGACGCCCTGCGTCGCGCGCGAGCGGCGCGCGGAGGCGGCTGACCGGTCCCGGGGCGCCCGCTCGATCAGCAAGCCCCGGTGCGCGCGAGTGCGCGCCGCACGTCCGCGTGGCGGCCGCTTTCGCGAACGGGATATGCTTGCCGGCTTCACGTGGAGAGGTCATGGAAGCTGGCATCGTTGGGCTGCCGAACGTCGGCAAGAGCACCCTGTTCAATGCGCTCACCAAGGCGGGTGCCCTGGCGGCGAACTACCCGTTCGCGACGATCGAGCCCAACGTGGGCATCGTCGCGGTCCCCGACGATCGCCTGCGCCGCATCGCCGCGCGCATCACGACGCAGAAGATCATCCCGGCGTCGCTCCGCCTCGTGGACATCGCCGGCATCGTGCGGGGCGCGAGCAAGGGCGAGGGGCTCGGCAACACGTTCCTGAGCCACATCCGGCAGGTGGATGCGATCGTCCACGTCGTGCGGTGCTTCGCCGATCCGAAGGGCGAGCCCGTCACGCACGTCGAGGGCTCCGTCGATCCGATCCGCGACATCGAGACGATCGAGACGGAGCTCATGCTCGCGGACCTCCAGATGGTCGAGAACGCGCAGCAGCGTCTCGAGCGCGCCGCCAAGGGGCGCGAGCCCGAGGCCATGGCGCGCCTCGCGGTCGCCGCCAAGGTGCGGCCCGTGCTCGAGGACGGCCGCCCGGCCCGCGTCGTCGGCCCGACGCTGACATCGCCGGACGAGCGCGCCGCTTGGAAGACCTTCGACCTGCTCACCGCCAAGAAGGTCCTCTACGTGGCGAACGTGGACGAGGACGACGTCCTCGGCGCCGGCCCGCATCCGAGCGCCGTGCGCGAGCGCGCGGCCGCCGAGGGCATGGACATGATCCCCGTCTGCGCGAAGGTCGAGTCCGAGCTCGCCGAGCTCGACGACGCTGATCGCGACGAGATGCTGGCGGGCCTCGGCCTCGAGCGGCCCGCCCTTCACTCGCTCGCGGCGGCGGCCTACCACCTGCTCGGCGTGCAGTCGTTCTACACGGCCGGACCGAAGGAGATCCGCGCCTGGACGATCCCGACCGGCACGACCGCCGTGGACGCCGCAGCCGAGATCCACTCGGACATCGCGCGCGGGTTCATCCGCGCCGAGGTGTACTCGATCGAGGACCTCGAGGCCCTCGGCGCCGAGAAGGCCATCCGCGACGCCGGCCGCATGCGCTCGGAAGGCAAGGCATACGTCATGCGCGACAGCGACGTCGTTCACTTCCTGTTCAACGTCTGACCGCGCGCCCCCGAGGCGTCTCACCACCCGGGCCTCCCGCATGATCCGCGTCGAGAACCTCGTCAAGCACTACCGGGTTCACTCGCGCGCTCCGGGCCTGCTCGCCGCCACGCGTTCCATCTTCCGCCGCAAGTACGACACCGTGCGGGCGGTGGATGGCATCACGCTCGAGATCGCCGAGGGCGAGCGGGTGGGCTTTCTCGGCCCCAACGGCGCTGGCAAGACCACCACGCTCAAGATGCTCTCGGGCCTGCTCCACCCGACGAGCGGCACGGCCGAGGTGGCGGGCTTCACGCCCTGGCGACGCTCGCCCGACTTCCTCTCGTCCATCATGCTCGTCACGGGACAGAAGCAGCAGCTCATCTGGGATCTGCCGCCCTCCGAGACGTTCGATCTGAACCGCGCGATCTACGGCGTGCCGCGGGCTGTCTTTCGCGAGAGGCTCGACGAGCTGGTCTCCCTGCTCGACATCGGCGCGCTCATCGGCAAGCCCACGCGACAGCTCTCGCTCGGCGAGCGCATGCGGTGCGAGCTCGTCGCCGCTCTCCTTCACGGACCGCGCGTGCTGTTCCTCGACGAGCCGACGATCGGGCTCGACGTCACCATGCAGGCGGCCGTGCGCGCGTTCATCAAGGCGCACAACCAGCGTCACCACACGACCGTGCTCCTGACGAGCCACGACATGGACGACGTCGCGGCGCTCTGCCCGCGCGTCATCGTCATCGACAAGGGGCTCATCATCCACGACGGTCCCCTCGCGGGCCTGGTCAAGCGCATCCGGCCCGAGAAGCGCATCAACCTGCACCTGTCGCGCCCCGTCACCGCCGAGGACGCCGCGAGCATGGGAGCGACCGTCGTGACGCATGACGACGCGCGGCTCGTGTTGCAAGTCGCGCAGGGGGGCCTGAACGCCGCCATCACGGCGAGCCTCGCGCGGCTGCCCGTGGCGGATCTCACCGTCGAGGATCCGCCGCTCGAGGAAGTGCTGTCGGACCTGTTCCGGGGCAACGGGACGCCGGCGTCGCCCGCGGCCGAGAGAGCCGCGACGTGACGAGCCGCGCCGCCGCGACGCTGCGCGCCGTGCCGACGCTGTTGCGCGTCGGCTTCGCGGACGTCGTCGCCTATCGCGCACAGATGGTCATCTGGCTGCTCGCGTACACGACCCCGCTCATCATGCTGGCGCTGTGGACGGCCGTCGCGCACGACGCGCCGATTGGCGGCTTCGATGCCCGCGCCTTCCAGGCGTACTTCCTGCTGACGCTCGTCGTGCGCGTCTCGACGGGATCGTGGGTCGTGTGGGAGATGAACTTCGAGATCCGCAACGGCCTGCTGGCGCGGCGCCTGCTGCGCCCGGTGCACCCGCTCGCGGCCTACGCCTGCGAGAACCTCTCGGCGCTGCCCATGCGCATGCTCCTCGTGCTGCCGATCTTCCTCGCCACCATCGCGTGGCTCGGCAGCGGCATCCTGGTCGAGGATCCCGTGCAGCGCGCGATCGTGCCGCTGAGCATGCTGGGCGCGTGGGCGGTCATGTTCTCCGCCATGGTCGTCATCGGCGCCACCGGCCTGTGGTGGGAGAGCGCGCTCGGGCTCTTCGACGCATGGCTCGGCCTGCACTTCGTCTTCTCGGGCTACGTCGTGCCGCTCGAGCTCTACCCCGAGCGACTGCGCGCCGTGCTGGACTGGCTGCCCTTCAAGTACACGCTGTCCTTCCCCGTCTCGAACCTGCTCGGCAGGCTGAGCCGCGAGGAGGCCCTCCACGCGCTCGCGGCGCAGTGGGCCTGGGCGGCGATCCTGTGCTGCGCGGCCATCCTGATCTGGGAGCGCGGCGTGAAGCGCTTCGAAGCCTACGGGGGTTGAGCCGATGAGACGCGCCCTGCAGCTCATCGGCATCCAGGCGCGCGCGTCGGCGCTCCTGGCGATGCAGTACCGGCTCGACTTCGTGCTCCAGGCCGTGCTCGGCGCGGCGTGGATCCTGGTGGCGCTCACGCCGCTCGTCGTGCTGTTCGACCAGAGGCCGAGCGTGGCGGGCTGGAGCTGGGGCGAGGCGCTGATCGTCGTGGGCTTCTTCACGCTGCTCAAGGGCGCGCTCGACGGGCTGCTGCAGCCGTCCATGACCGCGGTCGTGGATCACGTGCGCAAGGGCACGCTCGACTTCGTGCTGCTCAAGCCGGCGGATGGGCTGCTTTTGATCTCGACCTCGCGCTTCAACTTCTCTGCTCTGTCCGAGGTGCTGACGGGCGGCGTCATGATCGGCTGGGGCCTCGCGAAGTCGGGCCGCTCGGCCGGCGCCGCCGACTGGGCGGTCGCGCTCGTGATCGTCGGCTGCGCGGTCGCCATCCTGTGGTCCGTCTGGGTCGTCGCGGTCTCGATGTCGTTTCACTTCGTGAAGGTGGACAACCTCTCGCACCTCATCGGATCCACGTTCGACGCCGCGCGCTGGCCCGCCTCCGTGTATCGCGGCGCGTTCCAGGTGCTCTTCACGTTCGTGATCCCGCTGGCGGTCATGACCACCTTCCCCGCGCTCGCGGTCCTGGGCCGGATCGAGGCCGGCCAGATCGCCCTCGCGATCGGCCTCGCCGCCCTCTTCGTCACCCTGGCGCGCCTCACCTGGCGGTCCGCCCTCTCCCACTACACCTCCGCCGGCGGGTGATCGCGCCTTCCGGCCGGCGGCGTTCTCACCCGGCCTCCCCTGCGGGCGCGGACGCGGGGCAGCGACGGCCGGCGGGCATGAGGGTTGCTAGGATCTGGGCGCGGAGTTCTTCATGTCGTTGCGAATGCGTCTGTTCCTGTTGCTGGGGTGCCTCGTGGCCGCGCTGGTGCTCGCCCAGTGGTGGCTCGTGCGGTCGCTCACGCGCGATGTCTCCGCCGAGATCGGCAACGTCGCGCTGCGCGTCGGCGAGGGGGTCGCCGCCAGCATCCCCGAGATGCGCGCGCGGACCGGGCCCGACGGCACGACGGCGCCACCCGCGAACTGGATGCCGCGGCAGCCTCACGGCACCGTGACCGAGCGGCAGATCTTCCTCCGCGAGGTGGAGGGCCGGCTCGAGATCGTGGATGAGCGCGTGCGCGTCGGCGCCACGGGGCCCCACGTTCCCGCCGACGCGCCCCACGCGAACAGCTTCGTCGTCATGCTGTCCACGGACACGACCCGTGAGGCCAGGTTCCTCCGCGTGGGGAGCCCTGACGCCGAGCGGCACGTGCCCATCCCGCATGCCGGCGTCGAGGGCGCCGTGGATCGCTTCGGACAGCACTTGCTCGCGGGCGCCGGGAGCCTCCTGCTGCTCGGCCTGGTCGTCTCCGCCGTCATCGCGCACCGCGCGACGGCGCCGCTTCGCAGCCTGCGCGACGCCGCCCGCCGCGTCGGCGAGGGCGAGCTCGGCACGCAGGCCGACGCGCGCGCCGCCGCCGAGGTCGGCGAGACCATCACGGCCTTCAACGCCATGTCGCGCCAGCTCGCGGCCCTCGACGCCGACGCGCGCCGCCTGCGCGAGCGCGAGCACCTGACCGAGGTCGGCGAGATCGCGCGGGGCCTCGCGCATGGCCTGCGCAACCCGCTGCACGCGCTCGGCCTCACGGTCGAGGAACTCGCGGCCGCGAGCCCCGAGCAGCGCGAGCTCGCCGAGGCCGCCCGGCGCCAGATCCGGCGCATCGACCAGTCGGTCCGATCGTTCCTGGCGCTGGCCGCGTCCGGCACCACGACACCGGCAGAGGACGTGGACCTCGGCGCGCTCGTCCAGGACGTCGCCCTGCACGCGTTGCAGGACGCGCTCGGCCGCGTGTCCATCAAGGTCGCCGACGACGGGCCGCTCCCCCGCGTGCGCGGCGTTCCGGCCGAGCTCCGTGCCGTCGCGCAGGCGATCGTGGTCAACGCGGTGGAGGCGAGCCCCGATGGCGGCCGCGTGGACGTGCGCCTCGAGCAGCGTCCCGGCGGCCTCGCGCTGATCGTCGAGGACGAGGGCGCGGGCCTGACCGAGAGCGTGCGCGAGCGGCTGTTCACCCCGCACCTGACGACCAAGGCCAGCGGGTCGGGCATGGGCCTGTTTCTCGCGCACCGGATCCTGACAACGCGCCACGGCGGAACGCTCGAGCTCCTCTCGCGCGAGCCGCGCGGCACGCGCGTCATCGCCACGCTCCCCGCCGCGCCGGACGCCGCATGAGCGAGATCCGCGCGCTCGTCGTGGAGGATGACGCCGATCAGCGCGCGCTGGTCGCGGGGATCCTGCGCCGCAACGGTCACGCCGTCGCCGAGGCGGCCGACGTCGCCGGCGCGCTGACCGAGATCGAGCGCCAGCCCGTGGACATCGTGCTGTCCGACCTGAAGCTCGGCGCCGAGGACGCGATGGCGCTGCTCCGGCAGGTGCGGGCGCAGGCGCCGGACTTGCCCTTCATCCTGCTGACCGCCTACGGCTCGATCGCGCACGCGGTGCAGGCCATGCGGGCCGGCGCCGACGACTACCTGACCAAGCCCTTCGAATCGGACGCCCTGCTGCTCTCGGTCGAGCGCACGCTGCGCGCGCGGAGCTTGCTGGCGGAGAACCGGCGCCTGACCGAGGAGCTCGGCGAGCGCGATCAACTCGTGGACCTGCTCGGTCGCTCCCCCGCCATGCAGACGGTCTTCCGGCGCCTCGAGAAGGTCGCGGGCACCGACGCGACCGTCCTGCTCACCGGCGAGAGCGGCACCGGCAAGGAGCTCGCGGCGCGGGCGCTCCACCGCCTCTCGCGCCGCGCGGAAGGCCCGTTCATCGCCGTGAACTGCGCGGCGCTCCCCGAGGGTCTGATCGAGGCGGAGCTCTTCGGATCGGAGAAGGGCGCGTACACGGGCGCGGACCGCCAGCGCGAGGGGCGCTTTCTCGCCGCGCATGGCGGCACGCTGTTCCTCGACGAGATCGGCGAGCTGCCCGTCGCCATGCAGCCGAAGATCCTGCGCGCCCTCCAGGAGGGCCGCGTGACGCGCGTCGGATCGTCCGCGGAGACCGGCGTGGACGCGCGGATCGTCGCGGCCACCAACCGCGACCTCACCGCCGAGGTCGCCGCCGGCCGCTTCCGCGAGGATCTCTTCTACCGCCTGAACGTCGTGACGCTCCGCATGCCGCCGCTGCGCGAGCGCCGGGAGGACATCCCGCAGCTCGTCGCCCACTTCATGGGTCGCGCCGAGCGCCGGCATGGGCTGCGCGTCGAGCCGTTCAACGCCGCGCTCATGCGCCGCCTCTGCGATCACGCCTGGCCGGGCAACGCGCGCGAGCTCGGCAACGTCGTCGAACGGCTCGTCTTGCTCGCCGATGGCAGCCGCGTCAGCGAGGACGATCTGCCCGAGGGGCTCGCCGGCCCGCCGCGCGGCGACGGAGGCTTCCGCGTCCCGCCCGGCGGCATGTCGTGGGAGGAACACGAGGCCTCGTGCCTGCTGCAGGCGCTGGAGATGGCTGGCGGGAACCGCGCGCGCGCGGCGCGTCAGCTCGGCCTGTCGTACAAGGCGTTCCTCTACCGGCTCGAACGCGCGTCATCGCGTGACGGCGGCGAGACCGCGGACTGAGCCCCGTCCGCCCGCGCGACCTCCCCATTTCGGCAACTCGTGCCCTCATGGGGACATGATCGAGGGCTCGGCCGGGCGATTCCGGGCAGCCGGGCGCGCTGCGGTGGTTGGCAAGCCGCTTGCTCCCTCCCGCCGCGCAAGCCACCATCTCCCACCCCAGAGGACCTGCCCATGACCCGAAAGTTCAGCAGCGCGCTCGTTCCCGCCCTTCTCCTCGCCGCCACGAGCCTCGCGCCCGCCGCGATGGCCGGCGACGCGACGGCCCCCGCCTCCCCTGGCTCCGCGACCGAAGCCCGCAAGGTCATCGTGCTCAAGGAGCGGATCGACGGCGGGCCCGGCCAGCACACGGTCATGGTGACCAGCCGCTCGGTGGATGGCCAGGAGCCCTCGCTCCAGGTGATGGTCTCGCCGCTCGGCGGGGGCGAAGCCGAGGCGCTGGATCTCGAGTCGCTCGCGCTCGGCGAGACGCGCACGTTCACGACGAAGAGCGGCCGCGACGTCGAGGTCTCCCGCACGGACGCCGGCCTGCGGCTGACCGTGGACGGCAAGGAGATCCTGCTTCCGTCCCTCGCGAACCTGGCCGTCATGAGCGCCGATGGCGCCACCGGCGCGACCTGGATCAGCGAGGACGGCGACGAGACGCGGCTCGAGAAGAACGTCTTCGTGTTCTCGGGCGAGCCCCATGGCGTCATGGCGATGAACCACGCCGGACTGAGCATGGCCAACCTCGACAACCTCAAGGCGCTCGAGGGCGCCTCGCCTGAGGTTCGCGAGCGCGTCATCGCGGCGCTCCATGAACTCCTGCAGCAGCATCACGCGTCCGTCCCCGGCGCGCACGGCTTCGCGTTCATCACGAAGACCGAGGACGGGGCCGCGGCGCCCGCGGCTCCGACCGAACAGCGCGTGCGCGTCCGCCGCGCCGAGGCGCCCGCGCCTCGCTGAGCTGTCGTGAGATCGCGGCCGGTCACTCCGGCCGCGGTCCTCGTCTCCAGGGCCGTCGCGCGTGGCGCGGCGGCCCTTCGCGCGTTCAGGCGACCCGGCTCAGGCGCCGCGCAGGACCAGCACGCGCGGCTCGGTCAGCTCGTCCATGGCGAAGCGCACGCCCTCGCGGCCGAAGCCCGAGTCCTTGCTGCCGCCGTAGGGGAAGTTGTCCACGCGGAACGTCGGCACGTCGTTGATCATGACCCCGCCGTACTCCAGCTCGCGGAAGGCCCGGAGCGCGCGGCCGACGTCGCGCGTGAACACGCCCGCCTGCAGGCCGAAGCGGCTGGCGTTGCAGCGCGCGATCGCCTCGTCGAAGGTCCGGAAGCTCTCGACGACCGTGACCGGCCCGAAGACCTCGTCCTTGCACACGCGCATGTCGTCCCGGACGCCCGTCAGGATCGTCGGCAGGACCACCTGCCCCTCGGCCGTGCCGCCGCAGTGGAGCTTCGCGCCGCCCTCCACGGCCTCGCGCACCCAGGACAGCACGCGATCGACGTGCATCGGCTGGATCAGCGGGCCCACGACGGTCTTCTCGTCCATGGGATCCCCGCACGGGAGCGCCTTCGTGGCGGCGATGAAGCGATCGAGGAACGTCTCCTCGAGCGAGGCGTGCACGAGAATCCTCTGCACCTTGATGCAGACCTGCCCCGCGTTCGCCCACGCCGCCGCGACGATGGCCGGCAGGATGGCGTCCACGTCCGCGTCCTCGTCCACGACGCACGGCGCGTTGCCGCCCAGCTCCAGGAGCACCTGCTTCTTGCCGGCGAGCGCCTTGAGCTTCCAGCCCACGACGTCGCTGCCCGTGAACGACAGGATGGCCATGCGCTCGTCCTCGACCATGCGCTGCGCCACGTCGGGCGCGCAGTGGAGAACGTTCAGCGCGCCCGCCGGCCAGCCAGCCGCGTCAATGATCTCGGCAAGCGCGAAGCCCGTGAGCGGGCACTGCGGCGGCGGCTTGAGCACGATGCTCGCGCCGACGGCGATGGCCGGGCTGAGCTTGTGCGCGATGAGGTTCAGCGGAAAGTTGAACGGCGCGATGGCGGCCACGGGACCGCGCGGCACGCGCTCGTAGAGGCAGAGCCGTCCCTCCGCGCGCGCCTCGAGGTCAATGGGCATGACCTCGCCCGCTCCGCGCCGCGCCTCGGCCGCGCCGAGCTCGAACGTCACGACCGCGCGCGCGACCTCGCCGCGGCTGTAGCGGATGGGCTTGCCGCTCTCGCGCGTGATCAGCGTCGCGAGCTCGTCGGCCCGCTCGGCGATGCCGCGCGCGACGCGCTCGAGGATCGCCACGCGCGCGTGCGTCGGCATGCGGCGTGTCGTGGCGAAGGCGCGCGACGCGGCCGCGATCGCGTCGTCCATGTCCTGCGCGGTGGCGAGACCCGCCTCGCCGACGAGCGATCCGTCAAGGGGGCTGGTGATTCGCTCGATTTCGGCGGTATTTCTGGGCTTTCCGTCAATGCGGGGCAGGGCTCTCATCATGATGGCAGGGTATATCATGAGGACAGGAACCCTTCTCCAGGACGGTGAGCATGAAGAGTGACACCCGGACCGCAGCCCTTGACCTGATCAACCGACGACATGCCGTCGTGCCTCCCGGCGTGGGCATGTTCGCCGGCACGACCACCGCGGTCTCCGCCAGCGGCGCGCGGCTCGTGGACGCCGATGGCGACTCGTGGATTGACTTCGCCGGCGGCATCGGCGTGCTCAACGTGGGGCACTGCGACCCGCGCGTCGTCGCGGCCATCAAGACGCAGGCCGAGCGCCTGACGCACGCGTCCATCCACGTCGCGACCTACGAGCCCTACGTCGCCCTGTGCGAGAAGCTGGTCGCGCTCCTGCCGCACGGCGGGCCGACGAAGGCCGTGTTGCTCAACTCCGGCGCCGAGGCGGTCGAGAACGCCATCAAGATCGCGCGCCAGGCGACGGGCCGTTCGGCCATCATCTGCTTCAGCGAGGCCTTCCACGGCCGGACGCTCATGGGCATGTCGCTCACCTCGAAGACGGCCTACAAGCAGGGCTGCGGACCCTTCGCGCCCGAGGTCTATCGCATCCCGTTCCCCAACGCCTTCCGCGAGGGCCGCGGCATGCCCCTCGACGCCTTCGTCGAGCGCGAGCTCGCGCGCCTGGTGGACTTTTTCGGCAATACGGTGGCGTCCGAGCAGGTTGCAGCCGTCATCATCGAGCCCGTGCTGGGCGAGGGCGGCTTCGTTCCCGCGCCCGCCGCTTACCTGCAAGGATTGCGCCGGATCTGCGACGACCATGGTATGATGCTCATCTGCGACGAGATCCAGACGGGCTTCTGCCGCACGGGCCGCTGGGCGGCAACCGAGCACGCGGGCGTCACGCCGGATCTCTCCACCTGGGCCAAGTCCCTCGGGGGAGGCCTGCCCATCTCCGCGGTCCTCGGCAAGGCCGAGATCATGGACCGCGCGAAGCCGGGCACGATCGGTGGAACCTACGGCGGCAATCCGGTCGCCTGCGCAGCATCGCTCGCGGCGATCGAATCCATGGAGACCATGGACCTGAACGCCCGCGGCGCGCGCATCGGAGAGACGATCCGCGCGCGCTTCGAGAAGTTGAAGCGCCGTTGCGATCTCATCGCTGACGTGCGCGGCCTGGGCGCGATGATCGGCGTCGAGCTGTGTCTCGGCGGCGATCCCGACCGGCCGGCGACCGCCGAGACGGCCGCGATCACGGCCGCGTGCCGCGAGGAGCGCCTGCTGGTCCTGCCGGCCAGCCGGCACGCGAACGTCCTGCGGATCCTCGGTCCGCTGGTCATCACCGACGAGGACCTCGACCGGGGACTCGACATCATGGAGCGCGCGATCCTCGCCTGCTCTCGAAACTGAGGAACCTGCTTGAAGCCCTTCGCCATCGCCGGCATGCAGCTGAACCTGTCCGCCGTCCACGAAAACGTCACCCAGATGGGGGCGCGGCTGGACGTGCTGATGAGCATCTACCCCTGGGTTCAGATGGTCGTGTTCAGCGAACTCGCGGCCTTCGGCCCGCTCATCGCCAACGCGGCGCCGCTGCCGAACGCGACCGAGGCCACGTTCCAGGAGTGGGCCAAGCGTCACGGGATCTGGCTGATCCCTGGCTCTCTCTTCGAGCGAACGGGCGATGTCGTCTACAACACGAGCACGGTGATCGCGCCCGACGGCTCGATCGTGGGCCGCTACCGCAAGATGTTCCCCTTCCGGCCGTACGAGGAGGGCGTCGAGAGCGGGACCGAGTTCCTGGTCTTCGACGTGCCCGAGGCTGGCCGGTTCGGCATGTCCATCTGCTACGACCTGTGGTTCCCCGAGACGGCGCGAACGCTGGCGGCCATGGGCGCCGAGGTCATCCTGCACCCGACCCTCACCGGCACGATCGATCGGGAAGTCGAGCTGTCCATCGTGCGCGCGACGGCGGCGCAGAACCAGTGCTTCGTCATCGGCATCAACGGCTTCGGCGACTGCGGCAACGGACGCTCCATCATCGCGGGTCCCGCTGGCGAGGTCATGTACCAGGGCCAGAGCGCGTCCGAGATGATCCCGATCGAGATTGACTTCGAGCGCGTGCGCCGCAGCCGCGAGGTCGGCCTGCGCGGCCTGGGCCAGCAACTCAAGAGCTTCCGCGACCGGAAGGTGGAGTTCGGCGTGTACGCGCCCGAGGGGCGCGCCTGGCCGTATTTCAACTCGCTCGGTCCGCTGGTCAAGCCCGACCGCGGCTCGCGCGCCGGCCTCAGCAACACGAAGGATCTCTGAGCATGAAACCCAACCCGGACTCTCCCGCCAGGCCAACACTGGCGCCGGCCTCGTCGGACTCCTTCCGCGAGCACTACGCGGCGTCCCAGCTCCGCATCGAGAAGTGGAACGAGCTGAAGGTCGCAACCGAGCGGCTCGCTCGCGAGGGCGAGCGCGGCGCGGGCGCCCCTGCCCTGCTCGCCGAGGTCAACCAGACGCTCGAGCTCCTCCGGCGGGTCGAGGCGTACTGGGCCTTCCCTGGCAAGCGCACCTGCGCCGAGCTCGCGAGCCTCGCGGCCCGCGGCTGGTACCGGATTCTCTCGCGGAACACCGCGCGCATCGTGCGGCTCCTCGTCAGCGACGCCTACCGCCGCCGGGACCTCACGCAGTTGCGCGCGGAAGAGAAGGCGTCGGACGAGACGCGCGCCGACCGCGAGGACACGCCCGAGGTCCTGATCGTCCACGAGCGCCGCCCGTACTTCGAGGTGCTGGTGGTGGACGACATCAGCGCCGCCGAGGAGGCCGAGCTCCGTCACGCGCTGCTCGACCTGCGATCGGATGACGACGAGTTCATCTACGACGTCGTCGTGGTTCCGAGCTTCGAGGATGGCGTCATCGGCGTGCTCTTCAACCACAACATCCAGAGCTGCGTGCTGCGTTACCGGTTCCCGGTCGCCGCCCGGCATCCCATGCCGGAGCTCCAGCACTACATTGACATGGTGGACCCGGCCCACCTGGCCGCGGCGACGGAGGATCCCAGCAGCGCGCTCGCCGAGGCCATCAGGGCGCTCCGCCCCGAGCTGGATCTCTTCAAGGTCACCGACGACATGGTCGGCAGCGTCTCCGCCACGCGCACGCGCTGGTTCCGCCGCGTCATCTACCGGCAGGAGGACTACCTCGAGCTCCACCTGAGCATCCTGAAGGGCATCCGCGAGCGCTACGATGCGCCGTTCTTCTCCGCCCTCCGCGACTACAGCCACAAGCCGACGGGCGTCTTCCACGCCCTGCCGATCTCGCGCGCCAAGTCCATCACGAAGTCGCACTGGATCCAGGACATGGGGCGCTTCTACGGCCGCAACATCTTCCTGGCCGAAACGTCCTCGACGACCGGCGGCCTCGACTCGCTCCTGCAGCCGACGGGCCCGCTGAAGAGCGCCCAGGCCAAGGTCGCGCGCGCCTTCGGCAGCCGGCAGAGCTACTTCGTCACGAACGGCACGTCCACGGCGAACAAGATCGTCACGCAGGCGCTCATTCGCCCGGGCGACCTCGTGCTGCTCTCCCACGACTGCCACAAGTCGCATCCCTACGCGCTCATGCTGGCGGGCGCCTTCCCCGTGTACCTCGACGCCTACCCGCTCGATCGCTACACGATGTTCGGCGGCGTGCCGCTCAAGGAGATCAAGGGCCAGCTGCTCGCGCTCCGCGCCGCGGGCAAGCTCGACAGCGTGCGCATGCTCCTGCTGACCAGCAGCACGTTCGACGGCATCGTCTATGACCCCCTGCGCGTCATGCGCGAGGTCCTGGCGATCAAGCCGGACATCATCTTCCTGTGGGACGAGGCCTGGTTCGCGTTCGCGCGCGCGACGCCCACCTACCGGCAGCGCACCGCGATGGACGCCGCGCAGCGCCTCCGGCGCATGTTGGCCGACCCGGCCTATCGCGAGCGTCACGCAGCCTGGAAGGCGAACTTCGACGCCCGCGCCGCGACGGACGAGGCCGCCTGGCTCGAGGACGGCCTGCTGCCGGATCCCGACGCGACGCGCGTGCGGGTCTACGCCACGCACTCCACGCACAAGACGCTCACCGCGCTCCGGCAAGGCTCGATGATTCACGTCCACGATCAGGACTTCGAGCGCAAGGCGCGGGAGTCCTTCCACGACGCCTACATGACGCACACCTCCACGTCGCCCAACTACCAGATCCTGGCTTCGCTGGATGTCGGCCGGCGGCAGCTGGAGCTCGAGGGCTACGAGTTCGTGCGCAACAGCGTGGGCCTCGCCATGATGCTCCGGCGGCAGATCTCGGATCACCCGCTGCTCGCGAAGTACTTCCGCGTCCTCAAGCCCAAGCACCTGATTCCGGCCGAGTACCGGCCGTCCGGGCTCGAGCGGTTCTACGACGCGGCCTCCGGGTTCACGCGCATGGAGGCCCACTGGCGCGAGGACGAGTTCGCGCTCGATCCCACGCGCATCACGGTGGACGTCAGCGCGACGGGCATGGACGGCAATACGTTCCGGCGCCTCCTGAGCGACGAGCACGACATCCAGGTCAACAAGACCTCGCGCAACACGGTGCTCTTCATCGTGAACATCGGCTCCAGCCGTGGTTCGGCCACGTACCTGCTCGACGTCCTGCTGCGGATCGCCGACGGCCTCGAGCGCCGCGCCTCCGAGGACGACATGGAGCGCGAGGCTGCCAGCGAGCGGGTCAGTTCCCTCGCGGAGCAACTCCCCCCTCTCCCCCATTTCAGCAGCTTCCACCCCGTCTTCGTGCCGGACAAGCGCGGCGGGACGCGCGAGGGCGACCTGCGCTCGGCCTACTTCGCGGCCCACGATCCGGACAACTCCGAGTACCTGCTCATGGACGGCTCCGTGCAGCGGGCCCTCGACGCCGGACGGACGGTGGTGAGCGCCTCCTTCGTGACCCCGTATCCGCCAGGCTTCCCCATCCTGGTGCCCGGCCAGGTCGTCACGGAAGACATCCTGACCTACCTGCGCGCCGTGGACGTGAAGGAGATTCACGGCTACGAGCCCTCCCGCGGCCTGCGCGTCTTCACCGATGAGGCTCTCGCGCGCCTCGCCGCCTCCTGACTTCGAAAGGAACGCCCGTGCACAAGCTCCGTGACATCTCCGACATCCGCCGTTACTTCCACCGCAACGACGTGCCGACGTACTTCATCAGCGCGACGCCGTTCAACACGCTGGGCATGGACGAGTGGGTTCGCAACTTCACGTTCATCAACCTGCTCGACTGCTTCGACGGCGCCCATCCGCACGTCTTCATCCCGCGCGAGAAGCCACACGAGCCGTTCCAGAGCATCGAGGAGATCACGAACTACCTGCTCGCGCACGAGGATGTCGCGGCGCTCGTGAAGGCCAACGCCCCTCGCGGCAAGAAGCACAAGGGCAACGCGGTGTTCCTCTTCTTCGACGAGGAGACGGAGCGCCTGTGCAAGAAGCTGGGACTGCGCGTCTGCTTCCCGCCGGCTCGCCTGCGCACGAAGATGGACGACAAGCTGGAGACGACGCGCGTGGGCAACGCGGCCGGCGTGAAGAGCGTTCCGAACGCGCTCGCGAAGGTGGACAGCTACGCGACCCTCCAGGCGATCGCTCGCAAGCACCGGCTCGGGGACAAGCTGGTCGTGCAGACGGCGTTCGGCGACTCGGGACACACGACGTTCTTCATCTCCAAGAAGAGCGAGTACGACCGCCACGCGGAGGAGATCGAGGCGCAGAAGGAAGTCAAGGTCATGAAGCGCGTGCGCTGTCGCGGCTCCGCGCTCGAGGCCTGCGTGACGCGTCACGGCACGATCGTGGGCCCGCTCATGACCGAGCTCGTCGGGTTCAAGGAGCTCACCCCCTACAAGGGCGGCTGGTGCGGCAACGAGGTGTACTCGGGCGCCTTCCCGCAGAAGGTGCGCGACTTCGCGCGCGCGTCGGCCTTCAAGATCGGCGAGGCCCTGCGCAAGAAGCGGTACCGGGGTTACTTCGAGATCGATTTCCTGACGGATCTCGACACGGGCGATGTCTATCTCGGCGAGATCAACCCCCGCATCACGGGCGCGAGCTCCATGACGAACCTCGCGGCCTTCGCGCATGCCGACGCGCCGCTGTTCCTGTTCCACCTGCTGGAGTTCACGGGCGTTGACTTCGACCTGGATGTCAAGGCGCTCAACGAGCGCTGGTCCGACGCGCGCAACATTGACGACTGGAGCCAGATGGTCATCAAGCACGTGGGCACCGACGTGCAGCCGATCCGGTCGGCTCCGCGCTCGGGCATCTGGCAGCTCGAGGACAGCGGCGAGGTCACGTTCGTCCGGCCGCAGACGCACCGCCGCACGGTGCAGCGCACCAGCCGCGCGTTCTTCTTGCGCATCGCGCGCGAGGGCGACTGGTTCTACGAGGGCGCGGACCTCGGAATCCTGGTCACGCCCGGCCGCCTCATGACCGACGGCTTCAAGCTCACGAAGCGCGCGAAGGCGTGGATCTCGGGCATCCGGGCGCACTACAGTGCGGGGCTCGCGACCGCGGCTCGCACGGCTCAGGTGCGCGAGCAAGCCGATCTCGCCGCCTTCAAGCTTCTCTGAGGCTGCCCCCGGGCAAATGCATCTCACATTCAGGTGGGTGGACGAGCGAACGCCAGGCGATCGCTGGTCGAGTCTCTTCGAGCGGGCGTGGCCGGCCTACAGCCGCTGGTTCCTGCGCGAGGGCGACGACGCGCGCCCCGATCTCGACGCGTGCCGTCGCGCCTTGATCAAGCACCTGCCCGAGCTCGTCCCGACGTGGGAGCGCCTCGTCGGCCTCGCGCACGGCGACGAGCAGGCGGCGCGCATGCTGAGCCTCTACCGGCCCGCCCCGTACCTGTCGGGCTGCTCGCAGGCGACGTGGACCCGTGGCGCGCCTGCCCTCATCCGAAACTACGACTACCATCCCGGCGCTTGCGAGGGCACGGTGCTCCTGAGCCGCTGGAACGGCACGCGCGTGCTGGCGTCGAGCGATTGCCTCTGGGGCGTGCTCGACGGCGTGAACGAGCATGGCCTCTGCGTCGCGCTGGCCTTCGGCGGCCGTCGTGTCGTCGGCGACGGGTTCGGCATCCCGCTCGTCCTGCGCTACGTGCTCGAGTTCTGCCGGAGCGCGCGCGAGGCCATCGAGGTCCTGAGGCGCGTGCCCTCCCACATGGCGTACAACGTCTCCGTGCTCGATCGCCAGGGCGAGCACGCCGTGGCGTGCCTGTCGCCGGATCGTCCGACGCTCGTGCTGCCCGAGGCCGTCGCCACGAACCACCAGCGCGCGGTCGAGTGGTCGCGGCATGATCGGTTCACGCGCAGCGCCGAACGCGAGCGGTTCCTGACGGGCCTCCTGTCCGATCCCTCCATGACCGTTGACGCGCTCACGCGGGCCTTCCTCGCGCCGCCCCTGTTCGCGCTCCAGCACGCCCGCGCGTTCGGCACGCTGTACACGGCGATCTACCGCCCCGAGGATGGCAGCGCCGAGTTCCTCTGGCCGCAGGCGCGCGTGATGCAATCCATGGACGCGTTTCGCGAGACCGAGCTGACCGTCACCTACGGCGGCTGAGCCCTCCGGCCCCGGTGAAGTATCCTTGCCTCATGTCCTCCACCTTGCGAATCATCCACTGCGTGGCTTGAGGCTACGGCCGACGGGCAGCGAGTCTCGCTGCCGCCATCCAACGCAGCCTCGGCATGCAAGCCTCGCTCGAGGGCGGCAAGCCGGGCCAGTTCGACGTGGTCCTTGATGGCGCGGTGATCGCCTCGCGGTCCGGCGGCCTGCTCACGCGCCTCGTTGGCGGTGGATGGCCCGACGAGTCAGCGGTGATTGACGCCATTGCCCGCCGCCAGGCCGGCTGACCCGGACTATTCATGAAGCCGATGACCCCTGCCAACGCAGGCTGGTTTCAGCAGCGCCGAGCGAGCGGTCCGCCCCATGACTGCGCCACCTTCACGAATAATCCGGGCTGAGACCGGCCCCTCGCCGCCCCATGGGGCAAGGTGATACCCTCCCGGGCTCAAAGGAGACCCCCAAAGTCATGACGCACGGAACCCGAACGCTCTGCCTGTTGTCCACCCTCACTCTTGGCCTCGTCGCGCTCGCATGCGGCGGCACTTCCCAGGAGGCTCCGGCCCCCGCCCCTCAGGCGGCGGCAGCCCCGGCGCCCGCCCCTGCCCCCGCCCCTGTCGAGGCCGCTCCCGTGGCCACCGACGCCGTGGCCACCGACGCCGCGGCCGCCGCGACGCCCGCCGCCCCGATGGACGCAGCCGCCGCCGAGGCGATCCTCGTCACCGCCGACGCCGCTGACGGCACGACGGACAAGGTCGTGTCCAAGTGCGCCGGCTGCAAGCTGGGCATGGCTGGCCACGCGGATCACGCGGTGCAGGCTCACGGCTACACGCTCCACTTCTGCTCGGCCGAGTGCAAGGCCAAGGCAGAGGGCAGCATGGACGCCACCATCGCCGGCCTCACGAACTGATGACCGGGCCGGCGCTCCCGGCCCTCCCCGCCGGTGCGTGCTTGCAAGAGCAGCACGCCCCGGCGATGACATGCTTCGGCTGCGGACCCGCAAACCCGAAAGGGTTGCGGGTCCGTTCATTTGCGGCACCCTCGGGCGAGGCCGAGACCATCGCCGAGTGGCAGGCCGAGCCGCATCACGAGGCGTTCCCCGGCATGCTCGCCGGCGGCATCATCGGCACGCTCCTCGACTGCCACTCGAACTGGACCGCCGCCTGGCATCTCATGCGGCAGCAGGGCGCGACGTCGCCGCCCTGCACCGTGACCGCGAACTACGCGGTCAAGCTCCTCCGGCCGACGCCGACGTCCGCTCCAGTCCGGTTGCGCGCGTGGATCGTCTCATCCGCGGAGGATCGCGCGGAGGTCGAGGCCGAGCTGGTCTCCCTCGCGACGGGCAAGACCTGCGCGACGTGTCAGGGACTGTTCGTCGCGGTCCGCCCCGGGCACCCGGCCTACCATCGCTGGTGATGCTCGCCTTCGGCGGCCCCGGGGCGTAGATTCGGATGGCAACCATCCGAAGCTCATCCCCGGGAGACGCCATGAGGCCCGTCCGCACCCTCGTCGCCTGCCTCGCGCTGGCCACGCTCGCCGGCGAGGGATTCGCCCGCACGGGCACGGGACCGGGCGGCTACATCTGGAAGGACTGCGAGGAGATCGACGGCCCCCTCTGCGACTACGTGATCGCCGCCGTCTCCGACGGCAGCACGGGCCTGTGCTCGGAAGAGGTCTACGCTCCGCCCGGCGGCCTGGGGTTCTCGTTCCCCTTCTACGGCACGACCTTCTCGTCGTACTCGGTCTCGGCCAACGGCATCGTCTACCTGTCGAACGCGCCCGGCTGCTGCGATGACACGAACGCCGCGCTGACCGGCCTCGAGGGCCGGCCCATGATCGCGCCCTTGTGGGACGACTGGGCCATGGACAACGACGACCCGTTCGATCTGATCTGCGCGACCCCCGGGTGCGCCAACAGCGGCCCGCTCTCCTTCGTCGAGTCGTTCCAGATCGGCTCCGGCGTGGATGGCGGCGGCGTGCGCTATCGCGAGATCGAGTGGTTCGACACGGCGCATCACCGCCCCACGTGCTCGGAGCCGGAGACCGCCACGTTCGGCGTGCGCCTCTACGAGGACGGGAGGATCCTCTTCAACTACCTCGACGTCACGCTCGGCCAGCCCGCCGAATCCGATGCCGGCATCGGCGCGACGGTCGGCGTGTCGCGCGGGTTCCTCGGCGAGTTCACGCAGGTGAGCTTCAACACGGCGACGGTGCCGTACGTGCCCTACGCGATCCTCTTCATCCCGCCGTGCTCGCAGGTGGCCTGCAACTCCATCACGGCGCCGGCCGAGGCCTGCGAGGGCGCCTCCGTCACGTTCCGGGCGAACACCGCCGGCGGCGTCGCGCCCGTCGAGATCTCCTGGGACTTCGACGGCGACACGATCGCCGACGCGACCGGGAACCCCGTCAATCGAGCGCTCGCTCCCGGCACGCACGTCGTGACCGCCATGGCGCGCGACTCGTGCACGCAGCCAGGCCCCACGACGTGCAGCGTGAGCCGCCCCATCACGATCCGCGCGAACCCGGTCCCGGTGATCACGCCGCTGGGCTCGACGACGTTCTGCGGCGCGTCCGGCGAGAGCCTCACGCTCGTCACCGACACCGGACACGCGTCCTACCAGTGGGCGCGCAACGGCACGGACATCCCGGCGGCCACGACGTTCCAGCTCACCGTCACGACATCGGGCGACTACACGGTGCGCGTCGTGGACGCGTTCGGCTGCAGCGGGACCTCGGCGCCGATCACGGTGGACGCGACCGACTGCACGGCCGGCTGCACGCCGCTCGCCTGCGATCGCGTGGACGCGCGCCCCTCGCCCGCCTGCGAGGGCCAGCAGGTCACCATGACCGCGATCGTCTCCGGCGGCGAGGGCGCGATCACGGTCGCGTGGGACACGGACGGCGACACGGTGCCCGACGCGACGGGCAACCCGCTGCGGCGCGTGATGCCGCCGGGCACGACCACCGTGACGGCCTTCGTCACGGACTCGTGCACGCTGCCCGCGCCGCAGGCCTGCCAGGTGAGCGGCGCCGTGATCGTGAACGTCACGCCCTCCCCCGTCGCGACGCCAGACGGTCCCACGACGTTCTGCGCGGCGCGCGGCGAGAGCGTGACGCTCGATGCCGGCACGATCTGGTCCACGTGGCAGTGGACGCTCGACGGCGCGGACATCCCCGGCGAACGCTCGCAACAGCTCGTCGTGAGCACGTCCGGCTCGTACACCGTGCGGGTGACCGATCCGGCCGGCTGCGCCGGCGAGTCCCTCCCGGTCGTCATCGTCGCGGACGACTGTCCCTCCCTCTGCCCTCCGCTCGCCTGCGGCACGATCACCGTGACGCCTGCCGCCGCGTGCGAGGGCGTCCCGCAGGAGCTCGTGCTGTCCTTCACCGGCGGCGTGCCGCCCGTCGGCATCGCGTGGGACTACGACCTCGACGGCACGCCGGACGATGTCGGCAACGGCGTGATGGCGACGCTCGCGCCCGGCACGCATCGCGTGCGGGCGGTGGCCGCCGACTCCTGCGCGGATCCCGCGCCGCAGACCTGCGACGCGTTCGTGGACGTCATCGTCGAGGAGCCGGCGAGCTGGCTCGCCGAGGTCTCCGGCGCGGGAGACCCGCCCTTGCTCGTGCTGACGAAGGCCGCGCGCCTCGAGGTCGGCGCGGATCCCTTCGCGCTCGGCTACCACGCCTACGCGGACGCCATCGGTTCCTGGTGGGCGCCGGCCGACGCGAGCGGACGCGCGTGCGCGATCGCCAGCGCCGGCCCGGGAGCTCGACCCGGCACGGTCTTGCTGGACGTGCCCCTGCCCGCGAACTCCTGGGTCGTGATCGCGTCCGCCAACCGGTGCGGCGAGGGCCCGGCCGGCACGGCGTCCGACGGCACCGATCGCGCCTCGGGCGCCGGCTGGCAGGCCTGCGGCGCGATCCCGTGAGGGTGGACGCCCGCGCGCGTTTCGACGACCATCGGCGCATGAGATCGTGGATCGCCAGCGCCCTCGGGCTGTTTCTCGTCGTCGGGCCCGCCGCCGCCGCATCCGGCGCGGGCGCGCCCGCCGGCATCGTCGCTCCGATCGCCGTGCCGGACGGCCTGCCAGCCTCGTTCGAGATCGAGCTGCCCCTCGATCCGCCGGTGACCGTGAGCCTCCATCGCGTTTCGCTGCGCGCCAGCGACTTCCGGCTGCGCGCGTGGGCCGACGGGGTCACGCGCACGATCGAAGCGCCGCCGCCCGCCAGCTACCAGGGGAGCGTTGCCGGCCAGCCCGCGCGCGTGGCTGGCGGCGCCATCACGCCGCTGGGCCTGCGGCTGATCGTGGACGCGGACGGCGGCCTGCCCTGGAGCGTCCGGCCGTTGCGCGAGAGGGATCCCGCGGCGCCCGCCGAGCTCCATGTCGTGTCGCGCGAGGCATGGCCCGAGGGCATGACCTGCGGCACGGATGACGCGCTCACGCCCGACGACGCCGTCGTGCCAGCGGCTCCCGCCCGCTCACCGGCCCGCGGCCACGGCGGCTCGCCGGGTGGCGAACGCGAGCTGACGGGCGTGGCGTCCCCGCGCGACCGGCCCGCGTGGTGCGGGCCGGGCGGCCTGTGGCTGACCGAGATCGCGTTCGACGTGGACCAGGTCTACTACCGCGATCACGGCTCGGACATCGCGGCGGTGACGGCGAACGTGGACGCGCACCTCGCGGCGGTGGACGCCTTCTACGCCCGCGACGCGCTCATCACGTACGTCATGACGGATCTCATCATCCGCACCACCGACTTCTACATGCCGGCGCCGACGACGGGGAGCCTGCTGAACCTCTTCCGCGACGAGTGGAACGCGAACCAGACGGCCGTGCCGCGCGACATCGCGCACCTGCTGACCGGCCAGCCCGGTCCGGGGCTCGCCGGACTGGCCTACGTCGGCGTGACGTGCAACCTGGCCTGGTGTTACGGATGGAGCGTGGACAGCTCGGGCGTCATCGGGCACGAGCTCGGCCACAACTGGAGCGCCGGCCACTGTCACGACGTCGCGCCCTGCAACAGCATGTGCGGCGCCTGCCTGTACATCGGCCCCAACACGAAGGACATCATCAGCGCGTTCCGGGACTCGCGGACGTGCCTCGACGCCGTCGGCCCGCGCGCGGCCGACGTGCCCCCGTACGCCCATCCCGACTCGCTGGTGCTCGCGCGCGGCCAGGCCGTGGCGCGCGTCGCCATCCCGCTCGACGTCCTCGCCAACGATCACGACGCAAACTGCGACGACTTGGTGATCGCCTCGCACGACGCGCGTTCCGCGCGAGGCGGCGAGATCGCGCTGGCGGCGGGCGCGGGCCCGGGCGGGCGCGACCTGCTGCTGTACACGCCGCCGTGCATGCTGTTCGCGGGCCTCGACACGTTCGCCTACGACGTCAGCGACGGCACGACCGCCGTGCGCGGCGACGTGACCGTGGACATCGCGGACCCGGGGCTCCTCGCGCTGTGGCCGCTCGACGACGGCGCGGGCGCCATCGCCGCGGAAGCCACGGGCTGGTCGCGCGACGGCGCCGTCGCCGGCGGCGCGGCCTGGGTCGCCGGGCGCTCGGGCGGCGCGATCGACCTCGATGGCGCGACGCAGCACGTGACCGTGCCCGCGCTGAACCTGCCCGAGCTCCCCGCCACGTTCACCGCATGGGTGCGGCGGAGCGGCCCGCTGCTGCCCTTCGCCGGCATCTTCTTCACGCGCGCGGCCGGCACGACCGCGGGCCTGCACGCCGGCAACGCGTCGGAGCTCCGCTACACGTGGGCGGACGATCCCGCGACGTGGGGAGCGAACTCGGGGCTCGTCCTGCCCGATGGCGCCTGGGCCTTCGTCGCCCTCGTCGTCGAGCCCGCGCGCGCCACCATCGTCATGGACGACGGCAGCGGCCTGCGCACGTGGGAGAACCCCATCGCGCATGGCCGGCAGACGTTCGGCGGCGACTCGCAGATCGGCTGGGACGAGACCGCGGCGGCGCGTCACTTCGCCGGATCCATTGACGACGTCCGCGTCTACGCCGGCGCGCTGAGCCTTGCCGAGCTGGCGGCCGTGCGCGACGGCGTCGCGGGCGCGCACGCTCCGCATCCGCCCGACGGCGGCTTCACGGCGGATCCGTCGCAGGCGCTCTCGTGGCGACCGGCGGCGGGCGCGACCGAGCGCGACGTGTACTTCGGCGAGGACTTCGCCGCCGTCGCGGCCGCGGGGCCCGGCTCGCCCGAGCACCTCGGGCGCCTGGCCGCGACATCCGTGCCCGTGCCCGCGCTGCTCGCCGAGGGCTTCACGTACGCGTGGCGCGTGGACGAGGTGATCGCGGGCTCGCCCGTCACGGGGCCGACATGGCTCTTCACGTTCCGCGGGCGCTCGCCGCGCGCGCTGCACGCCTGGCGTCTCGATGAAGGCGCGGGCGCGACGACGGCGGACGCCGTGACCGGCCTGCCCGCGACGCTGGAGAACGGCGCGACATGGAGCGCGGGACCGACCGGACCGGCGCTCCTGCTCGATGGCGCGAACGACCTGGCGCGCGCGCCGCTTCCCGGCGGGACGCTCCGCGAGCTGACGCTCTCGGCGTGGATTCGCACGAACGGCACGCCCGCGCCGTGGGCTGGCATCGCGTTCACGCGCGGCGGCGGATCAGCCACGGGCATGAACCTGCGCGACACGGCCGAGCTCGGCTATCACTGGGGCGGCGGGCAGTGGGGATGGTCGTCTGGCATCGCGGTGCCGCTCGACACCTGGGTGTTCGTCGCGCTCGCCGTGGATCCGAGCGGCGCGACGGCGTTCCTGCATGACGGCAGCGCCTGGCGCACGGCGCGCAACGCGGGCGGCCATGGCGAGGTGCCCTGGACGGGCGACCTGCTGATCGGCCGCGATCCCTGGGGCGCCCCGCGATCGTTCGCGGGCGAGATCGACGACGTGCGCGTGCATGACCGCGCGCTGACCGAGCTCGAGCTCGACGCGTTGCGGACGCTCCCCGGCCGCGCGATGAACCCCGATCCGCCCGACGGCGCGCCGCTCACGCAGGCGCCGGCCATGCTGAGCTTCGTCGGCGGCGCGCTCGCGACGGCGCACGATCTCTACCTGGGCACGGACGCCGCGGCCGTCGCGAGCGCCGTCCCGGGTTCGCCCGAGCACCAGGGCCAGATCGCGACGACCGACTGGACGCCGCCTCCGGGCATGCTCGCGCCCGGCCGCACGTGGACCTGGCGCGTGGACGCGCGCGCGCCTGCGGCCGTCACGACCGGCGCGCTCTGGCGCTTCCGCCTTCCCGGCGATGTCGGCGACACGTTGCGCGTGACGAAGTCCGCGACCGCCGCGCCCGTCCTGTCATGGCAGAGCCCTGGCGCGACGATCGACTTCACCATCGAGCGCTGCGAGCCCCCCGCCCTCGCCGGCTGCCTCCCCACCGCCATCGCCTCCACGCCCGGCGCCTCGACCACCTGGGAAGACCCGGCAGCGACCTCTCCCATCCACTGGTACCAGGTCCGCGCCGCCCCCTGCCTGCCGTGACGGACGGGTGGCGAAGGGCGGGCGCTTGCAGGCCCCGCTTCTCGGACCCGTCGCGAGCGCACGTTGGTGGCCGCGGAGTGGTCATCGCCGATCGGCGATGGGAGGGGGCCGCTCTCCGCGTTCAGCGCCGGGCCCGCGAGGGGGCCCCGATGTTGTTCGGAGATGCGCCCGCAGTCGGGGCATCACGGCTCCGGAGGCAGCAGGCCCCACGCGAGGACTTCCATCGCCACGCTGCCATCGGGCTTCAACACGCTCGGCCACGGCGCGCCGCCGCGTCGAGACGGACGAGAGCGTGAACGGCACGGAGTACCTCGCGCGCATGGCGCCGCGCTCTCCGAACCTGCACGCCGACCTGTCGGCAATGACGGTTCCTGCACGGCTGGTCGCCTCGGCGCGTCCTGGATGACGAGCGTCCTCGCGTGCCGATGCCGCGGCAGGGCGCTGGTTACTCCTCGCGGCCGGATCGCGATGCCATCCAGAGTTCGCGGTACTTCTCACGAACGCTGGGATCGAGCTGCTCGGCAAGATCCTCCGGCAGCCCTGCCGCTCGGATGAGCTCGAGCACGTCCGCGAGATCCTTGAGACGGTCGGGCGCGGAGAGCCCCGACGCGAGCTTCATCTCAAGAAGCGTTGCGAGCGGCACGACCTGGCCCAGCCGTCCCCTCTCGGCGATGGCTGCCGGATCGGGAAACACGATGGCCTTGGGCTTGCCGTCACCCGGGTACTCACCGGCCAGCAGCACGTCGATCCCGACATTCGTGGCCGTGTCCCTCAGTCCCTTGCTGCCTGGAAACTTGTCTACGTAGCCGCGCCCGCGAACGCCATCCCTCAACGCATCAAGACCCTGTCGCGTGAGGAGCACGTCAACGTCCGCCGTCGAGCGCTCATATCCATGCTCAGCCAGGGCCAGCGAACCGACGATCGCGTAGGGGATCTTCAGCTCCTGGAGGCGTGCTGTCAGGTTTCGCAGGGTGCGGTAGACATGTTCCATCCGGCTGGCCATCTCCCTTCGCGCGGCAGACTCCAGCAGCGTCCGCTCCGTCTCCCCGGACAGTGGCGCCCGCCGCGACCGACCGCGCGCGCGGACTCCTCGCAACGACTTGCGACCGGGATTCGACCAGCTCACTTCATCTCCTGGCGCGGCCCGGGCTTGCGAGACTCGCGCCCAGGCGAAGCGGACCCTGCTCGCTGACTGATGGTAGCCCACCGTGGCGAGCCCCGAGCCCTTCCAACGGGAAGTCACGGTCAGCGCCGCCGCTCCCCGCTCTCCCGGCGCAACTGTTCGCAGTCGCGTCGTGACAGGCTCAATGGAGTGTACCGGCTCTCGACGCGCACGGTGCGTTCATCCCGCGGCGGAGCCTCCGAGGCGACAGTTCGCCTCGTTCCCGGGCGCGGGTCGGGCGCGGGATGACGGGCAGCGCGGGCCGACAGGCTTCGCTGGCGCGGCGAAGCGAGGCTTGGCGACGTCTCCGGCGACGATCCGGGCATCGACAGAGAGGGCCTGCCCCGACCTCGTGGGCAGGTTAATCAGGCAGCCTCGAGCTGCCGGGCGTGAGCCGCGGGGCTCAGGTGGCCCGGCGACGAGTGTCGCCGCTGGCGATTGCAGAACGTCTCGATGAAGTCGAATGCGGCAGCGCGTGCCTGCGATCGAGTGACGGCGGCGAGGCCGTGCCCCGTGCGCGACCGTCCCCGGGGTGCCCCGGGGATGAGCGACCCCGGGCCGTCGGCCAGGCACGCTCGCGTCAGCTCGACATGGCCTCCGTCCGCGGCTGGTAGATGATCGCCGCCACGACGCCGCACGCGACGCCGACGACGACGCTTCCGACGAACCACGCATGCGCGAGTCCCGACGAGAGCGGGTAGAGCGCCCAGCTCTCGTAGGCGAACGGCAGGCCGATGAACACGCCCATCATCGCGCCGAAGCGCACGCCCTCGGCGAGCGTCCCGCTCTCGCGCCCCTTGACGTAGATGTAGCAGAACAGGTGCGTCCACACGGCGGCCGTCAGCCACATCACCCACATGCGGCTCATCATCTCCTCCGCCGGACGGAATGCGGCCGCGTGGCGCCCGTAGGTCTCGGCCAGCAGGACCTGGTGGAAGACGAAGTTGAGCGCCTGATACGTCACGTACACGCCAAGCCACGACAGCAAGAGTCTCTTCACGTTCATGTCGGGCTCCTGAAGGGGCCGCCTCCCGGCCCCGCGAGAGGCTGCGCGCGAGCGACGGCTCGCCCATTCTGCCGCAGGCCCGCGGCGAGAGGCGCGGCGCGATGCCGCCCGCCGCTCACGGAGCCACCATCACGTCCGCGAAGCAGGCCACCGCGCGGCCGCGAGCGTCGCGCAGCCAGGGACCCGCGGGATCGCGCAACCAGCCGTACGTCACGCGCGCGGGCATGACGAGCGGCCGGTCGAGCGAAAGCGTCACGACAGGCCCCATGATCTGAAGAGCGGTCACGACCGGCGCGCCGGCGGCATCCGCGACGACGAACACGGACGGATCGCCTCCCGCCACGGCCGCGTCCCACCGCACGTCCACGCGATCGCCGCCCGCTCCCGCGCGCGTGGCGCTCACGACATCCACCACGGCATCCACGGCCTCGCCCAGGAGTTCCTCGCGCGCGCCCTCGGCGAAGCGAACCCCCATCTCGCGATAGCCCGCGACGTTGAAGTGGATGGGATCGGCCAGCGGCTGATCGACCGTGACGACGAGCGAGCACTGCGGATCCGAGACGGCCACCTGCCGCTGCGCCTCCTGGATGGCCGTCCACTGCGCCAGATCCGATCCCAGATACACGCCGAGCTGGCCGATCACGACATGCAGGTCGGCGCGCCCGAGATCCGCGCGCCACTGCGCGATGAGGCGCTCCATGTCGGCGCGATAGGCCGCGATGCCTCGCAGCGCCAGCGCGTCGGACTCGCCCTGCATCCAGGCGGCGCCGCGCGGGGGCTCGCCGCCGCCAAGCGTCGCGCGGTGCAGGAGCGATCCGTAGAGCGTGCCGCGGTTGTCCGGCCGCGCGGCGTCGCGCTGCCACTGCGCGTAGAGATTGGTGCCTCCGAGCGAGCCGGGGATGACGCCCACGGGCACGCCCGTCGCGCGCGCCCACTCCCTGGCGAAGCGGAGCTGCAGCGAGTGCGCCGGGGTCTCGTACGAGACGCCATCCACCTGATCGGCGCCATCGTCCATGGGCTCCTGGCCGCGCCTCCACCGACCGCTGTTGGCCAGCAGGTGCACGGCGTCGTCGGGCGGCTCGGCGCCGGCGAGCGTTCCGCTGTAACCCGACATGTTGCTCTGACCTGCCGCGAGCCAGACATCCCCGATCGCGATCTCCCGCACGACGGCCCCCGAGAGAACCGCGCCGTCGGCGGCCCGCTCCAGGCGCACCTCGATGTCGTAGTTGCCTCCCGCGGGCACGCCGGCAAGCCGCATCTCCGCCACGCGGCCTTCCGGCGAGGCGGGCACGTCGAGCGCGTGATCGGCCAGGTCATGGCCCGGCAGCGGCAGGCGCGTCGCGCTCGACACGACGGCCGCGCGAAGGCGCAGGGGCTCGGCTCCCCTGACGGCGACGCGCACCGGAATCTCGGCGACGCCCGACGCATCGCGCTGGAACAGCTTCCAGTCCTCGACCGTGCTCGCGTCGGCGAGGACGGTCAGAGGGGCGACCGGCAGGATGCGGTTGACGGTGATGCGCTTGATGCCGCGCCGCCCTCCGAGATAGCTCGCGAGCACGACGTCCCGGCCGCGAAGGCGATGATCGTCCGCGACATCGAACGCGCCTGCCTCGACCCACGCGCCGCCCGCGTCGAGGAAGTCCACGTGAACGCGCGTGGCATCGCCGGCGCCCTTTCGAACGCGCGCGCGCAGGCGCCCGTCTGCGGGCAGCGTCGGTCCGATCAGCTGCGGGACGCTGCGCCAGATGCGGGGATAGAGCAGCACGCGCGAGGCGCTGTCCACCTGCAGGATGAGCCCGCCGCCGGCATTCCATCCGTGGGCGCCATCCGACCAGACCTCGACCGAGGCGACCTGAGCGACGTCCTCGAGATCGAGATAGACGTCGAGGTCCTGAAACGCCGCGTCCCCTCGCAGGCGCTCGAGGCGATCGTGCGAGCCCGGCACGGCCTCGTCGTAGGCGGCCACGCGATCGCCGCCGGCTTCCCGCACGACGAACGACGGATCGCGCCCGCCGACGTCGAGCGTCTCGGAGGGGCGCGAGCCGACGTCGTCGCGCTCGAAGTCGTACGTCTGCGGATCGCACGCGTCGCCCTCGCCGTCGAGATCCTGATCCGCCTGCGACGCGTTGGGATCGAGCGGGCAGTTGTCGCGCGCGTCCGGCAGCGTGTCGCCGTCGGAGTCGCAGGGCGCCGTGTTCGGGCGTTCGCGACCGAGGGCGTCGAGCCCCAGGCTCGACTCGCCGCCCGCGGCCGTCGCGGAGACGAGGAAGTACCGCAACCGCGCGGCGCCGGCCTCGTCCGTGTCCCCGCTCGGCGAGCTCAGCGCGCGAAGGAGGCACGCGTGGTCCCCCAGCGCGGGCTCGAACCCGCGGTAGACGTTCCAGGCGCTCGCATCCGGCCCGGCGCTCCACGCCAGCGTGCGCTTGTCCGCAAGGAAGCGAACCGAGCCGTCCACGGGCGAAGGCGGAGCGGCGAGGGCGCCCGGCACGAGCGTGACGGCGATCGTGACGGCGAGGGTGACGGCGAGGGTGACGGCGAGGGTGCTCGCGACGGTGAGGGCGCAGGCCTGGGCGAGGGCGATCGCGCGAGTCACCGGATGAGACCTCAGCGCACTTGCAGGCAGGCGCATCGGCTCAGCGGCGCGGTCGGGCGGCCCGCTCGTCTGAACTCTGCGCGTCGTTCCGCACGCAACCGGTGAGGCTCGTCGGCGCGCAGGGTGACGTGCCGCAGGCGCGCGATCGCGACGTCGGCCCGGGCCACCCGGCGATGGCTCGCTCGCAGCCCCATCATGCCGCTCAACGACCACGCCACCGCGCCGAGCCGGGTCACGACGATCGGGGCGACGATCAGGCCCAGGCGGAAAGCCGGTCGAGGGTGGGTGGCGTTCATGCCCGCCGAGCGTGCTCCCCGAGCACGGTGCCGTCAAGCGGGCGAGGGGTGGATGGTCCATGCAGACGCCCTCCCCTCCGGCGCATCGTCACACCGTCGCGGCGGCGAGGCGACGGATCGCCCGACCCCGGACTCGGGTCGCGAGTGACGGAGCGGTCAGCGCCTGGCCCGACAGGTCCAGGAGGCCCTCGAGGAGCTTCTCGCGGCCGGCACGCCGGATCGCCCTCTTCCTCGCGAATCGCGCGCGGGAGGACGGTCAGCTTCGTCCGGCTGGTCTCGCTGGCGTGGTCGCGCGGATGGACGGAGCGCTCGGCCGTGCTCGCTGAAGGCGCTGTTCCATGAGGCTGGCGACCGACGAGGCGCCTCGCGATTGCGGCACGGCGCGGTGGAGCGACACCCGATGTCAGGCGCCGTCGCCTGCAGCCAGACCGGCCCGCACTTCACTGAACTCGGCGACCAGGTCCTTCCCTCGGGCGTAGCCGCGTTCGGTCACGAGATCCATCGCGACGATCGCAGATTCGATTTCGCTCGCCGTGGCCACGGCCAGGAGCGCCAGCAGGTCAGCGCGATCCATGGGCCGGCGAGCGTCGTCCCGTGCCAGCACCTTCAGCGCCATGAGGTGATCGCGTCGCGCGACTGGGATGGCGACACCGGGGAAGACCTCCATGCTCTCGGCTGCCGCGGCGACCTCCGCCTCGATGCCCGATGACGCGAGGAGCAGATCAACAATGATCCCGGAAGCAGGCTGTCCGGGCATTCGGAGCCTGACCGTCGCGATTCGTCCAGTGCCCTCATGCTCCAGAACGGCCAGCGTTCGATAGCCGCGGCTGAGGAGATCCGCCACGAGTCGCTCCGCATCGGCGTCAGTCGCGACGGCGACGGCAACGTCAATGTCGCGGGTGAACCGCGGCTCCCCGCGAACGGAGACGGCGAGGCCACCGACGAGGGCCCACGGCGCCCGCGCGCTGGCAAGATCGGAAGCGACTCGACGGAGCGCCCCGGCCAGGGCCGTCATGGAGCGGACCGCAGGCTCCCGGGCCTGAAGCATCCCGTGCTCGCGTCGATGTCCGGTGCCGCGAGCCACGTCAAGATGCGCGCCTCGATCTCCTCGGCGGTCTCGCGCGGATGTGCGCGTCGAAGGTTCTGGCGCATGAGCTCGACGCCGGCTTCGTGAAGGTCGAAGGCCAGTCGGAGACTTGCAACGGGATCGTGATCGTCGCTCATGGTTTCATTCTAGCGTGGCGCGGCCGCAACCGAACAGGGATGCGCGGTCGGAGCCGCCGGCCCCCCGTCGCTGCGGCACGGGGCCGGCCACCACGCCGGACTGGTTCGCGCGCTGCTGCCCGGCGGCACGTCCGCGTCAGTCGCGCGCTCGACTCGCTGCCGTCCGGCTTCATCCAGGTTGCGCCCGAGGGCATGGTCGCGCGCGAGCTTCTCGACGCGCCGCCCTCCTGGCTCGCCGTCTACGTCGCGCGCATCGCCCGCGCGGCCGGCCGAGCCGGCGAGGCCGGCCTCGGTGAGCCGAGAGCACGACGGCGGCGACGGTGACAGGCGGTGCGCGTCATGCCACCATGCCGGTCGTGAGCATGGAGGGTCGGCAGGCCCGGTGACGGTTCATCCAGGAGGCCCGTGATGAGGGACCCGAGGAGCGCTGGGAAGGGAGGGCGAGCGATCGCCGCGGGGCTGCTGGCGGCGACGTGCTGTGCCGCACCGGGGCCGCCGCTTACGGCGTCAGGGCATCTGCGCGCCGAACGGCACTACTCGGTCCTCACCTACGAGCTCGCGGACGGCGCCGTGACGGTGGCGGTGCCGGCGAGACTCGAGGCCGGTGATGTCGTGACCACGTCCATCGGCGTCCGTGCCGCTGACGAGACGATGTTCCTCGATGGAAGGTCCGATGGGCCCTTCGCGCTGCACCAGGTTCGGGCAGGCGGCGAGCCCGCGCGGATCGGGGACGGGGTCCTGGCCTTCACCGTGCCGCATGCCGCGTCCGCGCTCACGTTCGATCTCCTCGACCCCGACGGCCGGCGCATGGCCAGCATTGACGTGCCTGTCGCGACGGAAGCCCACCCGGTCTCAGCCTCGGTCGAGAACCCCTCGGCTGACCCCGTGACGATCCACCAGCAAGGAGCGTTCCTCTTCATTCACGGTCGCTTCGACGGCGACTCCCGCAACACGCGCGCCACGCTGGACGGACAGCCCCTTCACGCCTGGCTCGAGTCCTCGCGGATGCTGTGGGTCATGGTGATCTGCGGCCACCAAGGCGGCACCTCGACGCTCGTGCTTCAGGACGCGGACGTCGCGCATCAACGCACGCTCGACGTGATGCCAGTCGAGCGCAACTTGCTGCCTGCCCTCACGCGCGACTGCCTGGAGCCCTGAGGGCGGGCCGCGCCACGCGCTCGCGCGTCGCCCGGCCGGCGAGCGTCGCGCGAGCGCTGCCAGCCCGGGAGTGCACGGCGAAGCTCGAGACGGCATGATCGCGGTGGCCACGAAGCCGGGAGGCCGCGTCATCTCGCCGAGTTCACGCGGCAGGCTGCGGAACGCGCGCGCCGCGGCAGGGACCAGTTGACTCGCTCCGAACGCGTCGGGGCGGCATGGCGTGAGGTCGCATGAGGATCGTCGGGCCCACCCTCCAGCGCGAGAAGGAAGTCGAGGCCATCCTCCGGTCGCTCCCCCGCTGGTTCGGTCTCGAGGAGCCGCTGCTGAGGTTCGCCGCCGAGAGCCTCGTCAACCCGACGTTCGGCGCCGAGATCGACGGCACGCTCGTCGGGTTTCTCACGCTGAAGCGCCACTACGAGCCGTCGTGGGAGGTGCAGTGCATGGCGGTGGCAGCGCCGCACAGGAACGCAGGAGTCGGATCCACCCTTCTCGTCGCCGCCGAGAGGCACGTCCGCGCGCAGGGAGCGCGATTCCTCCAGGTCAAGACGGTCGCTGAAACATCACCCAGCCTGGAGTACGCCGAGACGCGGGGGTTCTATCTCGCGCGGGGATTCGTTCCCCTGGAAGCGTTCCCCGCGCTCTGGGATCCCTCGAACCCGGCGCTTCAACTGATCAAGGCCCTGCCGGAAGCCTGACCCCTCCCGACCGGTCCACGACGACCGCCGTGACCTGCCGCGATGCACTCCGGGCCACGACACGTCATGCGCCCCTCTTCCCTGCCAGCACGGAGGGTCTCGATGCGATCTCGGCACGAGCGCAGGACGCATCCGTGACGGAGCGAACGATGACCGAGCGGCGTCGGACGCCAGGCGAGGGCGTGTCGACAGGCCGATGCCTGCGAGGATCTTCCGCACCGCCCCGAGGGACAGGATGCTGGACGTGGATCACGTTCATGCCATTCGACAGCAGCTTCCGGTCACGGCCGTTCGGTCCGCACCGTGGCCCGCGAGATGGCGATCAGCCGCAACACCGCGAAGAGGTCCGTCGGGCAGCCCGAGCCGGTCCGGGTAGAGCAGCGGCCGCTCGGACCGCGCGCCCATCGCGGTCACGTCGCGCACCGGCGCCGCCTGGCACGCGTCGATCACCGAGAGGGACTCGCCACCGTCGCCGGGTGCTCCGTCCTCCCGCAACAGTCCCCGCCGCAGCAGGAGGCGCCTCATGCGCAACGCGTCAACTCCGTCCACGCACGGCGCTCCGTCGCTGTCGGCGCCGGAGCGATGGCCTTCCAGGGTTTCAGCGAGCCCGGCGATCGTAGCGCCAGGTCGGTCCGCCATCCGCATGAGATGGCGCGGGCGTCCAGGTCGAGAAGCAGGCGGAGGCCGATGGGGTCGGGCCGCCGGGGATGAGAGCGGGAGACGGCGCGAGGTGGTGTCCTCGAGGTCGGTGAGGGAGAGCATCATCGAAGCCCGCAATCCGCCACCGCGCATCTCACCAGTCGAGGTCACGCTCCCGCAGGTCCGCACGCAGCCTGGTGAGATCCCACGTCGCGAGCTGGCCGGTCACCGTCCCGGCCGCGAGCGTCCGGCCGGCCGCGTCGAGCGCGCACCACAGGACGTTCTCGGTGCGGCTGTCGGGAACCTCCAGGACGAGGAGGTCGCGCAACGTCTCCGCGTCGAGCAGGCGGACAGCGCCCTGGCGGCGCCGATCGGGAACGGCGAGGATGCGTCCGTCCCTCGAGACCGCGGGCAACGCGGGCACGTCGAAGCCGCCGCCGAGCGGCAGGCCCGCGCGCACGTCGCCCGTCCGCGGATCGAGCAGGCGCAGCTCGTCGCCGCCGTCGACGACGAGCGACCCGTCCACCTCCGAGAACGCCACCGAGAAGCTGGAGCCGCTGGCCGGCTCGAACAGGAGCCTGCCGTCGTCCACCGCGTGGCACGCGCCGCGCTTCGCGTGCCACGTTCCGAGCGCGACGACATCGCCGGCGGGCGCGAGTGCGACCGTGAAGGCGCGACGCGCGGGAAGGAAGCGCGTGACGACCCGACCGTCGGCGAGATCCGCCACGACCAGCTCGCCGCTGCGCGCGAGCACCGCGGCGACGCGCCGCCCGTCCGCCGACACGGCCATGTCCTCGCACGGCTGCGGCAGCACGATCCGCGCCTCGCCGACGCTCCCATCGGAGGCGATGGGTCTCGCGAGGATGCCCGAGTCGCCGGAGGTCACGAGGGCGGACCCGTCGCCGACGAACGCGACGTCCGCGCGACTCTCCTCGCGCAGCCGCGTCACGACGCGGCCGTCGCTCACGGCGAGCACGGCGACCTCGCGGCCGATCCGACCGGGCTCGGCCCACGTGGCGAGCCATCGGCCGTCGGGCGAGAGCGTCGCGCGGCCCGGCACGCCGCCCAGCGCGCGCGCGAGATCGAACGTGCGCACGGGGACATCGAGCGCCGCCTCGAACGGCCCGGCCGCCCTGCCGTCGGCGTGGCCCAGCAGCGAGCCGCTCGGCGTGAACGCGTGGTGCGGGCTTCCGCGCACCGCGTTGAGGCAGCTCGCCAGCTCGTGACCCGTCGCGAGGTTCCAGGTCCTCGTCACGCCGTCCCACGCATGCGACGCCGCGTGGCGGCCGTCCTCCGACAGGACGACGGTCGTGACGAAGGAGTCGTGGCCGGAGGTCATCGAGAGGCTGCGGCCCGAAGCGAGGTCCACCCATGCCAGTCCCGTTCCTTGCGACACGAGGACGCGATCTGCCAGACGCTCCGGCAGGGCCGCGGACCAGACGTCGCGCTCCATCTCGACCCCGCCAAGGTGCGCGAACGGTCCGCCGACAGGTGGTCGCGCGGCACGGACCACGGTCAGTCGCCGCCCGTCCGACGCGTCGCGCAGCACGATCCGGCCGTCGGAGGCGACCGCGATCGGCGCACCGACGAGGCCCAGCTCGCGCAGGGCGCCCGACGGCAGAGCGAGGAACCCGGCCCCGCCGCCCGGCAGGCCGACGAGGACGCCGCTCGAGTCGCGGGCCCAGACCTCGCTGGGCGGCGCGGGACGGAGCTCGGCCATGCGACGTCCGGAAGCGACGTCCCACGCGAGCAGCACGCTCCCGCGCTTCGCCGGCCCGTGCTCGGACAGCAGGAAGCGGGCGTCCGGGCTGAAAGCGAGGTGCATGGCGGGCCCCTCGCCGGACGCGAGCGAGGCGACCTCCACGTCGCCGGCGTCGCGCACGCTGAGGGTTCCGAGTGCGTCGCTTCGCGCCAGGAACCGGCCGTCCTCTGAGAAGGCCACCGCCTCCGAGCCCGGCGGCAGGAGCCATCGCGGCCGCGGCTGCAGGTCGGTGCGGCAGAGCGCCGACGCGAGGACGCTCCGCATGCGCGGCACGCGATCCTCGCGCACGCCGAGGCGAGGCAGGAGCTTGCGCGCCTCGTCGATGGCTTCGAGCGCGGCGAAGCGGCGGCCCGCCGCGGGCGAGGCCGCGCGCGCCTCCGCCTCCGACATGCGCGACTCGAACGCCTCCAGGTCGCGCTGCGACTCCGCCGCGCGGGCGCGTTCGAGCGCCTCGATCGCGACGTCCCTCTCGCGCGCGATCGTGCGCGCGGCTCGCGTGGAGAGGAGCGCCAGGACGGCAAGGAGCGCCACGATCGCGAGCGCGCCTCCCGCGACGACCGGCTCGCGGCGCGCCCATCGCCACGCGCGTCCGGCCAGCGACACGGGTCGCGCGCGGATCGGCTCGCGACGCAGGAAGCGCTCGAGATCCTCCGCGAGGGCGCGCGCCGACGGATACCTCGCAGCGGGCGACTTCGCCAGCGCGCGGAGCGTGATCGTCTCGAGGTCCCGCGGAATCGTCGGGTCGAGGCGCCGTGGCGCCACGGGCTCGTCGTGCACGACGCGCTCGAGAAGACCCGGACCGGGAGGAAACGGAGGCCTCGCGGTCAGCAACTCATAGAGCAGCGCGCCGCAAGCGTGCACGTCCGTGCGCGCGTCGGCCGCGCGGCCGTCGCCGCGCGCCTGTTCCGGGCTCATGTAGGCGGGCGTTCCGAGGACGTGGCCGTCCATCGTCAGCGAGTCCGCGGCGGCGTCGCGCGCGAGCCCGAAGTCCACGAGCACGGGACGGCCCGTGCGCGTCTCGACGACGACGTTGTGCGGCTTGACGTCGCGGTGCACGACCCCCTGCTCGTGCGCGTGCTGCAGCGCGTCGGCGACCTGGGTGACGAGCAACGCGGAGGCGCGAGCGTCGGGACGCCAGCCGGACGCCAGCCGATCGGCGAGGGAGCTGCCCGCGACGAGCTCGGTCACGATTGCCGGAGCGCCGTCGACCTCGACGGTCTCGTGGACGCGCGCGATCCCCTCGTGGGCGAGGCGCGACGCCGCCCGCGCCTCGCGCGCGAACCGCTCGGCCTCCTCGCCGCGCAGAGCGTGCGCGACCTTGAGCGCGACCTCGCGGCCGAGACGGGCATCGCGGGCGCGCCAGGTGACGCCGAAGGAGCCTGCTCCCAGCTTCTCGAGGCGCTCGAATCGCGGTAGCGCCTCGGCCGGGGCGAGGCCGCGGCGCCGTCGCCACTGCGCGTCGAGGAGCGCGAGCTCGGAGGCGAGCTCGGCGCGCTCGTCCTGGGGCACGCTGTCCAGGTGCTGCGCGACCTCCGGCACCTCGCCACGGCGCCAGAGTTCCTCGAAGCGATCGCACGCCGCGTCCACGCGGGGCGACGTGCTCGGGCTCAGCCGCTGGCGATCCATGCCTTCCGCACGATCGCCAGCTTGCGCTCGACCGTGCGCGGCACGCAGTCGAGGCGCTCGGCGACCTCCTCATTCGTGAGCCCCTCCATCTTGAGGAGCGCGACCGTGCGCAGCGAGTCGTCGCCGAGGGATTCGAGCAGGCGATCGGTGAGCTCGGCGAGCGACGCGAGCGTCTCGGGCGACGGCTCTTCCGCGAGCAGCTCGTGCAGCGCGTCGTCGCCGACGTGCGTGATGTCGCCGCCTCGCTTGCTGCGCCCATTCTGGCGGCGGACGGCCGCCGCCTTGCGCGCGGCGAGGCACGCGAGCACGCGCCAGAGGTCGCCCCGGTCGTCCAGCTTGGGGAAGCGCCCGGCGGCGGCTCCCCGCACGAGCGAGTGGAGCGCCTGCGCGGCGATGTCGTCGCCATCGGCCGCCGCCGTGGCGCGTCCGAGCCGGGCGCGACCCAGGGCCGCGACCCGCCGGAAGTAGCGGTCCCAAAGCCCCGCGAGCGCCGCGTCGTCACCCGCCTTCAGCCCCGCCAGCAGGACCGAAACGGACCCTCGTTCCGATGCCGTCATGCCTCATTGTAGCGCTCGAACCGGCGCCGGTCCCCGCTTACCCTGTCGGCTGCGCGGGCCGGACGGACATCTCCCCCATGAAGGAGATGTCCAGAATGCGATCTCGCCCGGCCCTGACGCTGTCCTTGCTGCTGCTCGTCGCGAGCCCCGCGCTCGCCGGCCACGAAGTCCTCGCGAGGGGGGAGGACGGCGCGCTCCTGCACGTTGACGCCTCGGGACGCGCGACTTCCGTCGGCGGGGCGATCGTCGGCATGCCGGGCGCGGCCATGTCGGGCGACCGGCTCGATGTCGTGGTCCGCGGCACCGACGACGCCCTTTGGGCCGTCTCGCGCCAGGCGTCCGCGTGGTCCGGCTTCGAGCGCGTGGGCGGCGTGCTGACCGGTCCTCCCTCGGCGGTCGCGCGCGATGGCGGGCTCGACGTGGTCGCGCGCGGCGACGACGGCGCGTGCTGGCACGTGCGCCGCGCCGCCGGCGGGTGGGGCGAGTGGACCTCGCTCGGCGGCGCCTTCGACGCGGACGCGACCTTCGGCCTGGCATCGCGCGATGCGGGGTCGCTCGACGTCTTCGCGCGCGGCCAGGATGGTGCGCTCTGGCACGCTCAGCTCGGCCACGCGGGATGGCGGCCGTTCGCCGCGCTCGGTGACGGCCGGCGCCTCGGCAGCGCGCCCGCTGCATGCGCCCCCGGCGCCGACCGCATCGACGTGGTGGCGCTCGCGCCAGACCTGTCGGCGCAGGTGCTCACGTGGCAGCGCGCGGGGTGGTCGTCGTGGACGAGCCTCGGCGGGACCTTCGCGGCAGCGAGTTCGCTTGCCATCGCAGCGCCGGCCCCGGATCGCCTCGTCGTCGCGGGCCTCGGGACCGATGGCAGGATCTGGACAAGCGAGGCGCATGCCGGCCGGTGGGGGGCGTGGCGCTCGCTGGGAGACGCGCGTCCCTCCTCACCGGTGGCCCTGGTGGCGATCGTGACGCCCCCCGTGGCGAGCGCGACGCATGGCACGCCCGCCTCTTCGGTCGCCGTGCCGCCCACGATGGATGTCGCGCCCGGCGCTGCGGTCGCCGTGCCGCCGACGATCGCCGCCAGCGCGCTCGTGGACCTCGACCCCGGGCAGCACATCCGTCTCGACCGTCCCCGCGAGCGCCGTCCAGACGAACTCACGATCGCGGTGACGCCGGAGACCCTCCGGCGCCTCGAGGCCGCGCCGACCACGCCCTTCCCCGGCTGCGACCCGGCGCGTCCCTGCGTGCGCGTCACGCTGCTCGGCTTCACGCTCGTCGGCGACACGGGCGACCCCGCGGGCGATGGTCCTGGCGACGAGGTCTCCGTGCGCGCCGACATCTGGCACGCCCGCGATGGAAGATACGCGACCGCCGAGCCCCTCCTGCGCGAGACGAAGGTGCACGGGAGCCGCCCGGCTGGCGCGACCGGCGCTGCCGCCCGACGCGTGCGGGCGGGCAGCGCCTCGCCCGACGGCGGACTCGCGCGTGGCGACCGGCATCCTTCGCACCTGTCCGTATCTTCCCCCCTCGGGGCGGAGGGCGAGGTGCCCCTTCGTCTGTTCGAGGGCCCGCTCGACGGGGCTGCCGGCTTGCGCATGGTCCTCTCCGCGTGGGAGGTGGACGGCGGCGAGGGCCCTCGCGCCTGCTGCCGGGCCTGGAACTACGAGGTGGCGTCGTCCGCCTGGGACAGCATCGCGGCGGGGAGCTGGACGGGCGCCGTCGAGCTCACGACGCCCGTGGCGGAGCGGGAGAGGCGCGATCGCCCGTACGGGACGCTGGAGAACCTCGCGGCGGTCGCGGTGCTCGGCTCCTCGCTCGCGGACTGGCGCAGTCTCGCGGCACGGTCCGGCCTTCAGGGCACCGGCGTGCTCGCGCTTGACTTCGCCGACTTCGACGGCTCCGCCCGTCTCGTCGCCCACGTCCACGTCGAAATCGTCGAGTAGATCGATCCACCGAAAGGAGCGTCCGTCGTGAACCGTCGCAGTGCCTCGCTCGCACCCGCTCTCGTCCTCGCGCTCGCCGTCTCGCCCGCGGCCCTGCGCGCCGAAGGTCCGTCGGCCTCGGAGCTGCCGGCCGCGCCCGCGGCGCCCTCCGCGGACGCCTGCGCGCGCCTCACGTCCGACGCGCTGTCGGGCGCGGAGGCCTCGCTCGGGGCGCTCGCGTCCGCGGCCGCCGCGTCGCTGGCGGCGCGCGGCGAGGGCGCGTATCCCGGCGCCATGAAGAAGGCGGCCGACTACTTCACGGCCGCGGGCGAGAAGGTCCGGTCGCTGCGCGCGTGGCTGACCGACGCGGGCCTCGTCGCCCCGCACGTGTCGAACACGTCCGGCGCTTACAACGTCGCCGGCTACGCGCGCGAGGCCATCGGGCAGCTCGACACGGGGCGCCACTGGGCCAGCGTGGCGACGGCCTACGACCGCGCGCCCGAGGGCCGGCAGCTCCTCGCCGACGCGGCGAAGGCCCACGACGTCCTCGCCGACCTCCAGAGCAACGGTCTCACCTGCTACGTCAGCGCCTACGTGCCCTGACGGGAAGAGGACGCACGCCCATGACGACGCCGACCCGCACCGCCCTCGCCGCCGCCCTGGTCCTCGTCTCCTGCGCCGCCCGCGCGCAGCAGCTCCACGTCTTCGCGCGCGCGACCGACGGCCACGTGCTGCGCGCGACCGCGCCGGGCGCGTGGGAGCGTCTGGCCGCGCAGGCGGTGGGCGCGCCGGACGCGGCGCATGGCGGCGTCGCGGTCCGCGGCACCGACGACGCGCTCTGGTGGGTGCCGCTGGCGGGCGCGCCGGAGCGCGTCGAGTCCGTGCTGCGCTCGGGGCCGGGCGCCGCGGCGCACCCGCGCGCGGGCCTCGCGGTCGCGGCCATCGGGAGCGACGGCGGCGCGTGGCTCGTCGTGCGCACGAGCGCGGAGTGGGGCGCGTGGGAGGCGCTCGGGGGCAGGTTCGTGGACGGCGCCGCGCCGGATCTCGCCTGGAGTTCCGATGGAGCGCTCCACGTCGTCGCGCGCGGCACCGACGGCGCGGCGTGGCGGGGGACGCGCGGCGGTGACGGCGCGTGGAGCGGGTGGTCGCCGACGGGCGAGGCGGTCGCGGGCGATCCCGCGATCGTGGCCGTGGAGGGAACGGCGCCGGTCCTCGTGCGCATCGGTCCCGATCGCCAGGCGCACTTCGGCGGGACCGCTCTCGGCGGCGCGTTCGACGCGGGCACGGGGATCGACGCGTGCGCGGACGGCGCGGGCGGCGTGGTGGTGGTCGCGAGGGGACAGGACGCCGCGGCGTGGGTGAATCGTCGCGCGGGCGGCGCGTGGAGCGGGTGGTCGTCGTGGGGCGGGATGCTGGACGGCGACCCGACCTGCGCGTTCGACAGCGTCGCGGAGGGCGGAGCTTCGGCTCCGAAGCCGGGCCGCGCGAACGGCGGCGGCGCCAGGGATTCGTGGAGCGACCCGGCCGCGCTCGACGCGGCGCTCGACCGGTGGTCAGAGCCGATCGGCAGCGACGCGCTGAAGGCGCTGCCCGCGCTGCGGGCGATGATGCCGGCCGTCGAGCTGGACGCGCAGGCCCTCGCCGCGCACGTCGTGCGCCCGAAGGATGCGGGGCGCGTGATCCATGAGACCGTGGAACCGCTGCACGTGCCCGCGGAGGTCCTGCGGGCCGAGAGGGTGATGACGCTGGACCTCGACGCCTATCGGCGGGGCGCGACGAGTGCGCTCGCGGGGGCGGCGGGCTACTACCTCGAGCTGCGGCAGGGCGGCGAGACCGTGCTCACGCTGCAAGGCGGCTCCGCGCGCAGGTCCCTGGGCTCGAGCGGTGGGCTCGATTGGAACGGCTCGCGTCGCATGCACGTCGCGAGCGTGAGCAAGGCCGTGACGGCCATGGCCATGACGCGGCTCCTCGAGCAGCGCGGCATCTCGCTGGACGATCGCATCGCCGCCTACCTCCCGGACGCCTGGGCGAGGGGCCCCGGCGTGGACCTCGTCACGTTCCGTCAGCTCCTGACGCACCGATCGGGCCTGCGCACCCCGTCGCGGTTCGCGGGCGGCGACTCGAGCTACCCGGCCATGCGCGCGACGATCGCGGCGGGCTCGTCGGGGACGGGGACTCCCGACTACCAGAACGTGAACTTCGGCCTGTGCCGCGTGCTCATGCCGATCATCGCGGGCACGTCCTCCCGCGAGCTCGCCTTCGGCACGTTGCCGCTCATCCCCGTCCTGAGCGACGCCGTGTGGGATGCCGTGAGCGTGCAGCTCTACGTTCAGCAGGTGCGCGCGTCCGTCTTCGCACCGGCGGGCGTGAGCGGTCCGACCATCTCGCTCGTGACCGACGACGCGATCGCCGAGACGCTCCCTCCCACGGGCGGCGGCTGGGAGAGCGACCTTCCGACGGGCCTCGAGTACATGACGGGCACCGTCGGCTGGCACTTCTCCGCGCAGGAGCTCCTCGCCGTCATGCGAGAGTTCCGTCGCGGCGGCTCGATCGTCTCGCCGGAGTCGGCGGACCGCATGCTCGCGGCGGGCATCGGCATGGACGCGCTGACCCGCACACCCGCCGGCCTCATCGCGACCAAGAGCGGCTACTGGGAGGTGCCCTCCCGGGGATGCGAACAAGCCATCGCGAGCTTCCTGCCGAACGACATGGAACTCGTCGTCCTCGTCAACTCGCGCCTCACCCCCACCGGCGGCGCCCTCATGGCCACGATGGACGCGCTGTTCGCGTCGAGCCTGCGGTAAGGGTGTGGAGGGTCGCCCCTCTTCGGTGCTCCCCCACGGTCGCGTGCTGTCGGCACCGGCTGTGCTGGGCACACCTGCCGGCGGCGGTCGGGTCCGGGAACGAATCGTCCTGCCACGCGCGGCGAGCAGCCGACCCAATTCTCGGGCGTCCGAGTGGCTCGCGGACCGGATCTTCCTCGGCTGAGCGACCGCGGTGGATGGGCGCTTCATCCGGGCTCCCCCCCCTCGCTCATCGTCACGCGGTCTCGCTGACGAGGCGACGGAAAGCCCAACCCCGGACGCGCGTCGCAGGTGAGATCGCGGGCAGCGCGCGCCGACAGGCTTCGCTGGCGCGGCGAAGCGGGCCGCGCCACGCGCGCTCGCGCGTCGCCCGGCCGGCCAGCGTCGCGCTCGCGCTGCCTGGGGTCTGACCCCAACCGTGCCTGGGGTCTGACCCCTTCCAGCCCTGGGGTCTGACCCCAACCGACCGGTCCAGCAGGACCGCCGTGGCCTGCCGCGATACACTCCGGGCGACGACACGTCATGCGCGCCGCTTCCCTGCCAGCACGGAGGGTCTCGATGGCCAGGAACAAGACCGCGCCCACCGGCGCGAGCGTTGAGGATTACATCTCCTCGAGAGCGAGCGTCCGGCAGCGCGCCGATTGCCGTGAGCTGATGGCCCTGCTGAAGAAGGTCACGCGCCAGTCCCCTTACATGTGGGGGCCGAGCATCGTCGGCTACGGCACGTACCGGTACACGTACGAGAGCGGACACGGCGGCGAGGCCCCCCTGGTGGGGTTCGCCATCCGCGGAAGCAAGCTCGTCGTGTACGTGACCGCCGAAGACCCGGCGCAGCAGGCCTTGCTGGCAAGGCTCGGGAAGCACGAGATGGGCAAGTCGTGCCTGTACTTCAAGCAACTGGCTGACCTCGACAAGGGCGTGCTCGAGCAACTCGTCGCCGCCTCGGTCGCCGAGGTCAAGCGCCGGCATGGGTAGCGCGGCGGCGCCCGCCTCGCCGCTCGAACGCGCCCGCGAGTGGAGACACCACCGGGCCACTCCCGTCCACGGCGCGGATCCGTAGCGGAGACGACGATGACCGAGCGGCGCCGGGCGCCAGGCGAGGGCGCGAAGCCGCCGTGGGCGCTCGCGTCGCTCGTGATGGGCGGGCTCCTGATCGGGCTGATCGTCGTCGCGCCTCGACCGGACCGTCCGGTCGCCACGATCGATCCCGGGTCCTCGTCGGGTCCGGCGTTCGTCGTGCAGATCATCCGGCCGCGGCTGGGCCTGCCGCTCGGCGGGCTCCTCCCGCCCGAGCTCTTCGGGCTCGAGGCGCACATGGGGTTCGCGTCCACGAGCGCCGGCGCCTCCATCGGCCGCGTGAGCCCGGCGCGCGTCGAACTCAGCGCCGACGGCTGGGACGTGCTCGTCGTTCTCGACGCCGACGGATGGGTGACGCCCGCCACGCGCGCGATCTTCGAGTTCACGTTCGAGGAGCGCCTGCGCCGCGTGCGCTGCCAGCCCGCTGAACCGGCCGTCGGCACGCTCGGCATCACGACGCTGCGCGACTCGCGCGAGCTCAGCGGCCACTTTGACATCGAGCTCGCCCGCTGTGAGGATGCCGACACGGGCGTTGATATCGGCTGGCCGCCAAGGCCGCTCATCCTGCGGGGAAGCTTCGACCGCTTCTCCGCGAGCGGCAACGGCGACTGAGAGACCGGGCGGCCGATCCCGCGCATCCCCCGGAGGCACACGTGAAGCGAGTCACTGGCATCGGCGGCGTCTTCTTCAAGGCCAAGGACGCGCCCGCGCTGCGCGCCTGGTACCAGCGTCATCTCGGCATTGACGTGCAGGACTGGGGCGGGGCGGCGTTCTCGTGGTGCGACTCCGATGGCAAGGCCACGGGCGGCACGACCGTCTGGTGCGTGGGCACGGACAGCGGCGACGCGTACGCCCCGAGCAAGGCCTCCTTCATGGTGAACTACCGTGTCGAGGACCTTCACGCCGTCGTCGGCGCGCTCCGCGAGGAAGGCTGCGACGTCCTGGACAAGATCGAGGAGTCCGAGTTCGGCAAGTTCGCCTGGGTGATGGATCCCGAGGGCAACAAGGTCGAGCTGTGGCAACCGCCCGAGGGTCAGTGAGACGCGCGGGCCCCCGATGGCGGATCCTGGCCGGCCGCGGCCAGCGGCACGGGCTGCTTTCCGGCTTGCCGCACGGCCGCGGCGGCTGCCGGCGACGCTGAATCCTCACCCGATCTCAGGCACTCCTGGCACGCGAGCGCGTTTCGAGCGACAATGACCGATTCCGCGCCTGCCGCCCGGCGGCTGACGCGCAGATCGGCCCGCATGGTGTATCGCCTCGACAATCCGCTGGTCGTGCAGGGTGACCGCACGGTCCTGCTCGAAGTCCACGCCCCTCGCTACGAGCAGGCGCGCGACGCGCTGTGCCGGTTCGCCGAGCTCGAGAAGTCGCCCGAGCACGTCCACACGTATCGCCTGTCGCCGCTCTCTCTCTGGAACGCGGCGGCGGCCGGCCTGTCCCCCGACAGCGTCGTCGAGGTGCTGGCCGAGTACGGCAAGTACCCGCTGCCCGATCATCTGGCGACCGAGATCCGCGAGACCATGGCGCGCCACGGGCGCGTGCGGCTGCTTCCGGGATCGTCGGCCGACACGTTCCGCGTCGTGTTCGACGAGGAGATCCTCGCGCGGCAGGCGCGCGCCGACAAGCGCGTGAGCGAGTTCCTCGGCGCGCCGATCTCGCTGCTCGAGCACGAAGCGTCCCTCGGGCATCGGGGCCTGCTCAAGCGCGCCCTGATTCGCATGGGCTACCCCGCCCAGGATCGCGTGGGGTTCCGCGAGGGCCAGCGCCTGGAGGTCAGCCTGCGCGACGTGACGCTGGCCGGCGCGCCGTTCGGCCTGCGCGACTACCAGCGCGAGGCCGCCGAGGTCTTCCACCAGCAGGGCGCCGCGTCCGGCGGACACGGCGTCATCGTGCTGCCGTGCGGCGCGGGCAAGACCGTCGTGGGACTCGCGGCCCTGGCGCAGGTCGGGCAGCAGTGCCTGATCCTGGTGACCAACGTGACGGCCGCGCGGCAGTGGATCCGCGAGATCCTCGACAAGACGACGCTGACGGAGGACCAGGTCGGCGAGTACTCGGGCGATCGCAAGGAGATCAAGCCCGTCACCGTCGCGACCTACCAGATCCTCACGTGGCGGCGCGACCGCAAGGGACCGTTCCAGCACTTCGGCATCTTCAACGCGACGGAGTGGGGCCTCATCATCCACGACGAGGTCCACCTGCTGCCCGCGCCGATCTTCCGCATCACCGCGGACTTGCAGGCCTGCCGGCGGCTCGGCCTCACGGCGACGCTCGTCCGCGAAGACGGCCTCGAGACCGAGGTCTTCACGCTCATCGGCCCGAAGCGGTATGACGTCCCGTGGAAGGAGCTCGAGAAGCAGGGCTTCATCGCCGAGGCGGCGTGCCGCGAGGTCCGCGTGGACCTGCCGCAGCCGCTGCGCATAGACCACGCGGTGGCGGAGCAGCGCCGCAAGCATCGCATCTCGGCCGAGAACCCCGAGAAGCGCACGCTGGTCGCGCGCCTCGCGCGGCACCACGCCGACGACCGGGTCCTGGTCATCGGCCAGTACCTGGGACAGCTCGAGGACATCGCGCGCGACCTCGACGCGCCGCTCATCACGGGGCGCATGCCGAATCCGGAGCGCGACGCGCTCTACGATCGCTTCCGATCAGGCGAGGTCCCGCTGCTGGTCGTGAGCAAGGTCGCCAACTTCGCCATTGACCTGCCCGACGCGAACGTCGCGATCCAGGTCAGCGGCACCTTCGGCTCGCGGCAGGAGGAAGCCCAGCGCCTCGGGCGGATCCTCCGGCCCAAGGCGGGCCTCGCGATTCTCTACTCGCTCGTCACGCGCGACAGCGTCGAGCAAGAGTTCGCACAGAAACGGCGGCTCTTCCTGACCGAGCAAGGCTATCGCTACGAGATCCTCGAAGAGGCCGAGCTCCTGGCGAGCCTCGGTGACGCGCCGGCGCCGGCGCCGGCTCAGGCCGCCGGCCCCGCGGAGCTCGGCTGATGGCGCGCGGATCCGGCCTCACGCGCGACCCGCTCGCCGCGGCGCAGCATGCGCTCGGCCTGCCGGCGTCGAAGTCGTCGCCCGCGGCGCTCGAGACGGCGGCGCGCGCCGCCTGGGATGGCTTCGACGCGCCGACGCGCGCGCTCATCGCCGCGCTCGTCGAGATGGGCGGCGCCGCCGGCGAGGACATGCTCGCGGGCGAGATCGCGGATCAGACCGCGACGGGCGGCGACAAGCCCAGCAGCGCCGTCGTGCGCGCCGATGCCGGCATCGCGAGCGCGTGGGAGCGGGGGCTCATCTGCCGCGATCGCGGCGCCCGCACCTTCTTCCTCGTCCCGGAGATCGCCACCGCGTTCGCTCCGTGCGTGCGAGAGGCCCTCGACGCCGCGCTCCCGCCCGCGACGCCGCCCCTGCCCGTGGTGGACGATCACCTCATCTGCTGCGCCCTGAACCTGCTGCGTCACGAGCCGCTCCGCCTGACGCGGGAGGGCACGCCCTTCCGGCGCCACCTCGAGACGCTCGCGGAGAAGCTCCGGCCTCTCCTGCCGCAGGGCTCGACGAACGGCGCGCTGCCGCGCGAGACGGTGGACGCCGCCGACGACCTGGTGCGCGTGCTCAAGCGCCTCGGCCTGCTCCTCCCCGTCAAGGATGCGCTCGTGACGTGCGGTGACGCCGTCGAGCGATGGGCCAGCCTCGACGAGGGCTCGCGCGCCGCGGCGCTCCTGCCGCGCGAGCCGGACTCGGATGCGCTGCGCTTGCTCGTGCTCATGCAATCGGTCGGGGCCGACCGCGCCTGGCCCGTGGCCGTCGCGGCGCGCGTCCTGAGGCGATCGGCGCTCGCCGCGCGCGAGGACGATCCCGTGGGCCCGGCCCTCACGCCGGCGCAGAGTCTCGCCGCGCTCACCGAGGCGCGCACCGCCCTCGCGAGCGCCGGCCTCGTCGCGCCCACGCGCATCGCGGGCGAACCCGGCGAGCACCTGGCGCTGACGGCGACGGGTCGCTCGTTCCCGGCGCCGGCGGATCTCCCGCGGCCGCGCGGGGTTCACGTGGGCCATGACCTGGCGGTGCTGGTGCCGCGCGGCATTCCCGCGGCCGTTCACGCGCGGATCGGCGACCTGGCGCTGCTCGAGGCTGCCGATCACGCGGCACGCTACCGGCTGGACCGCGCGGCCGTGCTCCATGCGCTGGACCGGGGATCGACGGCCGCCGAGCTCGAGCTCTTCCTCGCCCAGCACGCGACGCCGGTCCTGCCGGACACGGTGCGCGACGACATCCGGCGATGGGCCGAGCGCTTCGGCGAGGTCACGTCGCACGAGGGGATCTGCGTCGCCTGCTCCGCGCCGAAGCGGCATGACGAGTTCGAGGCCGTCGTGCGGCGCTCGGGCCTGGCCGTCACGGTGGTCGCGCCCGGCGTCGCGATCGTGGCGCGCGAGGATCATCCCGCGCTCTGCGAGTCGCTCGCGACCGCCGGGCTCGTGCCCAGGCGCCGCGTCCAGGCCCCGCCGCGCGGCTCGGCCTCGGCTGCTCCGGCGGCGGCGCCGGACGGGCCCCCCACGGCCGCGTCCCTGTGGGATGACGTCCCGGCCGAGCCCGACCGCACGGCGGCCACGGACTGGTGCGCGCGCTTCCGTGACGCCGCCGATCGAGTCGCCGCGCCGCCGCCGACGCTCGTGACGGCTCAGATCAAGGACAGGTACAAGCGCGAGTTCGGGAGCAAGGACCTGGCCTCGCTCGATCGGCTGGACGTGGACGAGCTGCTCGACCTCGAGGAGAAGGGCCTCGTGAGGCAGTATCTCGCGGGACGCCTGCCCGACGTCACGCGCACCGGCGGCGGGCCCGACGTGCACGAGTACGTCGCCGACGAGATGGTCTCGGTCACGCCCGCGCGCGCCGAGCTGATCCTCTCGCAGGCCGCGCGCGCGAGCTTGCGCTGCCAGATCGCCTACCTGCAGGGGCCTGGCCGCACGCAGAAGCTCGTGATCATCCCGATCGAGATCGTCACCGACGGCGCCGGCACCTACGTGCGCTCGCGGGTGGACTCCAGCTCGCAGGAGCGCATGCTCGCGACGACGCGCATCCACGCGCTGCGCATCGTGCGGTAGGGGCGCCCGGCCCCGGCCCCGGCCACGCGTCGCGCCGCGCAGGCGTATCCTGGGCGGCACACCTCGCATGAAGCCCCGCGCCCCCTCCCTCTTCGATCAGCCGCGCGACACGCCGCTGGCCGAGCGCCTGCGCCCGCGCACGCTCGACCAGCTCGTCGGCCAGGAAGCGGCCGTCGGCGAGGGCACGCCGCTGCGGGCCGCCATCGAGCGCGATCGCCTGCACTCGCTGATCCTGTGGGGCCCGCCCGGCTGCGGCAAGACGACGCTCGCGCGCGTGCTGGCCGCCGCGAGCCAGGCGGAGTTCGCGCAGCTCTCGGCGGTGACCTCGGGCATCGCCGACGTGCGGACGGTGGTCGAGCAGGCGCGCACGCGACGCGAGCAACTCGGCACGCGCACGCTCCTGTTCGTGGACGAGATCCACCGGTTCAACAAGGCGCAGCAGGACGCCTTCCTGCCTCACGTCGAGCGCGGCGACATCATCCTCGTCGGCGCCACGACGGAGAACCCCTCGTTCGGCGTCATCGGCCCGCTCCTGTCGCGCTGCCGCACCTACGTGCTGGCGCCGCTCGCCGACGACGCGATCGGCACGCTGCTCGCCCGCGCGCTCGAGCGCGATCGCGTGCTCGCGCCGCGCGCGCTGACCCTCGACGACGACGCGCGCCGGCTCATCACGGCGCACGCCTCGGGCGACGCGCGACGCGCGCTGACGCTGCTCGAGGTCGCGTGCGACACGCTGCCCGAGGGCGCGACCGCCATCACGGCGGAGCACGCGCGCGCCGCGGCGCAGTCGCGAACGCTCCTGCACGATCGATCCGGCGACCACCACTTCGATCTCGCCTCGGCGTTCATCAAGTCGCTGCGCAACTCCGATCCGGACGCGTCCCTGTACTGGATGCAGCGCATGCTCGCCGCGGGCGAGGATCCGCTGTTCGTGTGCCGGCGCATGACGATCCTGGCCGCCGAGGATGTCGGCCTCGCGGACCCGCGCGCGCTCGAGCTCGCGGTCGCCGCCCACCTGGCCTTCGAACGGCTGGGCCTGCCCGAGGGAGCGATCCCCATGGCGGAGGCCTGCATCTATCTCGCGACCGCGCCAAAGAGCAACGCGGCTTACAAGGCGCTGCTCGCCGTGCGGGCCGAGGTCGAGAGCGGCGCCGCCGAGCCCGTGCCCCTCCACCTGCGCAACGCCCCGACGGGCCTCATGCGGTCCATCGGCTACGGCGAGGGCTACCGGTACGCGCATGACGAGGACGGCGGCGTCGCGGAGGGCATGTCCTGCCTGCCCGAGGGCCTCGCGGGCAGGCGCTTCTACGAGCCGACCAGCCGCGGCCGCGAGCGCGACATCGCCGAGCGCCTCGCCCGCCGTCGGGAGGAGCGCTGATCGGGGAGGCCCCCCGGCGACGGTCCTGCCCCGAGGACTCGACGGCGCCACCCGGCACGTTCGACTCACGTTCTGACGGCCGGCGCGAGCCTCCGGTAAGATGGCGGACCGGCCAGTGCCCTGGCGCGGATCACGCGTGGATCTGACGGATCCGACGCAGAATCACGGCTCCGTCCCTGCCGCGCGCGACTCGCGTTCCTCTACCGGGCGGCGCCACCTTCACGAGATAATCCGCGCCAGCCCGCGCTAGCCGGAACCCTGCCCGGGGGACGGAACCCGGGCCAGCCTGGGGATCGCCTGCATGCTTCGCACCTTCCGCCTCGGCCCCATCGTCGCGCTCGGCGCCGCCCTCGTCGCGGCCCTGCCCGGCTCCGCGCTCGCCCAGGGTTGCGCCAGCCGCCCGTTCGCCAACGCCGGCAACGACGTCAGCGACTGCACGCCGGCCGTCGGCTCGACGGACTTCAGCCTCACCGGGAACCTGTCGCTGTCGAGCCCGATCAACGGCCCCATCAACCAGTACTGCTGGCTGACGGAGCACGGGACGTTCCTCGAGTCGGGCACGAACACGCATTGCGCGCCGACCGCCGGCGTCACCCTGCGCTCGCCCAACGCGCGCGGACGGTCCATGTTCAACGTGCAGCTGACGGTGACGGATGTCGCGGGCTGCTCCGACACGGATTCGATCGCCTTCGACCTCTCGACGCGGCCGGTCATCACGCGCGCCGAGATGTCGCGCCCGGTGATCTGCCTCGGCGACGCCCTCGACATGCTCGCCTCCGCCGTGAATACCTTCGACGTGAACGGCCTCGTCGAGTACCACTGGGATCTCGACACGTCGCTGGACTCCGACCGCAACGGCTTCCCCGATGACGACGACGACGCCGTGATCACGGGCGTGTCGGGCAACCTGACCGTCGCGACGCTCACGCCCACCCGCACGGGATCGTACGAGGCGCGGTTGCGCGTGATCATCGCCGGCAATCCGTGCATCGAGTCGCGAACCGTCCCCTACCGCGTGGATGTCGGCCCGACCGTGCGCCTGCTCGTCGGCCCGGTGACGGCGTGCCCGGGCGACGTCACGACCTTCCAGGCGGAGCTCGCCTTCGGCGATCCGACCGCCGAGATCTCCTGGGACTTCGACACGGCGACCGACGCCGACGGCGACGGCATCCCGTGGAACGACATCCAGGCCGCCGGTGCTCGGGTGCCCTGGCAGTGGACGACGGCCGGCACGTTCACCGTGCGCGCGCGCGCGCTGGCGAGTTCCGGCTGCCGCGGCTTCGCCGAGCGCGACGTGACGGTCTTCCCCGCTCCGGCCGCGGCCTTCACGACGGCCGGGCCGGGCTGCGGCCCGCTGGCGGTCACGTTCACGGACAGGAGCACGGGTGTCGGCACGCTCGCGGTGTCGTGGGACTTCGGCGACGGCTCGCCGCTCGAATCCGGCGCGACGCGCACGCACCTCTACTCGCAGCCCGGCGTGTACTCCGTGCGGCACTACGTCACGAGCGAGGAAGGGTGCCTCACCACCGAGACGCGGCTCATCTCGGTGGCGCGATCGGCCGCGGCGATCGAGGGCATCACGCTGCTCGACGGGCAGCCCGGCACCGGCTCGTCCGGCAACGCCAATGGCTTCGCGGATCCGGGCGAGCGCGTGCGCTTCGTCGTGGATGTTCGCAACGAGGGCTCGGGCGAGGTCACCGGCCTCGTGGCAGGGGTCACGACGACCGATCTGGCCAGCCTGTTCCTCGTGACCGACGCGCAGGCGGACTTCGGTCCCATCGCGCCCGGCGGGCGAGGCAGCACGCTGGCGCCCCACCTCGAGGCGACCATCTCGTCGGTGACGCCGTGCGGCGCCACCATCCCGGCGGACATCAGCGTGGCGCTCCCGGGCGCGGGCGCGTGCTCCACGGGACGATCGCTCCCGCTGCGGATCGGCGTGCCGGGACTGTCACGCCCGGGCGCCGAGGTCCCGATCACGGCGACGCCGGGCCGCGCCGATCAACCCGATGTCGTCGCGGGCGCCGGAGCGCATCTCATCGCCCTCAACGACGCCAGCTCGGGGCTCGGACGCATCCGCGTGTCTCGCGTGGACCGCGCCGGGACGCGCCTGGCCGAGGACGCTCTCGTGGACGAAGGACGCGGCGCGGCGCGCGCGCCGCAGGCGGCCTGGTCGCCAGCCCTGGCGCAGTTCGCGGTCGCATGGATCGCGACCGAGAACACGGGCCAGCAGGGACCCGGCAACGTGGTGGCGCGCTGGCGCACGCTGGATGCCGGCGCGCGGCCGCTCGGCGTGCCCCGGCGGCTGGACATTTCCGGCCATGCCGAGAGCGTGGACATCGCCTGGGCGGGCCAGCACTGGCTGGCGGCCTGGATCGAGCGGACGGGCACGGGCGCACCCGCGCAGCTCTTCGTGCAGGCCATCAGCGCCGACGGCCTCTTCCTCGGCCTCCCCGTCGCGCTCGGCGGCGCCGTGACCGATCCCGGCGTCGTGCGCATCGCGGGCGGCGCCTCGCGCGTGCTGGTCGCGCACCGGACGGGCAGCGACCTGCGGCTGTTCACGGTCGAGGGACTCCGGCCGCCGGTCGCCACGTCGCAGCAGACGCTGTCGGGCGCCGGCGGCGTGCCGGCCGTGATCGCCTTCGGCGCCGGCTTCCTTCTCGGCATCGAGGATGGCGCGGGCGGCGTGGACCTCGCGTGGATGAGCGCCGCGGGTCAGCTGACGCGCACGCGCGCGGGCGCCGGATCGCAGCCGTCGCTCGCCCACGACCTCGAGATGACGCTGATCGCGTGGCGCTCCGGCGCCGACGTGATCGCGCGCGTCGTCGGGGCCACCGGCGTCGCCGCGGGCTCCGACTTCATCGTGACGCCGGGAACGGATGCCGCCTCACAGCCGACGGCCTCGGCGCTCTCGGGCCTCGTGCTCGTGGCCTTCGCGTCCACGGGCGGCTCGGGCAACGTGAACGTGCGCGCGGCCGTGCTGGCGCCCTCGCTCCCCGAGGGCTGCCCACGGGGCGTGCTCGGAGACGTGGCGCCGACACCGGGCGGCAACGGGTTCGTGGACATCGGCGATGTCGTGCTGGTGCTGCGCGTGGCCGTGGGCCTCGAGGCGCTGACCGCGGACATTCTCGAGCGGGGCGACGTCGCTCCGGGCGTGCGCGTGGGCTCGGAGCATCGCGTCACGGGCGATGGCCGGGTGGACATCGGCGATGCCGTGGTCCTGATGCAGGCGACCACGTCGTTGATCGTGCTGACGCGCTGAGAGTCCCGACGCTCAGCGAAGGGACCGGCACGCGCCCGATCCGCTCGCGGCCAGGCAGCTCCCGGTGCCGCCGTTGAGCGCGCACGAGGCGCTGGCGGCGTTGCCGTCGCCGTCGTCGCAGGCTCCGCCCGTGACGCGATCGCCCTCGACCTCCACCGCGCAGCGCCCCGTCCCGGATCCCGTCGAGAGCTCGTAGCGCGTGCCGCTCGCGCACGACACGACCATCGTGCCGCCGCGCGGTGGCGCCGGCGCGGGCGGCGCGGGCGCCACGCCGCGCGCTTCCTGGCCGCCGGGAGCCGGAGTCCACGCCGGCTCCTCGTCCGCGCCGCGACGCACGAAGCGCTGCGAGTCGGTGACGACGCCGAAGTGATCCCACAGGCGCTGCATGTTGAACGACGACGCGCGTCCCGTCTCGAGCGACGCGAACAGCTCGCCATCGCCCGCGACGCCGAGCGGCACGTGGCCGACGCTGCCCTCGCGCGCGGTCGCGTTGCCGCGCGCGGCCGCGACGCTCGAGCCGCCGCCGGGCTGAAGGGCCCACTCGACGGCCGTCTCGGACGAGCCCTTGCGCCGCGCCGTCAGCGACAGGGTGCCGTGCCCCGCCCCCGCGGCGACGCCGTCGTAGGCCACCGCCTGCGTCGTCGCCTTGTCCGCCAGCACCACGCCGAAGCGCGCGAGCGGCTGCGTCTGGCCGGCGTGCCTCCAGTAGATGCGGCCGATGAGCACCTGATCGCGCCCCTGCACCTGCAGGACCGGCGCGGGCGGCGGCGGGGTCGCGGCCACCGCGATGGGAACGAGCAGCGTGAGGACCGAGAGGCAGGCGGCGGGCACGAGCGGGCGCATGGGGCGATCTCCTGGGACGAGCGGGCGCCCATTGTCGCCCAACCGGGGCGCGGGCGCGCCAGCGGGGGCGGTGTCGTGGCAAGCTGACGCCCCACGCCATGTCGCGCCGCCCGCATCGCCCCACCGCCGCCGAGATCGGCCGCGTCCTGACCGAGCACGGCATCGGCCTCGCGATGCTGCTCGTCGGCTTGCTCGCCGGCGCGTTCCTGCGGGATCCGCGCTTCCCGCTCCTCGAGCCCTCGGCCTGGCTGCCGGACGCGGGCTCGCTCCTGGCGGACTTCCTCCACCGCACCGTCGGCCGGTTCCGGCCGCAACTCGCGGACCACCTGGCGTGGGATGTCTTCGCCGTCGCGTGCCTGCAGTACGTCATGTACGTGCGGGGCCTCTACGATCGCCAGCCCATCCGGCGCACGCGCAACGAGCTGCTGCGGCTGGCTCAGTGCGCGGCCATCGCGCTCATCCCCGTGACGCTCGTGTTCTTCTTCGCGCGCCCGCCCGAGCTGGGCCGCACCGCCGTCGTGATCGGCTACGCCCTGACCGTCGTGGCGCTGGGCGGGCTGCGCGGCCTCGCCCGCGCGATGCGCCCTCCCCGGCAGGAGCGCGTGCTGATCGTCGGCGGCGGCGCGGCCGCGGCCGAGGTCGTGGCGGCGCTCCGGCACGCGGATCCTCCGGCCGCGATCGCGGGCACCGTGGGCGCCGCGGAGGGCGAACTCGCGGGCGTCGCGAGCCTGGGCGGCTGGAGCGACCTGCGCGACGTGCTCGAGCGCGAGACGGTGCATCGCATCCTCATCGCCGCCCCGCCGCCGGGCGGATGGGACCCGGCGCCCGTGGTCTCGGCGCGCCTCCAGGGGATCTCCGTCGCGAGCGCGCGCGAGCACGCGGAGAACCTGACGGGGCAGGTGCACGAGGACGATCCGGGCGTCGAGTTCCTGACGGACGCGACGTCGCGCGCGTACGGCCGCGTCAGCCGCCTCGCGGACATCGTGCTCTCCGTGGCGCTGCTGGTCACGACCCTGCCGCTGGTCATCCTCGCCGCCCTCGCGGTGCTCGTCAGCTCGGGGCGTCCCGTCCTGTTCACGCAGGAACGCATCGGCCTCGGCGGCCGGCGCTTCCGCTGCTTCAAGTTGCGGACCATGGCGCGCGACGCGGAGGCCGCCGGGCCCGCGTGGTCGCCCGAGAACGATCCGCGCATCACGCGCGTCGGCCGCATCCTGCGCCGCTTCCGGCTCGACGAGCTGCCGCAGCTCATCAACGTGCTGCGGGGCGACCTGGCCTTCGTGGGCCCGCGCGCCGAGCAGCCCGCCTTCGTGCAGCAACTCGAGGCGGCCCTGCCCCGCTACGACCTCCGCCACCTGGTTCGCCCCGGCCTGACGGGCTGGGCGCAGGTGCGCTGCCCCTACGGATCCACGATCGAGGACGCGCGCCGGAAGCTCCGCTTCGACCTCTTCTACATCAAGCACCGATCGCCCGCGCTGGACCTCGCCATCCTGTTCGACACCGTTCGCGTCGTGCTGCGAGGCCAGGGGCGTTAGAGTCGGTCTCGCGATCTGAGATCGGATCGTGAGGGAGGAGCGGGCGGCCGCCGGGGCGCGATCAGTTCGGCTCGGCCCCGGCCTCGAGCACGAGCCTCGCTTCCTTGGCGTAGAGGTTGCCGAGCGCCTTGACCTCGGCGATCTCCCTCATGGCCTCGGCCTCGCGACCCGTCTGGAAGTACGCCTTGCCCAGCCACCATCGGCCCGGCGCGTACTCCGGCCGCTCGCGGGCCACGCTCTCGAGCGGGGCGATGGCTTCCTGGGGCCGTTCGGCGAGAACGAGCGAGATGCCCTGCAACAGGCGCGCTTCCAGGAGATCCGGGTGCTCCTTCGCCGCCTTCTCGAACGCCGCCGCGGCCGCGGGGAAGTCCTGCGCGCCGACGTAGATCAGGTAGCCGTCGAACAGCGGCGCCAGGCGCGACGAGTCGTCGCCGTCACCGGTGATCGCGGGATACGGGAAGACATCGCGGAACTGGTAGGCGGTCTCGGCAGGCGTGAGCCGGGGCGGCTCCTCGCGCCGGCAGCTCCCGCCGAGGACGAGCAAGGCGATGGCAAGCCCGAGGAGGCGTGGCATGCAGGGGTTCCGGGGTCGGGCCGCCCTGGTCAGCAACAGCCGTCGGACTTCTTGCCGTGCCCGTGATCGTGCGCGGTGGCCTGGGGCGTGGCCTGGGGCGTGGCCTGGGGCGTGGCCTGCGGCGGAGCCCCGGTCGGCGCCTCGCCACCGCCCGAGGGCAGCACGAGGAAGCGAGCCATCTCCTCGTTCAGCATGTCCTGGTTGCGCGGCACGCCGAGATCGAGGCGGTACTCGTTGATGATCATGATCTCGGTGGCCATCCAGTCCTTGAAGCAGTCAGGACAGGTGTGCGCGAGGAGTTCGGCGCCCTGGGGCGGCGGGAGCGGCGCGGTGGCGAAGCCCTCGGTGTCGCGCTGGCATCGGGTGCAGTGAATGACGGTGGCCATGACAGTCTCCATGCCGGCGCGATGAGGCCGGACCGCGGGCGAATCGCCCGGCGAACTCAGGGGGCCGTGGCGCTGCCTTCCGGCGCCGACGGCAGGATCTCGATGGGCGTGTTGCGCAGGCGCTCTTCGCGCCGGCGCCACGCGCCTTCCTTCATGCGCTTGAACAGCTCCGAGATGTTCAGCGTGAAGCCGCCCGCGCCGTCCGGGCCGGTCGAGGGCGAACCAGCCAGCTCGGTGTATTCCAGCAGCTCTTTCTTGTCGGCGATCGGCGGCACGTCGTGACGCATGACGACGCGTCCCGCGTTGCCGGGCGTCAGGTCTTCGACGGCGCGGTAGCTCTCGAAGAAGCCGGGGCCGCCCGGGTACGTCGGCGTCTCGGGCAGCGGCTGCGCGGCGGCGCCGAGCACGCCCCGCGTCGCGCGCACGGCGCGCACGACCTGGTGCACGACGTCGGGATCGCGCGTGCGCACGAGCATGCGATAGTCGTCGTGCGAGGCCGAACCCTCGCTCCGGATCTCCTCGAGCACCGCCCCGCCCGCGGTCTGGGCGGCGATCTCGGCGCGGCCGATGGAGCCGGGGATGGCGGGATCCACGCGGACGAGGATCACGTACTCCCACCGCCGCACGGCGACCTCGCTCAGCGATCGCTCGCCGGAACGCTCGGTGGCGGGCACCGTGCGGACCAGGTCGAGACGCGGCGGCGGCACGGCGGTGTCGGTCGCCAGGGCGGACGCGGAAACGAACAGGGCCACGCCGCACGCCAGCGCGCGCGCCGGGCGCGGCGGACGGGCAAGGGGTGCGGCGCTGGCGGGCCGCGCGGGGGAGGTGACGGAAGGGCGCATTCCTGCCGGGATCATGTCATGCGGTCCGGGCGCCCGGCGGTCAGCCGGCGGGCTCCAGGACGTGCGTGACGACGGCCGGGAGGCTCGCCCGCAGGCGCGCTTCGGTCGTGGGCGCGGAGACGACCTCGCCCTGCAGGCGGGCGTGGGGAGCCTGCGTGGTCTGAACCGTGACGGGCAGGGCGGCCCCCGGCGCGCCCATCGTGCCGGCGCGAGCCGCGATCGTGCAGCGCGCGGCCGCCGCGCCCGGACGCCTGACCTCCACGCGGGCGCGAGGCTCGCCCGGCGCGCCGCCGGAGACGGCGACGGCGACGGCGACCTCGCTTCCGGGCGCCCACGGGATGCGCAGGACGAGATCGTGCGCGCCCGAGCCGGTGATCTCATCGTGGATCTCGAGCGTGGCGCCGCGCCGGATGATCTGGCGCAGGACCGCGACCCCCGGCGCGGGCGTCACGAAGCCATGGTGACCGACGAGGATCTCGGAGGACTCGCCGTCGAGCCGCGCGTCCACGAGGAACGGATGCGCGCGATGCCGCCGCGCGAAGACGGATCCCGCCACCGCGTCGTTCATCTCGCGATCGGCGACCTGCAGGACCGCGTGACTCCGCGCGCTCCGCAGGCGCTCGCGCAGGGTGGGATCCGCGGCGTACGCGCCGGTGCCGCGGTCGGTGACGAGCGGGCCGTCGAGCCAGACGTCCACCGATGTCGCGTCGTCGTGCGCGTGCCCGCCCGTGCCGGCGCGGCCGGGTCCCGCGAAGGCGACGGTCGCGTGCAGGGCGGGCGGCCCCGCGTGCGCGAGCACGGCCAGGCCGGACCGGGCGAGCACGGCGTCGCGGAGCGCGGGAGCCGCGCCGGCGCCGACGATCGCCGCGAGGAGCTCCGCCGCGGGCGGCCGCGCGGGCGGCTCCGGGCCCACGCTCGCGGGCACGAAGCTCTCGTCGTCGGAGTCGCCGATGGGCGCGAGCGTCCCGTCGGGCCGCAGGAGCGTCGCGAGCGCCGCCGCGATGGCGGGCGCGGGCCCCGCCGGATCGAGCAGCGGCTCGCCACCGGGCGCGTGGCCCGCGTGCACGAGGCACTCGACGACGAGCACGTGATAGCCGAGCGCCGACTCGAAGTGAACGCCATCGGGCGTCATCTGCCGCGCGATCTCGCGGCGCAGGAGGCGGACGTCGCGGTGAACGCGCCGCACGCGCGCTGGCGACGCGGGGAGCCTCGCCGCCAGCACGAGCCGCGCCGCGAGCGCCACGATGTAGTGGTTGCCCGTGCGGTGGAGGCGGAAGTCCGTGCGCCGCTCGAGCTCGCGCTCGTGCTCGGCGAGCGCGATCGCGAGCGGTTCCAGCGACGGCCATGCCGCGCGCGGCGCCTCGGACGCCGCCGCCGCCGCGCGCAGGTGGGCCGCGGCGTGCAGGAGCCGGACGGCGCGCAGGCCGATCTCCATGCCGCTGCGCCAGTGATCGCACCCGGCCCCGACGGGACAGCGCCGGCGGAACGCGCGCACCCGCGCGACCGCGAACGCGGCGTGGGCGGGATCGCCCGTCGCCCGCGCGGCCCATGCCGCGTGCAGCGCCTCGCGGAGCCGTCCGCGCGACCAGCGGCGGAGCAGGTCGCGGTCGGCGTGCACGTCCGGGTCTTCCTCCCAGCGCACCGATCCGAGCGCCGGCATCCACGTGGCCCCGGGCGCTCCGCAGGCGGCCGCGCCCGGCGGGGGCGGCAGCCGGAACGGATCGCTCAGGCCGTCCAGCGCCTCGGGGACCGGCTGCAGGCGCGGGCCAGCGGACAGCGCGCCCCGCACGAGCGCCTCCCACGGGCACGCGCGCAGCGTCCGCACCGCCTCGAAGGCCGAGCGCATCATGCTCATCGGTCGTGAAGGTTCTCCGGGCGCGGCGCCGCGGCGCGCCACCCCGGCGCGCCGCCCCGCTCGATCCTGCCACGCCCCGCGCTCGCATCGCGGCTCGGGGCCGGTCCGCGCGCGGATTTCGTGAGGGACGCGCGCGTTCGGGGCTTTACTCGGCGGGAGGGATGCTGCGAAGATGCGAACGCGCTTGGCGTCGGATCCGTTCTTCCGGCTTCATGTCCCGACGTTCACGCGGCGCGGCACCGGGGAGCTTCGACCACGGCCGGTTCGGGACGCGGAGGCTTCCGTGTCGTCCCTGCGCCCGTCACTTCGTGCGGACCATCCCCTCTGCGGCCCGGCCGAGGATCTGCTCGGCTTCGAGCCCCTCGCGGACGCCCTCGCGTCGCTGATCGAGTCCTCCTCCGACACGGGCCTGCTCGCCTCGGTGCACGCCGCCGAGAGCGGCGCCGGACGCACGAGCTACCTCGCGCTGCTGCACGCGGCGCTCCGTTCTCGCGGCATCGCCTGCGTGCGGCTCGACGCGGATCGCGCCCCTGAACTCGCCGGCGCGCTCGTGCCGCCGGACGGGCGCGGCGCCCCGGTCCTGCTGCTCGATGACGCCTGCGAGGCCGACGTGCAGGCCACGCTCGGGGAAGCGCCAACGCTCGCGCTCGTCGCCGCGTGGGAGGCGGGCGCGCCCGCGCCGGAGCACTTCGCCTCGCCGCTCGTCATCCAGCTGCCGCGGTGGGACGACGTCGGCGCCGAGCGCCTGGCCGAGCGCCTGGCCGACGAGGACGAGGCCCGCGCCGCCTGGCGCGCCATGTTGCGCGGCGCGACCACGCCGCGCGCCGCGTGGCGTCTCGTGAACGAGGCCCGCCTCGCCATGGCATTGCGCCCGCCGGAGGCCGCGCCCTGGCCCAGCGTCGAGATCGCGGGCGGCCCGCGGCTGGTCGCGCCGGGCGCGGCGCTCCCGCCCCGGTCCCCGCGCCGGCGCGCCACCGACGAGGCTCCGTCGGCGGAACGTCTCGTCGAGCAGATGCGCGACCCCTCGCCCAAGACGCGGGCCTCCGCGTGCGCCGCGCTCCCGCGGGCGCTCGGGCGCGAGGCCATCCCCGCGCTCGGCCTCGCGCTCCGCGATCCCCAGCCGCGCGTCCGGCTCGCCGCCGAGAACGCGCTGCGCGCCGCGCTCGCGGCCGCCGCGACCGACGACGACGCCGGTGGCGGCGACCTGCCGGCGGACATCGCCGCCACGCTCGCGCTGCTGGCCTGCGACGGAAGCGAGATCCTGCGCGAGCCGGCGCTCGATGTCCTGCGCGCGCACGCCGCGGTGAGCGCGCTCGCGGCGCTCATGCACGACGATCGCGCCGACGTGCGCCGGGCCGCGGCGACCGCGCTGGGCCGGCTCGGCGACAGCCGCGCGGTCGAGCCCCTGCTGCAGGCCCACTCGGCCGAGGACGCGGAGCTCCGGCGCACCGCCGCCGCGAGCCTCGTGAGGCTCGGCTACGGCGCCGGCTGAGCGAGAGCCTCTCCCGCCATTTCGCCGCCACCGTCGCGCCCGCGCGCGGAGGCAGGTAGCCTTGGCCGCCATGTCCCTCCCCGTGCACGCCATCGAGGCCAGCGGCCTCACGAAGCGCTTCCCCGCGCCGCGGCGGTGGCGCGAGCTCCTCGCCCTGCGACCGGCCAGGCACGTGGACGCGCTCCGCGGCGTCTCGATCGCCGTGCCTCGCGGGACGGTGCACGGCCTGCTCGGCGCGAACGGCGCGGGCAAGACGACGCTCCTCAAGATCCTCGCGACGCTCGTCGTGCCCACCTCGGGCAGCGCGAGCGTCGCGGGCTTCGACGTCGCCGCGCACCCCGACGCCGCCCGCGCGCGCCTCGGGCTCGTCGTCGCCGAGGAGCGCTCGTTCTACTGGCGCCTGTCCGGCCGCGACAACCTGCTCTTCTTCGCGGCGCTCCAGGACGTCAGCGCGCGCGAGCGCCGCGCGCGCGTGGACGAGGCGCTCGCGATCACGGGGCTCGAGGCCGACGCCTCGCGCTCGTATCGCGAGTACTCCTCCGGCATGCGGCAGCGCCTGTCGATCGCGCGCGGGCTCCTCGGCAGTCCCGAGGTCATGCTCATGGACGAGCCCACCCGCGCGCTCGACCCGCCCTCGGCGCATGCCATCCGCACGTTCGTGCGCGATCGCCTCGTGAAGGAGCGCGGGACGACGGTCCTGCTCGCGACGCATGACCTGCTCGAAGCCGAGACGACCTGCGACGCGCTGAGCCTGGTCGAGGGCGGGCTCATCGTCGCGACCGGCACGCCCCACGAACTGCGCCGCCCGCTCGGCGGCGCCGCGCGCACGGCCATCACGCTGCTGCCGCCGCTCGCGAGCGGTGTCCGGCCGGCCGATGGCGAAGCGGTCGAGGATCTCCCCGCCGGCGCGCGACGGCTGATCGTCCCCGGCACGCCGGATGACGTCGCGCGCCGCGTGGCCGAACTGGTCGGCGCCGGCGCGCGGATCGCCGCGGTCGAGCCACGAGACGCCGACCTGAGCTCGCTCTTCCAGCGGCTCGCGGCGGCGGGGGGGCCTGACGCTCGCTCGGGATCGGAGGCCCGCGACACGCCGGCGGCGGCGACGGGCGCGGCGCGATCATGACGCGCCTCGCCTCGCATGCCTGGGCGTTCGTCGTGCGCGACTTCAAGAGCGAGCTCAGCTACCGCTTCGCGTTCGCCATGCAGGTGGCCGGCATGCTGTGGATGGTGGGCGCGTTCTGGTTCGTCGCGCGCCTGTTCGGCGGCAGCGTGCCGGCGCTCGAACGCTACGGCGGCGACTGGTTCGTCTTCGTGCTGCTGGGCTACGCGCCGCTCGAGTTCCTGCGCGTCGGCGTGATGGGGTTCTCCGGGAGCATCCGCGAAGCGCAGTCCCAGGGAACGCTCGAGGCGCTCCTGGTCACGCGCGCCGGCATCCCGTCGATCATCTTCGGATCCGTCCTCTACCTGTACCTGCGCGCGGCTCTCCGCGCGGCGATCTTCCTGGCCGTGGGGCTGGCGGCCGCGGGCGGCGCGACGCGGCTGGACCTGCCGGCGGTGCTCGTTTTCTTCGCGCTCGCGATTCCCTGCTTCGGCGCGCTCGGCATCCTGTCGGCGTCGTTCGTCATGGTGTTCAAGAAGGGCGACCCCGTCTCCATCGTCGTGTTCGGGACCTCCACGTTCTTCGCGGGGCTCCTGTTTCCGACCGAGCTCCTGGGCAAGGCGGAGATCATCGCGAAGGCCCTGCCGCTGACCTACGCGATGGAGGGCGTGCGAGGCGCCGCGATGGGCCAGGGCCTGGGCGAGCTCGCTCCGGATCTCATCGCGCTCGCGATCTTCTGCGCGGCGCTCGTGCCTCTCGCGGCGTGGGCCTTCCGCGCCGCCGTCCAGCGCGCCCGGCGCGACGGCACGCTCAGCCACTACTGAGGCTGCCCGGAGTATTCACGAAGCTGACGCATCCGACGGGTGCTCGCGGCCGATGGCTG